>JACPEV010000022.1 GCA_016183325.1 Candidatus Curtissbacteria bacterium
GCTTGCCCATAGAGGTT
This sequence comes from Candidatus Curtissbacteria bacterium, assembly GCA_016183325.1. Lineage (GTDB taxonomy): Bacteria > Patescibacteriota > Microgenomatia > Curtissbacterales > GWA2-41-24 > JACPEV01. The sequence goes on from JACPEV010000022.1 coordinate 18, forward strand.
TAAAGACTGAACGATGGGAGAACTTTATGAAATGGTTTGTCTACTTCTACAACCAAGAAAAGCTATCTCGTAGTAAAAGACATTAGGTTACAAAAACCAACACGAAAGTTTAATTAAGCCGAAAAACCCCAAGCAGCATTATAAAAATGTCTTTGAGGTTTTTCCACAACATCAAACGTTATTAAATCTTAACCTCCAATTTTGAACATTGAAGTACCACAAACTGGACATTTACCTTTCATAGCAGCTTTGCCGTTTTTCATGGTAACTTTTTCAGCGTTGGGATCGTCTCTCTTTGCGCGGCACTTAACGCAGTACATTGTAGCCATTCTTATAAATCACCTCCTTTAGGGCAATGAAGATTGTCAAGCATCTAGCCTCAATCTGAAGCTAATTAGCTTCGACTAGCCTCAACCATAGCATAGCCCTCAAGCTAAAGTCAAGCGTAAGCAATTTAAATGATAACGGATAAAACAATTTGTGCGCCAATTAAGAAAGAAGCAGCCATAGAAATTTTAACAAGATCGAACTTAACATAAGCAAGATCAAAAGCCTTGTTCTTGTCTCCGGCGGCTTTATCGCGGGAAGCGTCAATTTTGACATTTGTCAAATCTGGCAAACTAATGGCGCCCTGTGTATAAATAAATCTTCTTTGAGCGGCGGCGATTTTTTGTTGTTTTGTTTTAAAAGGCATTACTCATCTACCTCTTCAACTTTCGTCTCACTGACTTTTCCAAATCCACATCCTCCTGGATCCGCAATCATAGTTCCATCAAGAGCGCGGGCCGCTATACGATCCTTCGCATGATAATGAGGTACTTCCCTTGGAGAACTAGTGCAATCAGGACCAGTAGCCTCCACTAGTTCTGACAAAGCAATCCTTCTTCCCTCATAAGTAATCACCTTGATTTTCTTCTTAAGAGTGGGGGATGTGCTTGGAATTAAAGTCGGAGTAGGACTAACTGTAGGCGTCGACCTGACAATTGGAGTATTTACTGGTATTTGAGTTTGAATTTGATTCTGATTATTTCCTAAATAAATTAAAATTCCTGCCACTATAACCGCTCCCAAAGTAATAATTCCAAATGGTCCGCGGGCGCTCGCAGCAATTTTGCCAAAACTTGCCATTTGTTCCTGACTACTTTTCTTTTTATTCCTGTCTGCAAGCTCGCTCCTAACTCTCTCTACTTCGCTTTGCAACTCTTTCCAAGATCGAGCGAAAAACAGAATTGCTTTCTTACGCCTCTTTTCTTTCTCAGTCTTTTCGGGCAACTGCTCAGCGGCTAGTTCAATAACTTCACCCTTTTTTAACTTTTCAATTTTTGAAAGCGCATCGGAGCATAATTCAAGCAATCTGTCGACACGAGGATTAATACCACGAATTAACTTCCTAATCTCTTCAAACTTTTCAATGGTAGTTGATTCCTGAGTCAAAAGACGACCTGCCGCTAAAAACCGCTCTTTTGAGTCAGATGGAGTCATCATATGTTATGTGGAGCCGCCACCTTTTATTTGGTGATAGCAGTCGGCAAGAAATTGTCTTATAAATCGGAAAGAATAAAAATAGGCAATACCCATATATCGGCGTATCTTATACCATATTAATTGCCCAAAATTAAGCCCGGAGTGCGGTTCGATCACCAGTGGCCTCTCCTGCGTTTAAAAAATTCGACTTGTCTCAAGCGTTTTACTGCCTCCTCGCGCGTTTTATAAGGACCGCCCAGATTTCTTTTGGTTTTTTCGGACAAAACAAAATAGCCAGCTTTTCTCTTAACTATCATCGCCTAACCCACCTACCTTTTTCGCCTTTATAATATTTTTTCTTAACCGCAAACCAGGCAACTCGATGCGAAGCAGTTTCTCGATCTCCACCGTATTTTAATTTGGAAGGGTCTGCAAATCTTTCCCATGCATTATTAAAAGCTTCCTTGTAGATGTCTTGGGCTAGCCGTGGAAGATGTTCCCTTATTGGATCTGGTAAATCTGCCCGAGTTTTGTAAGGTGCCATTCTTTCAGTTCTCCTCACCTATTTCAACTTATTTCTTAAATATGCTAAATAATTTGTGGGTCTTAAACCGGCGTATGCTCTTCTTCTGGTCATATCTCGAAATTCAAATCTTCTTTCCATTTTTTGAGCTTCAGCTCGTGTTGCGTATGGGCCGCCCACATTTAGACCAGTTTGGTTAGACTTAACAAAATATGCTCCTCTTTGTCGCAGAATCATGGTTTTGACTACTTTTCTTCAGTTTAGCGCAGACTGAGCAAAATTCCAATCCGATTTATCCAAAGTCGGCCAAAAATGATAAAATTGTGTTACTTTGCGGCCGAGTCTGACTCGGCCAGCAACGTTTGACGTTGCGGGATAGTGTAATGGTAGCACGCCAGGCTCTGAACCTGGAAATTGGGGTCCGAATCCCTGTCCCGCAGCCCTTCGACTTCGCTCAGGGCTATAGCCTTTCAAAGAATCGAAGGGTCTGAGTGATGGTGAGTGAAATCGAACCAGAATCGAAGGAACATGTATTACTTCTATATTCTCCATTGTTCTGACAATTCTCTTTACTGTGGAATGACATCAAATTTAGATAAAAGATTAAAAGAGCATAATTCGAAAACCTCAAAAGGAGCAAAATACTTAAGAGCTAAAAAACCAGTAATGCTAGTTTACTCGGAGAAATATCCAGATATTAAATCAGCAATGAACAGAGAATTACGGGTTAAGAAATGGACGAGGGTAAAGAAAGAAGCACTAATTAATGGTGATTTAGAATTACTCAAGAAATTATAATTATGGCATCCAAGCCCGGCCGCATAAATTTTCAAAAAAAAGAAGATGTGCCAACCTAATCCACATTGAAGGTGGTTTTCGTGTGGTTTTCGTTTGGTTTTCGTTTTCGTGAACATTGAAGGTGGTTTTCGTTTTCGTGAAAGGTGGTTTTCGGTGGTTTTCGTGAAGGTGGTTTTCGTTGAAGGTGGTTTTCGAGTAGGTGGTTTTCGTTTGAAGGTGGTTTTCGAAATGTGGTTTTTGACGAACATGAAGCATATATCAAGTCCTTAGATTCTTGATATAATCCGAACATGGGCGATTTGGCAGAAAAAGCAAAACAAATTATTTCTAAAATTATCTATATTACCATTGCGACTACATCCAAGGATGGACAACCTTGGAATTCCCCTGTCTATTCAGCTTACGATGACAAATACAACATTGATTTCAGAAAGGAATATTATTCCCACTCTAAGGGCCCAATGATGAAGGGAATGAAAGAATATTGCCTAAACCTCGAGCAGATTGATGAATTTGTTAAGAAACTATTGATAAGACATGTAACACCTGGTTGGATAAGGAATCTTGTTGTTCATGGAGATTCAAAAGCCCAATATGAAAGAGAGAATTTACATATAATCTATCAATAATGAAAAGTAAGAAGCTAATAGTTCAAATTAACAAACCCGTCAAAGAAATTTTTGACTTTACAATCAATCCTAATAACACCCCTAAATGGATTGATTCTGTTGTTTATGAAGAAACCAATGGATGGCCAGTTAAAATAGGTTCAATTTACAGAAATCAAAGCCAGAATGGAGATTGGTCAGAATATGAAGTAACAGAGTTTAAGGAAAATGAAATGTTTGTGTTCACTAAAAAAGACGGAAATTATCATGTCCGATACAGATTTACTCCTATTGGTGATAAAACCACAGAACTGGAATATTATGAATGGGTTGACAAAGGGGAACTCGATGAACCATTTACAATGGATATTTTACAGAAACTTAAATCGGTTATAGAAGATTAAACAGTGGCAAAGTTAGGGATATACAAAGGTTCATTTAGCGAAGCTATATAGGTTCTAACTCTGTCCACGGTTCGCAGCAATGACAGCTTCAAATTTGCTATCATGCTTTTATGACTACAGATGAGGCAATTCGGAAAGCTGCAATAAAGTTCGTAAAGAAAAACAAAAAGCTCATAATATCCAAGTTCGCAGATTTGACTAAATTTCCTCCTTCGCAGAACCCTTTTACGGTTTTCATGGCAGGATCCCCTGGTGCCGGTAAAACCGAGTTTTCCATTTCACTTATAAAACAATTAGGTGAGAAAGACCCTAACACTAAAGTGGTGAGAATTGATGCTGATGAAATCAGGGATATTACTCCGCAATACGACAAAACAAACTCGAACCTGTTACAGTCTGCTGCTGCAATCGGTGTAGAAAAACTATTTGATCATGTTCAAGCTCATGCTCAAAATGTTGTAGTAGACGGTACTTTTGCAAATTATGAGGTAGCTCTCAAGGATGTAAAGAGAGCCTTAGGTAAGAATAGAAAAATAGGAATAATATACCTTTACCAAGACCCGGCTATTGCATGGGATTTTACAAAAAAAAGAGAAAGGCTGGAAGGCAGAATTGTACCTAAAGAGATGTTTATTCAAGCATTTCTTAACTCAAAAGAAAATGTGAACAAAATAAAAAAAGAGTTTAGAAATAGTGTAAGATTAAGTTTGGTAATCAAAAACTTTGAAAATCGGGCTGAAAAAACATTGTTTAACATAGATAATGTTGATAGTTACTTAAAAGTGAAGTATAATCCTCAGGAGCTGCGGAGGGTCCTAGATGATAAAAGTATTTAAGAAAAGGAAAAAAATTCCAAACAAGAGCTTTTTTGACTACTCGTCCAAAGAGCAAAAGAAAATAATAGTAAAAGCAGCCAAAGAAGCTAACGAGATGCAGCGTGAGTTAGTTCGTAAATACGCCAAGATTTACGCAGAAAACTAGACTTCTTGCTCACTCAACTAAGTATCCCTTTATTCCTAACCCAAAAAAGTTCTAACAAGGATTTAGAATTTTAAAGATTATTGCAGAAACTGTACTGACTTCTGGTAAACTAATTCTGGATATTTAATAATTTCTATCCAATTGGCGGTTCACTTCGATAAACTCAGTGTAAACGGAAATCATCAACCCTTCGATCCAATTTGAGGGTAATTATTAAATGATGTTTGTTTGCTTTGATTCTTTGCCCAGGGATCTTTCGAGAATGACAGCCTTTTTACGTTCTTCCGTTTTAGCTCTGCGGTCTTTCATTTCCTGAAACTTTTCGTCAACAATCTTCTGACATTCCATATCAGGACACCTGGTTTCCTCATGGTGAATGACAGTTCCTTTTCCGCGCTCACCTCGATCTTTCCATCTTTTTAAGAGGATTCGTGTTTTACCACAGCGGATACAAACTGAAAATACCTGAGCTCCCTGCATTTATCTGTTCCTTTTACCAGCCTCTGGATCTGTTGAAATTGCTTCCAAAAGTTGATCTGCTATTTCGGTCTTCCCGGGGACGTGCCTCGTTGACAACCATTTTTCGACCGTCCAATTCAAAATTGCTGAATTTTTTAATTGCCTCGTCGGCTTCTGCGTCTGTGGTGAATTCCACAAAAGCAAAACCTTTGCTTTGGCCAGAAAATTTGTCTGTAATTAGATTCAATGTTGTAATTTTCCCTACTTGGGAAAACAGTTCTTCTAGTTGAGCGCTTGTAGCACTGTATGGAAGACTTCCAACGAATAATCTTTTTGCCATTTTTGCCTCCTTTCTTGTTACCTAAATGAGATTTGAATTGAGAAGTTTAAGGATATCGGGAAAAATTAATTTCTTGAAGTATCGAAAAACTCTAATCTCGCTTCTGACTTAAGTTTTCAACTATAATATCACATTATTATGGCAAAATCAACTATAGGGGCCGTAAGCTGAATTCTAACTTGAAGTGCCCCAGTTAGTCTCCTGTAATAGTACCTCAATCGGTGTCTTAAAACCAAATCGTTTCCTCGGCCGGTTGTTAAGTTCCCAGCCAATGATGTTTAAATCAGTCTGGTTAACTTTAGTAAGA
>JACPEV010000002.1 GCA_016183325.1 Candidatus Curtissbacteria bacterium
TACCCCATTGCTATTAGCTCGTCATAAGTCGCGCCGCCTTTGAGCGCCTCCATTATGCCCACGGTTGCACCTCCACGAGCCCGGGACAATTTATCCCGCAAACGGTCGCTTGGAGGTTTTCTAAAATTCAAAGTTTCAAACTGCAAGTCGGCCTGGGGCGCTGCGCCAAGCACAGCGCGGGTAGCCGCTTTAACCTGCTGGCGAACCCGCTCGCGTGTCAATCCATAAGAGCCGCCGACCTCCTCAAGAGACTGGTCACCGAAGAGATATCTCTGTGCCAGGTTGTGGCGGTTTTCCGGCGCTCCTTTTCTTCCTCTATAGTTAACCGGCAAAGCAACCGGGACGCAATGTCTCCCTAAATTAAACGCGATAACATCGCTATCCCCTTCTGCATCACTTCCAGTCCCCCTCCCGTCTTTCATCTTTCGCAAATGGTCCGAAAGCCTGCTTTCCTCGGCGGCAATTTTTCGCGAAAGAGGACTGTCCGGTTCCGCAAGCAAACGATCAACCAAAGTTTCATAAGCACTTCCGTATGCCTTTTTGGTATCTTCAAAAGGACGACTGCCTTGTCTTTCTGCCGACATGGGTGCAATTATATCAGCACTATGGGGCATGATCAACCATACATCAATCCCCTGTTTGGAGATTTACACTAGAAGTCATTTCAAAACCAACCTTCGTCGTCATTCTGAACTTGTCTGGAGTCTAAAGACTCCGACCTGTAAGGTTTCAGCATCTGGATCCTGAAATGAATTCAGGATGACAGATGAAAGTGGGGTAATGTCAGCAAAAAATATATTGACAATCAATGGTTTAGGGTAACTGTCCACGTTCGTGATAATTTATTCTTCGAACGAGCGTAGTGAAGTGAGAAGTTTAGATAAATAGTTCTCGCTTACGCTCGAACAATAATAAAAATATCAGAGACGTGGACAGTTACGGTTTAGGATTAAATTTCGGCCTTTTTGCAAAAAGTGGTACAATAATAGCCGCTCCAAACCAACCAGCAGACAAGTTAATGAAAAGATCAGCAGAAGATGCCAGAATAATTTTGTCCATACTACATTTTCTGGGGGGCGGAGACGCCAAGAAGCCTCAAGGTATTGGCAAGGGCGATTTTGGTCGCCGAAATTAAGGCAATCCTCGCCTCAGTTAATTCTTTATCGTCAGAAAGCACTGGACAATTTTCGTAAAACTTATGGAAACTGTCGGCAAGGTCTATCGAATATGCCGTCAACCGGTGAACAGCAAAATTGCTCGCAATATCCTCGACAAGTTCAGGCAAACGGGTAATCTGCTTTATCAGGGACAGTTCGTAGTTGGTAGTTAATAGTTGGTAGTTTGCATTGTCATCCTGGAGGGAGTGAAACGACCGATAGGATCTCTTTTTTGAGATTCTATCGCTTCGCTCCAGAATGACAGGGGTACGGGACTCGAGATTGACATTGGGGACTTTTGTCAAAATGCTTGCTATACGGGCGTGCGCATATTGAACATAGTAGACCGGATTTTTGTTGGACCTCTCCTTTGCCAAATCCAAATCAAAATCAATGTGAGAATTGGGGTCGTACATCAAAATAAAAAACCGCAAAGCATCAGGGCCAATTTCATCAAGTACCTCTCTTGCTGTAATAAACGTGCCCGATCGCTTTGACATCTTAACTATCTCAGAACCCCTCTTAAACCTAACCCACTGGTATAAAATTACATGGAATTTGGAAGTCTCATGTCCCAGGCTAGCTATCGCCGCCTTGATTCTTGGCACATGCCCATGATGATTTGCACCCCAAACATCGACTACTAAATCAGGACTATTCTCAAATTTTAGATTGTGATAGGCAATATCGTTGGCAAAATAAGTGTAAGAACCATCCGATTTAACAACCACCGATTCTCGATCTTTCAAAAATTGATCATTTGGTGCAAACCATTGACGGTGTTTGCGAGCTCGCTTTCCGAGTAGAACTTATCAAACTCAATGCCCATCGCGGCACAATCAGCCATTATTTCTTTGAACAAAATCTGCACCGCCTTCTTGCCAGCGTCAGCAGCATCAACGTCCCCCGAACCCGGTTTGGAATTGCGCTGCAAACCGGGTTCGTTTTCTGATTTGCTGCCAGCCGCAGTAAGATTTTTGGGGGTGGCAGTCGTGGGAGGGTTCCCAACAGCGCGCAGCTCGACATTGTTTTGTTGATCACCTTTCGATTTCAGTTTCGAGCGAGCACTGGCGGGAAGGAAACGACTGACAGGACCCGCAAAAATTTTCTTTGCAAGTTCGCGAACATACTCCCCTTTATACTCCTGCTCTTCGACCCGTTGACCATTTGACACGTTGACTATCGACTCGCCCAGCTTTCTTACCTGCTCGCCAATATCATTGTGATAATATTCACGCAGCACATCGTAGCCACAAAATTGCAAAACATTGGCCAAAACATCACCTATCGGTCCACCCCGAGCATTGCCAAAGTGAAGTGGACCGGTTGGGTTTGCGGAAACAAACTCCACCCTGGCCTTCTTGCCTTTCCCCAAACTGCTCGACCCAAAACCACTACCAGCTTTGAGCACAATCTCTACCTGTTCTTGCCAAATCTCAGGTTTTATAAAAAAATTGATAAAACCCGGAGGCGCGACCTCTAGTTTTTCGATGTACAGCAAATTTTTCAAACTATCAGCCAAAATCCTCGCAATCTCTATCGGAGATTGCTTAATTATACGGTATCCTTTGTCATTCTGGAGCCCGCTTCGCCCGCGAAGCGAGGCGAGCGAAGCGATAGAATCTCTTTTCGAGCTTGTTTTAGATCCTATCGGTCTCCGGCTATCGCCGGATCCCTCCAGGATGACAGAAGAAGTTATCTTAAGCGCTACATTGGTACTATAATCCCCAAACCTCCCACTGCTCGTCCTTGTGACTTCAATTTGTCTTTTGTCAATTGTCAATTGCTCGCCCGGCGAAGCCTTGGCGAAGCTGGGTAAATTGTCAATTGTTTTTTCCAAATCGCGTCTAATCTGTGCTCTCAAATTCATTCTGCCTTACAGTGTACAGTGTCAACCATAACCAGTAAAGTCACAGCTCAAACCATCGTACACGGCAAAGATTTGCTCTCTCGCCTAAGTTTTGCATGCTTGCACCCATATGAAACTAGAAGGAATCTTAAGGCCTAGGGGCCAAACCGAATTGCAAGTATCAGTTGCTCATGAAAGAATAAGAATGGCCGAAATTAAATCGGATGAGAGTTGGCTCCAGCTGGCAAAAGATCCCGCCGCCATAACTTTCGATAAACTATCCTCACGACTCCAAGAAGAGAGAGATCAGACCACCATTTTGCTCAAAATTGCAACTTGGTTTCATGAGCAATGGCCCGATCACCAAAACCTCCTCTATCTTGAACATTACCGCGATCAGCTTAACCTCTTAGAAGAAGCTTGCGATCTCACCACCCCCCAAGGTAAACTTGCTGCCTTCTTTTGGCTTAATGAAAGAAAAGATGAGACTGACTCAAGACTGGAAACATACCCTGTGCACAATGGCTTTGATAGAGGACTCGCCAATCTTTCATCACTCTGGTTAGTCTATAACGCTTCCATCTCTCTTCTTACCGAAGCTTTGCGCCAGGCCGAAGTTAATGTTGGCTCCACAAGCTAAAACTTTCTGCATCACTCACCACCTCAATGATCCCATTAATATCATTGCGCAGTATTTTTACTCCTTTCGATTCTAATAAATCCAACACTTCTTTTGTCGGGTGCCCGAAGCTGTTTTTGCCCACTTGAATCACTGCAACCTCTGGATTCACTGAATCTAAAATCTCCTCATTTGTCCCCGTTTTTGATCCATGATGAGAAACTTTCAGAAGTTCGCACTCAGTGTCAATCAGTGTTTCCAATATCTCTTTGGGGATATCCCCGGTTAAATAAGCGCAAAATCCGCCGTACTCAAGACGCATGACAATAGAAGTTTCATTGAGGTCTTTCGGCGCCTTAACCCCCCACTGGTCAATGTCAGACCGACTCGGCCACAAAACTTTTAGTACTAAGGGTTCAACCCTCGCGAGGGTTGAACCCTTAACCAGAATCTCATCACCAGCGTTTGGGGTATATATTCTGGTATTTTCTTCTTTTAAAGCTTCTTCCCACGCACGATAAACATCCGTCTCATTTGCTACGCCAGTCGTCATAATCATCTCTACTTGATACCTTGCCAAAACCTCCACCAGTCCCTCTAAATGATCCCTCTGTGGATGTGTCAAAACAACCAGCTCTATTTTTCTATCCCAAAAGGGTATTTTTTGCCCCAAGCAATCGACAATTTTTGTACCCGGCCCTCCGTCGACAACTATCTGTTTGCCCGAAGGCGCAATAATCAAAATTCCGTCTCCCTGCCCTACGTCGCAAAAGATAAGCCTAAGCTTGCCAAAACTTTGAGACTGGAAGATAAAAAGCATACCAAGGCTTATGAGAATTAAGGCAGAGATTAGGAGAAATTTTTCTTTGGTAGCCATTGTGCATTTGGAAAATAGTTAATAGAAAATAGAAATTAGTAATAGAAAATAGAAAATTGAAAATGGTAAATGTTTCTTCTTTCCAATTTCTACTTAACTACTTTCCACCTCCATATCAATATCAAAATAAAAAGCAATATATAAAAAGCTATCACCATTAGCATGTTTCCTTTACCCAAACTCAGCTTCTCAATTGGCATTTGGGCAAAAATCGCAACTATTTTGCCAAAATAAAATGCCGGCACATAGGCAAGATAAGCCAAAAGCTGGGCTGCGGGCATAAAAATCAGGCTAGCTCCCGCGATCAGAAAGCCCAAGGCCATCACCGGTCCAACTGCAAAAGCGACCAAGATGTTAGCAATCGGACCAATTGGCGAAACCTGGCCAAAATGATAAAGAATCAAAGGAGCCGTCAACAAATAGGCACTGGTGGCAATTGCCGCGTTTTGCCAAAGTCCATCCGAGAGATAACCTACAAAGGTCGGACCTTTTTTAAGGTCCGACCTTAAATAACTGCTTAAATAACTTCCCAAGGTGACAATTCCTAGAGTTGCCGCAAAGGTGAGTTGAAAAGAGATCTCAAAGATAGCAGCAGGCGCAAAAAATAAAATCACCAAAGCCGCAAGCAGCAAACCCCAAACAGCTATCCTTTCACGACCTATGTATATCGCGCAAGAGCTAAACATAACCATAAGGCTAGCCCGCATCACCGGCGATTCAAAACCGGTTAAGAGTGCATAACCAAAAACTGCTACAGTCGCCAAGAACAGGCTCAATCTTCTGCCCCAATATTTGGCCAAGGCCATAAAAATGCCGGCCACAATCGAAAGGTTCTGGCCGGAAACAACGACCACATGAATCGTGCCTGTTTTAATCAACTGATCTTTAAAATCGCGCTCTATATCATCAACCCCAAGTACGGTCCCGACAACCAACGTAGCTTCCCGCGACGGTAATAGTTCTTTTATGTCCGATGAAATTTGCTCTCTGATACCAGCAACCAGGTACCTGGCACCAGGCACTACTCCCACCTTCTCAATCTTCGCCCCAAAAATATTCCCCTTCTCATCGACCTCCCCCTCAACTCTGATTCGATCTCCAACCCTATATCTTGGAAAAAGATCCGTATAAATTCGCCCGTCTCCGACTCGAATAACTTGGCGCACGCCAGATATTCTCGGTTCAGTCTTAACCGTTGCCGCAAAAGTAACCTGCTGGTTCCTTGGTAACTTCGTCTCGGGTTTGTGCCAAGCAATTCTCAGGGCAATTGCCAAGCCTAAAACAATAATAGCTGAGGAATAAATCAGGAAATTTTTAATATTAATTCTTTTATCAATTGTCAATTATCAAATGTCAGTTGTCATCCTTCGACTTTGCTCAGGATGACCCTGAGTTCATTATCGAAGGGTCAGCTGTCAGCTGTCACTTGTCAGTTGTCAGTAGGCAATCATCCCCTTAATTTTCTCCCACACCGACTTATTTACCGCCTTCTTAGTCAAGAGCTCCTCTAAACTGCTATAAGGGCGCGAGGCGATAATCTTTTGGGCCGTCACTGGACCAACTCCCGGCAACTTATCAAGTTCGCTCTCAGACGCCGCGTTAATATTGACTAAACTTGTACTCTGACTTATCACTTGTGACTTATCACTTATGACTTGTTCGCCCGTGGCGAACACATATATCTTCTGTCCGTCCGCAAGCTTGGCCGCCAAATTAATCTTGGTTTGATCCGCATCTTCCGTTAGTCCTCCGGCCATCTTAATCGCATCATCGACCCGCAAGCCAGCGGCCAATTTATAGACGCCCGGCGAAAGCACCGCTCCATCCACATGCACCACTATTTCAGTTGGCTCACCCCTTTCAGTGCTCTTGGTGGTTGCAATGATCTGTATATCGCTTGACGAATTTTGATTTTTGAAGAAAAATAAGCCGGCGCCTAAAGCCAAAACAAACAGTCCGCCAAAAAATAAACCTAGGGCAATCAGTCTTAAACGCTTGTTCCCCTCGCCATAATTTCCTTCCGATAAATCTTCAGCCATTTCTTAAACGCCATAATTAAATCCTTGGCGCCCCGCTCTGTCAACTCCCGATTGACCACTCCACCATGATGCGGGTATTTAAACAATCGTCTGTTGGCAGAAGAAAATCCGTGAGCGTAGTGACACAGTTCATGGCAGATGGTATATTCTACCACTGCAACCGGCACATTTTCGCGAGCAAACATTGAGGTAATGGTAATTATGCTCTTTTGGGGCACCCCCTCGCTTAGCTTAAGTGACTTAAGTAGCCTAAGTGACTTAAGACCGCGTGGCTTTACAAGCCGAATCGAACCGAATCTGAACTTCGCCTCCCGGCCGAATTTAATCTCCAGCGGATTAGTAATCGCAAGGTCTGAAAAATAGGTTTTAAGCAGATGATCCAACTGTTTCTTCAGCCACCCATGATCTCTCATAAACTGATTGTAGCTGGCAGCGGATTGATATTCAACCCTCTCAATCTTATTACAAATATTTCAATGATCATTGAACAAAATGCAGAACTCTTTTCAAAACTCATACATTATTGTCATGCTGAACTTGTCTGGAGTCTAAAGACTCCGACCTGTAAGGTTTCAGCATCTATATAGATCCCGAAACCCATTCGGGTCGATAAAATCAGACGAGTTCGGGATGACACTTTTTAAACAGGTTCGCAATCAGCCCGATTTTTATCAGCGCGGAAGCGTTCCGAGAAAAGAATAGTGATTTACTCCCTTAACGTCCTTTACCCCAACTCTGACAGCCTTTCCGCCAACTTCTATTATCACCAGCTCAGAACCTTCGACGTGGGGCGCAAGATAGTTCCTAACCGTTTGCGCTGAAACCCCTGTTATTTCTGCCAGCTCACCAGCAGTTTGATCGCCCTTCGCAAGAGCTTCTACTATACGGCCCAGATTTTCTGCCTTTGCCCTTATCTTGAATGAATGTGAATGGGGATAATAGAGTTCGGCCGAAGTTCGGGCAAACTTGTCAAGATTTTTTCTGGCCAGCTCAATCCGGGCTCTTTGCTCAGCTTGCTGCTCAGCGGTTAAGGACCTTCCTTCAAAAATTGCCAGAACAGGCCAGATAAAGCCAAAACCAAAAGACCAACCTTTTGAGGTTAAGCTGACATCGGACTGCTTCTCTCCTCCCTTAAAATTATCAACTCTTAAAAGATACTCTCTTTGGGCAAAACCGCTGAGTATCAAGGATACATTGCTCTTCAAACTCTCAGCGCCCCATCTTGCCTTGAGCCCCTCAGGCAGCTTATCAACAATATCAGCTATGGAAAATCTGGGAGAATTTGATGCCAGCTGCTCGATTGCCAAAACAACCTCATCTTGCAGTCCATGACCTGTATTAAAATACCCTGGCTCACGCAAGTCCTTACCCTCTTTGCGCTCATATTGCAAGGGCACTTTGGCTGTATGGGAAGTAACTGCCCTGTATTCTGCCAAACCTAGTCCATTAAAGAGCTTAAGAGCTTCCTTGGTGGAGTTCTGATACAATTGGAGATTGGTTACTAAGTCAACCTCCCGCACCTGATGGGAATGGCGCATCAGATAGTCAAGAATGCGGGCTCTGGTGATGGGAGATCGGTTGTCACCTGAAGAGCCAGTCTTTCCCAAAAGAGGGTAGAGAGATTGCTGATGGTGATTTTCCCACCACAAAGTAAGACAAGCAGCGTCAAGATATTTTTGGCCCATCTCGGTGATGCCAAAGCCAATAGTTTGCCTTTCAATATTGAATTTTCGCGCCACCAGCCCGACACTGTAAAGACTTTCTTGACAATAGCCAACCATATTCCCTTTTGCATTGCTGCCTGCTGCCTCAAGAAGCTGGGTTTGGGCAAAAATCTCGCTGTATGTCTCAAAGAGATCCTTTATGGAAATATATGTTCCGGGGTTGGTTCTTTGGGCAATCTCTATCCACAGCCAGGCTTTCACTCCATTGTTGCAAGCTCCAGAAAAGGCGTCTGCTGCTTCTTCCCATGTTTCTTTTAAGAATTCAGGGGTCTTTTGGGCCTGTTTTTCCCAGCGATTAAAAGTAACCAATCTTCTGGCTTGCTGATAAAAAGGCTCTTGTCTTAACCCCCCGTATTCCCCGGCCTCTGCTTGCGAATCAGCTCTCAAACTCCTTAAACGACCTGCCTGCTGCCTTCTATATTCCTGGGCTCTTTCCAAAGTGCTAATTGCCTCTGGTCTTGCCATAGGGGGAAAGTATAGCAGAAAAGCTTCCAGTGTTCACCTCAGGGGAGGATAACAGGTTAGTTCTTACCAGTGCTTCCAGGTACGAAAATTTGACCTATCTCTCAATCTTATTACAAATATTTCAATGATCATTGAATAAAATGCAATCAGGGAGCGACCTTTGACTTTACCTGCTTGATCACCTGGGATGAATACTGGAGAAAACTAAACCCTTGCAGAAGAACTTAGGGCTGCCAAACGTCAAACTGCCTAACTTGGTCTAAGTTTGGATTGTCTAAGTTTGGATCAAATCCAAAACCGTCCGAGTGGGCAAAAACCCATTTTTTGGAATCTGGATCCTGGAAGAAAAACCAGGGACTTTCGGATTTACTTGGACTAGTCTCGCCAAAAACCCGATGAGGATTATTGCCGCCAACCACAATTGCTTTAGGAATAACCTTTTGGGCAGGTAGTTTACCGATCTCATTACCCATTTGATGCTTTGTCGTATTAGCTGTTGAAGGTCTTGCTGCTGGACATTTAGTTGCAACTTTTCCCTAGCGGTTTCAATAGCTTTTCCTACCTCCGGAACTACGTATCGAGCTAGTCCAAGTGCACCAAGCCCCAAGAGAACTTTTGCAATTGTTCCAGCCACGGGCCTCCTCGGAACTCTGGTCTGCATCTGTGTGCGAATTCGTTGGGCAACCCTGTCTTCTGGATGAGGTATTGACGAGACTTCTCGGCTGTTAGCTTCTGCCATAGTTTATTTATACTACAAAATTTATTAATCGATCGGCAACCCTTCGACTTCGCTCAGGGTAAACAATTAAATCACAAAGTTTATCAATCGGTCGTTTACAAAAATCACTTTTCTCGGATTCGCATCACCGATCCATCTTTGTACCTTATCAGATGCGAGTGCCAATTTCTCTGCTTCTTGCTGGCTAATTCCTGCCTCAACTGGCAGTCGATCTCTTAATTTGCCATTAACTTGGACAACTAAAGTAATCTTTTTAGCTTGGGCCAAAGCCGGATCATATTTGGGCCACGGCTGGGAGTGAATTGAATCATGAATTATGAATTTTGCGACTTTAGGCCTTGTGAAAACATTATTAAGGTTTTTAGGTTTTTCTTTTCCATGATTCATGCTTCTTGATTCATGCTTCTGGAGTTCCTGCCACAGTTCCTCCGTTATATGCGGCGCAAACGGAGCAAGAAGCTTCAGGAATACTTCGTATTCCAAGCGAGTAACAGATGTTACAAAAGAGTCAGATGAGTCAGATGAGTCAGAAGTTCCAGAAACTTTTGACTCCTTTGACTCCTTTGCTACCTTTGTAACCTTTCCTGCGTGAACTTTTCCCGAAAGATAATTCAACCACTCCATTAGTGCTGCGACCGCCGTGTTGAACTTAATATTCTCAATGTCCTCAGTCACCTTCTTGATTGTCTTGTGCATCATATGCAGGTTTTCAGGTTGTTGGGTTATCGGGTTATCGGGATTTTTTTCTCCTGATGACCTTCTAACCTGGTCGCCTGATAACCAGTCACTTGTAACTTTTTCCCCCAGTCCCCACACCCTCTGCAAAAAATGATAAACTCCGCGAATCCCGCCCGGATCCCACGGCGCCACCAAATCATACGGCCCGATAAATGCCAGATATAGCCTAATCGAATCTGCACCGTAGCTTTTTACCTCTTCATCCGGATTAACCACATTTCCCCTCGATTTACTCATTCTGTGGCTATCCGGTCCTAAAATTACTCCATGGTTAACCCGTCTTTTGGCATATTCTTCAAAATCCACCAAATCCAAGTCCCTGAAGAATTTGGTGAAAAATCTGGAATACATAGTATGCCCTAAAGTGTGCTCCGCGCCTCCAAAATAAATATCCACAGGCATCCACTTTTGTGCCCTGAGCTTGTCGAAGGGCTCCCTCTCATTTTTTGGATCAAGATATCTGTAAAAATACCAAGAATTATCAAAAAAACCGTCCATCGTTTCCGGCTCCCTCTGGGCATCTCCGCCACACTTTGGACACTTTACCTTCATCCACGCCTCTGCTGTCGCTAAGGGTGGCTTTCCTTGAGGAGTAAAATCAACATCATAAGGCAACTCAACAGGCAGATCTTTTTCATCAACAGGCACAGCACCACACTTAGGGCAGTTAATTATAGGAATTGGTGTTCCCCAGTACCTTTGCCTGGAAATTGACCAATCATGAAGGTGATATTGAATTTGTGCCTGCCCTGTCTTTTCTTCTTCGAGCTTCTTAACTATTGCTTTCTTTGCAATAGCAGAAGTCATTCCAGAAAATTCTCCAGAGTCTACTAGTATTCCTTCTCCAGTGAAAACTTCCTCCAAATTCAAAATCAGCTTGTCTCTATCTTTTTTGCCTGTCACCAAAGTAGGCTTGAGCGGAATTTTATATTTTTTAGCAAACTCCACATCTCGCTCGTCGTGAGCATCGCCAAATAAAGCACCAGTTCCATAACCCATCAAGGCATAATCGGCAATCCAAACCGGGATTTCTTTTCCGCTTATGGGATTGATCGCGTAAGCTCCTGTAAACACGCCAGTTTTCTCCCTCATTTCTTTCCTTTCTACTTGGGACTTACCAGCCGATATAAATTGATATCTTTCTACTTCGTTTGAATTATTTTTGGGAACGATTTTGGTGAGTATTGGATGTTCTGGTGCTAATACCAAAAATGTTGCCCCAAAAAGCGTATCGACCCTCGTCGTAAAAACTTCAATTGTCCTCACCTCGAAGGAGTCAGAGCCCACCTTCGAGGTGTTTTCTTTAACCTCTATTCCCTCTCCCGCTTTGTCCCTCTGTCCCTCTGTCACCACCTCAAACCTTATTACCGCGCCCTCCCTTTTCCCAATCCAGTTATTTTGACCTTCGATTACTGATTTTGGCCAGTCAACCTCTTCACTGCCTGGCCACAACAACTCTTCTGCATAATCCGTTATCTTCAGAAACCATTGACTAATCTCCTTCAACTCGATATCTGCTCCACACCTATCGCACTTTCCGGAAATAACCTGCTCATCAGCCAGAACTGTCTTATCGACCGGACACCAGTTTGACAATGTTTTGCCCCTATAGGCAATTCCGCGCTCAAGCATTTTCAAAAAGATCCACTGATTCCATTTGTAATACTCGGGCAAACAAGTAATAGCCACGTGATCCCAATCGAAAATTCCACCCATCAATTGAAACTGGTTCGTCATCGTCTCGATATTTTTGAAAGTCCAGTCTTGCGGGTGAAGTTTTCTCTTAATAGCTGCATTCTCTGCCGGCAATCCGAATGCATCAAAACCTACAGGAAAGAATACATCAAAACCTTGCATTCTTTTGAATCGGCCAAAAATGTCAGTGACAGCAAATGCGAACCAGTGACCAATATGAAGATCACCCGAGGAGTAAGGTAATTCTACAAGCAGATAGAAGGGGGTTTTAGCAGATTTTAAGTCCACGCCATATAACCCGGTCTCCTTCCACTTCTTCTGCCACCTAGTCTCAACCTCAGCCGGAATATACTTTTTCATCTTGAGAGTATTTTAACATTTTTCAGTATAATTCAATGGCAAATAACCCAAGATTATCCGATTCTTGAAACCTCCTGCCCAAAAGTCCGTCCATGAAATTTTTCAAAAATTCTATGAAAAACATCATCATCTATCAAAGAATAAAAAAATTAATCCACTAAGGCTCTAAACTTCTGATCTATCTGATCTAGGCCATATATTTAAAACTATAAACAGCAACTTCATGATTAGCTCATCTTAACAAAACGTTTTCTCATCACAATTTTTTATCAGACATTATCCAAATTCTGCCAGCAGAAGTAAAACGAACCTATAATTTTAAAATCAGAATCTCCTTTTTTAAAGACCTAAACAATAACTGAAGCGATCAAATAGAAACAAAGATAATGTTAAGTAATCATTGCAAATTTTAGCTTCAACTGAATGTGCTTTAAAATTTTTTAAAAATTAAAAAAATCTGCAAAAAACATCAAAAATCATAATAATTTTCTATCAAAAAATTTTTTACCAATTCATTTCTGCAATACCCTATAAATAATTTTCCCACGGGCCAAAAAATTAGTTATAAATAAATCTCATCATTTTGAGAATCAAAAATTATAGGAGAATACCAACTACAAAGGTTTATCTAACAAACTATTCTTTCTAAAGTTTTTGGTTAGCAAATTTGCTAGTCCACCCGCCAAACTACCCCTTCTGACTCAATCTGATCCACTTTGATAATTGACTTTCCACAAACCGAGAGTAAATTATTCTCAACTGCCACTTGGATTCCACTTATAACTTTTGTTAAAATTCAGTTGGCCAAATATACGGGCCTGTAGCTCAATTGGCTAGAGCGTCACAATGGCATTGTGAAGGTTGTGGGTTCAAGTCCCATCAGGTCCACTTATTAAAATAGCATCAAGTTAAAATAGCATCAATATGGAAGGTTATAAATACCTTAAAACTTACATTCTAGCCACCGTAATACACGACTTAACTGTAGAATTTGTCAAGCGCTGGATTAACAGGCGCTCACGAACAGTTGATCAAATGGAGCAAGCTGCAAGGTCAGGAAAACAGAACATTGCGGAAGGCTACAGTGTACAAAGTTTGGAAAGTTACATTAAGCTATGCGGCGTCGCCGAAGGCTCTATCCGCGAACTTGCAATAGACTATGAGGACTTTTTAAGGCAAAGGGGCTTGGCCATTTGGCCGGCCCAGGACACAAGGATTAGGATTTTTAGGGGGTTTAGGGCAGTTTGGGAAACCCCTAACATTCCCAACGCCCCCAAACTCCCCAAGGATCCAGAAGAAGCGGCGAATATGCTATTAACTTTCTGCCAAATGGAATCCTATTTGCTATCGAGGCAAATTGAGGCTCTTAAGGACAAATTTGTCAAAGAAGGCGGCTTTCGAGAAAATCTTTTTAGGAAGAGGCTGAACTTCAAAACGGGCCGTTAGAACAGTGGCAATTCAGAACGTCAAACGTCCCAGGCCGCATTCGAAAGGGCCTATGGTTCAATGGTAGAACAGGGCATTCGCACCCGCCTGCCTTAGTACGTTTGGGCTTGTAGGTAAACGGTATACCGGTACATTCGCATTGTACAGTTCCGGGTTCAATTCCCGGCAAGTCCACTAAGTACGGCGGGCAGGTTGCCCAGATCCGAGTTCGATTCTCGGTAGGTCCACTAGGTTCGATATTATGAAGCACTATTGCAACAGAGATTGCAATAGTTTGCGAAATAATAAGCGGAGTTGCGAAGCAACTCGAAGTTCCCCCACGGTCCACTCAAAAATCAATATTCCTACTGCAATGACCCAAATCATCCACTCAGACTTACTGGCAGTTGAGCCGGCCATCCGCTATTAGAATCACTAACAAAATTTTGCCAAATATTCAAGCTAATAATCCATAAAAATTAAAAACTATTTTTTATCGATCTTAAGATTACTTTAATATATCAAATTACCACAAAATTCGCGATAGACTAATGCTATCATCTCCTAGGACATAAACATCAAAATATATCTATTTATATCTTAAAGATTATTTTAATATCATTTCTACCAATTTATCTAAACCTTCGCCGGTCTTGGCAGAAATGGCAATTACCTTTTTCCTGTGTTTTGCAAATTCATCAACCGCTGATTGTATCACTTGTGGGGTGCTTTGATCTATTTTGTTAAGGACAATGATTTCTTTCTTTTTAGCCAATTCTTTTGAATAAGCCTTAAGCTCATTACGGACAGTTTGATAATCACGCCAAACACCAGAAGTATCAAAGGTCTCAAAAGTTTCCGAGGTTTCAAAGGTATTTAAAACATTTGTTCCCTTTGAAACTTTTGCTACTTTTGATACGTCAACTAGATGCACCAAAACCTTTGTCCTCTCAATATGCCGCAAGAATAAATCCCCGAGTCCCTTGCCTTTGCTTGCACCTTCAATTAACCCTGGAATATCCGCCAGCACAAGCTGGCGGGGTGATCGGGTTATCTGGTTATCAGGTTGTCGGGCTTCTGATCCATCGCTTACCTGATTACCTGACTGCCTGATCACCTGACCACCTGGCGTGCGTAGCACGCCAAGATTCGGCTCAAGAGTCGTAAAGGGATAAGGAGCTATTTTGGGTCTGGCAGCTGTCAAAGCCGCAAGAAGGGTCGATTTCCCGCTATTTGGCAGACCAATCAAACCTACATCTGCAATCAGCTTTAGCTCCAACGTCAGATGAGCACTCTCGCCTTCTTCACCTGACTCGCCAGCCCTGGGGCGTCTGCCAAACTCATCTCTCAGCTTTGAATTGCCCCTACCCCCTTGCCCGCCACGGGCCACGAGAACTTTTTGGCCTTCGCTCACTAAGTCAAAGTCAAAGTCGGAAGTGGAAAGTTTATTTTCTCTCGACTCTTCACTTTGACTCTTCACTTTGACTAAAGTTCCAACAGGAACTTTCAATACGAAATCCTCTCCATCCGCTCCGCGTCTCAGATTCGAAAGCCCATTTGTCCCATCCGCCGCTTTATAGTCCTTAATGTATCGAAAGGGCTCTAAGGTATTCAGATCTCGGGTGGCCTCCAAGAAAACGTTCCCCCCGTTGCCTCCATCTCCGCCATCAGCCTTGCCGTATCGTTTCCCCTTAATATGGCGAAATGAACCGGCGCCATTGCCACCACTGCCGGCGCGGACATTAATCCTGGCAAAATCAATCATGGAAAAAGGGTACCACGGTTATCAAAAGTATCACAAGTACCACGACAAAGTCCCGCTTCGCAGCGTACGATGTTAGTTTTCTCCAGCGATTTTGTCATTCTGGAGTGGCAACGACCGTCCTGGAAGGAACTGATAGGATAGAATCCAAGATCAATAAAGATCCTATCGCTAGCGCTCCAGGATGACAAGCCATTGGAAAGAACTAACCTGTTACTCGCAGCGAGGAGAGCAAGGCTCGCCTATGGCGGCACGAGCAAGACCTTGAAAATCGAAAAAACGTTATGCCATAGCCCTCTTCAAAGTTGAACCTTGATTTTGTGGTCAGTACAGCACCTTTGATAATTACTCACGAGTTTCGCACTCCCCAAACCACCTCGGGGGTGGCTGCATAGACTCCCCCGAGGTGAAGTCAGCAGGCAATTTTTCCACCATCCGAGGAGTCCCCTTCGACTACTTCGGCTTCGCTCAGGACAAGTTCGCTCAGGGCAAGCGAGGACACCTCGGAGGTGTCTTTAGGCTATGTGCGAAACTCGTGTTACTCTCTCAAAATTAATCATAAAACTGAGTGTAGAGTCCCAGCCGTAAAGTGTAAAGTGCATTGGTGACAATTTCCAACGATCGTTGTATTTCGTCACTAAACCACGGCCCGACCGGTTGCTTTTCGTACCTCTCGTACTTCTCTTACTTTTTGTACCTGATTATTTTCCCAGTATCCCAAGCGGATTTAAAGGTGTACCGTTATTTCTGATTTCTATATGCAAGTGGGTCCCGGTCGACCTTCCTGTTGATCCCATTGCACCTATTGCATCCGCTTTTGATACAGTTTGACCCGCAGCAACATAAATCGCCGAAAGATGGGCATATAAAGTTGTATAGCCATTACCATGATCGATGATGACCCGATTTCCATAACCATAATTATCCGGCCAACCGGCCACAGTCACGGTTCCTGCGTCAGCGGCCAAAATTGGGCCTCCGGAAAGACTGGAAATATCAAGCCCGGGGTGATACCAAGCAAAGTATTGCGAAAGATCACCACTTGCTGGCCAGATAAAAGTTGCAGATCCCAGGTCTGCAACCGGAATATTTTGCTGGGCCAGATATTGGGTTGGTACCGGTTTCGGCTTTTCTGGTGGTGCCCCATCTGGGACTATTAAAACTTGCCCGGAAGTCAACTGAAAATCATCTCCAATATCATTGAAAGGAAAATCAATTATCGCCTGGGCGTTTGCCTGATATTTCTTGGCCACAGAATAAATAGTATCGCCGGAGGCAACTTTTGCTGCCACACCTGAAACCGGCAGAATCGAAAGCTTTTGACCGGCTCTGATAATCGAACTGGTACTCAAATCATTTTCCCAAAGGATCGTATTCTCCGATACACCATATTCTTTAGCAATCGAGGAAATAGTGTCACCAGCAACAACTGTGTATTCAAAGATTTTATCTCTAGGTTTATCTGAAATAATCGTCACCGGTGTAATTGTTGAAGTAATTACTCCTGTGCTTAATAAATCGTCACGTGTTCCGGCAACTAATGGATTTGCCGGTATTCCTGGATATGAACCGGAAACTACCGAATTAGATGAAATAACTCCCCCAGCTACTAAAACCGAGATAGCCAAACCTAAAATCGAACCATGTAAAAAAAGCGAGGTATTTGCGCCTCGCCTGACCATCAATATATTGACCAAGAAACTCTTGTATTTTTCAAAGTAAAGTCCCGCTCTTCTGATTCTCAGAATTAGATAGGCGACCAAAGCTTTCAAAAAAACCGCAATTTCCTTATGCAATAGACTTTTTTCCATAATTGGGTTATTAAGCAGCCAGACCGCCCGCACCCTGCACCATACGGTGCGGAGGAGAACCGCAAGCAGTTACTTGATGTCTTTACTGAGTCCTTCTAAAAACTCTTTATTTGAGGCCGTCTTCGCCAGTCTCTCTACCAAAATCTCTGTCTGCTCATCTGGGTTTAAAACGGAAAGCATCCGACGCATTGTGACTATTCTCTTGTAGTCCTCGACACTAAACAAAAGCTCTTCCTGCCTAGTCGAAGACCTATTTACATCAATCGCCGGGTAAATTCTGCGCTCAGCCAGCTTCCGATCAAGATGCAGCTCCATATTGCCGGTTCCCTTAAATTCTTCATAGATCAAATCGTCCATACGTGAGCCGGTATCAATAAGAGCCGTACCAATAATTGTCAAACTTCCACCTTCCTCGCAGTTTCTGGCAGCACCAAAAAACCTCTTTGGAGGGTAAAGTGCCGCCGGGTCAAAACCGCCTGTCAGAGTCCTGCCGGATGGCGGAACGGAAAGATTGTAAGCTCGGGCTAAACGTGTAATCGAATCCAAAAGAATAACCACGTCAACACCTTTCTCGACTAAACGTTTGGCCCGATCCAGACAAATTTCCGCAACCCTCGTCTGATCCTCGGCCGGCTCGTCAAAATTGGAGGCGATAACCTCACCTTTAACCGATCGGGAAATATCCGTGACCTCTTCCGGTCTCTCTCCAATTAAAGCCGCCATCAAGTGAATCTTTGGGAAATTTTCAGAAATGCCGCGGGCGACATCTTTTAAAATCGTCGTTTTACCCGCCTTTGGCGGCGAAACAATCATTCCCCGCTGGCCCAAGCCAATCGGTGCAATAAGATCAATGACTCTTGTTGAAAGCGGTGTTTTGCCTGTTTCAAGCTTTAATTTCTTATTAGGATAAATGGGAGTTAGGTCTTCAAATTTTACTCTCTTGCCTTGCTTTTCAGCATCCACATCGTTGACCTTAACTACTTTCAAAAGACCAAAGTAGCGTTCATTCTCTTTCGGCGGCCTTCCCAGACCACGAACATCGTCGCCTGGCCTAAGCATAAATTTACGAATTTGTGAAGCAGATATATAAACGTCCTGGTCACTCGGCCTGAATTTAGGCCTTAAGAAACCGTGCCCATCGCCGGCAATATCCAAAATCCCATTCACTTCTTGGGTTGGTACGTCACGACCTGAAGCTGCATATTCATCTTCACCGTTTTGATAATCCCGGCCAAATCCTCGAGGCGGAGCTACATACGATTCGATAGGCGGTTCCATTGGAGCTGGCTTGTCCATAGTTGAAGACTGCGGCGCCGCAATCGGTCTCGGTGTATAAGGGCCCGGTGGGGTCCGGAGATCGATCACGGAAGCCACGGGCGGCTTTTCCTCACTCGCCTCGCTGCCAGCCTCGCCGAGTCTAGGCGGGCGAAGCGGGCCGTTTGCGCTCTTCAGATCATTCTTTACTCTCACGGAAACTTTAGTAGGCATTTTTCGAATTTATCCTAATCCTTTATCTGTTTTCAATATTCGAATTAATTCGCATGTTGGGGAAATCCAATACTATTCAACACTAACATTCGAATTTGTACGAATCATCGTTAATTTGGAAGCCCATTCGCATTCATTCGTATTTACCAGGGAAACATCAAAATTGAGGACAACTCTATTCTATAACCCCACCTGCGCTTTGTCAAATTTTGTACAGTACAGTAACAGTCCACGTTCCTGATAATTTTAGCCCCGAAGGGCGCAAGCTTTGCTTATTCTTCGAGTCCGTTCGGCAAGTCTTCGACCGTGAGGCTCAGACCGAATCGGCTCAGGACGAGAAGAACATCAGACGTAATGCTGATATTCTTCGAGCCTCTCGACTAACGCTCGAGGTAAACTAAGTCGAAAAGTTTTCGCTGTAGAAGATATTTTAAGAATAGTTAGTCTTTATGGTAAGTTCTCGATTCTCCGGCTTCGCCGGATCACTCGAACAATAAAATCTCATCACTTTTATTTGAAAGTTAAGCAACGAACATTTCTTTAGGCTGGACTTGAAAATTTTTTTTGTCTGTGCGCAAAATAGAAGTGGAGTGAGACGTATTGGTGCAGGCTTTACACTCATTGAGCTTTTAATTGTGACGGCGATCATTGGCGTTATCTCCTCTTTTGTGGCGCTTAATATACTAGGTGGAGCCAGGGCAAAGGCCAGGGATAGTATTCGCAAGGCAAACTTGAAGCAAATCGAAAGTGCTCTGCAAGCTTATTATCTTGATCACAACTTGCAATATCCTCCCGATCCGGCAGTCAATAGTGGGACTGAGTTTACTTCTGAAACTGGAGCAAGCACTTGGCTTCCTGATCTTGCCCCTAATTATCTCAAGACCATGCCAGTAGACCCCAAACAAGCCGGGTTAATTACCCAATTGGCATTTCTGATTCAGGGATTTTTTGGCCAAGGGGAATTTCCGGAAGTGGCGGTCGCTGGCCTCTTTGATACAGGATCAGAGTCTTTTGAAACTCTACCATTTCCTCCAACCGGTTGGACAACTGGTGGCAATGCCAACTGGATTCAAAGCAGCTTTGAAGCCCAGGACGGCACACAATCCGCGGAGTCAGGCATAATAGGCCACACTAACCTTTTGGTGGAAAGTAAGCTCAGAGTCTAATTTTGATTATCTCTATTATTGCGTCGATAATGATACTTGTACCAAAGGCATCGGGTACGTGGGCAGGATTTCAGGTGTAGTTAATTGGACTCAAGTAACAGTTCCTCTTTCAGCAGGAACACACAGTATACTTTGGGCTTATGAAAAAGACGGTTCCGTTGTCTCAAACCAAGATAAAGGCTGGATCGATAATATAACGATACCTGTTTCTGGCCCATCGCCCACACCAACCCCGACGCCTACTCCTACTCCTTCGCCCACCCCTACCCCATCTCCGTCACCCTCGCCTTCACCTTCACCTTCACCCACACCCTCACCGACACCTTCTCCATCACCATCCCCAAGTCCCTCGCCGTCTCCAAGCGCTGAACCATCTCCATCGCCAAGCGCCAGTCCAAGCCCTGTGGCGACTCCAACTCCATCCCCCACTCCTTCGCCTTCACCCTCGGCGTCAGCTAGTCCATCTCCTCCGAAGCAATTCTATTACACTTATAATGTGCCTATCGATAGACAAACCTATGTTTTGTGGTCTACTTTAGAAAACTTAGATGATCCGCTTATCAATACTAAGCCGACGGCAGTTTGCACCCAGCCGACACCGCCTAATACTAGTTACAACTACTGTCGAAAATCTCCTTGAACAGCTGACAGCTTCCCATCTGGTTTTCAGGCCCCAAGAGCGCCCCAAAGGGGACGGTCCTAGAAAGCCTTGACACAACAGTCTAAAAATGGCATAGTTTAATATAATGCCTAGAGGTCCGCGATTCGTCTTTCCAAATGCTTTTTACCATGTCTTTAATAGAGGCATCAACAAGCAACCAATCTTTTTAGCTAAAGCCGATTATCAATTCTTCCTTAAAAAACTCCTCGATCTCAAAAAGAAATACGACCACTCTATCTATGCCTTTTGCCTTATGCCCAACCATTTCCATATCTCCATGCAAACGCGCAAAATCACCATCTCCAAAATCATAGCCTCGCTAGCCACCAGTTATTCGATGTATTTTAACCGCACTTATTCCCATTTTGGCCCGGTATTTCAAAACCGATTCAAAAGCATTCTAATTGAAAACGATTCTTATTTCCTCAAGCTTTCTCAATATATTTATCTTAATCCTGTTAAAGCAAAATTGGTTGCGGATCCCCTAGCCTATGAATTCAGCAGCATCAGAGAGGCCTTAGGTAAGGAACCTCTGCATTTTCTTGATGAAGATATTATTAGACTGATTGGCCAAACCAAGAGTTCACAAGAAGAATATGCGCAGTTTATTTATGGTGGAGTTGAAGAAGACTTAATCGAAATTGAAAAATTATTTGAAAAAGAAGAAGTAGTGTTGGGGTCAGAAAGATTTGCTACGTTGACCCAAAAGAAGTATTTAAGAAGGCATCTTAAAAACAATGCTTAGTTTAGACTATCACAATAGTTAATCTCAGGACCGTCCCTTAATTCCAACTCGCTGATGTCAGTTAACTGTTAAGGAGTAAGGGCGGCTTCCTCGGCATCAACCAGTCCCGATCCTTCCTGGTTTGCCGAAAGGAGAAGCAGATTATCGGCAGTCAGCTGTAGTTTGGCTTGAATCTGGTCTGGCGAAAAGCCCGGATGTGTTGACAAGACCAAAGCCGCACTTCCGGCTACATGAGGAGAAGCCATGGAAGTCCCGGACATTATGGTATAACCATTGCCCTTGTATGTCGAGTAAATGGAAACGCCGGGTGCCGCCAGATCCACCTCCGGGCCCCGGCTGGACCAATACGGCTGACCGTCCGTGGAATCGACAGCGGAAACGGCGATACTTTCGGCATATTTGGCAGGATAGATAACCGTGTTATCGCCAGGACCAGAATTGCCAGCGGCGGCCACCACGGTGATACCGGCGGCTTTGGCGGCAATAACGGCATCATGAAAGCTTTGGATGTCAGATGAGGTGCCAAGGCTCATATTGATGATATTCATGTTATTGGCAATAGACCACTCTATGCCTTCAATAATGTCGGAGACATAGCCGTAGCCGTTTCTGTTCAAAACCTTAACGGCATAAAGGTCGACTTGGTGGCCGACACCAACTACGCCAATTGAATTATTAACTGCGGCAATAATACCGGCGACATGACTGCCGTGGCCGTTGTCATCTTCTGCTGTAGCGGCCGGGTTAATGGTATTGGTACCTCCTTTGATATTAGCGGCAAGATCCGGATGATCAAGATCAAATCCCGTGTCAATAACGGCGACTTTTATACTATCTGCTGCTGATGTTGTCCAAACTTTTTCGGCATCGATTCTATCAACACCCCAAGGAACCGGTTGGGTTGAAGGACTCGGCGCCGGGGAAGATGAAGGTGACGGTGACGGACTTGGAGATGGCGTAGGCGTAGGTGAAGGTGAGGGCGAAGTGCTGGGTGATGGTGACGGTGTGGGTATTGGACTCGGACTGGGCGAAGGCGTTGGACTAGGGCTGGGTGATGGACGACAGCGTTGCCACCATTTGTGACAAAGTACAAATGCTTGGGCATCTTCCTCAACCCTAAAAACAGCCGGATTTGTCCTGAGGCTTGCGGCTTGACTAGTCGTCATCTCGGCCACCTGTGCATTGACTAGGGCAAGCCTTTTGATCCTTCTTGCCGACAGTCGCCCAAGAGTCCTCTCTTGATCTGGCACATCGACTTGCTTTTTAAAGGTAACAATGAATCTTTTAGCCTCCGGCTTTGGAAGTTGGGGTCCTGAAGGAACTGTAAGCGCCCAAACGGGTTGGGCTATCAGCAGAAAAAGAAGCAGTAAAACAGACAATGTCTGCCCGGGCATTATTTAAACTATAATCCCCTTTGCCCAAAACATCAAGAACTGTACAGGTAACAGGTTAGTTCTTTCCAGTAGTCATCCTGGAAGGAGGCTGAAAGCCGACTGAGAGGATCTAAAAAGATTCTATCGCTACGCTCCAGAATGACGTCTACTGGAGAAAACTAACCTCTTACTAATATTCAAGAGCTTGCTGAAAACCTATCTTTTCTTGTCATTCCGAACAAGCCCTCGGTATTCGCCTTTCAGGCTCAAAAGTATGTTTTCTCTTCAATTCATCCGAGGCCTGATAGGCCTCGGTATTCTTGAAGTAGAAAATAAATTCAGGATGACATATCAGAGATGACAAAAAGACAGTTTATTACAACAACCTTTTCTTGACAATCCGAAGCTGAAAGGTTTTCAGCAGCCTTAGAGAATTACTATTGAGGCAAGACAAACTTGACCGACATCGGCCGAAATTTCAGAGAGCCTATTCAGCTTTGCTTTAGTAATTGTATTCATGCCAGATATTTATCCAAAAAAGGGACCGCAAGCCTGCCCTACTTACGGTCCCTAAATAGTCGTTAATGGTTAATGGTTAATGGTTAATGGTTTATGGTTAATAGTTAATGGACTTTGTCTTTTCGTGACTTCACCAGTCCGTTGGCAACCTCCGCCAAAGTTTCTTCGCGGCCATTAGTAATTCTTCCCCTTCCGTACCTTGAGAGAAAAATTCCCAAAGGCGCCAAACTTGCCATCGAGACCATGCCCAAAACTCCAACTCCAGTCTGTGGCTGTGTTTTAACTCCCAGAACCTGTCCGCCAGAGGGTGATGGCGTGGGATTTATGACATTGACTGTTTGGGTAACTGTCTGGCTAATGGTCGGATTTTGAGTTTGAGTCTGGGTATTGGTTTGGGTATTGGTTTGTGTTTGAGTCTGCGTTTGGCTTTGACCTTGCGGTGAGGGGCTTGGAGAAGCTATCGGCGATGGTGACGGACTGGGTGAAGGGCTTGGGCTGGCACTCGGTGACGGACTGGGACTTGGACTTGGTGATGGTGATGGTGACGGACTCGGTGATGGTGATGGTGATGGTGACGGACTCGGAGGGCTGGGTGGTGGTGTCGGAACTTGCACCTTAACCTTAAAACTAATTTGGATTATAAACTCGTTGCAACCATTTTGGTTACCCAAAAGTAGACCGTGGCCAACGATTCCGTCCGGCATTGGGGTATTGTTAAACTCAAAGTTACCGTCTCCGTTAACATCCCAAGTCATTCGGGTTGAACCCGGAACGTAGACAAGCTGACCACTGCCGGTCATCCGAATAACCACAGTATCAGATTTACCGGCCGCATTATCCGCCCAAACCTTGGCCACACTAGAACTATCGCTGAAAGAACCACTGGGCAGAGTTACTTTAATTCTGAGGTTTTCGGCAGTCGTTTGCAGATTGGTATTGTGAATCTCTGCGTAAAACTGCGCTTGCTCACCCGGCTTTAAGGCGACTTGATGTTGCCAGGAATTGCCGGCTGCCAAATATAAAAGGGTCAGGTTAGGATTCCAGGCCCAAGCAGATTTCAAAATCGAACCCAAACTGGCCAAACTCAAAACGAAAGCTGCCAAAATCGAAAGTCCCAAAATCCAGCTAATTCTCAAAAGTTTAACTGGTATATCCATTTACTATTCCACCCCTTTTAGGAGATTGAAAACCGTCCTTGATCTTGATCATCGTCATCGCCTTCAAAAAGACTTTGGCCTAATTTAAACCTTCGCCTAAGGGCTTGGCGTCTCTGCTCAAGCACGGCAATGGCCCAAGCTGGAACAATTGGCGCAACTTCACTTACATTGGGCCTTTGCCCTATTGATGTTCCAACGCTCTGCACTCTGGTCGCCTCTGCCACTCTTCCAGCCTCAATCAGCTCAAGTTCCCTCTTGATATCGGCAATCGCCATCTGATCCTGCTCGCTTTGCCAAACGTCTTCAATTTGTGAAGCTACTGAAGCTACTACCACAAAGCGTCGATCATCCTCAAGCGGCTGATCAGCAATTACGCAAGTGTAATAAGTATACTCATTACCTCTGGTTAATGGGTTCGGGTCAACTGCCGCCTCAATAGCAGTCACCTGGAGTTTTACTTCCCTGCCATTAGTATAGATCTCAGTAAGGATATCGCCTGGTTCCAACGTCTTTAGTCTATATGCATTCTCAACTGGACCTTTTCCTTTCAAGGCCAAATGGATTGCCCTCTGGCGCGTATCTTGCCCGTTGACGGACAATTGGCTAAATGCATTGCTTTTGACCATTTTATACTTTCCCTCTTCCTCGATAAACGGCGCCTCATTAACAGCGGCTTCAAGTATTACCTTCCCCTCTCTTTCCACCTTTACTGAAGTGAGCCTGTTTTCAGCTTCAAGAGGTGTAAAGACAGAATCTTGCCTAAGTTCAATTGCGCTGCCCTCAAGACCCGTCGGAGCTGGTCTTGGTAGTAGCACCTCTGGCGGTGAGGGCAAAACCTCGGTTATCGGAGGCACTTGAACCACCTCCGGCATTGGAGTAGGCGTGGGCGTTGCAGTCGGAGTCGGGGTTCTGGTTGCTGTCGGAGCAGGTCCCACTTCTTCCTCTTGCGGTGTGGGAGTGGCAGTTGCGGTCTTTGTAGCCGTTGCAGTTGCCACGGCAGTTGCGGTTTTAGTCGGCGTTGCCTCGGGAGTTTTAGCCGCTGTCGCTACCGGCGTGGGCGTGTGTTTCTCTGGCGTCGGTGTAGGAATCGACGTCTTGGTAGGTACTGGTGTTGGTGTGTGTTCAACCGGAGTTGGCGTTGGGAATGGTGTATTAGTTGGAACAGGAGTTGGAGTATGCGGAACCTTAGTCGGTGTTGGTATCTGTGTCTCAGTTGGTACAGGTGTCGGTGTGTGAGAAACCTTAGTCGGAGTTGGAATGGGCGTGTCGGTTGGAACCGGTGTTGGTTTATGAGGTCTGGGCGTTGGGGTCGGTTCGCCGCCTGGCCAACCATAAACCGGTTTTGGAGCAAACCAACTCAAAGCGCCCCAAATCTTCCCCAAAACACCCTGTTTTTGGTTTCCCGCTTCTTGCTCTTGACTAACCAATGCTTCCGGTTGATTATTGTCAACATGGCTTTCGGCAATCTCACCAGTTACGCCAGACACTGCCTCAACAGGCTCGGCAAGCACCAAATTTGCTTCCTGAATGACTCCAGCCGCTCTTGGTCCTACCTCAAACTCCAAAACTTGACCGTCTACCAGCCTGTTATAATCGGTGCCTTTTTTGCCATTATCTTGCGCCAGTTCTTCCAAAAATCGCCAATCAGTTGCGCCTGTTTGATCAACTTCTCGAAGATCAATGCCGGTTATTCTTTGAACTTCGCGATTAACCGCCCAGTTGGCCGTATCAAAACCAGCTTTTCTTTTTTGGGCATCAAGTCTAACACTCATCGAATCTAAAAGCTTAATAATTTCGCCAGAACTTAAGTCGGCAGTTGTCAACCCAAGCCTTGGCCTGACTTCTGCTCTAGGCAGAACCAGAACATGAGGATCTGAAGCCTGATCTAAACTTCTACTAACCGGAGTCGGCACATTTTTGGAATCTGCTTGAGGATATGCTTCCGGCGAAGGGTTCATAATCTGAGTAACCGCCAGAGCCACACCGGCGAAGCCCCCTATTCCCAAAATGCTGGCAACTCTAGTCTTATGTGGATAATTTTCCCGAGCACCATCATTATTAAACTTTCCAACCGCATCGAAAGATCCATTTGCCTGCGGGCCTCTCACGATCGAATCGGCTACCTGCTGACCATACTCATCCATAGCGCCAGCCAACTTCCCAAGTCCCACCCCTCGCGTCAGTCGAACTATTTCTCCATATTGTCCAAAGGTGGATATTTGCTCCGGCTCGGCCTTTTTAACTTTTCGCCAGATTCCTCCAAGTTTTTTGGTAAATTCTGCTGTTTGGGCCAAAGTCTCGCGCGTCAACTCGCTTTCACCAAAAAGAAAATCTCTGACATTCTGGGCAATTGCAGGATTCAGATATTCCTTTGCCTCTTCCCCTGCTCTGTCGCGAAGTTGGCAAAAATACCCCTCTAAAGAATCGGGGTTTGGATTATCAAGAAGATCATTGAGACTTAAACCATGGTGACTGAGTACTTCTCGAAGACAATTAATTCCTACATTTCTAAGATAGACGTGGGCTGTTTCAATAGCTAAATTAGGATCATCTTCGTATCTTCCCTGGGTAAACGCCGTCTTGACGTATTCTTGAGGCCTAGAAAATGAATCACCGGCAATTCCCGAAGATACTCTCTGTCCGACTAAATTAAAACCCGCTTCACGAACTAACTTCCTTGCCTTCTTCGCTATATCTCTTACCGGTTCGTTATAACGTCTGCGCCCCTCCACGGGCATTTCGCTGCTTTGAGACGCAATAATGCCCTCGTGGCCTTGGGAATTTCGTTCTACAGATATGGCAGCCATATAATTTTATAATCTGCGGACTATATCAAAAATGACTTTTTTTGTCAAATATTATGGGACCTTGACAGAATTATGGGGCAGAAAAATTTCTAAATAATTTCGTTTGGAACTATACACTATAGATTTGTCAGTGTCAAATTTGGGCCAAAAATTAGAAAAAAATAAATGAATAATCAACTTACCCAAAAATTTCCAAGAAATTTACTCAAAAATCGCTTTTTCGAAAATGATTATCCTATTCTGTCAACCCAAACCATCGACCCTCTTGACAAACAGAATCAACTTGTTCTAATGTAAAAAAGGAAAGCAACTTAGCTGCCCTAAGTCGCTTCCCTTACACCTCAAAAGAGCATTGCTATTCGAGTTTCAGTCTGCGGTAGTGATGCTCTTTTCTTATGTATTTAATTAACTTTCAAGATTTCAAATCTTAAATAAATCCTGAAATTATTTCCCAAGAATTATTAGTGTAACCCTGAAAGTCATCTACGCCAATCCTCTTTAGGAAAAACGTAGCTTCAGCCTGCCTTCTGACTTTATCACCCCTCTATAATTTTTGTCAAGTCCCAACTTTGTCCGATAGTAAAATAACAAGCATAAATTTGATAACCTAGAGTTATAAAATAGTACCAATCAAATTAGTTTAGCCTATTATAGTAGGAAAAACGATTTAATTAATTGTTACATTGATCAATTGTTAAATTGCTTTCAAACAATTTAGCAATAGAGCAATTTAGCAATTCGATTCGAGGCTAAATGATATAGTAGTATATAATAAGGGAAGTTGGGGAAGTTGGGGTAATTAGGGGGCGGGGCTTGCGCTTTGAGTGGACGATTTTTAGAGGTGGATCCACGTAGACCTTGACTCACCGACTCATCGATTCATCGATTCTCCCAAACACCATCTTCCCTGCCGCCGTCTGTAAGACTTTTTGCACCACAACATCCACTTTTTTACCCAAAAGCCCTCTTCCTGCCTCAACCACTACCATCGTTCCATCATCAAGATATCCCACTCCCTGGTCTTTTTCGCGACCGACAGCCGTGATTTTAATATTCAACCGCTCATTGGGCAAAACAACAGTTTTAACTGCACTTGCCAGCTCATTGATATTGAGAACTTTTATCTTATTTACGCGAGCGACTTTATTCAGGTTGTAATCCAGTGTCAAAATCTTAGCTCCAATACTTTTGGCTGCCCGTACCAACTTTTCATCAACTCCACCTTCGCGAGGCTCAAAAGATAAAACCTCGACTTTGACATTTTTTTCAGCCTGAATCTGCCTCAAATTATCAAGCCCCCGCCTTCCCCGCGCCCTTTTGATCTCGTCGGCGCTATCGGAAAGCCTGTGAAGTTCTCCGATTACAGAGGGCATCAAAAGCAATGTCCCAAACATAAATCCGCTAGCAGAAATCTCAACTATCCTGCCATCCACCAGAACAGAAGTATCCACAAGTACCGGGTTGATATATTTATTTGTCTGACTTGTTTTCCTCCTTAGATTCCCAGAAACTTGAGGCAGATAACTGGCAATTTGACGGGAGATAGCACTCATTCCTGCCTTGCCCGCAAGTTTTAGTAAATCCGGCGAAATAAACCCCAAAATTCCAAAGGCAATCGCAGCTAAGATAAAAAAGTAATTGCCAGTTGCAAAAAAAAGCTCTCGCGGAGGCACGATTTGAGCAATTAAAACCCCCACTGCCCCGAAAAATACAGCCAAAAGTGATCTCGCAAACCGGTTTGGTTTCATATTTATGCACCGCAAGCGTAGCGAATTGCCGCCTCAAGACCAGAAAAACGCTCGCTGGAAATAATGTCGGAAAAACCCATTCTTTTTGCCTCAGCTTTTCTTTTGTCAAAATTATTTACAGATCGTAGCTCGCCAAGTAAACCCACTTCTCCAAAAGCACAAATCTTAGGCTCAATCGGTTTGTCCCAAGCAGCCGAAGCCACGGCCAAAGCTGCGGAAAGGTCCGCTGCCGGCTCGCCTATTTTTAAACCTCCCGCCACATTAACATAAACGTCAGAACTGTTAAGTTTAACACCGGTCCGGGAAAGCGCTGCTAAAACAATCTGTACTCTTGAAAAATCAAGGCCGGTAACTCTTCTGGTGGGCAAACCGAATAAACTCGACGTGCAAAGAGCCTGAACCTCAGCCAAAATCGGCCTTCCGCCGGCAATCGTAGAAGTTACTACACTACCCACTCGCCCCGCGCTCCTCTCTGCCAAGAATATTTCCGAAGGATTAGCTACCTCTACAAGTCCGCTATCTCGCATTTCAAATACCCCCACTTCAAAAGTCGATCCGAACCTGTTCTTAAGAGATCTCAAAAGTCTGAATGAATGCATGCCATCTCCTTCAAGATTACACACGGCATCAACTAAATGTTCCAAAACCTTTGGTCCGGCTATACTTCCTTCTTTGGTCACGTGTCCGACAATAAAAATCGGAACTCCGCTTGATTTTGCCAGCCTTTGCAAAATTTGTGCACACTCCCTGACTTGACCAACACTTCCGGCAGAACCCGTCAGCTTATCCGTAAATATAGTCTGGATTGAATCTACAATCGCCAGTCTTGGTACAACTTTGTAGCATGCCGCCAAAATTGCCTCAACATTTGTGGTTGCCAGTATATATAGATTTTCTGGTGGTTTGCTGATTCTGTCTGAACGAAGTTTGACTTGCTGTGCCGACTCCTCAGCGGTAACGTAGAGCACGGAGTGCTGGTTATCAGGTATTCGGGTACTCAGGCTATCAGGTTTTTTTCTACCTGATGACCTGACACCCTGATGGCCTGGTAACCCTGCTACAATGTGCATAGCACATTGCAAAAGCAGCGTGCTTTTGCCAATTCCCGGCTCGCCGGAAATCAAAACAATCGATCCGGGCACAATCCCACCACCTAAAACCCGATCAAACTCCGAAAAGCCCGTTGGGATCCTCTTGATTTGCTGACTCTTGACTTCGGAAAGCTTAATTAAATTTTGAGTTAACTGTTCACCGTTAACTGTCAACTGTGAACTCGGCAAGACTGTCTCGACCAGGCTATTCCACTCCCCGCAATTGGGACACTTGCCCAAAAACGAGGCAGATTTGTACCCGCACTGTTGACAAACAAACTCACTTCGCAATTTCATCGCTCAAATTTCTAATTCCTAATTATTCTAATTAACCTAAATAAATCTCAATTACCCAATGTCATAAACCTAATTGGAGCTTAGAAATTGGAAATTATTTAAAAATTAGATCAATTAGGTTAATTAGGTCAATTTTCTTTATAGCTTACCTATAAAGTATCGGCTTTTCGCGCACTACCGGAACCAGAGAAATACGTCTCAAACGACTATCAATCGACTCAATCAAACATTCAACCACTTCTCCCTGCTTAAACGAAACATTGGGTGGAATTTTGGAGATATGCATTAAACCCTCTACCACACCTTGTCCTGAGCCTGCTTGCCCTGAGCCCATCGGGTCTGAGCCTCTGGGTCGAAGACCTGTCGAATGGGCCGAATCTGTCGAAGGATCCGAAAAAGCAACAAATACTCCGTATGGGGTCACCTTGGAAACTTTGCCAGTAACAGTTTGATCCAGAGAATACTTACTTGCAGCAAGCGTAAAAGGATCATCAAAAAGCTGTTTTATTGATAGATTAAGTCTACCCGTCACCTCGTCTTTAGCAGTCACCATGACGTCAATCTTGTCACCTACCTTAAACAATTTCGCCGGATCATCAATTTTCTCCCAAGAAAGTTCTGAAATATGAACCAGCCCCTCGAGCTTCCCCTGGTTATCAGGTTGCCGGGTTACCGGGCTATCGGGTTTATTTTTTCCCGATGACCTGACCACTCTTCGAGCCTGAGCCGATTCGGTCTGAGCCTCACGGTCGAAGACCTCAGAGCCGAAGGCCTGACTACCCGAAGACCCAACATCAATCTCCACAAACACTCCAAAAGGCAAAACCGCCGTCACCACTCCAGCAAACTTTTGACCGATTTTAATTTTCGAAAAAAGAGCTAAAATCTCAGAAAGATCACGGGCATCTTGCTGCCTTTGGGAAAAAATTAATCTATTTGTGGACCTGTCAACCTCAAGAGGCACAACCAGCAGCCTTTTACCGATCAGCTGCTCAAGTTTTGAGGTGCCAGCCGCCTGAGTGCCAGTCTGTCTAAGCGACTCGTCATGAACCGAGTTGCGTGATGTCTGTTCCCGACTCGTCTGAGCGGTCAGGGAAAGTTGCGAAGCTGGTAAAAATCCGCGCAAACCAAGCCAGTCACAAATAATTCCACCCCGATTAACCTCAAGTGCAACCACCTCAATTGCCTCATTACTCTTGAGTTTTTCTTCAAGATCTTGCCACCTCTTCTCTCCGGAAAGCTTCCTCAGGGACAAAACAACTTGGCCAGCATCATTCTCGACAAATAAAACGATGGCATCAATTGTATCGCCAAGAGCAAGTCTGGACACAATATCGGCAATTGATGAAAGCTCGCGACCGCTAACTATACCTTCCGACTTTGCACCAATCTCGATCAGAATTTCAGAAGGGGTAATGGAAACAATTTGTCCTCTTACCTCCTGTCCTCGCCGAATTACAGGTATCTTGTAGCCGGTTGCGGCCAAGAGCTCGGCCATGGTGAGTTTATGACCACCGTTTGTTGACTTGCCTGAAAGTTTTTTAGAAGATACTTGCTTCGATGATTTTACCGCTTTTGGTTGCTTTACCAATCATAATCACCCCTATTTTTAGGTAGTCAGGTTATCGGGTTACTGGGTTGTCGGGAGAAAAATAAATAATTTCATTATTCCTGATAGCCTGAAAACCAGATTACCTGATTACCTATTCAAGATATCGCCAGTATAGCAGGTTTTGGAAGATAAAAAAAGCCACCAAAAGAGCCGAATACAGTCAATCGACTTTTTAGCCAGATTTAAGGGGAGGAGGTAAATCTTGCGCCAACTTCCTAACTGCCTCAAGAGCTCTCCCAGCGTATTCATTCCCGGCACTTTTACGCTCTACTGCCTCCTCCGCATTCTGCTTTGCTCTTGATAAACTAGCTTCCCAAGAAGTATAAAGTGTTGGGTTGCTTACAACCGCTGCTGCCCCATCGGTACTCCCTATTGATATTTCAACAGCTGCCCCTTTATCCACCATGTGATCGATCCTTGGTGGTTCCATCCCCTGGAAAATCCTGTTCGATAACTGGGAAGCAGGTATTCTAATTGGTCCTCTAGTTCGATGAACTCCATAAGCTTCATCCCCTCTATCTCCTCTATCCCTAAAAATCAAGAGTTGTTGATCTCCTGGCGCCGGCAAAATTCTCAACAATCTACCTTGCAATCGCAAATTAAGTGCCAAAAGCTCATCAAACGTTTGGCCGTTTTGTTGCTCAGTTGTTGTCAACTCACCTGGGATTGAACCTCCCTTGGCCTCCATTGGTTGCATTTCATTCCCTTTCAATATTATTTAACCTAAAGGAAAAGCAAAAGTCAAATTTAAATTGGCGACCATAGAAAAGCTTGGATGATCGTCACCAAAAGATAAAAGTTCACTCATCGTATCGCTAGTTTCGCAAGGCTGCTTTTTCGCTTCCTGCGAAGCAGGAACAGGCGCAGATCCAACAAAAAACGCCTCGCACTTACCGAAGCGTTGTTTGTTAATGCTGGCATTAACCATTAGGCCCGCAAATATTCTCTCAGCATTAATCTCAAAGTAGTTTTACCCTTGCTCGTCTTTAGGTACTTTTCTCTGCGTTTTGCATCTTTTAAATTTCGATAAGCTTCGTAAAATATCAGGTCCAGTGGAAGGAAACCTTTAGTAGAAGGTGATTTCCCATTGTTGTGTTCATGGAATCTTTTCCTCAAGTCAGCGGTTACTCCAACATACCACCAATTTCGTGCTTTACTGCGAAGAACATAAACGTAAAAGAACTTCATATTTTGAGACGCACTATACAGTGCATCTCACCTAAACTCTCTCAATATACCAAAAAGGTTCAGAACTCCGCCCTCTATTAAAAAGGCGAAGAGGTGTACCATATGGTACACCTCGAAGCCCTGAACCGAATGGTTTAGGGCTGGCATTGAGCTATCTTCGCACCCAGTTGCCCGGAAACTATTGTCACCGCTAGCGCGTTTCACTATCCTGTTCGGAATGGCCCGCTTCGACTCGAAATCGAATCGAGGCGAGGAAGGAGTGGGACCACGCTGCACAAAACACCAGCGATAGGAATTTTACTCTTTTGTGGAAGAATTTTCAACAGCTAACTTTAGCGAAGCATTAAAGGAGTTTAGAATTCTCTGTCCAATTTCCAGGCTATGAACTAATAGCATAGCATCCTCGGGCGGCAACCCGTTACTCCCTCGAGGATAAATGAAATTCTCCAAATTAGCTTGAATTTCCGGAATTGCCTGGCTATAACCCTCTAAACCTAGTAAACCAAGCATTCGACCATGAAATTGTGACAAAGTATAAGTTCTCTTAAGAAAATCCTTTTTAGTACCTCCATCTACCTCATTTAATACAGCTGCTACCGTTGGGCTCTTTTCAGCAGATACAACTAAATGATCAACAAGACTTCTTTCACTATTCGGAGACTTTTGCAGGTATTCTCTTTCAAGAAGGTCTGCCTGATATTTCTCAAGAACAAATAATATTCGAGAATAAAGTTCTGTTTTATTTTGTTGTCCGTTAGACCTTTCCGCCATTTTTCAAATAAAAAACACTCAGTCTTTGAGTGCCCTTTCTATTTTGAGAAGCAAAACTTTTCTATTATAGGGCATATTTTACGCCTAATTTGGCGATTTGTCAAAATATAATCCCAATTAAAAATCACACAAGTATTGGGCACGTGTGTGACATTAATCTGAATATATTAAATCTGAAACCAAGCAAGCTTGTCAAGCCACCAAAATACTGACATTACCCCACTTTCATCTGTCATCCTGAATTCATTTCAGGATCCAGATGCTGAAACCTTACAGGTCGGAGTCTTTAGACTCCAGACAAGTTCAGCATGACAATTTAGCCACAAACTGGGGTAATGTTAGACCAAAATATGTTATGCGAATGTATTACGCGAAATCAAAACCTTGAATAACAGTTTGGTACTAATGGTACTAATATACTAGTATATTAGTAGTTGTCATCTGCAAGGCGCAAGGTTGACGATAACAAATAACTCTTAGCAAAATCCCTTGAAACTAAATCAAAGATTTTTTCCAAAAACCTGTCCTCGTCCTCTCTCAATGCTCCGACTAGATGCCCGTCCCTAAATCTGGTCTTCATAAAAGTGATCACTTCGTTTGCAGTCATGCCGCCCCAGTTAGCACATAAATCCTCCAAAGTTGGGTATAAGGCGGCAAAAAAGCCAAATCATGTTCAAAAAAGGGATTAGTTCTTTGGGATTGCCAAAAAGGTGTTGAGATTGTGTAGTTAGATCCAGTCGGACGCACAACCGAAATATCCTTTCTAAAAACACTGGGCATTTTACTGATAAAAATTGTCCCCTCAGCCAACTTTTGGCTTGCGTTCTCTTCCTGCAAAATCTGATAGCTTGCGTAAGGAACACCATATAAAGACAAACTGGCAAGATCTTGTTTTAAAAGTCCTCTTCTTCGAAGAAGAGTCAAGACATCTTTGTCGGAGCCAACTATTAAATCTCTCAGATTCATAGCCTTCGCTCTACCACCCAAAGTATCATTCAAATGACCAAACAAAACTGTTTTTTGCATTTCCTCAAGTAACCGATTTACGGGATGTCGATATTGAAAACGGTACATGTGCTCCCGATAAGCAAGGAATCTTTGAGAAATTGCGATTCCCTTTGGGAAATCCGAAAAAGTAATGTTTCCATGAGAATCCATTGTCAGCTCCTCACCTAGAAATCTCTCAAAATGAGGCTGTTCGTACCCCAAATAAGCACTATCTAAATTTAGATATGCCGCAGTATCAGCAGTTTTTAGCAAAAACCCTAACGTACCCTGCTCATTTAAAATCTCTTTCATGAGCTTTATTTCCTCTTGGTCAAATGTAGATCTCGCCAAAATTGCCAGTGGTTCGGAAGCATCATCCAGTACTGTCAGTAATCGCTGAAGGTGATCTCCGACAAGATTCCTTTCCCGCAGCATTTTTAAAAGCTCAGGGTCTTTTTGAATTGCGTATTCTTCTGTTTCTTTAAAAAAATCTTCTCCCCTATGCGAAAAAACCGGATGCATATAATCATGAATTAAGCCGGTAAATCCCAAAAGAGCTAATTGTTCCTCATCCAAATTCAAAGTCTTGCCAAAATCTACCATCACAGTCGCCACTTCTATCCCGTGACGGTAGCGGTTATTTAGGCTCATTTCGGAAAAACTTGGAATCTCAACTTTAACATCGCCATCTTCCAAATATTCAAGTCTGGCCGTGTATCCAAGCTGCCAATGTCTGATCATTTGAGGGCTAGCTACATAGGCACAGTTCTCCAAAATTCTCCTTGTTTGCCATGATTCAAATCGCAAAAGCAGCCTATCAAGTGCCAGATCGCTGTTCCAAATTGGATCCTCTTGCGGCTCTATTTGTTCGCTAAGTTTTTTGGGGGTTGATGAAGGAAGATAGATACCGGGCCGTTCATATTCCCACCGTTCCCTACCTGCCATAAGGAATAATAATAAATCAGTGCTGAAAATTAATAAACTTCCGAGGGCTAAAAGCCCTCGGTATTCGCCTTTCAGGCTCAAAAGTATGTTTTCTCTTCAATTCATCCGAGGCCTGATAGGCCTCGGTATTCTTGAAGTCGAAAATAAAGCAGGGTTACAACTTATTCGTTTATATTCGCATATTTAGGATTAATTATTTAAAAAATCCTATACTGCAAATTTCAACAATTAATGTTAATTTGTATGCGCATTCGCATACATTCGTATCCTCTTTAACGCTTTCAAAACTGAATGGAAAGATCGGAGATCGGATATCAGAAGTCGGATATCAGAAATTATCTGAAATCCGAAATCCGACATCCGAAATCTGATTAATGGGTAAATCGATCTATTAGTACGGCTTAGCTGGAAATCAGGCACTCAGGTATCCAGGTAACCAGGTATTCAGGTTCTCAGGTAACTAGGATTACTCCTGATTACCCGATGGCCTGACAACCCGATAACCTGATATCTTGATGACCCGACAACCTGTCGCTCACGCGACACAACAATTACTTGCTTTACACTTGCCGCCTATCAACCAGATAGTCTATCTGGGATCTTGTCGATATCTAGTCTTGTGGCCTGTTTGGCGCTTAGATGCTTTCAGCGCTTCTCAGTTACGAACGTAGCTACCCAGCGCTGCCACTGATGTGACAACTGGCACACTAGAGGTTCGCTCATTCCGGTCCTCTCGTACTAGGAATGACCCCACTCAGATATCTTGCGCTTACACCGGATAGAGGCCGAACTGGCTTACGCCGTTCTGAACCCAGCTCGCGTACCGTTTTAATGGGCGAACAGCCCAACCCTTGGCGGTTACTTCGCCGCCAGGATACGGTGAGCCGACATCGAGGTGCCAAACCTTCCCGTCGATATGGACTCTTGGGGAAGATCAGCCTGTTATCCCCGGGGTAGCTTTTATCCGTTAAGCCCCGCCCCTCCCATGAGGGGTCGGGGGATCACTAAGACCTGCTTT
Source organism: Candidatus Curtissbacteria bacterium (assembly GCA_016183325.1). Classification (GTDB taxonomy): domain Bacteria; phylum Patescibacteriota; class Microgenomatia; order Curtissbacterales; family GWA2-41-24; genus JACPEV01. The sequence continues at coordinate 36,834 of JACPEV010000002.1, forward strand.
CGCAACCTAGTCGCCCTTGCGGGCAGACCGGTCTCTTTTCAGAGCCTGCTTGTGATGTACCACTTGCAGTTAAGCCGACTTATGCCTTTACACTCGCTAAGTCCGTTTCTGTAGGACTTGAGTCGACCTTTGTACGCCTCCGTTACCTTTTTGGAGGCGACCGCCCCAGTCAAACTGCCCACCAGACATTGTCCTGTTTCCCGTTAATTATTAGGACAAACAGTGAGTTTTGAAAATTAAAAAGAGAGGTGTTACATTGTTGCCAGGTACCAGACGGTACCTGGCTCCCTCCTACGCTATACAGTTTCGATCTTCAAAACAATGTCAAGTTGCAGTAAAGCTCCACGGGGTCTTTTTGTCCTGGTGTAAGTTGGCCGCATCTTCACAGCCATTGCAATTTCGCCGAGTCCCTCCTCAAGACAGTCGCCAAGTCGTTCAACCTTTCGTGCAGGTCGGAACTTACCCGACAAGGAATTTCGCTACCTTAGAACAGTTATAGTTACTGCTGCCGTTTACTCGGGCTTAAATCGAAAGCTTGACGATAGATGATAGAAACTAGAAACTAGAATTTGATATTAGAAATTTGAAGTTAGAAATAATTTCTATCTTCTTAGATTCCAGCTTCAATGATCCAGCTTCCAATCTCTATCATCTACCGTCGCACCTCCAACCATTGACCTACGAGCACTGGGCAGGTGTCAGCCCCTATACATCGTCTTTCGACTTTGCAGAGACCTGTGTTTTTGTTAAACAGTCGCCCGGCGTTGTTTACTGAGCCCGGCTCATTTGATTGAGACGGGAGGACATCTACCAAAGGTACGTCCAGTTATATTGCCGAGTTCCTTAAGGAGGGTTTTCTCGCTCGCCTTGGTACACTAATACCAGTCCACCTGTGTCGGATTGTGGTACGGTTTTGACAAAATCTGGTAACGAGATAATTTCTTGGAAGTTGAAACAAAATCTCTTGTCAGCTTGCGCCAACTAGCATTTGAAGCTCGAATAATCATGAAAGTGGGTTTTCCACCTCTCACTTCCTCGCTTCTTAGGGGTCGTATCATTTCGACCTAGACTCGCTCCATCTCCGTCTTCCCTTTACTCGATAACGATCTTGCCAAAGTAGCCGAATATTAACGGCTTGTCCATCGACTACGCCTTCTGGCCTCGCCTTAGGACCGACTAACCCTACGTCGACGAACGTTGCGTAGGAAACCTTGGACATGCGGCGTCCGGTATTCTCAACCGGATTTCGCTACTCATACCGGCATTCTCACTTCGCATCACTCCAATCGGACTTACGTCCAGATCTTCACTGCAATGCAAACGCTCCCCTACCCGGACTTACGTCCAGATCTTCACTGCAATGCAAACGCTCCCCTACCGACTTGCGCTTCGCGCAAGTACACCAATTTGAACTAATAAAGGACGAATATGAACTAATTCGTTCAAATTCGTGATCTCATTCGTTCTTATTAGTGTATTTGTGCAAAGCACAAATCTCCAAGCTTCGGTGATATCTTTAGCCCCGATACATTATCGGCGCATCTTCGCCCCTCGCCCGCAGGGCAAGAACAACTAGTGACAATTGACCATTAACAATTGACTTATATGGAGAACTGATTTTGAAAAATGAAATATTCTCCTTTTGTCAAATGTCACATGTCAAATGTTAATTGTTCTTGTCCTACGGACAAGATCGACAAGTGAGCTGTTACGCTTTCTTTAAAGGATGGCTGCCTCTGAGCCAACCTCCTTGCTGTCTTGGCGAAAATACTACCTTTCACACTTAAGACACACTTTGGGACCTTAGCTTTGGATCTGGGTTGTTTCCCTTTTGCCCTGGCCCGCTTATCCGGGTCGGACTGACTCCCCGCAAAATTTTTCCCAGTATTCGGAGTTTGATTGGTCTGCACTGATTGCTCAGCACAAACCATTCAGAGCTCTACCCCTGGGAAATTTAGGCGGAGGCTATACCAAAATATATTTCGGGGAGAACCAGCTATCTCCGCGTTCGATTGGCATATCACCCCTAACCACAACTCATCCCAATCACTTGCAACTGACACGGGTTCGGGCCTCCTCCTGCCTTTCGGCAGGGTTCACCCTGGTCATGGTTAGCTCACGCGGTTTCGGGTCATACTCATTCTGTATAATTCGCTCTATTAAAACTCGCTTTCGCTATGCCTCCCCCAGCCTCTTGTACACAAACTCGCAAAAGTAAAACTCGAAATCCGAATTTCGAAATTCGAAACAATTTTCAAAATACAAATTTTCTAATGTTCAAAATCTTTTTGAATTTAGAATTTTGATAATTCGAATTTGTTTCGGATTTCGATATTCGATATTCGAATTTACCTTTGAGTTTATGCCCAAAAGGCTGGGTTAGACTACAGAATAAGTATACTCACCGGTTCATTCTTCAATAGGCACGTCGTCAGGAGATACCAGACGGTATCTCCCTCCGGCTGCTTGTTAGCGTTTAATTTCAGGTACTTTTCATTCCCCTTCCGGGGTACTCTTTCACCTTTCCCTCACGGTACTAGTTCACTATCGGTTGCAATATATATTTAGCCTTAGACCATGGTCGGCCCGGATTCCTACAGGATTTCTCGTGTCCCGTAGTACTTGGGATACTCATAGGGTTATTTTCGATTTTACGTACAAGGCTTTCACTTTCTATGGCCAACCATTCCAGGTTGTTCTGCTATCGAAAATAAATCCCACATTTGAGTCCCGCAACCCCTTGCCCGCAGGGCAAGAATGCTAATTAAAGCGAATTGTAAGCGAATAAAAGCTAATGAGCTAATGCAAAATTATGTTTAACAACCTGCATATTCGCTCATTCGCGTAAATTCGCATAAACATTCGCATCTCATTCGCATACTTGTCCTTTGGACAAGGTTTAGGCTTTTCCCCTTTCGCTCGCCACTACTTAGGGAATCACGTTGTTTTCTTTTCCTCGCCTTACTTAGATGTTTCAGTTCAGGCGGTACCCTTCCTTAAGCTTATTAATTCGCAAAAGGATCTCATGCGAAGCTTTCAGCTTCGCAGTACGTCGAGTCTAACTCGACTTGTAGTTAGTAGTCCGCTCTTCGCCTCTGGCGGATCGCTTGTAGTTCGTAGAATTTTCTAAAACTATGAACCATAAACTATTAACTATTAACTGCGAGGCCCAAAGCCTCGCACAAGGGGTTTCCCCATTCGGAAATCACCGGATCAAAGCTAGCTCGGCAGCTCCCCGGCGCTTATCGCAGCCCACTACGTCCTTCTTCGGTATATTGCACCTAGGCATCCATTAAACGCACATTTATTACCCAAATTCCATTCAGTTTTGAAAACATTAAATTTCAAAACCAAATTTTACTTACATCCAATATTCGGTTGTTAATGTGCTTGCCTGCGAAGCAGGCATACGAATTTAAACTAATAAAAACTAATTTGAACTAATATTCGTACAAATTCGTCATCATTCGTTCTCATTCGTTAAAGCGCCTTCGGCGCTTAGTGGACCCAAGGAGACTCGAACTCCTAACCTCCTCAGTGCAAATGAGGCGCGCTACCGTTGCGCCATGGGCCCGATTGTTTACCCTGAGCTTGCTCGCCTCGCTTCGCGGGCGAAGCGGGTCGAAGGGTTTGCACGCCAATCGAGTCCTACAGCTGACAAATCAAATGTCAGTTGTCAATTGTTAATTATTACTTAAATTGTGGGGAAAACTAATTTAGGGCGCGTAAAATGCCCAAAGGATCTTAAATGGAAAAAGTTTCAACATTAAAAAATTAGTTTCCCTTCTTGTCTCGCCGAATCCGGCTTTGCCGGAGAAGGCGGACAAAAATGGTGTTAACCATCGCCGCTCAGTATAGCAAGGATTATTCAGACCTGTCAACCACCTATAGTAATTTGCGCCGAAATCAAAAATTTTTTAAAATATCTATATCAGGTTTGCTAAGAGCAACTTCTATTGAGGTTCTGTTTTCGCTACCCTTTTTGCAGCATATTCCACAGCTGTTTTAATATCAGCTTCTTTAAGTTGAGGAAAGTCTTCTAAGATATCTTTAATTGTTAATTTTTGAGCTAAAAGCCTCAAAATTTGCTCCACTGTAATTCTGGTTCCAGCCACAACCGGTTTTCCAAGCATAATTTTAGGATCAATAATAATTTTTGCCATCAACTAATTATAACATGAAATTTATACCAAATGGTTGCCAAAACCCCGGATGTGAACAAACCACCTTCCAGGTGGACTAGCCAGTGAACCAGCATGGTTCAAGGTCCTAAACCGAAATATTTCTGGTTTATGGGCCGTCCCGCCAGAGACCCTTAGGTAAATTTGATTTCTACTTTTTTCCCTAAGGATTTGGCAATGCGTTGAACTAGGGCGATGGAGGGACTTACAGTCATGTTTTCAATTCTGGAAATGACAGCTTGAGTGGTTCCGGCTTTTTGAGCCAGTTGCCTTTGAGAAATCTTACCCTCAATTCTGGCTCTTATCAGTTCTCTAGTAACTTGATAGGCGGATTCACTCTTCTCCCATTCTTTCTTAAATTCAGGGTCTTTTAGTTGTTTCTTAAGATATTCGTCCAAAGTTAAATCTTTCATAGTAAAAATATGATACCTTATTGGATATCATGAGTCAAGTCCCCGCTCTTTTTAGAGCCACACTCAACTCACTGGCTGGTGTCTTTTGCTTCTTCTTTCTAAAGATATGCAAAACTTTAACCTCTCTTTCTGGTTGCGGCACGCAAACAATACGAATGTTATCCCTTCCGAGTATTCGTAACTCCCAAAGGGAAGTACCTGTTATTTTCTTGATGTTGGGAATAGTCGGGTTTAAACCATATTCTTCCACATATTTAAGCTGACGAAGAATTTTTGTTCTCAGGCTCGGTTGACAAGAATCTAGAAATTCTTTTATCGGTGAGGTCTTACCCTGAGGTGTGTAAAAAGTAACTCTATACATTTAGAAGAATTTTAACAAACCTAAAATCAAGAAGAAAGTAAAGTTCTAAGAAGAGACAACTGGCTCCCCGGTCGAAACCCATAACAAAGTCGAAACCTATAACGAGACGGGGTCGTTAGGATACACAAAACAGACCCTTTCCAATAAACAATTATTTAATATAGCCTCGTTTCCTCCCCAAAGTAATTTCAAAAAGTCCACACATGCCTGTACATACCCGGCATGTGTTAGAATGATGTCAGCTTCATACCATGAGACTTAATATCTTGAGGTTAGTTTTTCTTATTTTATTCTCTGCCACTCCTGCATATGCCGGAGGACTAAATGTTCCTACCAATATCAAGTTAGACCAAATAGAATGCGGTGTGGCTGGCAAGAATAATGCTTATGCCTATTTCAGTTGGGATTCTGCTCAGGGTGCCACTTCTTATCGTTTCTACAGTAAAATAGCAGATGGTACAGATAAGTACAGGGCATACGATGAAGTCACTGCTCCTAATTATGAGCTGAGCTTTAATCCCCAATTTGATTTTTACGTTGCAGTATCTTCTGTAAATACCTTCACAGGTAATCCTCCATCGGCAGCAGAAAGTAACAAGTCTGCAGATTTTTACCTCTCAGCTAAAAAACTGCTAACTCTTTGTTATGGCGGACAAAATAAATTAACTCAATCTGTTCCCAATACTCCTTGGGCTACAGTCTCGGCCCAGCAGAGTAAAGATTTAGAGCAAGCACAAACTAAGATAGCCCAACTTGAGAAAAAGCTTGCCAATGTAGAAAGTAACTTAAAGGAAACTCAACAAAAGCAATCCGCTTTAGAAAAAATAGTTAATAATTTGCTAAACTTCCTGGGTCGTTTGTTCAAGTTCCAATTGTAATCAGTATAAACTTCCGAGGGCTAAAAGCGGTTAGGTTTTGAGGAACCCTCAGGTCTTCGACCGTGAGACTCAGACCGAATCGGCTCTCGAAGAGGTCGAAAGGTGGTCCGGGGACGGTCCTGGAATTGGCTTTTGCGGCAGTCCAAACTAAGCGTTGTTTTGTTTACTGCTTCTCCTAAAATATTTTTGCTGATGTAACTGCAAGCAAGCCTTAGGCCTGTATTGTGAATTATGCAGATTTTGGGCTGTTGTGTCAGCATATTCCAGGACCGTCCCCCCTTTGTGTCCCTAGAAAGATTTTACCAGTGATTGCAACATAAAATAAACGGATATTATCAGACCCAAGAATACGATATTCCCACAAGTTAGTGCCACTGAGCTTTTTAATATGAGGGTCTTGACATCGGCCCTATAACCTTCCATACTGAATTTAGAGAGTGCTGGGAAGCGAGCTCAACTTTAAAAACAATTTTTAATTATGACTAGTGCTTATCCTAAGAAGCAGTGCTTATCCTAAGAAGCTCTCTCTGGTGGTTCCAGCCTACAATAAAGACCAGGAAGTCTTCGAAAGAATCGTCCAGTTAGTCAATCAGTTAAAGACCCTTGCCTACGATTGGGAAATTATTGTCGTTGATGATGCCTCGCGGGACTTCACTCTGCGCGAAGCTATCCGTAGTAAAAAATTTAATGGTAACACCGATAGAATCAAAGTCTTCTCCTACAATCTTAATCAGGGCAAAGGCTTTGCCCTCTACCATGGATTCAAAAAGAGCTCTGGCGAAATTATCGTGTTTACCGATTCAGACCTGGACCTGCCTGCCCAAAATCTGCCAGTGATGTTGAGATATTTGGCCGCGGCAAGAGCCGATATGGCCATCGGCAGTAAAAGACACCCGCTCTCGCATATCAACTACCCGCGCTTAAGAAAAATGATGAGTCGTGTCTATCAACTTTTAATCAAACTTCTTTTCAACCTTAATGTCACCGATACCCAAGTTGGCCTTAAGGCTTTCAGGCGTCAAGTTTTAGAGGATTGCTTCCCGAGAATTGTCATTAAAGCATTTGCTTTTGATCTAGAAATGTTAGTTGTTGCCGCCAGTCTTGGTTATAAAAATGCGATTGAAACACCAATAATTCTCAATTACAACTTTACTTCCACAATTAAACTCAAAGCTATCTGGAACATCCTAGTTGATACTTTGGCCATTTTTTACCGAAAGAAGCTTCTTAGATATTATAAACAGCCTCACTATCGTCTTGAACAAGACGAGGTTGTCATCGCAAGCCAGAAGGTCTTCATCTGACAATCACGAATTTGAACGAATAATCAGCTTGCATAAATTATTAGTTAATATTCGTACAAGAACACTGCCTCCAAAAATTATCTCAGCAAACGAATCAAAACGAATTATTTAAGTCTGAGCAAGCATTCGTTATAATTCGTATCTATATGAGAATCCTATGGCTCTCCTGGCGGGACATCAAAAATCCAGACGCAGGAGGTGCCGAAAAAGTCGCCATCGAAATCACTAGTCGACTGACAAAAGAAAAACATCAAGTCACGATATTTACCTCACTTTTTAAGGGAGCAAAAAAACAAGAAACAACAAGGGGAGTAAATATCATAAGACGTGGTAATCGTCTAACTTGCCGCTTTTTTGCTTTCCTCTACTGGCTAAAAAACAAGAAATTCGATCTGGTCATCGATGAAATCAATACTATTCCCTTTTTCAGTATTTTTTACGCACCTGCAAAAACTCTCACCTTAATTCATCAACTCGCCAGTGAATTTTGGTTCAGTCAAACCATCTGGCCACTAAGCACAATTGGCTATTGGCTTGAACCATTTGCTCTTAAACTCTACAAGGACAGGCCAACAATAGTCGTCTCAAAATCAACCCAAAAAGATCTCCAAAAACTCGGCTTTAAAAATACCAAGATCGTCCGGGAAGGACTTGACTTTAAACCTCAATTTGCAAGTGCCAAAGAAGATTTAATCCTTTTTATCGGCCGGCTCATAGAACCTAAAGGACCGAGAGATGCCATCACTGCTTTTCGAAAAACCAATGATATTGTAACCGGTACAAAATTAGTCATTATTGGCAGAGGCGATCCTACCTTTACTGCCAATCTAAAACGACAAACGATAACACTTGGGCTAAAGGATAAAGTTAAATTTACCGGTTTCATCCCCGAATCACAAAAAATTGAGCTGTTAAAAAAAGCAAAAGTAGTACTCATTCCGTCTATCAGGGAAGGTTGGGGCTTAGTGGCCACCGAAACTAGCGCCCTTGGCGCAGTTCCCATTGCTTATAATGTTCCGGGACTTCGTGATTCAATCGCAAACGGCAAAACGGGCATCTTAACAGAAACAAACCCCCAAGCTCTAGCGCAAGCTGCAATTGACGTTCTAAAAAAAGATCAACTTAGAAAGCGCCTTGCTAAAAACGGCTACTTGTGGAGCCAAAAGTTCTCCTGGGAAAACTGTTATCAGGACTTCAAGCGATTTGTGTTAAGACCTGGCCGCCAGTTAAAATAACCTTTCAATGGAACGCCTTGGACCGTCGCTCAAAAAGACTGGCAAAGAAGTTTTAAGACAAGTCATCGGCTACGAAGAGATGCCCTTATCTATAGTCATTTGTAAAGCAATGGCCGATGGAACTATCCTCGGCGGTGGCATCGCAACAAACCGCCTTATTGACCAAGGTCGTACCGATGTCGCGTTTTTTTTAATCATACTTGTAGCTATCGCCACTCTAGGCGATCGATTACTTATGAGCGGCTATCAACCTCCCAAAAAAGACCAGTGATCCTGCACCAGTTCTTAATGACCAGAACCAACAGAAATTTTGTCTAATCAATCGATTAATCGATTCATCAGTTGCAGTTGGCGATTGCTAAATAATCGCCTTTTCGTAAACCTCTCTCAGCACCTTTTGCATAACCTTAATCGAAAACTTTATGTTGTATCTCTTTCTTGCTTCACTACCCATCTCGTGTCGTAACTTTCGATTTGTTATTAACCTCTCCAACTTTTCCACCAGCTCCCCCAAATTCCCCGGCTCAACTACAAAACCAGTCTTACCATCCAAAACCAACTCCGGCAAGGCACAAACTCGACTGACAATTGTCGGTATCCCAAATGACATTGCCTCCAAAACCACAAAACCAAATCCTTCAACTTTTGGCGGCACCAAAACAAAAATATCCGCCTTTGGAAAAATTTCCCTCATCAACTTTTCTCTTGGTACAAAGTCATACTGTTCTATATTGTTCGAACGCAGTGAGAACTTACCCCTCCTTAACCTGTCATCCTGAACTTGTCTGGAGTCTAAAGACTCCGACCTGTAAGGTTTCAGGATCTTGCGGTAACTTCTCATTTCATTCGAAGAATAAGGCTCTTCCTTGTATTTTTTTGGAACCTCTCCAATAATTGTCAAGGTAACGTTCGGATACTTCGCGGACAATTTCTTAAATGCTTCCAGCAAAAGCGGTCCTCCTTTTCGCACAAACCAGATTCCCACAAACAAAATATTAACAAGATTCTTGTCATTCTGGAGCGAACGAAGTGAGCGATAGAATCTATTTCCAGTTAGAGATTCTCTCGTGGTCGTTGCCACTCCAGAATGACTTGATTGAATAGGTATTCCCGGATAAACAACCCCCAACTTCCCAGCAGGAACCCCAAGACTTCTGTGAACCCTTTCGGCAAACTTCGACAAAACGACAATCTTCTTGGCCAACTGCCAATTCGTATCACAATCAACAACTCCCAATTTCCTAAAAAGCTGTCGCCTCAACCAATACCCTATTTTTATTCTCCACTCTGGCCAGTTTAGATAATCCTTCAAAAATAAATAGTTGGAGGAGGAATCAGAAAGAATAATCGGAATTTGGGCACCAGCAATCTTAAGACTGTAACCATGACAATGGACAAGATCAAATTTACCATTAATTCTTAAACATTGACTCCCTGATGATGTCGGCAGAATCTTAACTTTAACCAAGGTTGATAAAATCCTCTGCATTGGCAGATTTTCAACTTGTCCCTGTCTGAGAGCATCTAAATGGTGAGTATAGACAACCCCTTTTGGCGGATTCGCAAGCAAACTCTTTGTATAAGTACTCTCTCCACCCATCAAAAATTTCAGATTTTTAGGAATATCGGGATCAAGTGGCGAAACAAGAAGTACTCTAAGCATGAAGTAATTTTAGCACTCTTTTAAAAAAGGGCCAAAAAAACTAAAATGACAAAACATGCAACTGCAACCTACCGCGGCCAAACTCGCCGAAATCACCTATCGATCCAAAATTTCCAAACAACATCTCGGTGATTCTGTCGCCTTCCCCAATGAACCTTCTGCCAGCCAGTTCTTGGAGATTTTGAAAAAAAGACTAAAAGATTCAGAAAAGATCTTCCTCCGGCTTCAAAAAAGCAGTGTTCCCCTCTCACCTTATTTAGAAATAGGTGCCGAATATGGACTCGCCTCTGCTCTTCTTGAAAATAAATTTAAAGCCAGCGGATTTTCAACGGACATTTCTCTCCATTCTCTGACAAAAGCCAAAGATTTTGCCAAAAAATTTAATCTTGGAAAAATACCCAAGACAATTTGTGCCGATGCCTATAATCTTCCTTTTAAATCCAACTCTTTTAATTTTGTCTTTATGTACGAAACACTTCACCATTTCCCGGACCCTAAACCGGTTTTACTTGAGATCAGGCGAGTCTTGGCGCAGGGAGGAGTTTGCTTTATTGGAGCTGATCCTATTAAATCCTTCTTTAATATAAGACTCTGGCGCAGACCAACTAAACTGCGGTTTTGGGAAAAAATTTTAAAAGCTCTTTTGATCTTGCCTTTGATTTCCGACATCGGTAAAACAGAAGTCGAACATGGCATTTTAGAAGAAGCCTTCCCGCTCGCCGTTTGGAGAGAAGCGTTATCGATTTTTGACAAGGTTCAAGCTACTGTTTGCGCTTTCCCTTTCGGGCCTTGCGAAACAATCACCAAAACTCCAAATTCCAAAAACTGGCTTGCTCCTTCACTAATTACCAAAATCGCACTTTACCTTCTGGGAGGAGGACTCCAGGCTCTCGCCTATAAGTTCAACTCTTCACAAGTAAAGAATCATCCAGAGAATAATTTAGAAGATTTACTCATTTGTCCCAATTGTCGAAAGCATCAACTCGAAATCTCCCTCAAAAACCTCACCTGCTCAAAATGTCAGACAAAGTACCCGCAATATAAAAATGTCCCAATTCTCTTGGCAAAAAAGCTTCAAAATCGGCTGTTGTCAAAAAAAACATGGAACTCTCAGTAATTTGCGCCACCAAGAACGAGCAATCTAATCTCGAAAGACTCCTTTCGAGTCTCAAAAAACAAAGTTTTGGTGATTTTGAGATGATCGTAATCGACAATTTCTCAAAAGATCAAACTCGAAAAATTGCCCAAAATTATACGAAACTAGTTTTTCAAAAAGGTCCTGAGCGAACAGTCCAGCGTAATTTCGGTCTCACAAAAGCCAAAGGTAAATATGTCCTCTTCGTCGATGCCGACATGCAACTTGAACCTACCGTCCTAGAAGAATGTTCTAACCTCATGGATCGCAATCCAAAACTTGCAGGTATTGTTATTGATGAGATATCAAAAGGGTCTACTTTCCTTTCCAAAGTCAAGGCTCTTGAAAAGCAATTGGCCACTGGCGAAGAAACAATCGAAGCCGCTCGTTTTTTTAGAAAGAAAGATCTCCTAAAAATCGGCGGTTATGACGAAAAACTAATCTCCGGCGAAGACTGGGATTTGTCTCAACGGATGGCAAAATTCGGACCGTTCGGACGAATCAAATCCAAAATCTACCATTTCGAGAATCAATCAATCTGGCAAGATATCAAAAAGAAATATTACTACGCCAAAAATATTGGACCCTACATCCGAAAATACCCAAAACTATGGAAGTCACATCAGGCAAATTTTCGCAACAGGCTTAAAATCTTATTCAAAAAACCCGATCTTATTCTCAAACATCCCCTCGAATTCCTCGGCCTACTTTTTTTAAAATCCGCCCACTTCGCCGCTTTTATTGCGGCAAAATATCTTTAACATTTAATCCACTATTAAGACCCTCTTAATTAAGTACACTATGATAAATTTCCCCATTTTGTTTATAACAGACCTCTTTATATTTAGTAACGGCCGAAAAATTACAAAAGGCTTTTTCAATATAGTTGTAAGTCTGTAAATCTATTCTGACTATAGAAGAACTAGCCGCCCCTCCATCTCCTCCACCGCAAGTAATAAATACTCCTAAATTATCGACTGCAAGTATTCCCCGGCATCCCCAATAAGCAATACTTGTAGTTGAAGTAGGAATTGTAAAATCTTCTGGATTCTCTCTGGTGGGTAATTTTATATCAACGAATTCGTGTTCTTCCAAAATAGTTACTTTTCCTTGCTTATCTATAAAAGCAAAGGCTCTAGACTAGAACAGCATCTGCTAAACTAGTCTAAATGCTTGTCAGATTAAGCAAATTAAGCAGTTTTAAAGTTAAAAAAGTCATTTGGTGTTTTTGCGTCGATATTGATGCCACTAAAGCAAGTCTCATAGTTCCT
>JACPEV010000023.1 GCA_016183325.1 Candidatus Curtissbacteria bacterium
CTGCCCCGCAGACCACCGAAAACCAAAATACAACCGCTTATTCTAACAGGCCATAAACTCAACTGGAAACCGCCAGTAAATCATCCTTGGAGGAAAAGAATACTGCCTCTTAGGGGGTGACATTTCTATTCTTGTTTAACAACATTAACAAAATGGGCACGATCAAAACTAAATTCATTGTTGTTTCTGTAATTATTCTTATACTTGAAATTATCCTACTGTCTTTAATCTGGATTTCTATCTCCAGAAAAATCAAAGTATTAGGGAATAAAGTAGAGATTCCGCTGGCAAGAGAATCTTTCACTTTAAATCCAACTGATAATCTTCAATATTTCTACGAACCTAAAGCTTACCAAAAAAAAGGTTTTGGGGAAGATGCTCCTTGGCTAACAGAAAAACCTGAATATAATATTAATTCCGAAGGTATTCGCGGCCTTGAATATTCGCAAGAGAAACTACCCGAAACCTTTAGAATCATGACTCTTGGTGATTCGTTTACTTTTGGATTATTTGTGAATACGCCTAGCAATTATCCTTCCCAATTAGAACAATTATTGAATCAAAATTGTCATGATAATCGTCAATTTGAGGTAATAAATTTAGGTGTTCCTGGATATGATATTAGATATGCAGCTGAAAGCTTCGTCAGAAAAAAAACTTATAATCCCGACTTAATATTATGGCTTTTACAAGCCAACGATTTCTATACTCCAAACGAACTTTTTAGACCAAAAAGGAATTCTTACTTTAATCAGATTGAACAGAATAAATCAGACAATCTTACCAGCTTCCAAATATGGCGAGAGGCCAAAGACAAAGCGCTGGAAGAACTAAATAATATATTCGGTCAGGAAAAATTCATTCAATACGAGACTGATTCACTTTACGAATTCAATAAATATTATTCCGGCAATCTATTAGTTTTTACCTTTCCTGGAACACCAAATGAATATAAATCAATCATGAAGAAATTTGTGTCTTCAAGAGCAGGTATTTTTTATTTTGATGAGGTGCGAAACATCTATAATCTAGGACTTAAATTCCCCGATGGCCACCCAACCACCGAAGGTTATAAAATAATAGCCGAAGATCTTTTCAATTATCTAACCACAAATAAAATAATCCCTTGCAATTAAAAGCTGTCGTCGCCTATTTATCTCGAAGACTTTAAAAGCTCCTTAACAATCAGAAACACAAAATAAACATTGCCCAAAGTATACCTCCTCCACTGCCTTCTTGGCTCCTGATACAATCTGTACAGCCACTCAAAACCCAATCTTTGCAACCACACCGGCCCTCGGCTCCTTTTGCCGGAAATGATATCAAAAAGCGCACCGACTCTCAACAGTGTCATCTACATCAGGGGTTTCTCTGTTGACAAGCTGTACATTAGATGATACCATCAGGCATATGAATACACTAAGAGTATCTGCAACTTCGGCAAGAAATAGGTTTTTTGAACTTCTTAATCAGGTAATGTTAGGAACACAGGTAATTATAGAAAGGGACAAGAAAGAAGTAGCCGTTCTTGTACCGAAAAGTAAAAAAACAGACTGGAACGCATTTCGTAAAGCCTCAAAAGCGGCTTATGGGATACTTAAAGATTATAGCATTGATGAGATTGCTCCGGTAAGGAAAAGGAATGCCTGGAAAGGGTTCGGCGAGTGGGATAAAGATATAAAGTTTGCCAAAAAGAAATGAGGTTGGTCATCGATAGTAGTATATTAATTGATTATCTTCGGGGCGGAATAATTGCAAAACAACTCTTTGACGCGATTGAAAAACAAAACCATGAGCTTTTTATTCCAACAATTGTCATTTTTGAATTGTTCTCAGGAACAAGCACTAACAATCCATTAGTTCGGAGGACTATCATGAACCTGATCAGTGATTTTGAGCGAATAGAGTTGACAGAGGAAATTGCCATACGCGCTGGAGAATTATATAGACAGACTGGAAAACATATTAGCCCACAGGATTATATTATTGCAGCTTCAGCTTTAGAGATAGGCGGAACTGTGGTAACTCTTAACAAAAAACATTTTAAAGAGATTCCCCACTTAAGGATTTGGTAAAAACAAGGCCGTGGGAATCTATTCCACTGGCATAAATCCCAAAATTAATTTTAGTGCTTCCTCCACCTCCAAAAGCTTTTGCTTGGAAATCTTGCCAATCTTTTTAATTAAACGATCCTGATCAATACTTCTGATAAATAGTGGCAACAACACAGATTCTTTCTCAAAACCGCGAGGCCTACCAATTGGTATTATCTCCGAAGATAAGGTAGAAGGAATAACTGAGCTGCTGGGTATAATAATTGCGTGAGTGGCGGTTTGATTGAAAGCATTATCGGAAATTATCAGAACCGGTCGCTTTTTATGAATCTCACGGCCAAAGCCTGGATCCAAATCGGCAATATAAATCTGTCCTCGTTTAGGGTAGTCTTTCCCAGATTTCTGCATCCGCGTATTTAAAATCTTCCTGAATCTCCTTAGCAACCTTTTCGTAATATTTCTTATTTGCCCTCAAACTTTTAATCAGCTCTTTTTTAAGGTTTCTTTTTGGCAGCTTCTCTCTAACCGCATCTGCAATAAACTTGCTTCTTTTTTTAGCGGGTATGGCTCTTTTAAAATCCCTGGCAAGTGTATATGGCAGTGTGATATTTAATCTCTGTGCATGCATGGTTCGACGCAGTTTACCCTGAGCGGAGCCCTGTACCGTCTGGTACAGGGCGAAATCGAAGGGCTCACCACAAGTTATACATACTAATTATACACACTAAATATTTAAACAGTCAACCTCTTCATTTAGCGAATCTGGCCTTAAAGACCAAATAGATAAACTCAAGATTGCCAATCGTATACCTCCTCCACAACCTCCTGGGTTCCTGATACAGCCTAAATAACCACTCCAAACCCAATCTTTGCAACCACACCGGCCCTCGGCTCCTTTTGCCGGAAATAATATCAAAAAGCGCACCGACCGACCAGAATACAGAAGCATCAATCTTGTCCATATTTTGGGAAATCCATTTCTCCTGTTTCGGTGATCCCATCGCCACAATTAAAACTCTTGGCCGCTTGCGGTTGATATCGGCAAGTAGTCGCTTTTCCTCGCTCTTGTCAAAATAACCGTGATGATATCCTACAATCGCCAGTTTAGGAAATCTTTGCCTGATCTTTTTAATCGCCCGCAAAAGAGACCTGGCCTCGGTTCCCAAAAAATAAAATGACCAACCCTTATCTTGCGCCGCCGCAAAAACTTTCTCAATAAAATCGGGGGTTGGAGTCCGCCCAGGCAAAGACTGGCCCAAAATCTTTGATGCCAAAACCGGCCCAAATCCGCCGGAGTAAACCAAAGAGGCCCTTTGTAGGATTTTCTGGTACTTTTGGTCGCCCGCCGCCAAAATCAAACAATGGGCATTGACATAAAAAAAGGTTTTTTTAGGCTTTGTGCGCTCAATCTCCGCCACAACCGCCGCCGCGATCTTGTCAAGAGGAATTGCCCAAATAGGAATTCCCAAAACCTCAATCTTTGCAAAACTCATGCGCCCTATTATAACAAAGCCTAACCCTAACCCAATCACGAGTTTCGCAGTTTACCTTACCCACGTCATTCTGGCCCTAAGGTCCGGGTCTAGGACTTGTCCAGAATCTGATTCTGGATGCGCTTCGCTTACCAGAATGACAAATTGAATAAGCGAAATATGCAAGTGCGAAACTCGTACCAACTACCAATTCGGCCTTATTACAAATATTTCAATGATCATTGAATAAAATGCAAACTGCAGGGGGTGGAATTTTGAAGACAACTGACATCTTACGACCCCTGTCTTTGCGCTAACATTACCCCAGTTTGTGGCTAAATTGTCATGCTGAACTTGTCTGGAGTCTAAAGACTCCGACCTGTAAGGTTTCAGCATCTGGATCCTGAAATGAATTCAGGATGACAGATGAAAGTGGGGTAATGTCAGGTCTTTGCGGGGTTGACAAAACGGCCACTAAAAATGGTAGTGTTATTAAAGACATCAAATTTTATGCAGGATACCAAAGAAGCAGATTCAACCGACAAAAGCCAGGCCTCGTCCAAACCTGACCCAGCTATAATCCTCAAAGCCGTAATCTCGGCCCTTATCTCAATTGCCTCTCTTCCGGGCCAAATTATCAAAAAAATCGACAAAGTTTATCTCACTCCTCTTTCAATCATCATTACCGGCGTGATGATTTCAGGTTCAATACTTATATCATCTCAAGGCGCTCTTAAACTCTCCTCCGGCATTGGCACTCAAACCCCAACTTCTGCCACCACCGGCAGCAAACCGACAACTCAGGGCGGCTACGCCAGCGCTCAAAACGTCGAGTCTCTCAAAAATTCAGACTACGTCAGAGGCAACAAAAAAGCTCGTATCCTCTTAATCGAATACTCGGACTTGGAATGTCCCTTCTGTAAAAAATTTCATCCCACCGCCCAGCAAGCAGTCGACCAGTATAAAGGTCAAGTCGCCTGGGTCTACCGCCATTTTCCCCTTGACCCAATCCACAGCAAAGCCGACAAAGAAGCTGAAGCGGCTGAATGCGCCGGCGAGCTTGGCGGTCAGGATGCTTTCTGGAAATTTGTTGACAAGGTTTTTGAAGTCACGCCCTCAAACAACGGCCTTGAGCTGGCAGAACTGCCCAAAATCGCAGGCCAAGTCGGTCTTGACCAAGCCAAATTCAAAACCTGCCTAGACAGCGGCAAATATGCCGCAAAAGTCGAAGAACAATACCAGGGCGGTGTCAAAGCTGGAATTACCGGTACTCCTGGCAACATCCTCTACGACACTAAAACAAAAAAGAATAAACTCATTCCCGGAGCTATTGACTATAACGCTCTGAAAACCCAAATTGACAGTCTCCTGAATGGTTCATAGTCACCTGGATGGTAGCAATCAAGTTGTAAGACTGATAGTTGCCAGCCAAATTGTGTTTGAAAATCCCAAATATAAAACTGGCTTTGTCGCCATAGCGCTTTTCTTCTTCGCTTTATTAATAGCAATTCCTGCATCAACAGTGCCAGGTAATGATTTTTTCTTCCAGCTAAGTATATTAACTAAAACCGATTTTCTACTTCTATTAACTCTTTCCGTCCTTACAGGACTTGCGGCAACATTCCATATCTACCTGATTAAAAACCAAAACAAAGTAAAGCTGCAAAGTCTTGCCGGCCAAACCGGCACCAGTCTTCTCTCCGGCCTTATTGCTTCAGTCTTTGCGACTGCCTCATGCTCTGCTTGCGTCGCCTCAATCTTCGGTTTCCTGGGTTTCACAGCGGTTCTTTTTTTACTTAAATTCCGGCTTTATATTGTCTCTTTGGCAATTCTCTTAAACATAGTCTCTCTCTACCATCTTTCCAAAAAAGTCCTGGGAGTCTGTCAAACTTGCAAAATCTCGCTAAAATAATCTGCTTGACTTTCAACTTTTGCTCTTCTTTGCTAAAATACTGACTGTAACGAATATATGCGAATGCGCTATCAGTCTTACAATCTCATGTTACGCATGTCATTCTGGAGCGAAGCGATAGAATCTCAGTTTTTGAGATGCTATCGTGGCTTATCAGCCACTCCAGCATGACAGTAGTGCGTAAGGTGAGTTACAATAGTTAACTCAACGTCCGAATCTATCCGAATTGAAGCTAATTATCAAATGTCAATGGTCAGTTGTTAATTGTCAGTTGTTAAAGCCATGCTTTCCAGACACCGTGTCATCGTGAGTCTTTTGGTAACTATCTCCATTTTAGTGGTGGCCCTCGCCGCCATCTTCTGGGCTCGCGGCTTTAAACCGGATTTTAAAACCGGCCGAATTGAACGCACCGGCTTAATTGTCGCCAACTCAACCCCGACCGGCGCCCAAGTTTATCTTGACGATCGCCTAACTTCCGCCACCAACACCACCATCACCTATCTGGAACCCAAGACCTACAAGGTCAGAATCGAAAAAGAAGGCTACACCGCCTGGCAAAAAGACATCGAAGTTGCGGCCGACTTGGCTTCCGAAATTAAAGCCCTGCTTTTCCCCACCACCCCTGAGATTAAACCTCTGACGACTACCGGCAGTTTCAACCCAACCCTTTCTCCTGATGGCACCAAAATTATCTATGGCGCAACTGGCCAGAGAGCCGGGCTTTATCTTTTGCCGCTGCCTGACAGGCCTCTAGCTTTAGGCCAAGTTCCCAAACTTTTAGCCAAAAACACCCCGCAGATTGATTACACCAAAGCCAAATTTATCTGGGCCCCAGATTCAAAACAGGTCATTAGTCAGTTTAATGATGAGCTGGGTAATGTCACCGACAATCTTCTTATTGACACCGAAAAGACTGACCAAAATCCCCTGGACATCACTGCTTCTTTAACCGCCACCTTACGCTCCTGGCAACAAGATCTTGATGCCCGCGCCCAAACCCTTTCAATCACCGTACCCCAGTCAATAAAAGACGCCACCCAGGCCGCCTTGCCTGCCGACAAGGCTGGCGGGCAGGCAGCCGAAGCCAACTTAGTTGAAAGTCAAAGTCAGGAGTCAAAGTCAAGAGTAAAAACCGACTCTACACTTCCGACTTTGACTTTGAACTACTTTCCCACCGGCCTCATTTTTTCTCCCGATGAAGAAAAAGTGCTTTATCTTGATAAAAACGCCTCGCCTCGCTCACCTCGCGGCGAAGCGGGCGGCGAAGCGGGCAAATATCAAGTTTATGATCTTAAAACTAAAAAAAACTTCACCCTTCCCCTGGCCGCTCAGACGAGTCGGGAACAGACCTCGCCTGGCTCGGCTGGCGGGCAGGCCGATCTGGCCAATCTTCTTGCCATCAGTTGGTATCCAGACTCAGGCCACCTCGTTGTTGCCCAAAATCCACCTGGTGGCGGGCAGATCTCGATTATCGAGTTCGATGGTTCCAACAAAATGATCATTTACTCTGGAAAATTTGAAAACAATTTTGTCTTTGCCCACCCTTCTGGCACTCGACTAATTATTCTGACAACTTTAACTCAGCAAGAAGGCAGTCCCCCAAACCTCTACAGCGTGAACTTGAAGTAAGCAATCTCAGTTCCCGGGTACCTGTTTCCGGTTATCGGATACGGTTTTCAGTTTTCTATTCTTTAGGATTATTGGCAAACTGATGCCACACAGCTGTCAATCTATTCAATTGTTTTGAAAGACTAACATAATCTTCAATTAGCGCCTTACATAAATCGACCGGAATGCGTGGAAATCTACGAGAAAGAATCATGGCCTTTTGAAGATGTGCCCCAACCTCGTCACTTTCGCCCATTGCAATTTCATAAAACCTTGCAGACTCTTTTGGATTTCTTTTTTTCGCAAATCCTTCAGCAATTAATGGTGCGATTGACTCAGCTGAATTAATTAACTGAGTCCTTAATTTAATATGAGGAGTCTTATAAGCCACTTCATAAACTTTATCCAGAAGTTCCAACGACAATTGGTAAACTCTCAAATCAGCAACATTTTTGATCGCTCCCATGACATAATAATAATAAATCTGTAAACTGTAATCTGGCAACTGGAACCAGACACCTGACAACTGAAATCAGCGTTTTTCCGCGTATAGTTGCGCATCGTTCCGCGGCTTTCGGCTGCCGCAGGTTTGCCACCACTGTCGGCTTAAAAGCCCAACTGCGATTTGACACAATAATTATAGCTGGTACCAGCGGGTGTCGAATCCGTACAGCTGGCCGTGGGTTTGGTATTAATCAGGGGATCATCTTTATCTTCTAGGGTTAACCAGAGCACATAATTTTGGCGATCAGCTGTTACTTGATATGTATAGTAAAACTGCGCACTTGCGCCTGGCGAAGCCGATGCTCCAGCTGATGGTGACGGGCTAGGGATTGGACTTGGTGTTGGCGAGGGTGAAGGGCTAGGGGTAGGAGATGGTGATGGTGATGGACTTGGGGATGGTGATGGGGATGGTGTGGGTGTTGGTGTTGGTGTCGGGGTGGGGCTTGCTGCGGCTCCGGTGGTAAAAGTGATATCTGACAAACCGTAAACGGTTGGGACTGAATTAGTCGGGAATACATCACCACTACTATACCTTCCTGACTCTATGTAAATATTGCCACTGGTCACTGGAGCGGCACTAGATTTGTAATAATAGGCTCCACCCGCTGTATAGAGGGCGACTCTGTAGAAAGTGCCTGCAGTCACATCATAGGGAGTAATATCCGCCGCAACCCAAGCGCCATTACAGGTGATATTAACACTTCTGACAGGAGCCCCACCGGCTTCAGTGTAGAGGCGGACATTTTTTGTGCCATCAGAATAACACCACAGCTGGGTGATTTGGCCATCGACATTTGGCCGGAATCGATAACCCATCGTATAATTGCCAGCGCCTGAATTATAAGGAGGCGGGTAGACTGCCTGAAATGGCGTCTCAGAAACAGCCTGGGCCACTTGCGGGAATTCCCCTTGGCCAAAAAATCCCTTAATCAGAAATGCCAATTCGGTAATTAAGCCGGCCTGTTTGGGGTCTAGTGGTATGGTCTTGAGATAATCCGGCGCCAGGCCCGGAATCCAGGCATCACCACCGGACTCTGAAGTAAACTCAACTCCCGGATCAACTGCCGGGTCTGGCGGGTACTGAAGACTATGATCGATATAATAAGTCTGCAGGGCATTGGCAATTTGCTTGGCATTGGCCTTGCGAATGCTATCCCTGGCCCTTCCCCGAGCTCCACCTAGTATATTAAACGCCACAAAAGAAGAGAGAACGCCAATTATTGCCACCACAATTAAAAGCTCAACTAGGGTAAATCCCCGTCTTCTTGTCACTCTAATTCCATGATGCCCTCATTTCCCCACAACTGTCAATTAAATGCGCCCGTAGTTTATAGAGATTGGAAAATAGTTACTAGAAAGTAGAAAATAGTTATGGAAAATGGAAATTAGAAAATAGTTTTCTTATTTCTAATCTCTAATTTCCATAACCAATTTCCAATTTCTAGTTACTAATTTCTTTTGCTTGTCAAACCGCTGCCGGTTTCGCAATAACTAAAAACCTCTTCCAGACAGTCCCCGGCGGATAACATGTTTGCAAAACCAGAATTTGTTCATCTGTTCTCATAGTGAAATAAGAAACATCCTCCGGTTCTGTAATTTTTGTCTCAGTCACCACATAGTCATAACGGCGGTTGGCAAAAAAAACTACAATCTTATCTTGTGGTCTAATTTCCCACAACAAATAAAAGACCGCGTTGTAACGGGGCACGTTAAATATGGTATCTGTGGAATGGGCAAAATAATAGCTCACCCCACTCTCACCCGGGAACGCAGTGCCCAGAGCGTGAGCAACACCTCGCTTCAAAGCTTGCTCATAAAGTAATTTCGAAGAGGCATCAACATTAGCAATCACCGGCGCGTTAGCGCCAATCCGCTCGACAATAATTGAAAAATTGGGATCTTTGGGCGCCAAAATCTTAATATTCGAATCCTCTTTGCCCAAAAGCGAACCGAAGCTCTGAGTTTGGCTGACAGCTGCCGGCGCCGCCTCAAAACGGCGGCCGGAAATATTATCCAAAGTATGTCTGGAAAAAGCCAAAATCACCGGCCAAAAAGTAAACAAAATAGAAACAACCGTCGTCAGTAATAAAAAGTAACCGATGGTGCGAACAAGAAGAACTGTTTTGTCAATGGCCATTTTATATTATTCGAAATTAGTTATTGGAAACTAGAAAATGGTTGCTGGAAAATGGAAATTGGTAATTGAAATTGGAAGCTAGAAAATAGAATAGGCGAACTATCCAATTTCTAGTTTCTATTCTCTATTACCATTTTCTACTTTCCAGTAACTATTTTCTCTTTTCTAAAAAGTGTGCCCGGGGAGACTCGAACTCCCAACCGATCGCTTAGGACGCGACTGTTCTGTCCTATTGAACTACGGGCACAAGCTTAAAAATTATATCAAATCGCCTAAAATTTGGAAATTTATAGTTGAACTAGTAACTGTTCACCGTTACTGACACAAGACATATTGTTTGAGGCTGAAAGCCGAGAACTAAACTTCTCGCTCACGCTCGAAGAGTAATAACGTGTCAGCGATTGTAAACTCTTACGTCAGCAGGGCTCACTATTAAATCTCTGAGGGACCGACAAGAGCGCATTTGAAACATAAATAACTGAAATTGTGCAAAGGTTATCCATTGAGAGGGCTGTCTTTAGCGCCAGTCGCGCGCTATTACGATTGTTCACATAAGCATCTAAGTTGTTGCCATTGATAAAAACGTAATAAGTATCCGAACTTTTCCCAAAAACTATTCTATAAGCATTAGTTTCAATTGGAAATTGCTTACTTGCGGCCGAAACTGGAGCAACTGCTAATTTTTTAGGAAAATTGCCAGTTCTGTAATCGTTAACCACGCGAGGATAATAAATAAAGGCAAACCAGGCCAAAGCTATCGTCAAGGAGACAAGGGAAAACTGCACAACCCCCGTATAAATTTTATCAATTACCGGATTCATTAATAAGATACCGCCTGGCTAAACTCTAAAATTGACAAAACCAAGGCTATAAGACCAATCACCAAAAGAGTCGTGGCAATCGGCGGTTCAGAAACAAACTCGGAAAAACTCAAAACCGCTGTTTCTGGCCTATGATGCTTAAGAACGCCTGGTTTTTTTCTTTTCATCAAGTCTATTAATAGCTTAGAACTCTGTCTATCTTTTGTCAAACTCAGATGTTGTATATGTTCACCTGTCAACAAAATTATTCACTGAGCGATCCTGCACCGTATGGTGCAGGAGAGTCGAAGGGTCGGGGTGCTGGGAATTGAACCCAGTGTCTCTACGTCCCGAACGTAGCGTGTTACCGATACACTACACCCCGAAATTGCTAGAATATTATAGCAACAATTGACAATTAACCCTCAACTGTTGAGAATTAAACTAATGCCCTCCCTTAAAGCAAATAGTAAATTGTTAATAGTAAATAGAAAAAATCGAAGATCCATTCACTATTTACCATTCACCATTTACAGTAAGGCTAGGGGCTTTACCTTAATCGAACTTCTCGTGGTCATCTCCATTATCGCCATACTTATCGCAGCTGGAACTTTCTCCTGGACCAATGCCCAGCAAAAAGGTCGTGACGCAAAAAGAAAAACCGATTTAAAAAGCGTTCAGCAGGCTCTCGAACTGTATCTCCAAACATACGGCAGATATCCGACTGCAGACGCCAGTGGCAACATCACCTGCAGCGATGGCGCAGCCGGCACCGGCACCATCAGTTGGGGAGAAACCTTCCAATGCCCGCCGGGAACCGGCCTCATCTTCATGCAAAAGATGCCCAAAGACCCCAGGCAAGCGGGTATCATCAGCCAGTTGGCCAATCTTCTGCCTAAACCAGTCCAGACTCCCCGGCCCCAACCTCAAGTGGCCGCATCTCACACCGGCATCTTTGATAGCGCCAGCTCATCTAGCACAGCCGGCGGTCAATCGGATACTCTCTCCTGGTCACATACTGTTGGCACAGGTGCCAACAGACTTTTAATAGTCGGCGTTTCCATCGGTGAGGATAAATCCGTTTCCACAATCACCTATGGCAGCCAAGGCCTGACTTTCCGTGGCGCAGCCTACAGTGGCACGTCCGTCGATGATGCCAGAGCCGAAATTTGGTCGCTGGTTAATCCCACATCTGGCACCAATACCATTACCGTTAATCTCGATGGTACTACCGCCATTGCTGCTGGAGCCACCTCCTGGACCAATGTCAACCAAGCGACTCCCTTGGGAACTACTGCCACAGGCTGGGGCAATAGCACCAGCCCGCAAGTTAATGTTACCAGTGCCGGAAGTGAGGTCGTCGTTGATACTTTAAGTGCCGACGGCACTCCCACAGCCGCTGTCGGCGCTGGTCAAACTCAGCACTGGAACGTTCAAGGCGGAGACGTTTTTAAATCTACTCGGGGAGCCGGCTCTTCTGAAATAGGTGCCGCCGCAACAACCATGTCCTGGACGCTAAATAGTTCCCGCAAGTGGGCACTGGTCGCAGTGGCCATTAAGCCCGCTGCCCCCTCACCCTCACAAGTTGCCTGGTGGAAATTTGACGAAGGCAGCGGCCCAAATGCTGCCGACTCATCCGGCAACGGCAACGCCGGAACGTTAATCAATAACCCAACCTGGACAACCGGCAGAATTGGGCAAGCATTGAGTTTTAACGGAACCACAAATTATGTCTCTGCACCTGATTCGCCTTCATTATCCGTTACCGGCAATACCATCACCCTGGCGGCTTGGATTAAACCCTCAAGAACCGGGGCTAATGAACAGGTAGTGGGAAAGTGGGGAGCAGGTCAAGATTCATACCAGTTTAGAATCAATAGCAACAATGGCTGCAATAGCACCACTAACCGCATCACCTTCAGGGTTGAAAGTAACTCTAACTGTGTTTTAAGCAATACCGCTTTAACAGCGGGCCCCTGGTGGCATGTTGTCGGCACTTATGATGGCGCAAACTTGAAAATTTATATTAATGGAGAACTTGATGCCACTGCCGCTCTTATCACAAACCTAACGGATAAAACCGGTTCTTTTTCTGTAGGCAGAAATGACGATGGGAACTACTTCCAAGGTGTAGTTGATGACGTCCGCATCTACAATTCCGCACTGACTGCTGCCGAAATCACAAACTTATATAATGCCGCGCCGAGTCCGGCACCTTCGCCCACACCTGCTGCTTCACCATCAGTCGGCCCAACACCCACTCCTTTGCCTGGCACTAGTTTCGTCTACTCCTACGGCAGCACAAGCCCCACTACTTTTATCCTCAAGGCAAATTTAGAAAATACTTCCGATCCTGACTTAACAAGCTTGGGATGCAATCCCGCACCATTTAACTATTGCGTGACCAACCCGTAAAGTCAACATTGAGCTTGCTGAAAACCTTTATTGTTCGAGCTTGTCGAGAACTTCTCGACTCGGCTATTAGCCTCGCTCGAAGAATAAAAATGATAGGTTTTCAGCAAGCTTAGTCAACATTTGACATTTGACATTTGACATTTGACCCTTCGATAATGAACTCAGGTCTTCGACTCCGAGGTCGCTCAGACTCGAGGAGGTCATCCTGAGCAAAGTCGAAGGATGACATTTGACAATTAAACTAATGCCCTCCCTTAAAGTAAATAGTAAATTGTTAATAGTAAATAGAAAAAATCGAAGATCCATTCACTATTTACCATTCACTATTTACCGTAAAGCCAAAGGCTTTACGCTGATTGAGCTTCTTGTCGTCATCTCCATTATCGCCATCCTTATTTCCGCAGCCACCGTCTCCTGGACCAATGCCCAGCAAAAAGGACGGGATGGCAGGCGAAAAACAGACCTCAAAGGAGTCCAGCAGGCACTCGACACGTACTTTCAAACCAATGGCCAATACCCAAACACCTCAAGCGGCCAAATCCGCTGTAACGTGGGCGCAGATACCACTGTCATCGCCTGGGGTAGCACCTTCAGCTGTAACTCTGTCAACTACATGCAACAACTTCCCAAAGATCCGGTTTATCAATCAGATACCAGCAAGGGTTATTATTACAGCGCCTCCTCGCCATTCCTAACATATGTACTCTCAGCCGAACTGGAAAACAATAATGATCCCGATAGAACGGGCCTCCCCTGTACACCCCAATCACCTCGTGACTTCTGCGTCATCCAGCCGTAAGAAATTAGTTATTGGAGAATGGAAAATAGTAATAGAAAATAGAAATTAGAGATTGGTAAATTGACCTCTACCCATTTTCTACTTTCAAATTTCAATTACCACTTTCAAGTATCTACTTAACTATTTGCTGATTATAAATTTAGCTTGCAAATATTAAAAATCCCACTACCGTGGAAATTAAACCTAAAACGAGGTATTCCAAGAAAAGTTTCGTCTCCAAGTCTTTCTTTAAAGTATGGAAGACTAATCCCCAACAAACATAGAAAGTCGCAAATCCCAAAATAACTACGAATTGATAAATCGGCTGAAAACGCAAATTATAAACTGCAAAAATGCCAATCAAAAACGCCAAAAGTAACAAAAGGTGAGCTATTGTATCAATTAGTTTAAAGTTCATAGTAATTATCTTTTATCTTAATTCCTCACCTTACGCACTACTGTCATGCTGGAGTGGCTGATAAGCCACGATAGCATCTCAAAAACTGAGATTCTATCGCTTCGCTCCAGAATGACATGCGTAACATGAGTTAATTCTTAATTCATTATTCATAATTCTTACTCTATATCACCGCTCCGGCAACAGCATACCAGACAGCAAATAGCACGAACCCTAAAATTCCCATGTGGGCAATAACCGAACTTCTCAGCTGCAAATGCGCTCGCTTCAGTGTCACTGCAACCTCAAGCGCAAAAAGGGCAAAAATAAAACCGACTAATGCTAAAGATACTCCCCTGGCTATAGAAAACTTACTTGAAGCTAAAACTGTCGTCTGCTGTGATTCCAAAGCTTCAAAGCTTTCAATACTAGGAGTAATTACACTCTCCTCTGCTCTAGGGCTGGCAAGAGCTTCAGGCGTCGGTGCTGGCGACTGACCAACTACCTGGGCCACAGCTCCAGCTGTTGGCAAAGGTGAGGCGGCAAAAACAGCCGGAGAGGCGAGAGCCAAGGGCTGTGATGGCGGTATTTGTGACACTCCCGATCCAAACATCTGCACCACCAACGTCCCTTCCTTGCCGCCAAGCTTGCCATAAGTAACTGCCACCCCGATCTCGCGAAAATTATTATCGAGTAAATTACTTCTATGGGAAGGTGAGTTCATCCAGGCATCGACAACCGAGCCCGGATCGTTAAAGTCGCGAGCCAAATTTTCCCCGGCGAATATGTACCTGTATCCCGCTGCCGTGATAAAACTCCATGGGGTTTTGCCGCTTGGAGAGTTATGGGCCCAATAATCGGCAGCAAGCATATCTTTCGCCTTGGCTGCTGCAGCACTCGCAAGAAGCGCATTATAGGTAAAAGGCTGCAGGTTGTTCTGAGACCTTTTGCTATTGGTTAACTGTATAATCTGGTCGGAAGTAAAAGTTACAGTGCCTAAGATTTGCGGAGCCTTAACACGAATTAAATAAAGCCCTGCCGTTAAAAGTAAGAGAATCGCAAGATATATAAAAAGCGCCGGCAATGAAATAGCCAGTGCCCGCTTGTGCACCCCCTCATGGGCGTGGGGCAAGATATGTCGCCAAAGTAAAGTATGGGTCATTCCTCGTCTTTCCCATAAAGAAATGGACTCAGCACTGTCTCATATTCAAAAATCTCATCTTTTTCAAAAAACCTCTCCTCTTCAACTTTAGCAGTCTCAACTGAATCAGAAGCATGGATAATATTGGCGCTCCCGCTCACCGAAAAATCTCCCCGAATACTCCCCATATCCGCCTGTCGGCTGTTAGTCGCTCCCGCCATCTTGCGCACCACCTCCACCGCTTCAATGCCCTCCCAAAGCATACAGACCAAAGGCGAGGACATCATAAAGCGCTTAAGCTCGGCAAAAAACGGCTTATCCTTGTGATGGGCATAATGCTCATCTAAAAGTGCTTCGGAGGCGGCAATCATCTTCAAGCCCACCAGCTTTAAGCCCTTGCGCTCAAGTCGATGGATAATTTCACCAACCAAGCCCCGCTGGAGTGCATCGGGTTTTAGAAGAACAACGGTTCGCTGCATGGCTACTTAAGTATCTTAAGTGACCTAGGTGACTTAAGTCAACTAAATTTTCAGTATCTTCTTAAACTTTTCTTCATCCTTAAACGGTCCTATAACTGCAAGATTAAGCTTATTATTGCTAAACAGGAACTTGGCCACGCCAGCTACATCCTCAATACCCACCGCATCGATCTTTCCCAAATACTCATCCAAAGTCCTCACCCTGCCTTCCAGGAGCTCGTCTGTGCCGTAAGCAAACGCTACTGTCCTTGAGTCTTCC
This sequence comes from Candidatus Curtissbacteria bacterium, assembly GCA_016183325.1. Lineage (GTDB taxonomy): Bacteria > Patescibacteriota > Microgenomatia > Curtissbacterales > GWA2-41-24 > JACPEV01. Next base: position 15,957 of record JACPEV010000023.1, read on the forward strand.
CATGAGAGTACTACTTTACCTTTGACGTATTCTTTGGCTTTTTTTAGCTCCCGCACAGGTACCGGTGATCTAGCAATTTCTTTAAATTCTGAAAGGATAACCTTCAAGGCTTCATCGATTCGCGAAAGATCAACTCCGGCGGAAGCAGCCAAAGTCCCAGTATCCAGGTACGATTCATGATCTGCTCTAACATAATAAGCCAGACCTCTCTTTTCCCTGACATTTACGAACAATCTTGATGACATACCGCCTCCTAAAATTGTAGCCAAAATTGCTGCGCTGTATCTTTCGGGATGACCAAGTTTGAAACCTCTCATTCCCACAACTAAGTGAGCCTGGTCGGTCTTTTTATAAACAATTCGAAGTTTAGGCTTGGTTTGATTTTCCAAAACAGGCAGGTAAGTGGAAACATCATGCCCAGCCTTCCAACCGAAATGTTTTTTGATTAATGCTAAAGCCTCTTTCTTAATAAAATCACCTGCCAAGGCCACAACCAGATTATTAGGTACGTAACGAGCCTCGATATATGCAAGAAAATCTTCCCGCTTTAAGGCTTTGATAACTTCTTTCCTGCCGCCAATGTCCCAACCTAAGGGCTGATTAGGCCACAAAACCTGCTCATAAATCTCGGCCACCCTCCTCATCGGTGTGTCCTCATACATATTGATCTCCTCAATGATTACTCCGCGCTCCTTTTCAATTTCGGCATGGTCAAATTTGGAATTCCAAACCATGTCGGAAATCATATCCAGAACTAGAGGCAAGTGCGAAGAAGCGCTCTTTATGTGATATCCAGTCACTTCTTTGCTAGTAAAAGCGTTGTAATCGGCTCCGATTTCATCAAGCGCGTGCGAAATATCGACTGCCCGTGGCCGTTTTTTGGTACCCTTGAAAAACATATGCTCCAGAAAGTGTGAGACACCGTTTGTTTCCTCTTTTTCGTAGCGGCTGCCTGCTCCACACAAGACGATGGCCGTCACCGACCTAAACGCCGGCAACGGCGCTAAAATTATGCGCAGACCATTTTCTAAGGTAATACGTTCGAATGAGTCTAACATATAAAAATTAACCTAATTAACCTAATTCCTAATTGACCTAATTAATTCTTCAACTTGAAAATTAGAAAAATTTGGTCATTATTTAGAAATTAGAAATTAGAATAATTAGAAATTTAGAGATTCTTCATCGTATCTCCACGTCCTCCACCTCCCAGCTATAATCGTTAAAAACCGTCAATATGGCAAATCGAGGCCCGCCAAAATTGCGCTCACTTGCCACGGCCCCGACAGTGGTCATTTTAACAATTTTCGCAGGGCTAAGATAGCTGGCAAAAAAATGCAAGTCGCCGGAGAAAAACCCATCAACTTTTTTCCCCCTACTTCCCTGACTTTCCTGACTTCCCTTACCCTCCAAAACGGCCAGCAACTCCTCTGCTTGCTTGGCTACCTCAGGGCTATCCTCACCCATTGTGTGGGAAGACTCGGGATGAAATGGCGTCTTGTGAGCAAAAACAAAAATCAATTTAGAAGTATCAAAAGTTTCTGAGGTTTCTGAAGTTTCAAAGGTCTTGTTACTCCCCTTTGATACATTTGAACCCTTTGTTACTTTTGATACCTTCTCTAAAAGATTCCATCCCCCTTCACCTATACCTTTATATAAATTACTGTTATCAAGTAGTACAAATTGGACCCCCTCTCTTTCAACAACTTGGTTTGACGGACCGAAAATTTGGATAAAATTGGTGGGGCCCTCGTCACCTTTTCCTCGACTCTCCCATCCGTCTCGATCACCAGCCGTTAGGTAATATTCCAGTTTTGACTTCTCAAAAACCTCCTTCGCTTGCTTTAATTCCTCAACAGTTCCCAAATTCGTATAGTCCCCAAGCCCAATCACAAAATTAATTCCTTTACCCTGAGCCGATTCGGTCTGAGCCTCACGGTCGAAGACTTGTCGAAGGGCCTTTGCCAAAAGCTCATTTTCATTGTGCGAATCGGCAACCAAACCAATTCTCAGGATAGCTCTCTTCTCTCCTTTGCCGCCCTCCTCTTGTTGACTTAGGTTACTTAAGTTACTTAAGTTTCTTAAGTCACTTAAGAAAACAGCGGCTACAACCGCAACAAGCACCAAGGCTAACAAAACAAGCTTTTTCAGCTAGTAACCCCTGCGTTTCTTCCTTGCCGCATAAAGCCTCTCCCTTTCTCCTCCCTCTTTGACAAATCTCTCCTCCGCCGCTCTAATCTGCCTATCTAAAAGGAAAGTTTCCTGGTGGCACAAAGTCAAAAGAAAATTGGCATCATCTTGGGGGTTACCAATAAGTTTCGGCTTTTCTTTTAAGTTACCTAAGTCACTTAAGTTGCGAAGATCACTTAAACGAAAGGCAATTTGTCTAAATTTAGTTATCCGTGGATCGTTTTTTGGATAAATTTCCAAATCGTTTTGCCTAAGAAAATCTTCGAAATCAGAAAGCAGTTCTTCGAAAGAAGCCTTTGCAACTCCCAATAGTTTAATCTCTCCGGATTTTGAAGTCTGCGATTGTCCTACTGCCTCAACGATGTTTTGTTTCCCGGATCTGGCAGCCTGGTTCATCTGATCCACCTGGCGGTAATCGGCTTTGCCCTTTAAGTTACTTAAGTTTCTTAAGGTACTTAAGTGGCCTAAGAGATAAGCCTTCGTAAACTCAACGGTTAAATCATGGATAATCTCAGCGTAGCGATAGGTTAAGAGGTACTTAACTTTGTTCATTTTCTTTCTTCGTTGACTTAAGTTCCTTAAGTGACCTAATAATGCCAACCCTACATCTTCTGGGGCGCGGCAGGATCCAAACCCGGGCTTACTTCTTGCAACCTCCTTGCCAAATGCAGGCCAAGGGCTTGCTTGTCAACGTTAGCCACAAAAAATCCATTCCACAATGAGAATACGGACACGGGAGGATTTGGCCCGATCAAGTCTTCAAGGTTTGTCTTCAAACTTGGCAATTGACGTCGTCCTGTTATCCCATATGGTCCAAGAAGATCAAACACGCCTGAATACTGCCTGATTTTTACCCCCTTTACTCTTCTGCCCTCAAGGTCGATAGTATTGGGCATTTTTTCCGGCTTTGGCCCGATAACCCTTATCGGCGCCTGGCGCATCTTGTCAAACCGCGGCCCCTCGGCCGAAAAAAGCAGTTGTCGTATTTCTTCTTCACACCTTCTGAGAGTAAAGAAACAGTGCCTTAAGCCTTTTTGCCTACCGCTTTTAACTTCATAAACCGCACGACCGACCGGCTGCTTTTGCAGCTCAAGATAATTGGCCATAAAAGATATACCCTTCCACGATCCTCTTGGATATAAACCGGCCCCTCGGGCAACTTCGCTAAGGTCGACAAAGATCTCGGGATGATTTTGGTATACACCTCGAGGCACGAGCTTAATTAGTTTGCAAGCCAGCGCTCGGTCGGTCTGGGGATTTGCAAGTTGCGCTAAGATGGGTGCCCAGTCCTCAACTAAACGAGGCACATCAACAGGCTTTTGGCGCTCGGCCAATCTCCTGCGAGCGTTACTAAGTTGCGTCTCGTTGTACCCCATTGCTATTAGCTCGTCATAAGTCGCGCCGCCTTTGAGCGCCTCCATTATGCCCACGGTTGCACCTCCACGAGCCCGGGACAATTTATCCCGCAAACGGTCGCTTGGAGGTTTTCTAAAATTCAAAGTTTCAAAC
>JACPEV010000003.1 GCA_016183325.1 Candidatus Curtissbacteria bacterium
TAACGGTGTTAAAGTAAACTTTGAATACCATCTAAAAGAAAGCGAATGGCGTTACGCAAAGACAAAAGACCAATTGTTCAAAGAGCTTGTAGTATTACTAAAGGAGTCTAGTAGAAAAACTGTTTCCTAGTCTAGAGCCTACAGTATTGGTGGATCCGTCGACGATGGAGAGGGAGTTACTGGAGTAGTTACCTACGTAGATTCTGTTGGTGATGGGGTTCACTGCGGGGAAGATCGGGTTGTCGCCAAGGACGAGCGTTGTAAGAACTTCGTTTGTCGCACCGTCGATAACTGACAGGTCGAATCCGTGGCCGCCTTCTGGACCAGGATTCGTGACGTAGATTCGGTTTGTAGCTTGATTAATACCAATACCCCGCGGGCTATCACCGACAGAGATGGTAGCCGTAACTTGTAGGCACGCAGCGTCGGCGTCCGGAGGCGCGGCTTGTGGTAAAAGTGTGTAAGTAGAAGTAACGTCGTCGACGAGGAATTTTATCGGATGATTCGGAGGACAACAACCGGCTGCATAAAATTTGAACCCGCGCCAATCGGTTCCAATGTTTGTCAAGGTTAGTTGTAGTACGCCATTTTCAAAGTATCGAAGAGTTCCGCCATTGGCGACCTCATAAGTTATCTTTACGTGATTCCACTGGTTCATTGGCAAGTTGTGAGAAAAGAATCTCACATTGTCAGGAAAAGGCAAGGATTCGGAGGTCAAGTAATACCCACCTGTCTCGCCCCACATCCAAAATTCGCCAATACCACTACAGCAGGGCTCAGGAGCACCAAATTTCTGGAAAGCAAAGTTTATATCAGCATTGGCCTGAGCCCACTCAATGACTTTCACCCATCCCTCTACAGTTGCCGTCTGAACAGGAGCAGAGAAATTCTTGAGGATAGCGTCAGATCTGTAAGAACCCTCCTTCCAACCTCCTTCAAACTCAGCAGCATAATTTCCAGAGTGAGTGTCATATGAAACTATCCCAGGGCTGTCATATATTGAAGTCCACTGACTGAAGTTGCCACTTTCAAAACCATCATTAAACTGATTTTCTTGGGCTTGGGCTTGGGTTGGTTGATTAAGAATTAGAAAACTGGCCAAAAGGGTAAGGAGGAGAAGTTGAAGGACAGAAATTTTGAGAAATTTTGAAAGAAGTTTGGCCATTAGAATCGGCAAACGGCATGATAATACTCCAGCCAGGGGTTGGCGTCAAGTTTCGTGGTGTGCGTGGTGTGCGAAGAAATTTAGAGAAATTCGCGAATGTTTTTTGAAAACTTACAATCCTGCGTTTAACCTGCTGCCCGCTAGACTTGAGAGTGAAGAGAGACGCCACGCAGACTTGGGAGACTTATCCCCCGAAGACAAGGACTAATTAGTCTTTAGTCAAAGATACATGAAAGTTAAAAAATGGAGGGAGGCAATAAAAAATCACATTGATTTTGGTATAATACGGCTGATGACTGACAAGAAAGATAAAAAGGCCGAACAGGAAAAACTTCTTGTGAGAGCAAATACAGTTTTAGGTTCTGCTTATGCTCAAATAGTTGGGGTAAGCGTTACTGACGTTGACATTACTCTAGAATTTGTTTACAAAAACCCACGTGCTGAAATAAAAGAAGCACAAGTTGTTTCAAGGGTTACCTTGCCTATTAGGGTTGGGCAAGAATTAGCTGATACCATAATCAACACGATTAAGGTACATGAAGAGAAAAAGAAAGGAGAAAAATAAGGACATGACTCCAACAACTGTTTCATTTACAAATCCACTATATGAGGCTACCCCTTTTATATGGGTAAACTTAGACGATACAGAAACTGTAGTAGAGCCTGTTGATGAGGTAATAGAAAAACTGGCTCAAAATTCCAGCTTTATAAGTTATCTTAATAGAATTGATGAGTATTTGGTAAAAAACCCTACAAAGGGTGTTGGCCTTAGCCAAAAATACAGTAAATTTCTAGCAAAGTAAATGTGTCTTTTGAAATTAAGTACGAAAACAAAAGCAAACGAAAGGAATTTGATTCAGTTTTAGACCGATATAGTGAAGATATACAAAAAAGAGCAATTAAACATCTATCTGAAACTCCATATAACTCAAAAAAAATAGGACAACTCAGGAAATATGACTTACCAGATGCTTACAGAATAGTATATACAATACCTAAGGTATCTAAGGATGCACCTAAAATAGTTAACATAGTTGGAGCTGGAGACCATTCATATTATGATCGTCTTTTAAAAAAATATGCCAAATAAAAAAGATTTTCCAACAAAGTTGTAAGTTATGATTCGGGTGTTGTGAAGTTAGCGTTTGGAGCGTTTCCAGAGTGTTGGGAAGGCAATGATGGCGATGGCTAAAAGCAAAATCGCTCCGGCTATATAGAAAGCGTCAATTGGATTAATAATTATGTTAATTTTCTTTTATAAAAACTCTCTGACGTTTTGCTGGTGTTCTTCGATGGTTTTAGCATAGTGGATTTTGCCATCTAGATCGTGAAGATAATAAAGGAAGTCTGTCTTGCTAGGGGCGGCTGCAGCGCGGATTGATTCAAGGCCTGGGCTAGCAATTGGGCCAGGAGGAAGACCTGGATGAAGGTAGGTGTTGTACGGCGATTTGACAGTCCGGTAGTCCTCTTGAGTAACTTGTGGCCACCAGGAATTTTTAGCAGAATCGTAACCTTTCGCATACTGCACGGTGGCATCGACTCGGATACGGTACCGACAAGATGATCGGCTAGTTGTATAGTATAAGTGATTTATTGTTTTGCTCTAAGTCGCTCATATTTTTATGTCCTCACCGATCAAGTGAGTCGCGTAATGCTTTATACGCCTCAAATCCCGATAATGATTTATCCTTTGGCAATTCTTCTGGTCTAAATATGTGGTCTTTAATCTCGCCTTCACGCAGCATATTTCTCACTTTTCTTTGTACCAATTCAGAAAACGCGGCTTTAAGTTCGTATTCTGAAAAGTCAAATATTTTTATCAGAATAGGCCCTATGCCTATGTGAACTTGTTTTATTTCACCATCAATCTCGACATCCACATCTACCCGAGTTATCAAGTTGTCGCGAATATATGGCTCGCTAATATTTCTGATTTTCAAGCCTTGCAGAACAACCGCTGGATGAAACGCACCTACTTTCGTAATATTGTAAAATGCACCGGACGGCACTTTTTCAAGCACTAATTCCCGTCTAGTAAAGTAGCTTATTCCCCTATTGTCTTTATATTCAAAAATGATGTTTAGTTCCGGTACGAATTCTTTAAACGGCCTCTCGTCCGAAATCTTATATTCAAGCTTTTTCCTATCTCCGGGACGCATTACGAAGATATCTGTTGATCTCCACTCATATGCAAATCCGCGAACACCCCACCTTGCGTCAATAGCGACCTTCTCACCTATGTTGATCGCATAGAAATGGACATAATGTCCTCCGGGTCCTCCAGTCCCTCCTACACCGGGGTCGATATCTAAAACAGGGATATTCTCAGATACAGGTAAGTATCTGTACCTATAATCGCGCAAGTAAAATACTGTTTCGTCTATCAACTTTTCCCTTACCCACGCTTTCTGTTTTTCGTCTAGAAGTTCGCCTAATCCTTGTAAAATTTGTCTTTTGTCAACCTCGCTCACTTTTTTTGCGGCTAATTCAAGCGCTTTAATTAAAGACAGTCCAGTGTTTTCTGTTAACACCGTTTCGTTAATAGACCACTTGTTTTTGAGAAAAAACCACACATCAAATATATCGCGCATGGCAAACTTCCGACGTGTTAAAAGAGCAGATAACTTACCAGCGATCACATCTTCTGGCTTCATAACGAGTGCAGTAACACCTAAGTAGCCTTTTGGTTCAAAGCCACTCGCACCCTTACGTTTGGAAATTTCTACTTTGATCGTGTGTTTTTCTCTTTCATAACTAATGAGGAAAAACAAGGTGTTTCTTTTTTCTATTGCTTGACGTAAAACCCCATGTTGTTGAAGGAGGACTTTCATTTTCCCAAATACCAGTTCCTTTTTATCCGCATCCAACAAATCAAAGTCGAGATCAACAGACAACCGAGGCAGATCGTAAAACAACATTGTTGCCGTTCCTCCTTTGAACCCTAAGATTGTTCGCAGGTCGGGGTCGCCGTATATACTTTTCAAAATATCAATGAGAGTAACTCGATGTTTCGTTTGGTCAAGCATTGGTTTCTTTATAAACTTGGTAATACTCCTCTACCCGCTTCAAAAATTTGCGGTTACCGTAGAGGTTTTTTAACTCTGTGATTTTATCCCAATTAAGGGTGTTTAAGTTGTCGAAATGATAATCTTTGTAGAGATATACGGCATCCAAAAAAGCCCGTTCCGGTGAAGCAATAACCACATTCCCCTGTTCTTCAATGCCCTGTTTGTTGAGAAGTATGTCTTTCTTCATTCTTCGGTACAAAATTGTATGCTCACCCACCTTTATCGTCCTCGAAAGATATGAAATAGCAAAAATGCTTTCGTAATATTGAAACGTCACACCAGCTTTCTGTAATACCGTTTCAAGACTAATATATGAAGGCGTGTAGAGCTTATTAACCAACTCAAGTACGTCAAACTGATCTTTCGCATAGACTCCTCTACTCAACTTCTTGATCGCACCGGATTTGGCAAAATAGGACATCCGTTTTTTAAGATTGTCGTAGGGGATCTCTGGAAACAACAAGGCTATCTCCTGCAGGGTAAAAACAGTCTGTGGTTTCTTATAAAGAGAAAGGACGATATTGTTTTTCATACTTTAACTACAGGTAACTATATATCTCACTTCCAGTTTATATTATAACAATTTAAGTCAATATGCAAGCAGTTCTAAAAAGAACGCTTGTCAGGCGTATTGGACAGTTGTAAGTTTTCAAAAATCTCCTCAGAGAAATTCGTTGACGTTTTGCTGGTGCTCTTCGGCGGTTTTGGCGTAGTGGATTTTGCCATCTAGATCGTGAAGATAATATAGGTAGTCTGTCTTGCTAGGGGCGGCTGCAGCACGGATGGATTCAAGGCCTGGGCTAGCAATGGGGCCAGGAGGAAGACCTGGATGAAGGTAGGTGTTGTACAGCGATTTGACAGTCTGGTAGTCCTCCTGAGTAACTTGTGGCCACCAGGAATTTTTAGCAGAATCGTAACCTTTGGCATACTGCACGGTGGCATCGACCTGGAGTGGGATATCCGCACTCAACCTGTTGATGAGTATTCCGGCGATAACTGGTCTTTCCTCGCTGGTTTTTGACTCTCTTTCGACTAGAGATGCGAGAATCACGACCTCTTCTTTTGATAAATTATTTTCCTGGCCGCTCTCCAATATTTTTTGATTAACCTTTTGGTCAAAAGTCTGCCGCAGTCTTTCTGCTATGTCTTTTGCATTTGAATCTTTGGGAATAAGGTAGGTATCTGGAAACATATATCCCTCTTGGGCAAGCTCTATAAATTCTTTTTTCTCGAACTGATACTTTTCATTGGTTGCAGAGTTAAGCTTGGATTCGACTATTTGAGCTGCTTCTTCTTTCCTTAAACCTTCAGGAAAAGTGATCCAAATATCAATTGCTCCATGGGTTAATTCTTTGGCTATATTCTGTGAGGACATATCCGGTGCGAGGCGAAAATCTCCGGCTTGAATAGTTTTGCCGATTCCCATTTGGGCGACTAAAAGCCTAAAGGCAAAAGCATTTTTGATAAGAGCGGCTTCTTCTAAATTTTGAGCGATAGACACAACAGGTTGACCAGGTTTAATTATAAAAATCTGGGGCTTGGCAGGGATTTTGGAAGCAGGCTGAAGAAGATACTGATAATAAAGGTTCAAACCTATGGGGGTTGTGATCAAGAGAATAAATAAAGTCGCAAATATTAAGAACTTGGATCTTTTAATAGTCAAGCCTCCGAAAAAGTCGCTCTTCGATATTTGCCGCGTCTTTTGTCGAAGATAAAAATACGGCCACAGGTGCAGATTACTTTTTGGGTATTACCTTGTCCCTCAATTCTTTTGCCAAGCGCTAAATTACGGCCACAACCTACGCATTTGCCTTGCAATAGAATCCAGGCTTGAACTGGGGCGATTATGCGTCTAATCATATCTTTAAGAAAATAGTTAATTAGAAATTAGATATTAGTTATGGAAATTCGAAAATAGACAATTGATCCAATCTCTAATTTCTAATGTCTATTACCAATTTCCATTTTCTATATAACTAATTTCGAATAGAATCCAGATAGCTCTGCAATATAATGGCAGCTGCAACTTCATGCTCTAATTTACGTCGTTTGATTTTAGGTACTTGAAGTTTAATCATAGTCTGCCTTGCCTGTCTAGTAGTTAATGTTTCATCCCAGAGGACGATTTGGAAATTTGGACGGGCTTTCTTGAGAGCACTTGCAAAATTTTCAAATAAACTTTTAATTTTGCCTTCGACAAAGCCAACAACAACTTTATCGACTCTTAACTCATCACAAATTTCGATAATCTTTCGAAGAGCCTCTTTGCGCGATTGATGCTTGATCGTCTTGTAAGGGGTTGCCAGAGAACTTTCTGATGTCGCCAAACCTGTTATTCTTTGGCCAAGGTCAATGCCAAGTATCATTTTGGTAAATAGTAAATGGTTGATGGTGAATAGTAAATAGAGAGGGTTGTTTGATTGCGGGCGTATAATAAAGTAAATGTAACAGGTTAGCTCTTTCCTGTGTCATTCTGGAAGGAGGCTGAAAAGCCGACTGATAGAATCTCATAGATGCTATCGCTTGCGCTCCAGCATGACGATCACTGGAGAAAACTAACCTCTTACAAGTAAATCATCTATGGATAAAAAGGTTTATGTTTGTACTGGGACGTGCAAGGCGGAAATTTCTGAAGAGGAATATGAAGGCGGGTTGACTAAATGCGGAACCGAGGGATGCTCGATGCAAGGGCATACTTTTGAAGAGCGGATTAAATGCGGGACTTGTGGGCAAGTTTACCGACCTGGCGAAGCTCATTCTCACTGAAAATATTTATTTACTTGCGATCCAATTTCAATTATTTATCATACTACAGAGTATGGTAGTTAAGACTGTTGAATGATAATCTTGAGCTTAAATCTGCTGATAATGAAATTATATAGTGTTTATTTTATGTCAATCACTTTGATTTATTTTTTTCTAAATTGATCCACGTATTTTTTGGTTATCTCAATGTATTTTTTGCCATATTCTTGAGAATGAGCGATATCACTACCCTCATGAAATTCGTTCCAAGTCTCTACGGCTAAAAGAGACTTGTTAGTTTTGATTGCTTTTTTGAGATTTTTTTCGTAAAAGCTGCCATCTTCGCGCTCAACAAACTTCTCATTTAATCTGTCTGGAATGTGTCGCGTATCATAACCTGGACCAACAACCACTACACCACCAACATCAACCGTCCCCAGAAAAGCTCCACCCCAGCCGTAATAGTTATCTGTTTTAATTGGCATTTGATAATCTACGTAGCTACCGAAAAGTTTCATCTTACGGGCATAGTTCCAGGTGGACTCGCGAACAATATATGGTCTAACCCTAAATTTCTTTTCAAAATTAGAATAAACAAAATCAATTGCGGTTTGGTCGACAAGCAATTCCTGATAATTGCCAAACAGCCAAATAATCGGCTTTCCTTCAATTGTGGCTCTGTGTTCAGATGGTACTTCGTTGTAAAAATCTTCGATATAACTAAAAAAATGTTGCCTGCCGTTGTCGGTTAAAAAATTACGTTTGTTTTTGGGTAGTTTGCCAAAAGCATTAGTATCAAGGAATAAAGCGATTTTGGGAGGACTTTTCCCTTCACTTATCAATATTTCTCGAGCCTTTACCATATTTTTAAGCCCAACTTGTGAAAAAGATTCATTTTTAGTCCAATAAACAGCCAAGGCCGTATCAATACCCGCCTCTTCCATGTCAAGCAATTCATTTTTAAACCAATCCGGGTTTTCATAAGAAGCGTTTTTGTCAATTGGATGATCAACCAGGTAATCATCATGGTAACCTTTTGGTAAATCGTACCAGTAAAAAAAATATGATAAAACATGTTTTTCGTTAATTTGATCAGCTGCAATTGGAGGCTTTGGGTATTCAGGTTTCGGATTATCGGAAAAGGTCTTAATTAAAGAGAAAACCAGTAACAGAATTAAGAAAATCCTAAAGATACGGTCACGGACTAATTTTTTAAAAAAACTTTTTAACATATCTTAGGAAGTCGTCTATACTCTGGGCTGTATCAAGAGCGGTGTATTCTAAAAATAGCTCGAACGGAATTCTATCCTCGTCCTGAGCTTCGTCGAACGGGCTCGGATTGGGCGGGCGGGCAGAATGAGCGGCTCCGCCGCGCACACTGACAATTTTAAGTTTTTCCCTGCCTGCCGGCAGGCAGGTTTGGCGGCTTTTAACGAAGCGTACTGCCAATAAGAATACCGTTGGCCCAATAGAATCCGGTATCGCCAGACGGCAGTATATCGTATGTTGCGCTCTCACCGTAAGGAACGCGCTCGATGCTTACAACAGAAACATCGTCATATAGGTCGCCAGGTCCGAGATCGCCAACGGTACGTCCATCAACGGTTGGATGTCCGGGAGAAACGAATAACTCCCGGCCGTCATTAAGAACCAAGTGAACCATCTGATGTATCGGCGGTACTGGCACTTTTGAGGTTTTGGTTATGACACCGAATACGCGTTGACCAGTTTTGTCCGTTGTCCAAACTGACATGCCAACTTGTAAATCTTTTACCAGAGCTAATCCAGACGGCGTGTCGATGAGTGAGTTACCAGCAAGACAGATTGGACATCCACCACGAGGCGGTTGCCCAACAACTTTATTAAAAGTTATTGTCTGACCAGAAAAATTAATGCTTATAAGTTTTTCTGATACACCTTCGCAGGCATACCCTATGTCATCGCCTATATATAAAGTTTTAGGAGAACCAGGATCATTTGGTCTTTCGATTGGATATATTACAAACCAGAGGCCATCAACGCTGTTTTGGTTAATTTTTTGGATTAAGAAAGAGCTTTCTCTTTCGCCAACTTTTCTAATTATCTTTTCGCCATTTGGTACAGGAATTGGTGTAGGTGTTGGAGTAGGAGTAGGGCTTAGCGTAGGGATTGGAGTAGGCCCTGGAGGTGAAGTTTGTCTAGTCGAAGCGACATAAATCCCCGCTCCAACAAGTGCAATAACAATGATAATCAAAAAAATGTTTATAAATCCTTTTTGCTTATTCATTAGTCTATCGTCGCCCCGCCATCCATAACAAATTGAGAACCTGTGACAAAAGACGATTCTTCTGATGCTAGAAAAAGTGCTCCCATGGCAATTTCTTTTGGTTCTCCCATGCGTTTTAATAAAGATTGCTCGCCGAATTGCCTATAACCTGCTTCCAGATCTAGCCCAAGCGATCTAATATGATTGTCAGCGGCCGGAGTTTTTATAGAACCAGGGCAAATGGAATTAACACGTATTTGGTATTTGGCGAGATCCATGGCGAGGGTTCTGGTCAACTGCAACACTGCTCCTTTTGAAGTATTGTAAGGTACAAAATCGGGCTGGGCAATGAAGGAGCTTACAGAGGCGATATTGATAATCGAACCACCCCTTTCTTTCATGAGTGGAAGCAGCTGTTGAACACAGTTTGCGTAACCAATTACGTTAACACCGAGAACCCTTTGCCAATTTTCTTGTGTAACTTCTTCGATGCTGCCAAATACAAAAGCAGCGGCATTGTTAACCAGAATATCGACTTTACCAAATCGGCTTTCTGCGATATTGGCCATATTTTTGGCTTTATCTAGTTTGGAAACATCAGTTTGACAAAAGAAGGCTTGGCCACCGGCTTCTGTGATTAAATCGACGGTTTCGCGACCACCTACTTCATTGATATCTGCTACGAGTACAGACGCTCCTCTTTCGGCAAACAACTGGACAATTGCTCGTCCAATACCTGATGAAGCCCCGGTGACCACAGCCGATTTATCTTTGAGACTGAATAGCTCTCTTTTGGGATCTTCTTTTTTACCAGATTGCATGACGCCGCTAATTTTAAAATTTTGTTTTTTCTTTGTCAAAGTTTTTAGATCAAACTGGTGATGACGACTAACCTTTTAATATTGGTCCCCGGAGGAACGCAGGTCATAAGGGTAAGGTTACGACCGTTTGTGGAAATTGGTGAAAGGACAGAAAGGTCATGGGGGCTGACAATTTTGGCGTATTGCACGCTGAAATGAAGTGTCTCCCCTGCTAGTTGAACGTAAATATCATCGCCGACTTCCAGATCTGAGAGTTTGGTGAAAATTGTTTTATAGTTTTTGGGATCGGCAAACTGGGGTAGAACCGAATGACCAGTTATAAAAGCGTTGCCAACCTCTCCTGGAATAGCGGATCCGGGAAAATGGGCTAGATTTTGGTCAAACCTGAGACTGTCGACTTTAGCCTTGGCTTTTTCAATTTTAAGCTTTGGAATTGTTAGCAAAAATTCTTTCGGTCTTTCTTCTGGTGGTTTATATGCTGTTTCAAAATAGGAAAAACCGTCGGGATCCTCTACAACTTGAATATCGTTTGCCATGGTGGTTGCTTGCGAAAGTACTTGGGTTTGTGGAACTGGCACTTGATCGACTTTGCTTGTCAGTTTTTGCAGAGTAGTCAGCTGCCAAATAAGTGTGGGTCCAATGGCAAAGATTACGGAAATTACTCCAAGAGCTGACATTAGAAAGAAGAAAAAACGCTCCTTTTTTTTGCGCCTTTGAAGATCTTGTGGTGTAGGTTTAAAGTAAATTTTTGGTGGCTTTTTAATATAGATGGCTAGAGCCATTAATTTTTATTCTATCTTAAATTTGATGTTTGATTTGTTTTGGGGGATAGAATCTACTAGTGGTAAATTGGGAAAGAATTTCACTTGAACATCTGCTACATCAGGAAGTGACCTGATAATACTTCTGGCGTCTTTGACGCTTTTGCCGGCAATTTTATCTTTAAGCTGGGCGTCTTCAAACTTTGGCACTAGACGAGCACGAAATTTACCGGAAAGAGTAAGCGAATTTTGAGAGCGAGAGGAAGTTATCTGGGCGTTTTCGTCGATTATTTCTATATCTTCTGGCCTGACAACTTTCGTGGGCGCTTCTTTACTGGCAAGTGCTGCAAGGTATTTTTTAAGATCATCTTGAGAATAGACAATTGCGGATACCTCAACTTCCATGTTTAGGTTAATAAGAGAAGCCTCTTCTGCTAATTTTTTATCAAATTCTTTTTTTATAATTTTCACAAGCTGGGCGTGATCGTGGAGTTTAAATCCTTGTACTTTTTCTTTTAGATTATTTTTGGCTTTTCCAATAAGTAAATCAGTTAGAGATTTTTCTAGATTTGCTATGTCTTCTTCTGAGACAACGGTAATTTGTCTCTCATCTCCTCCTGTAAAGTTGGCGTCATTTTGAGCCGAATATAAAAGTTCATCGAACTGCTGAAAAGTAAAATCGTTACCGGCGGTAATATTGCTTGATGTACCGAACTGCAGAGCATGAACACTGGCCTTAGCCTGGCCAGGAGTGGAAGCACTTCTTGAAGCAACTTCAACATCGGAATCGAGACTAAACTTAACGCCGCTTTTGGTAATGACGACAACGCCGCTTGAAAAAGTTTTGGGGTCTTTTGTCCAATTTAAAATAGTGATATCTCCTTTTGCGTATTCACCTATTTTTTTAGTGCCTGTTGCTACGGCTCTTTGAGAGGAGACGGATTGACCTTTAATTTCTTGACCTATTATTTCTGTATTTATATTGACTTTAAAATCTTTTTCGACACTTTCGGCATTAACTTTTATTAAAACTTCAGCAGTAGTTTGCGCTTGAGCCGCAAAATAAGCACCTGCTATAACAAGGAACAAAAAAATGATAAACGCAATGATCAATTTGGGCGATGGTTTAAAAACGCCCAAAAGCCTAGGCAGCCATCCGATATTGACTATCTCTTCTTTTAAATCCGGCGCCGAAGGTTCGGGAGTAATTACATTTTGATCGGAAATATCAACGGCATAGTTCTTTTCTTCTGGCTCTTCAGGGGGTTTTAGTTTTTCCGATGTAGAGATTTTATGATCAGATTCTTCCGACTTTTTGGCAAGCAAAATATCTTCGTCCTTTACAAAACCGAACTCGCTAGTGATTTTTGGGGTTTTGGCAGCAGTTGGTGTTTCTTGAATCGCACTTTCTTGGGTCGGTTCACGACCGAGCAAGTCTTGGGCTTGAGCATAAGCAACGGATCTTGACATTTCTTCATTGTCTAAAACGTCTATTTTGGGCTCTTGGACGAATAAGCCCTGCCAATCTACTTTATCTAATTTTTGGATGAGTTCCTCATTTGATCCGTAGACAATAAGGCGGGCTGGTAAATCTTTATCTTTCTGCTTAAGACGAGCTATAAGCTCCCTGATCCTTTCAATGCTGGACTCAAGTCTTGAGATTTCTGTGGCGACCACTTTATTGTTTTCGATTAAGTGGACTTCGCAAAACATCGAGTCGTTGTGAGGTTGCGAGAAAAGACCTAACAGAAGTGCCTGGGGAGTTATTGATTCTTCAATTTTTAGGAGGTGGTTGATAGCAGCTGCCAAGGAGATGTACGCCTGAGGATCGAGTTCCAAATCATCGCTTAAGTTCTTGAGGGATTTTAAAGTTTTATCAGTTAACTTACCATCCTCGAACCAATATTGTGAAAGTCCGTAAACGGTTTTGGTAACATCGAGTTTAGCTTTTTGGCCAGCTGTGTCGATGGCAATTGCTGCTTGATGGATTAAGTTATCAGCGTTCTGAAAAGGCCTCTGGCCGAATCCTAAAAATTTAACATTATCCCCTTCAAAGGCCCAGATAGTGGCTAAAACTTTGTCAGGAGTAATGGTGAGGGAAAGAAAATTTTCTTGCGGTTGGGCTTTTTTAAATAATTTGGTGATTCCTAAATTCATGCCGATTGAAATATTATATCAGGCAGAGCAGTTCCAGCAGGAGGTACTATGGGGAGGCGGAGTTAGTGGCCTGCTTGGTGGATTCAAGAGGCAATGGTGGAAGTTCTGAAAACCCGCCATTTTTCTTTTTGGGCAGTGCCTGGGGTTCTTCAACTTGTTCTGAGGCCGATGTCTTGGGCGGCTCTTTTTGAGGCTTATTGCCTAAAACAAAAAACCAGGCAACCGCGCCCGCGGCTGTCAAAAGGACCAAAATGCCAATAAAAATAGCAACAAGCCTAAGTTTTCTAATTCTTGAAGGTTCTTCTTGCGGTTGACTTCCTAATGCTGGAGGGACAAATGGGGTTGGATTTGGTTGATTTTCATCAAGATTTGGTGCAGGTGATGGTTCTGTGGGGGAAGGAAAAGACAAACTTGGCGATAAATTTGATTCTGGCGGCGGGCCAGCCTCGGGGGCCTGCTTCGACGAATCGAGGCGAGCAAGCCCAGATGGACCAGCCAAATTTAGGGGGGGCACATTCGGTTCTTCTGGTGGTAGGGGGGATGTCGCGGGAAACGGGGCAGGAGATGACGCCTGTAAGGGTGGTTCCGTTACAAGTGGCAAAGAAACTGGTTCTGGTAAAGGATTTGCCGGGACAGTTTGAGAGTCTGGGGAAAGTAAAGGCTGCTGGGAACTTGGGGTTTGGGGAGGAGGAGATGCTGGCTGCTTAAAAACTCCGTCCTCGTCACCGCTGACTACAAATTGACCTGGCTGAATTGGATCTGGCGCAGGAGGCGCGGCCGGGGGATCTGGTTCGGTAGAATTTTTTTTGGGGGCAGTAGGATCCATCATCGGGTTATTGGGTAATTAGGTTATTGGGTTATTAGGCAATATCTAAATTCTTGCGACCCACGTGCCTAATTACTATCTTATTGTAGCATAGATTCTTCGGACGTTTGCACCAAGCGATTCTTCTTTAATTATTTTGAAATGACCGAGTGTGCCAGTCGACTGGGCATGGGGACCACCACAGAATTCTTTTGAGTAAGCACTTTCGATTTTGTCGTTTTCACCAATGTAGTATACCTTGACCAAGTCCCCATATTTTTCATCGAACAACCCAATTGCACCCATTTCGTCAGCCGCTGCTTTAGGCACAACTTTTTTGTGAACTTTAAGATTAGCTTGAATTTTCTGATTGACGATGTCTTCGGTTTTTTTTAGTTGCTCATCTGTCATCTTGGAATGATGAGAAAAATCGAATCTTAACCTTTCGTCTGTGATGTGTGATCCGGTTTGATGGACGTGATGGCCTAAAACGTCGCGGAGGGCCTGGTGCAAAAGATGGGTTGCTGTATGAAGTTTTGCGGCTTTGTCCGACTGAACGGCAAGACCACCTTTGGTTTTTTGACTTGCTTGGCGAGAAAGATCCTGGTGTGCCTTTAGCTCTTTTTCAAAGCTTACCATGTCGACCTTTTTGTTATTTTCGCCTGCGAGTTCAACTGTTAATTCGATCGGGAAACCGAAATTTTGATAAAGATTAAAAGCGTCACGACTTGTGATATCTCCTTTTATTTTTTCAAATTGTTTAATTCCGTTTGCAAGGGCTTTTTTGAATTTGGATTCTTCCTTTTGGAGCACATCGATAATTGAATTTTGAAATTCGACAAGATTTGGATAAAAATCACCGTAGGTTTTGACGACAATTTTGACAAGATCGGACAAGAAATCCTTATTGATGCCGAGAAGTGATGTGTGACGAATTGAGCGGCGAATAAGGCGTCGAAGTATATAACCTCGCTCGACATTTGAAGGGGTGACTCCATCTGCGATTAAGAATATTGATGAGCGGATATGATCGGCGACTATGCGTGATGATTTAACATTGAAAGCGGCTGATAGTTCTTCGATTTGTTTTAAAAGCGGCAAGAAAACATCAGTTTCGTAAATTGAGGGGGCTTGATTGACAACGGCAAGCATTCGCTCAAGACCCATGCCGGTATCAACATTTTTTTGCTTGAGAGGTACATATTCGTAACCAGATGAAGTTATCTCTGTTAAATTTTTGCTTTTTGCTTTTTGATTTTTGATTTTTCTATCGTATTCCATAAAGACGTCGTTCCAAATTTCCACAAAACGATTTGGATCCTGCGATGGGTCTACTGGGCCTGATGAGGGATTGATATCAAAGAACATTTCAGTGTCCGGTCCACAAGGACCCGTCGGGCCTACAGGACCCCACCAATTGTCTTTTTTGCCGTATTTGAAAATATGACTTTCGGGCATGCCCAGTTTTAGCCAAATATCAAACGATTCTTGATCAAATGGCGCATCATCATCGCCTGCAAAAACCGAGACATAAATTCTTTTGGCGTCGAGTTTTAAATGGTTGATTAGAAAATCATAGGACCAGGAAATGGCCTCGACTTTGCCATACCCGCCTTGTCCGATGCCGCCCGCTTCGCCGCGAGGCAAGTCAGGCGAGGCAGGATCACCAAGGGACCAATTACCGAGCATTTCGAAAAAGGTGTTGTGGACGCTGTCGCCTACCTGATCAATATCATCGGTGCGCAAACACTTTTGAACATTGACCAAACGTTTGCCAAGAGGATGTGGTTGGCCGAGTAAATATGGAACTAGTGGATGCATACCCGCGGTTGTAAATAAAACCCGTTGTGTGCCGGCAAGATCAACAGATTCTGAGGGGACCAAAGATGCAGAAGGGATAATTCTGTGTCCCCTATCCTCAAAAAATTTTAAAAACTTTTGTCTGAGTTCTTTTGATTTCACTTTCCATAATTATATATCAGAGACGCTCCGAGAGCCTTAAGAGAACTTGTAAGATGTCAGTTCTTCCAGTAGTCATCCTGGAGGGAGCGGAGCGACCGATAGGATCTAAATTAGGAGACTCTATTTTCGAACGAAGTGAGAAAACAAGCTCTCTTATCGCTTCGCTTGCGAATGACGCCTCGCGCAAGAGAACTAACATCTTACTGACTCGTGGCTTGACAAGCCTTAACCTACCCTATAGAATGCCGGCTAATGGCTGAGCCAGTTATTCAGGTTAAAAAAGTAACCAGGCGAAGGACAATTAAACAAGCACCTCAAGAGGCGAGTATTGCGAGTGCTGCCTTACCTCACCCCAGTAGTCTGCAAACTATAACGGAGCTTTTTGCCGATCTTCTTACCAAAATAACTCAATACCAGTCTGATTTCGAAAAACTTCAGAGGCAAGTCGATGAAGTCAGGCAATCTTGGGCCAAGGAACAGAAAGATCATCAAATAGAATTGGAGGAAAGAAATCGCCAAGAAGAACTGCAAAGGCAAAGGGAGAAAGATAACTATTTGTATGAAATGGCCAGGGAGCGAAAGAAGGCGGAGGATGACTTTGCTGACAAAAAAGCTGCTTGGGAAAAAGAGTTGCGAGATCAAAAAGAAGCTATCGGGCGAGACAGAACGGATCTTGCCGAGCTTCGAAGCCTAGTCGCTGGTTTTGAAAAGGATAAAGAAAAAGCAATTAAAGAAGCTTGCGATGCCCTGCAGGCAGAGCTAATGGAAAAGTTTATGGCTGAAAAAAGGTTGCGAGAGCAGGAAATTAAAGCGGAAAAAGAAATTTTAAATCTGAAAATTGCAGCCGCAACAGCGGAGAATTCTAAACTAACCTCTGAGGTCGCATCTTTGAAACAGAAACTTGATGAGGCTACCAGGCAACTTAAAGAAATTGCGGTTAAAGTCATTGAATCTCGAGGAAACCTAATAAAAACTCCTGTTTTGGAAGAATAATTTTATCGAACCCGTTTCAAAACCCCTCCTGTCATCCTGAACTTGATTCAGGATCCATACAAATAGATTCCGTGTCAAGCACGGAATGACAGTTTTGAAACCAGTTCATCCTTTACTTCTAGGATAATATAGACTCACACATCAGGATTATTAGAAAGTTTTAGGGAATCGAAAATATTTTGTTTGTGGTCGAGGACCATTTTGGAGGGTAAATTGTTAAGATCGAACCATTTTGCATCGAGGGCATCATCTCCGCTTTTGACTTGACCTTCGGCTTGGACTAAATAAACAATATTGATGGCTTGTTTTGGGTGGCGTTTGGGGAAACTTGAGACTCCGACTAATTTAAGATTGTTGACGATAAGATCTGTTTCTTCCTTGACTTCCCGCCTGACTGCGTCTTCGGCTGACTCGTCCCAGCCGACATAACCTCCCGGTGTTCCCCAAAGTCCCCTGTCCGGTTCTTTGCCACGCCTGATTAACAGAACTTGCTTGTTTTTGATGATAATGGCGTCGATGGTGACTCCCCTATTGTCGTAGCGACCGCAGTGAGGACAAGGCTCATTTCGCGCTAACATATGACGAAATTATATATCAGCTCCCTGTTGATGCCAATTATGATTCTTCTGGTTGATGGGGACTGCGGCGGAAGAAGAAGTGGCGGATTGATTTTTTAGGGACTGGCCTCAATTGCGGCAGTTGCTGGGCTATCTCTACTACTTGGTCTTTGACCTCTTGCACAGCTTCCTTGGCTTCTTCTAATTTTTCGCTTGCGATTTCTTTGGCGTTTTCTAAAGTTTGCTGGACTTTTTCTTTGCCTTCAATTAATTTTTCTTCTGGTTCCTCCAGCTCTTTGCCTAATTTTTCAAGAAATTTGGTGCCTTCTTCGATAAGATCTTCTTTAATTTTTTGGCCCTTTTTGGTGGTAAACAAATAAGTTATGGCAGCACCAATAGCGATACCTATTAAAAGCTGGGACAAGCTACTTTTGTTCTCGTTCATGTTTACCAATCCTTTTTAGAAAATGCGCAATTCCAATACCGGCGACTGCCGAAGTCAAAAGGTTTCCTGTAGCTTCGATGGGTTTTTTAATTTGGGTGATAAGATCGTCGGCATCATCTAAGAGTCTATTCATTCTAAAAAGGGTTTTTCTGAAATCCCTGAGCACAAAAAAAACTTGGAAGCCAATGACAACAAGGAAAATTGTCAGAACTATAATTACAGAAAGAGTAATTGTTTGTGTTAAATCCATTGGGTCTTACTAGACCCAACCCGTTTTAATAGGGTGGGCAGTTTTAACGTACCCAAATGTATACTTTATTGCCGGAGTTTTGTCAATATAAGTCATATCGTCTACAATTCAAGTTGTGAACTACATCGCAATAATTCTTAAGGGTTTTAGTCATGTTTTCTTTCAGGAAAGTATTCTTTTGGGACTGGTGATTGTTGGCGGACTGGCGATGGTTTCACCGATTGCTTTATTGTTAGCATTGGTTGGTAATATCACTGGTTTTTTTACTAGCACACTGCTTGGAGTAAAAAAGCCGATTGTTGAGCTTGGGATTTATGGTTTTAACGGAGTTCTGATTGGCTGTATGGTGGCATTTTATGTCAAACAGCTTCCGATGGCGGTAGTGATAACTATTGTAACCTCAGCTCTGGCTGCAGCGATTTTTTATCTATTTTTCCGCAATCAGATTCCGGCTTTTGCCCTACCTTTTACTTTGATGGGATGGCTGATTTTGATGTTACTTAAATACTTTAAGTGATCGAAGCACTATCTTTCTAAAATAGGAGGTCCTTCTTTTTCTCTTAAATAGATTTCCCTGCTTCTTCTAGCTGCTTGTAACATTTTATCCTTGTCATTAAGATAGATAATATATCTCTCTCCTTTGAACCTAATTTTTATGTTGGGATCCGTGACTACTGAAGTTTCTACTCCAGTAACTGGATCGGGTTGGCCATTGACGTGAACTATCACCTCGGCGGTTTCTGTCCAAAGGCCATCCATTTCCCAGTTTTTAACCAGAGCTAACTCTTCTGGTGAAAGTTGCCAAACTATGCCCCTGACTGATTTATCTTCGGCAGGTCGAATGCGATAGGCCCTAAAATCCGGACCCCAATCGGCACTTAAAATATTTCTGACCGGTTCTGGAATCTCATCCCACGTTTGGATGCATAGTTCATAGCCATTGAGTCTGGCTGCGTAGCTTTTGGGGATACGGCCAAGAAGTGCTTCCATCATTTCGGAAACACAATTAACTCCGTAGGCGAAATATTCAACTGTATTTGCCATGGGGGATATTTTATCCGATTTTGGATATCAATTCAAACTATCGGTTTGGGAGTAAGTTGTGGATCGCTGAAAGATTTTAGGATTGCTAAACAAATTGCCAGCCCAAATTTTTGCCATACTTTAAGAAATCTTTGTCAAAAGAGAAGATTTTTCCAATATCAAATTTTTGAATAATTGCAAAGGATGTGCAATCAAAAAAACTGACATTTTTATCTTTGATTTTTTCGAATATGTCGTGGGCTAATCTGTCAATTTGTTGGTCAATAAAAATTATCTTAAATTCACTTTTGCGAATTGAGTCTAAAAAGGCTAGCGATTTTTGTTTGGAAAGACGCATGGCCATAATTGTCGCAACTTCATAAATGACGATATTGGAAATAACGACTGGTTCGCCTTCATTGGCTAAGTTGCGACTTTTCTCGTAAGCTATTTGGTGATGAATATTGTCCAGATCCCAAATTGCGATGAAGACATTGGAGTCGACAAAAACCATTATTTTGCGTATTTGGATTTGTCCCCGTAAAGATAGCGTTTATAATCTTGGGCCAATTTTTTCAGACCGCTTCTGCCAGCTTTCTTGGCCATGGCCAAAAGAACCGATGCATCCCCTTTTTGCGCAGGAGTTTTGCCAAGTTGCTTATCAATTGTTTCCCTAATGACAGCCGAAAGTGATTTGGCTTTGCGCCTGGCTTCAAGCTGCAAATGTTGATATTGCTCAAGTCTTAGATTCATCTGCGTCCTAATCATACATCTTACATCTTACATCTATAGAGCTCTGTTGTCAATGCCAAAATCGCCAAAATCGCCCGTGTAGACAAATTAATGACTTAAGCGCACAATTTTGGTGACTTTGGATTTAGGCGACAGACGTTTGGCCGCTATTATTTCGATGATGTTTTGGCCATCTTTTAGGGCAAGTTGATAAGAGAAGTTGCCATCGGAATCGACTGGAGCAAATTCGCCGTTTATAGAAACTGTTGCCTCTTTTTCCGTTTGACCTGAGATAACAATATTGGAGACTTGGGTTGTGAAGTCATCGGGAGGAGTTGTAACTTGCAGTTTCGGACTTTCTAAAATGGAAGAATATTGGATTACCAAGTAAATAATGAATATGAGAATTGCCAGAGCAGACGCGAAGTTGACGATCCTTTTGGGGGTCAGAAGAAGTTTTTTGGGTTTTTCGAAAACTGTGGTTTTTGGAGGATACTTTTTTTCATCAAACTCTCTTCTGTAAAGAGCCAAGGTGTGTTGGGCGTCTAACCCCAGATAAGAAGCATAATTTTGGATAAATCCTCTAACTATCGTCGGTTCTGGCAACTTAACCCAATTTGCGGATTCCAGAGCTTCGAGGAGTTCTTTTTTAATTAAAAGATCACGGGCAGCTCGCTCAAGGGAGATTCGTTTAGCTTTTCTTTTCGATGAAAGAATTTCAGAAAACGTTGTCATTATTTGTTGAACAATTTATGAAGCTTGAGTTTGAGTTTGTAGAAACTCCTCAGCGTTTTTAACCAGAACGTCACGCGGTTTTGAACCTTCACCGGGGCCGACGATACCGGCTGACTCAAGTTCGTCCAAAAGTCTAGCTGCCCTGGCATAACCGATTCTTAGTCTTCTTTGAAGAAGAGAGGCGGAAGCTCGATCATACTGGCAAATTGTTCTGACTGCTTCTTCGAATAGATCATCATGTGATCCGGCTACGCCGAACATTTTACCGACGGGAATTTGAGTGACTTCTTCGGTGTATTCAGGAGCAAGACCAGATCTTTTGAGAAAGTTAATTAAATTTCTGATTTCAGTATCCGAGACGAAGACACCCTGGAGCCTCATAGGTTTTGCAGCATCAGGAGGTACGTAAAGAAGATCACCTTTACCTAGAAGTTTGTCAGCGCCAGGTTGATCGATAATGACTCTGGAGTCAACCATTGAGGAAACATTAAAGGCGACTCGGCAAGGAATATTGGCTTTGATAAGACCGGTTATGACGTCGACTGAGGGCCTTTGGGTGGCAATAACCAAATGAATGCCGGTTGCTCTAGCCATAGCGGCAATTCTACAAATGGCGTCTTCTACCTCAACCGGGGCAAATTCCATCAGATTATGAAGCTCGTCGACGACAATGATAATATAAGGAAGGGCTTGAAAACCAGAAAATTCATTATAGGCAGCAATATTCCTGACTTGGGCTTCATGAAAAAGCTTGTAGCGTCTATCCATTTCGGCCATAGCCCATTTTAGAGCTGAAAGAATTTTATCCGGCTCGACGATGACTGGAGTCAATAAATGGGGAATATCGTTATATTCTGAAAGCTCGACTCTTTTGGGGTCGGCAAGGATCAGTTTAATCTCTTGAGGGCTGGCTCTAAAAAGTAACGTCGCAATGAGGGCATTTAAAAGCACAGATTTACCGGAACCGGTTGTACCGGCTATTAGAACATGAGGCATCTTGGCAATATCGGCAACGACGATGCTGCCTGAGACATCTAGCCCTAGACCAACTGCGGTTTTTGATTTATTGGAAAGGAGAACATCACTTGAGAGAATGTTTTTCAGAGGAACAAACTCTGGCGAAATATTGGGAATTTCGATACCGACTAGAGATTTACCAGGAATGGGAGCCTCAATTCTGACATTGCCTGTAAGTGTAGCTAAAGCCAAAGCAAGATCATTTTGAAGAGCTAGAATTTTGGAAAGTTTGGTACCCATGGGAATTTCCAAGGCATATTGAGTCACCGTTGGGCCCAAATTGACTTCGACAACTTTGGCGGCAATTCCGAAACTTTCGAGGGTTTTCTCTATCGTATGAGCATTTTGTTTTACGTTACCGCGATTAGCGGCAGTGCCGTGAGAATTTGAAAGCAGTGAAAGAGGCGGATACTGCCAAATTTGGCCTGGTGGCGGATTGTTAACGATGGTCTGATTTGGGGCAAAAACTTTATCGTTTCTGGGGGTGGGGGGAGATTTTCTAGGAAGTGCGTAGACTTCTTGCCCAGATTTAGTAATAAATTGGGGTTTACCTATAATTTTTTGTTTGATAAATTTTAGTATATTTTTGATCTTTTGGTAGACTTTAACAATTTGGGCAATAGCCTGATCCAAGCTGGTATTGAAGGCGATAACTAATGATATAAGAAAGATAAAAAATAAAACAAAAGCCGCTCCGACGGGGGTGAGAAGCGGTGAAATTATTAACCAAAGAGACTTACCAAAAAGCCCAGAAAAATTTTGGGATAGTGGAGCAATTAGCCCTATGAGAGATAAAATCGCCGCAAAGAAACCTGCGATAACATTTGTTTTGGAAAACCGTGAATTAATATGGAGAAAAGGTAGGCTAATAATAATAGCCAGAGGTGGTAAAAAAATAATCCCTATGCCAAAAAGGTTGTAAAAATAATCTCTCGTGGCTAGCAGAATTCCGGCTTGCGTGAAGAACGACAAAAATAGTAGAACTGAGAAAGCAAGTACAGTAAAGCCAATAATATTCATGATTGTTTTCTTTTCTAACTGAAGAGGTGAGGTTAATTTTGCCTTTCGGTACTTTCTCATAAGAGGATTTTGAATATTGACTTACTATTTCCTATTGTACAACATTTTGGTGTAAATTGCTATAGGCCAATTTTACCAGATTGGAACATACTCCTTAAGATTTTCTGGCGTAATAGTGATTTTGGTGGCTTTGCCTTCAATTTTTAATTTAGCAAATTTACGACAAATCCCGTTTATGGTCCTATCCAAGGTTCTGAGACCCGCATCAAAACCCAATGGTCTGACAATTTGGTGCCAGACTGCATCATCTAGAGAGATGTCGTTTGGAGAAAGACCAGAGGCGATGATGGACCTTGGCAAAAGATAATTTTTACCAATGATGATCTTTTGCTCATCAGAATAGGATGGCATATCAAGTGTCTCCATTCTGTCCAAGACAGCTGTTGCAATACCTGCGGTGTTATTGGCTGTTGTCACAAACAGGACTTCTGATAAATCAAATGGGTAATCTATATAGTGATCCAAAAAACTGCTATTTTGCTCAGGATCTAAAAGCTCCACCAAAACCCCCATGATATCGGCTTTTGCTTCTTCGGTGACACGGTCAATTTCATCTAGGAGTATGACGGGGTTTTTGGCACCAACCCTTCTTAATACTTTCATAATCTGGCCCGGTTCTGCATCCGGATAGGCACGGGATCTGCCGCGGAGTTGCAATGCATCACCCATACCGCCCATGGGAATTCGGCCGAATTTACGTCCAAGAGCTTGAGCAATGGAATAACCCATGGTTGTTTTACCAGTGCCAACTAAACCAAGGAGTAACAGTGACGGAGCTTTAGGCCCAGATTGCTTTTGGGCTTGGTTTTTTTTAAGGCTGGCGACAGAGATATACTCTAGAATACGTTCTTTGACACTTTCTAGTCCATAATGATTGGAATCTAAAACTTTTTTGGCATTTTCCAAGGACAATATTTCTTCACTTCGAGTGCTCCAGGGAAGATTAACTACCCAGTCTAAATATCTTGCGACAGATTCATATTCTTGGGAATAACCAGATGAAGCAGCTAGTCTTGTGAGTCTTCCTATCATGGCCTCGGCTTTTTTGCGGAGGTCTTCTGGAATACGAGAATTTAAAAGCTTTTCTTCCAGAATTTGGAGATCTTCCCCCTGGGTTTTTATTTTATCTTGGGCAGGAGTTTTCATTTTATGTTAATTAAACCAGAAAATTGATTCTCCTTCAAAGCAAATTCAAATTTGTTGATTTTTTGAAGAATTTCTGAAACTTGAGTTTCTTTATTAAAAAGTAACTGGTAGAAATCCCCGGTTGCGGGGTTTTGGGTGGTACTTTGGAATAAGATTGCGATTGAGATCTTCTGGCTATTGTCTGATTTAGGAAATTCAATTGAGTCTGTCTGCTTTAAGTTGGATAATTCCTGCGCGGCTTCATATGAGGAAACGAAAAAAATATCTTGACCTTGCCTAAAAAGAGTGAAGGTTCTGGGATTGTCCTCTTTTGATAATTTGATTAAATGATAGTCAATATTTTGGCGAGTTTCCTGAAAGTAGACAGGTTCACCGGCAATTTGAACGTTTTTTAATGTTTCAAAATTAACCCTGTCGTTTTTAAAAATGATGGCCAGATCGGCATTTTGGCCAAAAATAATCAAACACTGGCCGGCCTCCGATGGTAAGTTATTATTAAACCAGGCCGCAAACTCCGGGGGTAGAAAAAATCTTGACTTTACAAATTCTTTAAAGTCGGGGGCCGCGACTGCCAAGTTTGTGCTATTGGGAATTTTATACTTTCCGGCTGGAAATTCTTTTGAATTTAGGCGTCGTGCTGTTGTGCCTTGAAAATTAACCTCCCCCGAACCCAGGTTAAGCTTTGCTTTTATTGGGAGAATAAAAGCAAGTTTGGCTTGCGAGGTTGCATCTAAGCTGAACTCCACGCCTTTTTTGGTGCTTTGCGGCAAATTTAACTTTTCAAGGATTTGAGAAAATTTATCTTGATCAGTGTCTTGGAGGTTGAAATTTATTTCGAATTTATTATTTTGAGCTTGCAATATCAAAAAACTAGATTTTTGATGCAAACTTTTAAAATTTAAAAAGGCAATAAAGAGAATTAGAAAAAATGAAAAAATGATGAGTGTCCCCAAAAATATTTTACTGTTTTTGGGGGTGGTCATTTTTTAATACCTTTTGGGGGGGCCTCTCCGATCACGTCTGTCATGCTGACCAAATCTCCTGGGAGAGAAACCTTTTCTCTCTCTGGTGGACTGGCGAGCTGCGTCTTGACCAAAATTCATAGAAAGGTTAACTCGGCCTTGATCGTCTACTTCTGTTACCCTGACTTTAACCATTTGACCGATTTTGACAATATCTTCAACTTTTTCAACTCTGTAGGGTGCAAGTTTTGAAATGTGAACTAAACCTTCTTTGCCTGGAAGGATTTCGACCATTGCGCCAAAGGGCAAAATTCGTCTTACCTGACCTTCGTAAACTTCTCCCGGCTGAGCTTCTTTGACGATACCTTCGACCCATTGCGCGGCTTTTTGAGCAGCTTCGCGATCTTTACTACTAATAGTCACAGTGCCTTCATCGTTGATGTCGATGGCACAGCCAGTGGCTGAGATTATTTTGTTAATGGTTCGGCCACCGGAGCCAATCACTTCTCCAATTTTTGCGGGATCAATTTTGACCAAAATTACTGTGGGCGCATGTGGAGAAATTTTCTCTCTTGATGTGGGAATAGTCGAAAGCAGCTTTTGCAAAATGTTAAGGCGAGCGGTCTTTGCTTTTTGCAGCGCTTCTTCTATCATTTTTGGTGGCACGCCTTTTAATTTAGTATCCATTTGAATAGCTGTAATGCCATTTTTGGTACCGGCCACTTTAAAATCCATGTCGCCCTGGGAATCCTCCTGATAAGCAATATCAGTCAAGAGAAGATATTTTGATTTGTCAGATTTGTCGGTGATAAGACCTATCGAGATACCAGCAACCGGTTCTTTGATCGGAACTCCTGCATCCATCAAGGCTAGAGTTGAACCGCAGGTTGAGGCCATCGATGTTGAACCGGCTGAAGAGAGAACTTCTGAAACAACCCGAATGGTATAAGGGAATACGTCCTGAGATGGTAAAACCGGAACAAGAGCTTTTTCGGCCAAAGCACCATGACCGATTTCTCTGCGACCTGGCGAACCCAGTCTTCTAACTTCTCCGGTAGAAAATGGCGGAAAGTTATAGTGATGCATGTATTTCTTAGTGCCCTCTCCACTCATTCCCTCGATTAGCTGTTCAAGCGCAGGCGAGGCTAAAGTCAAGATTGAAATGACTTGAGTTTCGCCTCTTTGAAAAAATCCTGATCCGTGGGTTCTTGGCAGCATGCCAACTTTTGTGGTAATTGGCCTGATCTCATCGGGCGTTCTTCCATCAACACGCTTTTTTGCGGTTAATATTTGATTTCTTAGAAAGTCGGCTACGGCATCATCTAAAATGTCTTTTAAGTGTTTGGCTGAAATTTCTGAACCTTCCTTAATGAACTCTTCCTCTAGTTTCTGGGCAGATTCACTAAACCAATTTTCATCCTGCACAACTTGAGGTTTTTCAAGATCCTTAATAATTTCGCCCTCTATGAAATCTTTGATCTTTTTTTCTTGTTCTTGGGATAATTTCTTTGATTCATAAGACTGTTTTTGACGACCGGCTTCTCTTGTGAAATCTTCAATTAGTGAAATTATGGTTTGGCCTTCTTTAAGTCCAAACTCTATTGCTTCAAACATAGCTTTTTCTTCCACCTCTTGTCCTGCTGCTTCTACCATAACGATTTCGTCTTTGGAAGTTGCGAGCACCAAGTCTAAGTTGGAAAATTTCCTTTCTTCTTCCGTCGGGTTAAGCATGTAGCCTCCATTCTGGCGGCCTATCCTGACACCAGCGATCGGACCTGTCCATGGAATATCAGAAATAGAAAGTGCAGCTGAAGCTGCAATCAGTGAAAGGACGTCCGGGTCATTTTCTTGATCTACAGATAAAACCGTGATAACAACTTGAACTTCTGCTTGGTAATCTTTGGGGAATAAGGGTCTAATTGAGCGGTCGATGAGCCTTGCAGTTAGAATTGCTTTTTCGCTAGGTCTACCTTCACGCTTGATAAATCTGGAAGTGGAAATTTTTCCGCCAGCGTATAGCCTTTCTTCATAGTCAACAGCAAGCGGAAAGAAGTCCACGCTTGGCGCGGCAGGTTGAGAAACGGCGGTAGCTAAAACTACTGTTTCGCCGTAAGTGGCTAAAACTGCTCCGTTGGCCTGTCCTGCAAGCTCACCAGTTTCAAGGCTCAGTTTTTTACCTGCAATATCAATTTCGCGTTTTACAATTTTTGGCATTAAATTATTACTTGAGGATTCTGGGGAGTTAGAAATCGGATAGCGAGAACCAGCTTTTGATTTGCACTATTCAACTTCCAACAACCCACTCCTCTAATTAGTCGTCTAATTTTAACTTAAATTTTCTTTTTTTGCAAGTTAATGAGGGCCACAAGGATATTGCCTTATTTGCTTAAACCTATTTTCCCAATTATATCCTTAAGGCCCGCAGTCGAGTCCTACTCGACGAGGACCGCAAAGATATTATTTGGGCAAACCGATCTTGCCGATAATATCTTTATATCTTTCGGGAGCTTTTCTCATTAGATAGTGCAAGAGACGACGACGTTTATTGATTATAGAGAGTAAACCCCGTCTTGAATGATCATCGTGTTCGTGAGATTTAAGATGTTCAACTACATTGCCGACTCTTTGAGATAAAAGGGCGATTTGAACCTCTGGTGAGCCAGTATCCCCCTCGTGCGTTTTAAATTTATCGATTACCTGTTTTTTAGAAGTTATTGCCATAAAGATAGTAACTAGCGACTAGTTTCTAGTGACTAGTCCAGAATAGTACTACAATTTAGTTTTCTCTGTCAAAGGATTTTGATCCTCGATAAATTTTCGGAGGTTTGAGCCAATCTTTCTCAGAGGTTTTTTGGCGCTCAACTTCTTCAAGTGGTGTGATATCAAATGGAACTTGAGGCATTTTATCATCATTTTGAGAAATTGGAGTTTGCAGAGCATTTTGCAAATTTGATTGATTCTGGAAATTATATACTGACTGACTGGTTATTACTGGGTTGGGAGTTGGTGGGGTAAATTGTTGAGAAGATTGCTTTGGAATGCTTGCACTTTTTGATTCGCTGGCGAGACTGGCTCGGCCCGCCCCAAATTTAATTAACCAAGCAGCAATTTGAAAACTATTTTGGGTACATTTGGCAGGAGAGAAACTTTCTGTAGATTGGGAAATTCCAGTGAATAAATTATAGGCGATGTCCTCATCTACTGGAAGTGCCAAGTCTTGAATAAACTGAGCAGTTACCTCACAAACACTTGCCGATTCTGGATTGGAGAAGTTTATTTGAGCAAATTTTTGGTTCACTTGTTCAACACTTACGTTGACTATGTAGGTACTTGAGTCTAAATTTTGTTCACGAGTAATAACTTTTATCAGATCTTCCGATGATTTAAATCCTATTGCAAAAATTAAATCTGGTTTTGCGGGTACTTGTTCGAATGAAATTTTATCTTGGGAGAGGCCTTTTGAACCTGGGAATGGATGAATGACAATTTTTAATTTATTTTCTTCTAAAAAGTAAGTAACTTTATCAACACTTTCTACTGCATCTTGAACGACTACAGCCAAGTTTGCGGTACCTTGTGATTGACCGATTTTGTCGACTCCATAAAGCAAAGTGCCATCTTTAACAGTCGGTGATTTGCCTATAATAGAAACATTTTTGCTTAATTTTTGACAAGAAAGGTAAAGCGCTAGTCCTGCGGCGAGTCCATCTATGCCAGTATCTTGAAAAACGGCAATTAAAATATTCTCTGCTTTAGTGATTTTTTCAAGAGTTTTGTCTTTGGTAATTTGATCCATATCAACCAATGAGGCATGTCCGCAGGCAGACGTACACGGCTCGTGCTAAGTCAGACTTGGCTATCGAGTTTGACTCGGTGCCGCGATTTTAACGGGTGAAACCCGTTCAGTCTTACCTTTCGCCTTCAGGTGTTATTTGTACATGGCTTACGGAGCGGACTGGACAGGTAAATTTTTAGCCCAAAGATTCTATAATATCTCCCTCACTAAAGTCAACGTTTGTAGCGAATCCTATCCCACAGTCTTGACCTGAAAGTACAGTTTCGGCATCTTTTTTGAATCTTTTTAAGGAGATGATTTTTGATTCTAAACTTTGACCATTTGTACGTTTAATAATGACACTGTCCCCTATTTTTAACCTGCCATGTGTAACGACTGCGCCGGCTATTTTTTTACCTTCGATATTAAAAGCGGCGACAATTTTGGCGCGGCCGGCAACCTTCAATTCGTGTTTGGCCTCTTGAAAACTTGTAGCAACTTCTTCCATATCTTCTAAGAGCTGATAAATAACATCATAACTCTTGATGACTATTCCCTCTCTTTCTGCTCGCGATTTGATTTGTCCTGAAATTTTGGTATTAAAGGATAGGATGGGTGAATCGGTTGTTTTTGCAAAGGAGATGTCATTTTCAGTTACTTGCCCAATACCAGATGAAATGACTAATAAGTCTTTCGGCAAGTTTTCAAGAATTGCTTCAAGAGAGCCGGCTACATCAGCCTTAATGATAACCTTAAATCTACCTTTAGCTTGTTGAGCTCTGGCAATAATATCTGCCATATCTAGTGGTTTTTTAGAGAGTACTCTCGTTTGAGTTTGTTCGCGAATAATCGAGCCAACTTCTAATACTTTTTTGAAACCTAAAACTTCTACCGGTTTACCTGGAAGGGCTTCTTCAACAATTTGTCCATTTTCATCAACTAAAGCCTTAATTGTAACGCTCTCATTGTCAATCTCGATTTTTCGGTTTTTCCCTAGCGTACCTTTCTTAACAATTACAGTAACCACAGGCCCCCGATTCTTGTCCAAAAATGACTCTACAACAACTGATTCCAATGGCTCATTTGGCTGGCTTTGTTCTGGGGACAGCTGCCATACTAAATTGATCATTTCCAGCAGCTCTTTTATACCCCTGTTCTTTATTGCTGCAACCTCGACTAAAGGGACGTCACCTCCGTAGCTTTCAACGACTACGTCTTCTTTTTGAAGTTGTTTCTTGACTTTTTCGAGATTAATGTCTGGAAGATCAGTTTTGGTAATGGCAACAATATATGGTTTTTGTGAAGCTTTAATATGTTTGATGGCCTCGACTGTTTGTGGCTTGACGCCATCATCAGCGGAAACGACTAGAATTATGATGTCTGCAATGTTTGCGCCACGTGAGCGCATTTTCTCGAAGGCTGCGTGTCCTGGCGTATCGATAAAAGTAATCGGCTTACCTTCGTGGATTATTTGGTAAGCACCAATATGCTGAGTGATGCCACCGTGTTCACGGGCAGCAACATTAGTTTTTCTGATAGTATCAAGGAGAGTAGTTTTACCGTGATCAACATGACCCAAAACGGTCACGACTGGTGGTCGAAAGTTGGTGTCTGGTTTCTGGTTCATAGTTACTGAAATTAGCGACGGCAAAACTTTTCATTTAAGCTTTATCGCCATGCCTGCCGGTCCTCGACTCTGAGGGACTCGGACTCGAATGAGCAGGCAGGCCATCATCAGGACTTGATGATTCATTGCTTTGGGATGTTGCAACTTTCGACACTGATTTAGATCTGTTTTTCACTGATTTTCTGGCAACTACTGTTTTTGCTGTCTTAGTACTGTCTGGCACTGTACTTTTGACAATGTTTTCAGTGTTTTTTTCAGTGCTTTGGGTGGTTGCAGTCTTTTCTGACTCTTCGACAATTCCGAGCGCTTTCTTGGCTTCTTCTTTAGCGGCCTTTTCTTTAGCCTCGACTTCTTTAGGGGAACCACTTTTACCGCGAATATCGATTTTGTAACCTGTGAGTTTGGCGGCAAGGCGGACATTTTGACCTTCTTTGCCGATAGCAAGCGAGAGTTGATTATCTGGCGCAGTAACTTCGGCAGTTTTGTCTTTTTCGTTAACTTTAACTTGTAATTCTTTGGCAGGAGAAAGGGCAGCTCTTATGAATTCTGCAGGGTCTTCCTGAAAGGCAATGACGTCAATTTTTTCGTCGCCAAGTTCATTGATAACTGCTTGGACTCTAACGCCTTTCTGGCCGACACACGAACCAACCGGATCGACCCCAAGCTGATTGGAGTAAACAGCAATTTTTGATCTCGAACCAGCTTCTCTAGCAACTACTTTGATTTCGACAGAGCCTTGGGCAATTTCAGGAACTTCTTGACGAAATAGTCCTTCCAAAAGACCGTTTGCGGCTCTTGAGACGATAATTTCCTGACCTCTGGTGCCCTCTTTAATACCAACGACGAAAAATTTGAGCCGTTGATTAACGTAATATTTTTCGTTATGAGATTGTTCATTCGGCGGCATGATGGCTTCGGTTTTGCCAAGATTGACGGTGACAACCGGGCCGGAAATGCGCTGAACAAGACCGGAGACAATTGTGCCTACTTTTGATGAGTATTCATCAAGGATAGCATTTTTCTCCGCTTCCCTGATTCGTTGTAAGATTACTTGTTTGGCGGTTTGAGCGGCTATTCTGCCAAAACCGGAGGGGGTGATATTTTTCTTGCCTTTGGTAAGTTGAACCTCTCCGGTATTGGCATCGAGATTGACTTCGATGCCTTCCGGATCGCCGAAATCTTTGCGGTAGGCAGCTAAAATTGCCTGTTTGATGGAGTCGATGACCACTTCCGGTTCGACTCCCCGCTCGGAGCAAACCTGATTTAGGGCAGACGCAAATTCGGTTCTTGCTTGGATAGCCATTTATTCGTTAATAGTTAATAGTTAATCGTTAATGGTTAATAGGTAAGAAACTATATTTAAAAAAAGGCGCTAGTTCGCGCCTTAGACTCTTAACTTTCTAAAATGCAATCGGATTTTAGCAAAATAGTATACTTGAGTCAACTTTATGAATGAACAGAGCTTGCTGAAAACCTAAGCCAAACTGTCATTCTGGGGAGCGAAGCGACTCCAGAATCTGAACCTAGATTTTAAAATTTTGCGTAAGTCGTATTAACTACAAAGTAATATTTATGAAACCTCAGGAAGTTTTAAATAAACTAGAAGCGCAAACCAAGGATCAATTCTTGCCGATTATTGGGCCGGTGAAAGGAAAAGTTTTGGTCGATGTTGTTAAGAAGCACAAACCGAAAAGGGTTTTGGAAATTGGGACCTTGGTTGGTTATTCGGCGATTTTGATGAATATGCATTTGCAAAGAGGATCAAAGATTACCACAATTGAGATTGATCCCAAGACTGCAATTATTGCTAAGTCTAACTTCAAAAAGGCTGGTATCGCAGCGATGGTTGACCTTAAGGTTGGCAATGCTCTTGATGTGATTCCAAAGCTTGTGGGGCCTTTTGATCTTTTGTTTCTGGATGCGGCTAAAGAAGAATATTTTGATTATTTAATATTAGCTGAGTAAAAATTAAGCAAAAATGCGGTAGTGGTTGCAGACAATGTCGGCATGTTTGCGGATGCGATGGCCGATTATCTTGAATATGTAAGAAGCTCCGGGAAATACAAAAGTAAAACTTATGATTTTGGCTTTGATGCGGTTGAGGTGAGTGTTGTGGCGTCTTGACCTTCCAAATTAGGCGCTTTTGATGGTAGAAGACTTACTTTTAAGGTAATATATTCAATCATAATGGCAAGTTCTTTTGCTTTTGAACCAATTTTTGTCAAGCATTTTTCATTCTATACCATTTTGTGACGATCGTCAGAAAATAGTATAGATTGGGCTTGCTCGACGAGGTCGGGCCTTGTTTTTCTTAAACTTATACTCGACCGGGGTGTTGCTCTTCCCATGATTTCTGACGAGCAGCGCCAATTTCTTCTATATCCGGATGACGTCTTTCGAGCTCCATCAAAACAATACCATGGGCAATATTCCTGAATACTTCATCCCATGTTTCCTCGCCATGGATTTCGAGTCCATGTTCTTCAAAATCCTTGGCTGAAATTGACGTTTCTTTAATTAGTCTTGTTGCTAAATCAACTAGATTAACATTCGATTCAACAACAGTATCCCAAGCTGCATTCCATGGTACATACGGAACTTGAACCCCGGGTGTCTCTTCAAAGAGTTTTTGAGTTTTATATCTTTGGGTAATACCTGATTTTAGCCACTAGAATCAGTAATCTTTTTCAGTATTCGCTTTACCTGTTTTTCTGTATCCATATTGCGATAATTGTATCGCCAAACATACTCTCCCAAAAAGAGGGGAAGATATTTTCTTCTCACTCCTCCTTTGGCGGCCAGTTTTCTTTTAAGATAACCCCAAAAGCCTTCCAGGCCATTGATATGATTCTTGCCTCGAACGTATTCTCTTTCCCCGTGTTTGACTGTTCTATGAACATAACCTTTAGCAGCCAGTCCTGTATATGCTCTCCAGGTGTCGGAGCAGATCCTAGAACCAACTTTAACTCTCCTGGTGATAATTGGCAACAAATCAATGGCTTCTGTGTCATCAACCAGCTTGGCAAACACCTTGCCATGACGGGTTAAAATACCGAAGACCGGTTGTTTTGTTGTTCCGAATCCTCGTTTGCTTTCTGCCTCTTTTCTGAGTTGGTTTTTCCGTTTGTTTTTCTTTTGACCACCAAGATAAGTTTCATCTACTTCGACTGTTCCCGAGAAAACCCTTGGTACATCTCTGGCCATCACCTTTCTGGTTACCATTACGGCTTTCTCTACTGAATAATGGCTGATTCCTGTTTGCCGGCAGATGGTTTTGATACTGTGTCCCAGTAAAAACCATAACAAAACCTTGTACCAGTTTCTCCTGGTTAACCCCAGGCCTCCCAGTTTTGGTTTCCACTCATAAAGACAGTTTTTGCAACGCTTTTTACCCCGTCTGACCGAGTAAAGATGTCTGTTTTGGCATCTAGGGCAAGAATAACCCTTCATAACAACCTAATTCTAACATTGTTAGTGGCTGTTTTCAGGGATTACCCTATCTTTCATAAGCTCTTTGGACGAATTCATCTAATAACGGTCGATTTTCGCCTTCTTGTGGGGACTGGAGATCCTTCATGGTGGCGAGATTATATTAAAATCTTTGTTGCAAATCAATTTTAGGACCGGGGAATTTTAAAATGACGAGGTCGGACCTGGTAATTTTGGATAAAAGCCAATCATTCTATACTGTTTTGTGACGATCGTCATAATTTAGTATAGAATCAGATTTTAGAAAGTTTCTTCGAGTTCTTCGAGAAGGTCTTTTTGATGCCGATTGAGGCGAGTTGGTACCTGGATTCTGATGGTGACGTAGTGGTCGCCTTGGCCGTGGCCGGAGACGCGGGGGACACCTTTGCCGCGAAGGCGGATTTGAGTTCCTGATTGGGTACCCGCCGGGATACGGATTTTGACAAAACCATCAATGGTTTCTATTTCTTTAACTGTCCCAAGGGCAGCTTGTGAGAAGGATATTTCATCTTGAGTAACAATATCGTAGCCTCTTCTTTTGAACCTTGGATGAGGAGAAACTTCACAAACGAGAATGAAGTTTGAGAAACGGATTTCCGAGCCGTCATCCACACCTGCCGGGATTTTGATTTTTTGTTTTTTACCCGCTTCGCCGCGAGGCGAGCCTTCGACTTCGACCTCTTTTTGGACACCATGAACCGCTTCCATAAAGTCAAGTTTTATGATGTAGCGGGGTAGTCTTGCTTGACGACCAAAAGGTGATCGTTCACCAAAAACCATTTCGAAAATGTCAAATGGGTCGGAGAAACCTCCGAAATCAAAGTTGAAATCCTGCGGTCCGCCTTGTGATGTCCAGGTATATGTACGAAATCCTCCAGGACCAGCGCCAGCGCCACCAAATCCTCCGCCCGGCTCAAAGGCCGCGTGGCCAAACTGATCGTATGCTGATTTTTTCTGAGCATCGGAAAGAACCTGATAGGCTTCGTTTATTTCTTTAAATTTTTCCTCGGCACCTGGAGCCTTGTTAACATCTGGATGATACTTCCTGGCCATGGTGCGATAGGCCCGCTTTAGCTCATCAGGGCTGGAGTTTTTTGAAACACCCAGAATTTCGTAGTAATCGCGTTTAGCCATGGATAGTAATTATATATCTAAATATCCCTTCGTGGTATTTATTCTTCGAGAGAGCCCTTCGATGTAACTCAGGGTAAACTCCGCGAATCGAGAAGTTACCTTAAAAATTAATGTTAATTTAAAGGGTAAGTTCTCACTTCGTTCGAACAATAAATGGAGTTGCATAGGAAAGTAGGAATTTTTAGATCAATTAGAAATTTTCTTGCCTTGTAAATCTTGTCCGCCATAGGTCGCTGTTGTCTTGTTGACACGAAACTCCAGTTGGCCGATTTGCTGATTTTCTGATGAAAGTTCTACTTTGTAAACTCCTGCCAAAGGAAGTGGAAAATTAACAAGTTCGGTTAACAAATTGGTTTTGCCGTTTTGGCCAAGAGTGACTTTAAGTTCGCGCTCGGGAAATTTTTGGTCTGTTTGGCCGGGCGGAACAATTTTAAGCTTTAGAGGGTATTCAGTCCCTGGCTGACCTCGAAGAACAGTAACTAAAAACATTCGCGGCCAATTGGTAGGAAGATTGGCTACAAAAAACTGGTCGAAAATACCGACTATTGAAAGCTTTTGTTCCTGGGAAACGGTGGCATAGTCGCAAAGAACGAAGATATCTGTAGATAGATTCATTTTTAAATTTCTAATTGATCTAATTAACCTAATTTCTAAATAATTTCTTGAATTAGAAAATTTCTAAATTGGGATTTTGTTAGAAATTAGAAATTAGTAATTAGGAATTTTATTCTTTGACGACTTCCCCTTCTTCTACGTCACCGGTTTTGCCGGACTTTGATCCCGGGCCTTTTGAATCGTCTGTTTGACCATCAGTAGGTTGACCTTGGGGCTGATTTTGATCGTCTGCTGGTTGACTCTGGCTGGCGCCGGGCTGACCCGCTTCGCCACCAGGCGAGCCGTACATTGATTGGCCTATTTTGGAAAGGACACTGGAGAGTTCTTCGGTTTTGGCTTTAACTTCATCAATGGGACCGGCTGCTTGGATATCCTTAAGTGCCTTGATTTTTTCCTCGACTTCGGTCTTGACTTCAGCGGGAACCTTGTCGCCGGCATCTTTGAGCGCTTTTTCGGCTTGATAGACAAGAGCATCTGCTCTGTTTCTGGTTTCAATCTCTTCTTTTTTGGCTTCATCTTCCTTGGCATGTTCCTCGGCTTCTTTGGTCATTCTGTCGATCTCGTCTTTGGTGAGACCGGTTGAACCGGTGATCTTTATTGACTGTTCCTTACCTGTGGCTTTGTCTTTAGCCTTAACATTTAGGATTCCATTGGCGTCAAGATCAAAGGTGACTTCAACTTGAGGAATACCGCGGGGTGCCGGAGGAATGCCATCTAGGATAAATCGGCCGAGTGATTTGTTGTCGGCGGCCATCGGACGCTCTCCTTGGAGAACATTAATTTCAACAGACGTTTGATTGTCCGATGCGGTTGAGAAAACTTCGGATTTTGATGTAGGAACGGTAGTGTTTCTTTGAATCAGTGCGGTTGAGACACCGCCAAGAGTTTCAATTCCAAGAGTTAGCGGCGTGACGTCCAGGAGAACCATTTCTTTCATCTCGCCGCCTAAAACTGCTCCTTGAACTGCGGCACCAACTGCCACAACTTCATCCGGATTGATGCCTTTGTGAGGCTCCTTGCCAAAAAAGTCCTGAACTTTTTGGGTTACCAGAGGCATCCTGGTCATACCGCCAACTAGAACAATCTCGTCAACTTTACTCGGGTCAATCTTGGCATCTTTCAGACAAGCTTTCACCGGACCGAAAGTTTTTTCGACAAGATCGCCGACGATTGATTCAAGTTTAGCTCGCGAAAGTTTGGTTGCAAGATGCTTTGGGCCGGTTTGGTCGGCGGTTAGATATGGAATCGAGATTTCCGTTTCGAGTGTAGTTGAAAGTTCAATTTTGGCTTTTTCAGCTGCATCACGAAGTCGTTGCAGCGCAGGCCTGTCCTTTGAAATATCCATACCAGATTCCTTGTTAAACTCCGTGGTCAAATACTCCACAATTTTGGCGTCGAAATCATCACCGCCAAGATGGGTATCACCATTGGTGGCTTTGACTTCAAATACACCTTCGCCCAGTTCCAAAATAGAGATATCAAAAGTGCCGCCGCCAAGATCGTAAACCGCAATAGTGTGGGCATGAGATTTATCGAGACCATAGGCAAGGGCAGCAGCGGTTGGCTCGTTGATAATTCGCTCAACCTGAAGACCGGCAATTTCACCTGCTTGCTTGGTGGCTTGCCTTTGGGAATCGTCAAAGTAAGCTGGGACGGTAATTACTGCTTTTTCCACTTTGCCTCCAAGATAGGCTTCGGCGTCGGCTTTGATTTTTTGCAGGATCATGGCGGAAATTTCTTGAGGAGTGTAATCTTTGCTTTCGACAGAAACGACGGCCATACCTTCACGGCCCGCTTTGATGTCATATGGAAGCCACTTAATATCTCTTTGAACTTCAGCGTCTTTGTATTTTCTGCCCATCAGCCTTTTTATAGAAAAGATAGTGGTTTTAGGGTTAACAATCATTTGACGTTTGGCAACATCACCAACGATATGTTTTGTCGGATCCACCACAGATGGGATGATATTTCTGCCTTCTGCCGAGTGGATGACTTTAGGCTTTCCGCCCTCGACAACGGCTACTACTGAATTTGTTGTACCTAAATCAATACCTATTATTTTCGACATTTATTCTCCTTTTCGTCGAAAATTCGCGAATTTAAACGAATTTTTAACGAATGTAAACGAATGAACGAATATTGGTTCAAATTAGTTCTCATTAGTTCAGATTCGTCAGCGTGAACTTTGTTCACGCATAATCTCCAAATTCTTTGCCACTTTGGGCCTTTTGTTCAGCTGCTTGATCGACTTTAGTACGTTCGACCGCAACTTTTACAGGTCGAATAACCTTATCATTTATTTTATAACCCTTAGCAACAACTTTAACAATCTTGCCATCATTTTGGCCTTCAATCACTTCGATTGCCTCATGAAGTTTTGGGTCAAACTGGACACCTTCTGCAGGGATTTCTTCGACTCCTTCTTGGGCAAGAACATCCTTAAACTGCTTTATAACCATTTCTAACCCTTGATCATTTAAGTGTTTTTGGGCGCTTTCAAGATTATCCAAAATCGGCAAAAGCTTTTCAATTAAGATTATTGAGGATAGCTGGCTTAAAAGTTTTCTTTCATCATCGACTCTTCGCTCTAAATTTCTGTAATCTGCAAGTGCCCTTTTGAGCTGGTCCTCAAGACTTGCCCGCCTAGACTCGTCTTGGGCGAGGCTGGCAACCACTGAGGACACTGCAACCACCAAGGTCTCTGATTTAGAACTGTCTTGCACTGACTTCTCAGTGTCTTCATGTTTCTTTTCAGTGCTCTCAGTGGTTACAATTTTTTCAGTGACCTCTTTGGTTACAGGTTTTTCTTCAATATGATCAGTTGCGGCAGATTTAGTTTTGCCCATATATTTCCTGAGTTAAATTCCCGTAAAGCCTGATAAAAGTTGCGAAAAGTATCTCATGGTTGGAATAATTACCTGATAGTTAAGTCTGGATGGCCCGACAATAGCTATTACCCCTCTGTGATTTGGCATTGTGTAGCGCGAAACAACAAATCCACAGGGTTCCAAGTACGGAACACCAAGTTCTTCACCAAAGAGGATCTTAATTTGTTCTTCAGCTGCAAGTTGATCGAAGACTTGTCTTAGCATTTCAACCTTGTCGATCATGGAAAGTACGGTTTTGGTAATATCGATGTCGTAAAATTCTGGCATATCAAGAATGTTGGCCATGCCTGCGGCATAAATGTCGTTATTTTCGTTTGAGGCGAGGGCGAGTGAGTGAGTTTGATCGGCAAGAGCTTTTGTGGTGTGGCGAAGTAGTTGGTCAAACCTGTCTTTTGCTTCTGAAAGTTCTTCTTTTATAGCAACTTCATCTTTTAGCGATAGAGTTTTTTCTTCCATGAGCTGGTCAACGTAGAATTTCATGCCTGCTGATGTAGGAATTCTGCCGGCTGAAGTGTGCAGTTGTTTTAGATAGCCGAGGTTGGTGAGTTTGACCATTTCGTTTCTGATGGTTGCAGGCGAAACACCGAGTCCGGCTTCTTTTTCAATGGTTTCTGAACCTACTGGATCGGCAGTTTCGATGTACTTTTCGATAATTGCTCGAAGTAGATTCTTTTGGCGATCTGAAAGGTCCATGATTAATTTCCAATTAATCCCGAGTTTATCGAGGGATTAGCAGACAATGTACCACGAGTGCTAATCGTTGTCAAGAGGCAATCAATTATATGATTGCCTCGTAGACCCTGAGCGAAGCCTTGTACCGGACGGTACGGGGCGAAGCCGAAGGGTCAGAGTGGAGCTAGACTCCAAAATATTCGAGAATATAATTTTTACCATCTGATCTCATTTTGGATTTGTGGATTTTGAGATTTTTCTTTTTCTTGAGAAAAAAGGTCTCGATCATTCTGTAGTCGCTGGGCACAGCATGAACTTTTATCTTTGGCAGTTCTTTTTTAGTAAACCATCTGACTTCACCTTCATTTTTAGTTTGGGCAGTATTCTCTTGGGCTCTTGTTTCGCAAACCCAGATCATAAAATGACCAATTTTTGATTTTCCCTTATAAAGAATCTCCTCGACCGCACCTCGAAGGGCAATAAATTTGATATCAAGACTGCTTTCTTCTTTTATTTCACGAATAATTGCTTCTTCAATCGTTTCGCCGTATTCCATTTTGCCGCCCGGCAAACACCAAAGTCCAAAGTACGGCTCCTTGATTCTTTTGATCAGAAGAAATTTATCTTTATAAATAACCGGGGAAGCAACTATGTTTAGGATTTGATTCATGGCAATTTCCACAATACCATGATACAATTGTATTGTATGGATTATATCACTACTAATGTTAGGTTTCATAAAGAAGAGTACATGCGGCTAAAAGAGGAGGCGGCAAGAACTCGGAAGAGTTTTTCTGCTATCGTGAGAGAAAAAGTGCGTTCTAAAAGGAAAAAGCTGTCTAAAGCAGAAGTTGATAAGATAATGGCAGAAACTGAAAAGTTAGCGAGAGAGATAGGTAAGTATACTAAGGGATTTGATTCGGTTAAAGCCTTAAGAGAAATTCGATATCATGATAGATGATAATCGTCGATGCTTCTGTCGCCAACAAACTTTTTTTGACTCACGAATCAGGATATAAGCAAGTTAAAACAATCTTCAGGAAGCATGTTAATGACACTGAAAAAATCCTCGTTCCAGATCTTCTTTTCTATGAAATAGCTAATACACTAGCCACGAAATTAATGGTTCCCAGTGTAAAGATCGGTTTGGCTCTGAACCAACTTGATAAATACGACCTTGAGATTTTTCGGTCTAGTTTAAAAGATATTTTCAAAATTGCTGTTTTTGCAAAAGAATTCCACGTTTCAGTTTACGATGCAACATATGCAGTTCTAGCAAAAGAAAAAGGTTGTGAATTGATTACTGCCGATGAGAAATTTGTGAAACAAGTGAATTTGTCTTTTGTCAAAAGCTTGCAGGATTATTCAGATGTGTAAAGCTATATCATCCCCGAGGGCGTGAAGTTATTCGGCGTTTTTTTAAATATTCGAGGCTAAATACTCTAATACTCTAGAGTATTAGAGTAATAAAGATAATCATAAAATTACAAAAGCTAGATTTCTTCATTATCCCGACTCGCCAAGCTATTCCAAACCCGGTTCGGAATACGTTGGCGAGTAAGGTGAGTTCTGCAATTTCTGAAAGTTCAGGCGGGTACGGGAGCGTTTGATGCTATCAAACCTTCATCCTTAAGCTCTGTCCATAATTCTACAGGAATCGGAAATTTCACCATTTGGAAATTTTCCTCCGCTTCTTTTGGAGTTCTGGCGCCGGGAATTATTGCCGCAACTGCAGAATGGACTTCTCCGCTTCAGTGTCGGCAGGGCGAGGGCCAAAAAACGAAAGACCCCAGACAAAGAATACCGGGGTCGGCGCGGGTTGGCACGCTAGTTTCTCCGCGGCTTCGGCGGCTGCGTTTTCCTCAGCTCGGGGCCGAGGACGATGTCGGAGGGCTGTACGAGCCATTAGGCACCCCTTGAACAAAGGATGCCCCTATTATAGGCTTTTCGAATGAACCGTCAAGAAGCTACTAAGGGATTTGTTGTGATTTACGCCTCTGGCGTTGGTTTGTGCCGACGTAGTGCTCCACAGCGTTTCGATCCAAGAACCATTGCAGCCCGCGCTTCACAGCCGGCAACTTACGGCGTCGTATCAGATAGGCGACGTTGGTGGGGTGACAGCCGAGGATTTCAGCTGCCTCCGCGATCGTAACCGTCGCAGAGGGAGACGCGTCTGTTAGCTCCTTCAGCGAAGCGGCATCTACGACGTTATGGAGCTCCTCGACCGCTCCGTTCGTAAAGATGTTGACTCTTGTGCGTCGCCGATTGGCATTGCACTCAATGGAAAGAACTGCCTGAGCATGCTTAGGCTGGTAACCTGCCGCTATTCTATCTACCGTGTACTCGCGCGATTGAGGGTCAAAGGTG
The DNA here is from genome assembly GCA_016183325.1 of Candidatus Curtissbacteria bacterium. Classification (GTDB taxonomy): domain Bacteria; phylum Patescibacteriota; class Microgenomatia; order Curtissbacterales; family GWA2-41-24; genus JACPEV01. Next base: position 41,216 of record JACPEV010000003.1, read on the forward strand.
CCGGCAATAAACTGTAGCCTGACAAGCCTATCATCAGGATGCACTTGTACGTGAACGGGCGGATCCCCTTCGTTGCCTAGCCTCCAAACGTAGCCCTTCCCAAAGGACGGATGCTCAAATGCTTCGGCGTCTGTCCCTAATACTGCGTTCACTGCCTCTACCAGAAACGGCTCTCCAGGCCGCCACAAACAATGGAGTCCGTCGGTTTCACGCTCTGCAACGGTCGGGTCGGCCGTAACGGAGCTGCGGGTGCCTGCTATTCTCTCCTGGCTGCTCACAACTCGTATGATTATACCATGGCGCCGTGTTAGTAACGGTAACGAAAGGTGGGATGAAACGGCGGGGGGAGTGACACGCTCCTAAATTTCGTGTAACATGCACATGTAACGCGGATCAGGTAGTGTTTGGATCGGAGACCCTCATGATCCCTCGGGTGACCATCGACGACATCGCCAGCGACACGAGGCTCTCCCGCAAGACCGTGTCCCTAGCTTTGCGTCACGACCAATCTGTTGCTGCTGCAACACTCCGTCGGGTCCTAGACGCGGCTGAGCGTCTCGGCTATACACGTAGCCGAGCCGAAACGGCGCTCCTTGGGGTGGTGGTCCCTTACTTCAATCATCCGTTCTACTCCGAGTAATGTTTCGGCTTGTCCGAGCGCGTACTTTGGGGCGGTATCGAAATAATTAACTCCCAATTTTAAAGCTGTTTTGACTTTACCAATGGTTGCGGCTTCATCCGGGTTCTCAAAATCCAAAAGGCCCGTTCCTAGGCCAAGGCGGGTAACAAAAACTCCGGTTTGACCAATTTCTACTTTTTGGGTGGGGACGAAAGAGGATTTAGGTCTTTCCATACCGAGCAATTATACATCAGGAAGGTTTTTAAATTTTTAAAACGGTTAAGAATGCTTCTTAGGAGTTGTCCCTCTCACTTTAAAGCTTCGGAGGGCAAGCGACTTATTACTTATCAATCCCGAATCGTTTGAATTTATTTGATTTATACTGCTTGTCAAAGCTAAAAACTGTATCCAGACCTTTTCCTTTTAGAATTGCCATATTAACACAGTCTGTGAAACGTGAGTTTTTGGACGTTTGTTTTTTGAAAAGCTCCAAAGCAGAACGCCTGAGAGCAGCATCAACTTCGATAATTTCCATTTGGCTTGCAAGAATTTCTTCTGCAAATTCTATCGCTTTATTTAAACCGACTTTTTGACTGATAATTGTCACTGCTTCTCCAAAAGCAGGGTCTGAAGTGAATAGTAATATAGCCTGTTCATCTACAAGATTACTTAACTCTATTGCTTTTGAGTGGCTTGAATCTTCTATGGTGTTGAGTGCGACAAAAGCATCAGCGTCGACGAGAAGTTTTTTGATCATTTAGAAAACGCTCCAGCCTCTTTTCTTCTGCTTTTGTTAATGTAGTGGTTCTCTTATCCTTACCGTACTTGGAAGATTTTTCTCCGTAAAGATAACTATATAAATTAGTAGAAAGATCCTTGGGGCCATGGCCTGCATTAGCAGCTAATCTCAAAAGGACGGCCCCAGGATTTTCCTTTTTTCGTTTTTCAATATTAAGACTTTTTTCCAGAATATTCCTGACAACTTCGGCTGTGGTTTTGCCATGCCTGCGGGCTTCGATTACGAGTTCCCTTTCAATTTCCGGAGTTAAATAAAGCTGTTTTCTGATCATGTATACATTATACATCATACATTTATTGTAGCGTGTTGTCAAATTTTGAGCACGGCTAAGAAGGCTTCTTGGGTAATTATTAAACATTCTAGGCTAAATACTCTAATGATCTAGATTAATAGAGTGAAGACTCCATTAACCAAGAATCTACTTTTTTGCCTTCGTGCTGTTCGTGATTCTTGAGAATTTTGATTTTCTTGAAACCGGCTTTTTCGTAGGCTCGAATAGCTCGGGGATTATCGACATGAGGATCAGTGACAACTTTTTTGCCTTGTAGTTTTTTAAAAATGTGGTCGGTGATCATTTTAAGAACTTGTGGTCCGATACCCTTGTTCCAATATTCAACTTCTCCAATATACATATCCACCGCCCAGATGCCATTTGTATCATCCAATTCGTAGTCTTTTGCTTTGATAACCGGATAATATTGAATGTACCCAATTTCTTTGTTGTTGTAGGAAAAAAAACATGGAACAATTTTGTTTTTGCCAAGTACCCTTGGGCTATATTTTCTTTTGACCTTAGAAAGATATTGCGGGTTGGTACGACCGCCGTAAAATTCAAGAACTCTTTTGTCTGTTAACCATTTAGCAATCTGCCTGTAATCGGATTCTTTATCCTCTATTTGCCGAATTTTTAACTGGCCTTTTTTGAGAAGCATATAAACGGTTAGTTCAAATCGTATTTTCCTATAATTTTTGTTGAGCTTGGGTGACATACTGAATTTGTGGTAATAAGACAAATTGTCCTGACCGATAACTTCCCAACTTCAACAACTTTTAACTTTTTAATTTTTTCTAAGAAAAGATTGCTTGGATGGGTAATATATCGGCAGACCGTAATGTTACCGAAAAAGATTTCATCCGATTCGTAACTTTTATTGTCTGGAACGCTTGCTTTGATTAAATTTTTTCTTAAATCTAGAACTAAATCTTTTAATGAATCATTTGAATAACATCTGATTCCAAGACTGGTTGGGAGTTCGAATAAACCTTTCACTGTGAATTCTAATTCTTTATGCTTCGGGATTATTTGATCAAAAGCTGTTTTTGCTTTTTCGACGTCCTCATCTGTAAATAACGGTGGATCACTAATCGTTCGAATATTTTGAATAGTTAAATGAAGGCTTCGTGGTAGGTAAAAATATTGATTACTGTCTGCTTCTCTGAGAGGTTCAATAATTTTGGAAACAATTATTTTTTGAAGATTTTCGGGAATAAAAATAACACTGGTTAAACCAATGCGGTTATCATTTGCATAATCTGCGACAGGTTCAACTATAGTTGTAGGTATTTTACCTTGTTTAAACTTTCCCTCAAGTTTTTCAAAAAGTTCAAATTGCTTCTTTTGATACGAAATCATGAGGAAATTATATCTTAAGCATCGCCAGAAAGAATTATTGGAGAATTCCTAAGCTAAATACTCTAATACTCTAGAGTAATAGAGTAAAGAATCCAAGCACTTAATTATGCGAACGAAATGGCAAGGACTATGAGCATACTTGCAGCAAAGCCGAGCGCTAGTTCTGCCAGAGAATGATGCTCGAGTTGCATGCGAGCCCAACTGATAACTCCCACTAGCGGAAGCGCAATAGCGTATTGTCGGCCATAGACCACAACAAGTCCGATAACTACGGCCGCAAATACGGCTACATGAAGGCTTGCCTTGATATACAAGTTGAGAATGGTAAAGGCGAACAAACCAGCTAGCATCATGTAAACAATAAGGCTGAGGTTTTGTGTGAATGACAGGGCATTCATTTCAATGATAAGTATCGGGGTTAGTACCGAAGCAACCACAAACAAATAAATCCGCCTTTCCTTACGTTGCGTGACAAAGAGATCGGAGATTATGCCCATCTTCGACATTACAATCTGACATACAATGGGGATCATAATAGTTGGAAAGACCAAAGCAATGATCGCAATAATAGCAGAGAAAAAGCTGAGACCTTCGTTATGGATTGCAACTAGTAGCCCACAGAAGCCAACAATTAATGGGTGAGAAATTAGTGATATTGCTAATGCAATGCGTCTTTGCATTGGGTTTATTTCTTTAAATTTTTAATACAGCCAAAAACGCTTCCTGGGGAATATCAACTTGGCCAAAGCGGCGCATTCTCTTTTTGCCTTTTTTCTGCTTCTCAAGTAGTTTCATTTTGCGGGTGACGTCGCCGCCGTAGAGTTTGGCGGTGACGTCTTTGCGGTACGAGGCGATTGTTTCTCGGGCGATGATTTTGCCGCCCGGCAAACACCAAAGTCCAAAGTACGGCTCCTTGATTCTTTTGATCAGAAGAAATTTATCTTTATAAATAACCGGGGAAGCAACTATGTTTAAAATTTTGTCCACAAAGTATGGGAGAATTATATCCTACGGGCAATTTCGAATCTAAATACTCTAATGATCTAGATTATTAGAGTGAGATTTAATTGATTTTTTTAAAATTAAATCAAGATTTGAATCTTTGATGATTTTGTCTAAATAAGGTAGAAATTTTTGCTTGTAGAAATTGAATTCTTTTTCGGATTCTTTTGAATTTTTGGTCGTTTCAATCTCGAAAATTTTGCCGACAGTTAATATATTATCTAGATTGAAGATTGTATTGCCTTTTTTCCAAAGCTCGCGTTTTTTGTAAACAGTAGCTTTAATTCCTAAAACTTTTTTCAGATATGGTAAAAGTTTTTTATCTTTTACAGAAAGTAGGCTTACTTTTGCTTGGTTGCTTTTGTTTTCTTGAAAAGCTCTTCTTTTGTAATAAATTATGGTTTGTTTCCCTTTCTGTATTCTTAATTTAAGTCTTGGATGGATCTTGATATCCGATTGAGGTAAGTTGAAAAAGTAATCTTTTTGAAAAAAAGTTCCAACTTTCTTGGCATTTAACTCTTTTAGAATTTTCCTAATTGGAGAAAAATCGTTGCAAAAATACTTCAGCTCGAGATTAACTTTATTTTGCATCTAGAAAGTCAGATTTTGGTACATTAATATTTGATCGATAAATTTGTCCCGGTGGACTATTCCTTTTGGAAGCACACCATATTTTTTAAACCCGAAGTTTTTATACATTTCAATCGCTATATTATTGTTTGCATAGACAACTAGCGTGACAATTTTTAGATTGAAGAGATTTTTCCCTGCTTCTTCTAAAATTTTTTCTGTTAAAAGTTTCCCGATGCCTTGATTTCTAAATTGTTTGGCCACCGAAATGCCAAAATCACCAACATGTGTTTCAACTCTTTCTCTAAGTGTTATGTTTGCGATCCCAATTAAGGCCTTTTGGGAGTAGGCCAAGATGTGAATATCTTCATTTTTATTCATTTTATTAAGAACGTTATCTAAATATTTTTTTTCTTCGTCAACTGTTAGTTGTTGTCCTTGGAAACTGATATACGTACGCTCTTTTGAAAGCGTGTTGATGTAATTTAAAAGATCTTTGAGATCATTCGCTTCGGGGTAACGTAAAACAATTGGGAGACCGTTTTTAATTTTGCCTTCGAAGATAATTTGTCCTGGTTGCATAAATAAGATTATATCCTAAGCTGTCGCTTTAGAAGATTTCTAAGCTTAATACTCTATTACTCTAGAGTAACGGTAATTTGTACTTTTAGAATCTCGACTCGCAGAGCTATTCCAATATTCCAAACCGGGTTTAGAATACGTTGGCGAATAAGGTTGGCTCTGCAATTTCTGACAAAATTCCTGTGAACTACATCACTTCCGATGTGTGTTTGTTGACAAAGTGGTTCCGATATTATAGGATATGTTCCTATGGCTAACGTCGAACAAGACCCAAACTCAGGAGAGGCCATTATAGTTGATCCAAGATCTCGTGCTGAGTTCTGGGCTTCACAGGGTATTCCCTTTGCCACTCACGAATTTGCGATTTATGCAAATCTTGCTGAACAAGAAAGAGACTCTTTAATGACGGAGGCTCATTTGAATGCGGCTGAGAGAGCTAAAAAGTTGTCTTTGCAGGAGATAACTGACATAAAAACTGGGCCTTTTGAAACAACTCCAAAGGACGTTCAGTGGGCTGATTATTGGACCCGAAGAGTCCTAGGTATCGCTGATTATTCTGGATTTGGCTTATCAAGAAGGCAAGTTCTAACTAACCTGTTTACAAGAGACGACAAACTTGGAAACGCGGCCAGAGAGACATTTATTACTGCTTGGGAGTCTTTGGTAACCTATTTGAGAACGGCAACAGAGCAAGCAAAACCTGAGACTCAAGCCCACTTAGAACTAGCGAAATACTTGCAACAAAGATCCGAACAAAGAGGAACTATCTAATCTTCAAAACTCTATTTATCATACTCTGTAGTATGGTATTAAAGTGATTTATTATATTTTTAATACAGCTAAGAATGCCTCTTGGGGAATATCTACTTGCCCAAAACGCCTCATTCTCTTTTTGCCTTTTTTCTGCTTCTCAAGTAGTTTCATTTTGCGGGTGACGTCGCCGCCGTAGAGTTTGGCGGTGACGTCTTTGCGGTACGAGGCGATTGTTTCTCGGGCGATGATTTTGCCCGCCCCCTTCGCCGAGGCTACGGAGGCCGAGCCGATGGCCGCCTGAATCGGTATAGGAATTTGTTGGCGAGGAATGGCATCTTTTAGTTTTTCGCAAAGTTTTCGGGCAATTTCTTCCGCGCGCACTCGCGGCACTATTTGGGACAGCCCTTCTATCGGTTCGTGGTTAACCAGAATATCAAGTTTAACAAGATCGGCCGGGCGATAGTCTGCTATTTCAAAATCTAATGAGGCATAGCCCGAGGTTTGTGACTTGAGCTGATCATAGAAGCCGATTAAAAGTTCAAGAAGGGGAATTTTCGCTTCTATTTTTAAAAGATTGCCGATTGTTTCAAAATTTTCTTGCTCTCCCCTTTTATCGGTGATAAGCTTTGACACTACTCCCGAATAAGCCTGAGGAACAAATATCGTAACGCTGGCGATGGGCTCTTTGACGTTTTTTTCAGTCGGGTCAAAATCGCCGGCTTTGTTGATCAGTTTGTCGTTAACAATGAAATTGACAGAGGGAGAAGTTGTAATGATGTCCAGATCGTATTCACGCTCAAGGCGTTCTTGGGTGATTTGAGCATGCAAAAGTCCTAAAAAACCAATTCTGAATCCTTGGCCAAGACTGATGGAAGATTCTGTGGTGAAGCTAAGCGATGAATCATTTAGTTTGAGTTTTTCGAGTGCATCTTTGAGTTTGACAAGGTCTTTGGGGTCTGAGGGGTAAAATGACAGGAAAACAACAGGTTTGGCCGCTTGATAACCAGGAAGTGGTTGAGCCGGCGATTTGGGATCGGTGATAGTATCTCCAACTTTTACTTTTGATAAATCTTTAAGGTTAGTTACAACAAAGGCGATCTCCCCGCTGGTTACGTTTTCGACGAAGTGGGGTTTGGGGGTAAGATAACCTATTTGCAAAATGGTGGCCTTGGCATTCGGGTTGGCCAAAAATAAAATCCGGTCCCCCACATTTATTCTGCCTCCAAAGACACGGACCGTTGCAACGACACCTTTGTAAGGGTCTAGGGAAGAATCGAAGATTAGTGCTTGGGGTTTGCTCACCCCCGGGGAGCCAGAGCTCACCCCGGGGGTGTTGCCTGGCGCAGGAATGCGGTCAATTATTGCACGAATAACTGCTTCGACACCCTCGCCGGTTCTGGCGGAGACTTTGATGATTTCTTTTTCGGAAAATCCAAGAGAGACCAGTTCTTGTGCCGTCTTTTCAATTTGAGCTTGTGGCAAATCAATTTTGTTAATCACCGGAATAATAGTTAAATTGGCTTCAAGGGCAAGATTAAAATTGGCCAAAGTTTGAGCTTGGATTCCCTGAGTTGCATCGACTACCAGAACTGCGCCTTCTACAGAAGCAAGTGATCGTGAAACTTCGTAGGAAAAGTCGACGTGGCCGGGAGTATCGATCAAATTCAAAACAAAGTTTTGAATTTGAGGTGAATCGTTAATGGTTAATGGTTCATCGGGAGATTCTTTTTCAATACGATTAACGATAAACGATGAACGATACACTAATCGTATGGCTTTCAACTTAATGGTGATGCCGTGTTCGCGCTCAAGCTCTAGGCTGTCGAGAAGTTGTTCTGGGTGATTTTGATCAACTGCACCGCAGATTTCCATGATACGGTCGGCAAGAGTCGATTTACCGTGGTCGACGTGGGCGATGAGGGCAAAATTACGAATTTCCATTGTGGATTAGTATAACATCGAGTTAAGGCCAAATTCGCACTAGAAAGAAATTAGGTAACTACTCACCATTACTGATACATCAATTATTGTTCGAGGCTAACAGCCGAGAACTAAACTTCTCGCTCGCGCTCGAAGAATAGAACCCTATCAATACCTGTGAGTAGTTACGAAATTAGTTACTGGAAATTTGATAATAGTAATGGAGAGTGGAAAATGGAAAATGACTTAATTAATGCTTTCCAATCTCCCTCAGGGCCGGGCCAGAGGCAAGTTTCGATTACCATTTTCCAGTTTCTAGTTACCAATCTCTAAATTTCACGGGTTTGGCTGTTGGGCGTCGATAGAGGTTGGGGCGGGACTAACCAGGCGGGATGGTAAGGTGATGACTTTTTTAACTAAATGATAAAAAATTACGACTTCTTTAACTTTGAGAAGCCAGGATAGAAAAATATAAACTGAAAGACCGATCAGGGTGGCGGTTGCTGTTAGAAAAATTAATCCGATGGTTCTGGTTGTGTCAAAGACAAGTTGATCTAGAAGTTTCATGGGGATATAGAGTGCAACTGCGGTTAAAAGTGCAATAAGGCCCATTTTGAATGCTGGAAGAAGTAGCTCTTTTTTGTTAAAAACTACTTTTTTATCCAAAAGATAGAGCAGCAAAATGGCGTTTAAAATGTTGCTTATAGAGTATGCTAGGGCAAGATAAATGATCGATAGTTTGAGAACTAAAATAAAAATCAGACTTAAGATGATGTTAATACTGACTGTAAAAACATTAACCTTTACTGGAGTTAGACTATCTCTTATGGCATAAAATCCTCTCAAAAGAAGAAGACTGACGGCTTGGGCGGCAATACCTATCGAAAAGGCCATCAGCGTTCTGCCAGTTAAGACTGTGATCTCCCAGGGAAATTCGCGAGCACCGAAGACAAGACGTACAGCAGGAATTCTCAGAATTGCCAGGATGGCAGCAGCGGGCAAAATTAGAAAGAGAATCTGATGGAAGGAATCGATGAATATCTTTTTAAACTGTTCATATCTTTTGGCATTAAATTCAACAGAAAGTGAAGGCAGAGCTGCCTGGACGATACTGCCAGCAAAAAGAGAGATTGGCAAAAGCTGTAAAACTTGGGCGAAGGTAAAGGTAACGATTGAACCTACGGCGACGACTGATGCAAGAGCTATGTTTATAATGTCAGAAATTCTAAGAAGAGCAAGAGATATCGACCTTGGCCACATTAAAGCAAATACTTCACGAACATCTTTATTTTTAAAATCCAAGATAAACGTCACTCGAAACCCTAGGGAAAGAGCGAGTGGCAATTGAATAACCAAATGCAGAAGAGCGCCTAGGACCATACCAACCGCGGGAGCGTAAATGCCCAAAACAGGAGCTAAAAAAATGATTGAGATAATAATACCGACGTTATAAAAAATCGAGGCAATTGCTGGAATAATGAATCTTTGAAATGATTGGAGAATACCTGTCAAAAAAATCGAGCCGACAAAGAAAAGTTGGGCAAAAATCATGATACGCATGAGACGGGCGATTAGTGGTTTGGTAAGAGGATCTTGATCCACAAGGCCAGGAGCAACGATAGGTGCTATAAAATCGGCAGTGGCGACGATTAAAATAGCAAAAATAACAAAAACTAAAAGGGCAGTAGAAATCATGGTGGATGAAAAATTCCAAGCTTTTTCGAGCTTGTCGTGGGAGAGAAATTTGGAGAAAACTGGAATGAAAGCCAAGGCAATTGTTCCGAAGATCAAAACTTCAAATATGGCATCGGGTACGATTGAGGCAGCGATGAAGCTATCCAGAAGATGAATATTATCACCAAAGTAAGAGGCTAAAAGACGGTAGCGGATCAGTCCTAAGATCCTGGAGATGGCGACCGAGGCAACGATAACAAAGGCGGCAGTAAGGATATTTTCTTGTTTTCTCTTGAAAAAATCAGTGCCATTTTTGAGGATGTACAGCATTGTGGTAGAATACTTGCGAAACTCGAAACCTAGAAATTGGTTACTGGAAACTGGAAATTGGTAATGGAAATTTGCCTCTGGCCCGGCCCTGAGGGAGATTGGAAATTAGTTAGGAGCTATTTTCCCATTTTCTACTTTCCACTTTCCATTACTACTTTCTCTTTTTCAAGAAAAAATATGCTCTCATATTTTCCAGTAACTATTTTCGCCTTGATTCTGATTTCGTGCTTAGGATTTCGGATTTTGTAGAGTAATCTTAATAGATATGCCGGTAACAAAACAAGCAATCAAAAAGGTTAGGCAAGACAGGCGAAAGACTGTTTATAACCTTCGTGTGAAGAAGATCTATAAGGCAACGGTCTCGGCTTTTGGCAAGAAGCCGACAATTGCAGGTTTAAGTGCTGTTTATAGAGCTTTAGATAGGGCTGCTAAGGTTAATGTCATCCATAAAAACAAGGCTTCAAGGCTTAAATCCAGATTATCGAAATTGATAAAGGTGAAAAAGGTGAGTAAGAAATCGGCGGGCGCGAAAACATAATTTGCTTGACAAAAGGTTGCTTCCCATATTACGCTAGATAAAGAGTATGAAAAAACTTGCCCGCCTAGACTCGAATAAATCTGGAAATTCAAACCCTCGCTTGGCGAGGCTGGCCCGCTTGATAGGTTTCTCTTCTTCAGTAGGAATTGCGCTTTCTAGGGTTGGTAGTATTTTTGCCCAGTCTCCTTCAGCTGCTCCGGCAACTGGCGGTGGAGCAACTAGCGGAGCACTGCCTTCTGCAGGCACAACTGAGTTGACTTATATTCTATTTCTGGGAGGAGTAATACTGTTTGTTTTTGGAACCATAAAACTTCTTTTGAGCTTCCGGGATTAGTTTTCTTCTAATTTAAAAATTTCTCCTTGAACGTATTCGGCCAGGTCTGTCCAGCTACCACCTTTGGGGACAAGAACAAATTGGCCTTGGTAACTTGCCGGATCGCCGGATTCCAGGACTGATTCTTTTCTACCTTGATCTAAAACCACACGTCTTATCGTGGAAGGATCGATTTTTTGGAAAAGTTTTAGAAAAAGAGGAACGTCGCTGCTTGAGACGTCAGTATCTATGGACTGGCCAAAGGTATTGGCCAGATCAAGTATTGTTTTTGGACTGGCAAAGGTTTCTTGCGAAATTACTTTTTGGCGGAAGGCAAGAATAATTTTTTGCTGGCGGGCAGAGCGAGCGAAGTCGGAGCCCTCGTCATTTGTGCCATATCGAGATCTGACAAATTTTAGGGCAGTGACTCCATCAAAATGGGCTGGGCCTTTTTTAAAGGTAATAGTTTCGTAGCGGCAGGTGAAAGGGTTGTTTTGATCGTTAATTTCGGAAAGCAGCATTGCTGATCCGGTTGCATCTTTAACAACTTTTACAATTTGGCTATCTTTTTCTTGATCTTCAATAGTTAGTCCACAAGTATCTTCTTCTTTGCTGGGAATCGGGTATTTGGGATCAGTGAAAGTATTTTCTACTTCAAGATCGAGACCGCCGACTTGATCTATTGCTTTTGTAAAACCATCAAACTCTACACGCAGGGCATAATGCGCGGGAATACCGAAAAGTTCGCTGACTGTTTTTTTGGCCTGCTGTAAGCCCTGACCTTTTTCTTGACCGAAAGCGTAAGCAGCGTTGATTTTTGCGCCTTGTGATGGAGCCCAAAGATCTCTCGGTATGGAAATTAAAACAACATCTTTACCATTCTTTTCAATCGAAGCCAAAATAATAGTATCAGTAAGATCAGGCCCTTCGTGCCCAGCACCGCCAGTGCCGAGTAGTAAAATGTTTATTCTCCCATTATCATTTTTAAGTCCTGTGTCAGTAATTAACTGAATAACTGTAGCTGGACCTTTAAAAATATACTTATCGAGATTAAAAAATTTAATTAAAATAACTGCAAGGATTGTCAAAATTGCAGAAAAAGCCAGAATATTAAATACTGAAATTCTCCTTTTTTTGGAGCCTAGGTCGCTCATAATTTTTAAGCGGCGGAGTTTAAGATCTGTATAAAATTCTGGGGATCAAGGCTATTTGTACCTACCAAGGCTCCGTTAATCATCCCTTTTTCCAAAAAAGATTTTGTGTTCTCGGGAGTAACGGATCCTCCATAGACAACAACATAGTCGCCTTTGGCCAGCTTCGCACGCCCGCTCCGACTCGGAATCGAGGCGAGCGCAGCGAGGCGAGCTTTTAGCGTTTCGCTTACCGCCTTGGCGTTTTCGGGAGTGTCGGGATTACCGGTACCGATGGCGAAAACAGGTTCATAGGCAACTATTTCGATGCCTTGCGGAATTGGGGTGTCTGGTCCCTGGACACAAAAGATGGGAGTAATACCAGCTTTTTGGGCATTTAGAACTTTTTGGACAAGAATGTCGTCTGTTTCTGCAAAATTCTGGCGTCTTTCGGAATGACCAATGATGGCATAGCTGACAAGACCTGCAATTTGAGAAGCGGCAACTTCACCGGTGTAGGCGCCTTGTTCAAATCGGGAGATATCTTGTGCTCCCAGTTTCAATGAAGAAGAAAGCGACGCCAGTTTTTGGTTTGCTGAGGCAATAAATGTGGCGGTAGGACAAACAATGATTGTGCCGGGAAATGAGCCTGTCCCCTTAGTTATTTCTTCAAGCCAAAGGCTCATTTCGTCCCAAGTTTTGTTGGCCTTGAGATTGGCAATAACTAGCGGCAGCCGATCATTCATGTTTGGAGATAATATTTATTAAGTTTTCTTTTGAGGTGGCTCCAATTATTCTTTCGAGTTCTTTGTCATCTTTGATGATGATATAGGTGGGGATGGACATGACACCGTATTTGGCAGTTAGCTCTTGGTTTTCATCGACATTGATTTTTTCAATTTGGACTTTTCCGGTAAGCTCTTTTTCCAGCTCGTCCATAATCGGCTCCATAAATTTACATGGGGCGCACCACTCGGCCCAAAAATCTAAAAGTTTTAGCATACTTGTGTAATTATACAAAAATGCCCCAAGTTTCGTCAGTTGCAGGAATTTAAAGAAGTAAACTATACAAATTTCTGACGATCGTCAAAGAACAGTATAAATTAAATTTGATACTATGATTCGAATCATTAGAACAATTGCTGCTAAACAAATCCAGCAATTTAATAATAAAACAATAGAACAATTATTATAATCTATAAATTTGAAGAGGGAGAAGATATTAGTTTATATTTTTGTATAGTATTTTTCATTTGTTCCATAAACAGTACAGGTATGTGCACCAACAGACAAACTTAGCTTAGGGACAGGGTATGATTTGTCCTTAATGGAATAAAATTTCCAATCTTTACTTAAATCTTCTATAGCGGCACTAGAGCTCGGCTCACCCCAAACTACAAGTGTTCCCGGGACAAATTTCTGATACTCTTTATATTCGTTTCTATGCTCTTTTAAATATTTTTCTGCACATTCAATTGCTTCTTCAGGAGAATAGTCAATATTGGCTATAGATAATTCTGGATCGTTAATCTTAAAGTGCTCGGGCAAATCCCAATAAACATTACAAGTTTGAGCCCCAACGTAAAAATTGGGACTAAAGGGAAATTTTTCGGGCTTGGTTTTATGATTCATATACATGAAGTAGCAGAATTTGTCTTCTTTGCTATATTTGCTGTTTTTTTCTAAAAGTTGTGAGCAAGAATAAGACTCTTTTCCCGATTCTTTATCATCAATAATTAGACTGCTCAAGATGGGATATACGATTTGGTTTTCAGCTACGAAATCCTTTACGCATTGCTTAGCTTGTTCAGGTGTAACCTCTTTATATTCGTCTTTTAAATAGAGATCCTTATATTCACAAGTATAACCTCCTAACACACATCCAAAATTATCACTCCCTCCTCCGCAATAAGCAGCTAAATTACACTTATCTTTAGGACAACCATTTTCCATTGAACAGTAAGAGAAAAGTACGTTGGGAACTGGGTTAGTATAGAGGATTTGTCTAGAAATGGATCTAGAGTGGATGAAATAAAAGATTCCACCTGTTACAAGTAGTCCTATTACAACCAAGATTAAAATCGGAGCAAAACCGCGGCGCACAATTTTATAATTGCACTTTTTACGGCCGTTGACAATGGAGAACATCTGTGTGTATAATTGTGTGTATATGAGAACAAATGTAATTTTACCTGATGATTTAATTGCAGAAATAGATAAGATAGCGGGCGCCAGAAAAAGAAGTAAATTCTTAGAAGAAGCCGCACGTGATCGGATTGAGTCAGAAAAATTAATGGATGCTTTTGAAAAAGCTCGAGGTATTTTGAAGAACGATCCCAGATTTGCCACCAGAGCTAAAGTCCGCAAGTATATTCGTGACTTCAGACGCAAAAATAGTTACAGATTCTAATCATGCCCGTGGTTAGATATCTTCTTGACTCCGACGTAATCATAGAATATCTAAAAGATAACAGAGAAACAGTCACGCTTATAAATAAGACTGGTGGTAAAGGGTTATCTTGCAGCGTTTTAACTATTATTGAGGTTAAACGAGGCGTGAGACCAAAACAAGAAGCTACTTCAGCAGATTTATTCAAAATAATCAAAGCTTACCCTGTGGATAAACAGATTGCAGAACTTGCTGTTGCTTTTGCACGGGAATGGCAGGGAAAGGGCAAATTTTTGCAGCTAGTTGATGCTTGCATTGCCGCAACTTGTGTTATCTACGATTTGACTCTGGTTACGTATAACAAGCGTGATTATCCGATGAAAGAGCTGAGGATAATTTAGTCGAGGAATTTGTCCACCTAATCTTACCTCAAGTCTTTTCATCCGCCAGTTGGCGGAACGACTTGAAGAGCGATCTTTGGCGGATCAGTCTATAAACTGAAAGGTGGAGAGGATTTGGTTGAATTAAAATCGGAGCAAAACCGCGGCGCATACTTTTATCTTGGCAGTTTTGGCGCAGTTTTACAAATTCTGACATAACTACTCGCGTAGTTACTTACAAAGTAATGGATATTGACAAATGTAATGCAATTTGTTAAATTTAATGCATTATGAGCTATATTGTTTCCATCACCTCACAAGGGCAAATTAGCATCCCGGCAAAAATACGTCGAGAGCTTGGATTGGATAAAAAGAAAAAGGCATTAGTGACGGTCAAGGAAGGAAATATTGTCGTGGAACCTGTAAAGGATTTGCTGGAACTGCGAGGTTCATTAAAAACTACTATAAAAGCGACCCGTAAACAAATTCGTGATGCGTTCGAAACGTATCTGGGGAAAGAAGCTGTTAAAGGGATAAGGTGACGAGAACTGTTATTGACGCAAATGCTTTCCTAAGACTTCTATTGGACGATATCCCAAGCCAAGCAGATCAAATTCAAAAGATTCTTCTTGAAGCGAAGAAAAATAAAAAGGAGTTGTTAGTACCGCAGATTATTATTTTTGAAATAGTGTTTGCTCTCGAGAAATATTATCATTTTCCTAAACAAAAAATTGTAGATAATATTAAGTCAATTTTAGCAATGAGGTATTTTAAAATTCAAGACAGAGAAATCTTTAAAAGGGCAATAGATCTTTTTGATAAAAAGAATGTTTCATTAACTGATTGTTTTCTTGTGTATTTTGTACAGCACAACGATGCAAATCTCTTCAGTTTCGATAAAGATTTAAAGAAATTACAGTAAAAGATAAGCTTCATTACTCTTTAAAGTAGATTAGTCGGGGGATTGATCCTACTTTTAGCGGATCAGTTAATAAACTGAAAGGTGGAGAGGATTTGGTTGAATTAAAATCGGGGCAAAACCGCGGCGCATACTTTTATCATGGCAGTTGGAGAGAAAAGAGTCAAAGTTTCAATGAGTCTATGAAATACCAAAACCACGCAATAGCGTGAAAGTGGTATGTGGACCGTTTTGGTTGCTAGGGTAAACTCAGTGATGAATCTTACAGCACATTGTCATTGCGAGGAGTCCTTCGACTTCTCTCAGGACGAGAAAGCAATCTAATACATAAAAAATTGATTCGTTTCACTCGCGATGACAAATGTAATTATCCAGTTTAAAGATCTAAAGGTGAAGCAGATTTGTTTCTAACTTAATGGGATTTCTCACTAAAAAGTTATTTAAGTCTTTGATATTTCACCCCATCCCAATCTAATAGTTCTTGATTAAAATCATAACTAGTAGAAATAGGTCCGCCAGACTCACTTTTTGCATTCAATAAATTATTCTTACATGAATAAAAACCACTCTCTGAGAAATCGGAGTGATTCCACTCGAAAGTTGACTGTCCATAGTCTGAAAGAGTTGTTCCCTCTTGAAATTGTATACTCCAATAACCCATTTCAGCTCCATTTGGTCCAAGTCCAACCTCATGCTTATCTACCGAACGAAAAGTAGAATTACTAAAAAGAGTACAAAAATCTGAATTATTTGGTCCGATCTGGGAATTTAAAAATTTAAAGGTGGAGAGGATTTGGTGAAAAACTCCAAGAATATCATTCTTTTTAAGATAAGTATCCCAATAATGAATGACGATCACTATCAGTGAGCCATCAAAATTGCCGGGTATATAGTATGTTTTTGTTATCTGCGATGTATGATTTGATTCATAAATACAGAGTGGATGGGAGACTTGCACCATTGCCCTGACATTTCCTATTATTACTTCGTTCGGTTCATTCAAGTAATATATACCGGCTGGTCCTTGGCAGGCTATTGGCGTCTCGCTTAGGTTAATTTTCCAGAAAGAACTTTTGGGATTAAATAATTCTGCTTGCGTAATTTCCTTTTCTCCATATTTTTTTCTAAATTCTGTTGTTTCTACTGATATTTCTCCATAAACTCTGCTAGGTTGATCTATTTCATAATAAATTTCTGCATTTCGGGCTTCATTTTCGAAATCAGCATTAGTGTTACTAATGATTTTAAATTGCCAAGAATCAGGGTATTTCAGGGTAAATTTTCCCACTGTATTTGTATATGTCTTCCAATTGGCCCCGATTGAATCGGGGTTAGCTGTTTCGTCGGTTGAAGATGGGGACGGTGATGTTGTTGATTGAGGTTGTGATTGAGTTTTAGGTTTACTTTGCTGATATAGAAAGGCTCCGATTACAGAGATAGCAACTATGATTAGAATTAAAATCGGGGCAAAACCGCGGCGCATAATTTTATCTTGGCAGTTTTCGGGAAACTTTACAAACTATACCCCAAATTCTTTTGGTATACTGAGAAACTATAAGTATTCACCTTTTTCCAATGTCATCCTCGCGAAAGCGAGGATCCAGCTTCAATTAAATAGATTCCCGCATTCGCGGGAATGACAAGTGGGGGGCGGGAATGACAAATTAACTAAAAACTTAAATTTGCCATCAATTTCTTTTGGTATACTGAGAAACTGACTTTCCCAAGATGGACATTTTGAAAGATTTAAATTCAGACCAGATTGCTGCAGTTAAGCAAACCGACGGCCCGGTTTTAATTTTAGCAGGTGCTGGCAGCGGAAAAACAAGAGTTTTGACATATAAGGTTGCCTATTTGATTCAAAAAGGGATCAGACCGGAAAATATCATTGCCATGACATTCACCAACAAAGCGGCCAATGAGATGAAAGAGAGGGTCTATCGTCTCCTCCACCTCCGAGGCTTCGGCCGTGAGCTCAGCCGAATCGGTGAAAGCTCCTCACACCTCGGAGGTGTTGCCGGCGGTGATTCACCATTTGTTGGGACTTTTCATGCTTTTTGTGCAAAACTACTCCGACTTGACGGCAAATTTATTGGAATACCATCGGGCTATTTAATTTATGACGATGACGACAGTCTGAGTTTAATTAAAAAAATTATGTCTGATAACAATATTTCGGTTAAAAATTTCAGGCCGAGTTCAATTTTGAACGCTATTTCTTCTGCAAAAAGTGAATTAATCGGGCCGACCGATTACATACAGTTTGCAAGAGGTTACTTTGCTGAAACGGTTGCCAAAGTTTATGAACCATATCAGGCGACTTTACATGAAATAAATGCTTGCGACTTTGATGATCTTTTAATGCAGACAGTTAGACTTTTTCGAGAATATCCAAATGTCCTTGAAAAATGGGCAGTGCGATTCCAGTACGTATTGGTTGACGAATATCAAGACGTAAATACCGCTCAATATGTTTTAACTAAACAACTTGCAAGTGTCCATGGTAATCTGACAGTGGTCGGTGATGCATCCCAGGCGATTTATTCTTTTAGAGGAGCGGATTTTAGGAATATTTTAAACTTCGAAAGAGACTTCCCTAAGGCGAAGGTTTTTAATTTGGAGCGAAATTATAGATCAACTCAGACAATACTTTCGGCTGCAAATGTAGTGATTGCTAAAAACAGTTCACATCCGATTTTGAAACTTTGGACAAAAAACGATCAGGGTGATCTGATTAGTACTTACAATGCCCACAATGAAGTCGATGAGGCGAATTTTATTGTTGAGATGATAGTTTCTTCGGGTAAATCGTTGTCTTGCTTCGCTGTACTTTACCGAACTAATGCTCAATCAAGAACGATTGAGGAAGCACTCCTTCATGCCAATATTCCCTATAAACTGTACGGCGGGGTAAGTTTCTATGCCAGAAAGGAAGTCAAAGACGTCTTAGCTTACTTAAGATTGATTGCCAACCCACGCGACAACGTTTCCAAAAATCGGATTGAGAAATTGGGTAAGAAGCGGTATGAGAAATTTGAAGAGCTGGTTAAGAGATTCCAAGGGTCGGACCCTCAAGAAAGAAAAGGTTCTAAAAAGGGTCCGACCCTAAATAGGTTGCCACCGATAGATCTTATTGATAAAGTTTTGGCGGCAACTGATTACCTAGCACTGATCGATGATGGTTCGGAACAAGGATTATCTCGAGTTGAAAACGTAAAGGAATTACGATCTGTGGCTGCTGACTTTGAAAATTTGGCAACTTTTTTGGAAGCGGTTACTTTGATGGAGGGTAAGGTTGCCCCTGATAAATCGTATGAGGCCGAGTCTGACTCGGTGAAGTTGATGACTTTGCATGCTGCAAAGGGATTGGAGTTTGATAATGTTTTTATCATTGGTATGGAGGAAGGACTCTTTCCCCATTCGCGCAGTATGCTAGACGTGGCGCAGCTTGAGGAAGAAAGAAGATTGGCTTATGTGGGCATGACGCGGGCAAAGCAAAAATTGTACCTAACTTATGCCACAAACCGCCTTTATTTTGGAACCCAAAGTTCCAATTTAGTTTCGCGATTTGTGGTGGATATACCGGAAGAATTAATAACCCCCATCTAGTAAAATAGTTTTGAATGATCTTTAAATCTATCCCCCGGCAAGTTAAAAATCTGGGACTGGTGAGTCTTTTTAATGATATCGCTTCTGAAATGCTTTATCCGGTGATGCCGATTTTTTTAACGCAAGTGTTGGCGGCTCCAGTTGCTGTGGTGGGCATTATTGAAGGCGTGGCAGAGGGATCTTCTGCAATTTTTAAGACTCTATTTGGCTTGTGGTCGGACAAACTTGGCAAGCGGAAAATATTTGTAGTTTTTGGCTATCTTTCTTCGGCGATTGCTAAAGTTATTATTGCTTTATCGATAATTTGGCCATGGGTATTTTTGGGAAGATTTGTTGACAGATTTGGCAAGGGAGTAAGAACAGGCGCGCGAGATGCTTTGCTTTTGGAAGCGGCTGATAAGAACAATAAGGGGTTGATTTTTGGCTTTCACAGATCCATGGATAGCGCCGGCGCGGTTTTGGGACCACTGATTGGTTTTTTCCTGCTTTTAAGTTTTGAGGAAAATATCAGATTGATTTTGTATTTAGCCGCGATTCCCTCTCTTTTTGCTTTATTCTTTTTGATTTTCATCAAAGATGCCAAAAAAAATGAGAAGAAGAATTTGAGGTTGAGTCTAACTTTTAAAAATTTACCTAGTCAATTCAAATTATTTCTCTTAACTGTCGCGATTTTTTCGCTGGGAAACAGTTCTGATGTTTTTTTGATATTGCGAGCACAAAATTTGGGTTTAACTTTGAGCTTGGTGATTCTTGCTTATGTTATTTATAACTTTGTCTACACTTTTGCTTCAACACCCGCCGGAGGTTTCTCGGACAAAATCGGGCCTAAAAAGATTTTTTGGTGGGAATTTTAATTTATATTGCAGTTTATTTGGGATTTGCATTTACCAATAGTGCCTTTTATGTTTGGCCGCTGTTTGCAATTTATGGATTTTATATTGCGCTGACAGATGGAATTGCTAAGGCATTAGTCGGGTCGTATATTGAAAAAGAACAAGCAGGAACGGCGTATGGGGTACTGCAGACGACGATTTCCATCTTTACACTTTTGGCATCGGTGATTGGCGGATTTTTGTGGCAGGTAATCTCACCGCAAGCGACTTTTTTATTCGCAGCTGGTTGTGCCTTGTTAGCTTTGGGATTATTTTTAGCTTATGGCAAGATTAGGGTAAAAGAGGATTTGATTGAACATTGAGATTTCGGGTTGACATACTACCTCGGGAATCAATAATAGCTATATGAACTTAAAAATATTCGCATTCGCTGTATCGAGAAGTTTAGACTTTTACACTTGGTTCCCTATTTTACTTTTAATATCTATTTTTAATTAGGGCTTAACCGACGGGCAAATTAAGATTCTTCTTCCGCTTTTATTGTTTTTTGACGTGTTTATTCCCATTTTTCTTTTCTTTTTAATTCTAAAAAGAGGTGGCATAAGTGACATCGATGTGACTAAACGTGAGGAAAGATATAAGTTATTCGGTGGCATGACAGTGATACTAATTATCCCAACGATTTTTGCCTATATTTTCGGTAATAATCTTTTCTTTGTGCTGCATCTAATTTCCTTAATTGCAGCGTTCACGCTGTATTTAATAACTTTACGCTTTAAGATTAGCGGTCATCTTATCATGAATAGTGGGGGTATCTTTATTATAAATTATCTGTTTGACTGGAAACTGTTATGGCTTTTTGTAATTGTCCTTATTGTCGCCTTTGCGAGAATTTATTTGAAGAAACATACGATTTTGGAAATTTTGACTGGTGGATTGGTAGGATTTCTCGTTCCTTACTTAGTCCTCAAATTTTTTAAGTTAATTTAAAAGCCGCGCAAAATGCGCAATTGAGAAATTTGCGCGGATAGTGTGGGCTGTGCGGATATTTTACAGGTGAGCAGACTTGCTGTTGGTTTGGGGAACAATGCGAATTTCCAGGCGTGCCTTTAGGGCTTTGGTGATTTTTTCAAGTGTTTTAAAAGTATAAGCCGTGTAATCGGCGGACTCCAGCCGGGCGATGTTTGATTGTTTGGTACCCACGAGTTTGGCCAATTGAGCTTGAGTTAAACCTGCTTTTTTACGCAAATCGTAAACTTGGAATGCAATATCCCAAGCCCTATCTGCCTTCTCTAAACCTTCCGCAAGGTTTGGACGTTGTTTTAATAATTTTTCTGTAAATCTATCTAAATCGTCTTTTTTTCTTTTCATATCAGCTTTCCTTAATTTTAATTTCTCTTAATCTTTTTCTAGCCAATTCCAGTTCGTTACTTGGTATCTTCTGTTGCTTCTTTATAAAAACATGTAAAAGAATTATTACTCGCCCTTTTTCAAAAGTGTATAAGATCCTTAAGATATTATTTCCTGATTTGATCCTTAATTCCCATAATCCAGGTTCAACATATTTTGACAATGGCTCACGATGGTAAGCCCTCTTTCTTAATTTTTCAATACCGCTTCTGGTTTTGACGACTAAGTCTATATTGGTTTTAGCCAAATCCAGTAGAAATTCTTCGACAGGACTTTTACCATCGACGTCTTTATAAAAATAGATTCCAAAGTCCATTTTTATTATATCAATTTTGATATAAAAATCAAGGGGCAATAATTACTTTTTAGATTTCTTCTCCTTTTCGCCATAATCTCGACTACTGATTAGAATGACTAGGGGTTTACCGGAGCGGGTGATGAGAATCTTTTTGCGGCCAAAGTGAACTTCGTTGAGAATATCTGCAAAATGTTGTCTGGCGAATCTTGCAGTAACTGTTTTCATTAACAGCATTGTATCTTTATGAAAAAATTGTGTCAATTGTGTACATTTGATACATTTTGTACCGATTGACAACATGGGTATTAAATGTTATTTTGTTTTTATGATGCATAATTTGTGTCTTTATTTAACTGGGGAATCTTCAAAAACTCTTTCAGATTTCTTCCAGTAAGTATTTTCGAAACAGGTGGAAGGTCGGGCTGAAGCCTTCTTAAATCCCGTAAGGGTAAGTAAAGTTCTGCGAGGTTGCGAAGCATTTGGGTGGGAAAGTTCTGACAAACCCAATTAACAACCAGCCTGTTTCTAAATGCAAATTTCAATATTTGTGGGTAGTGACTGAATTAAACCGCTATGCAGGGTTAAGGTGGCTTCTGGTCGGATGATGAATTCGGCAGCTGACGGCAAGTGTTGAGGCTAAACAGGAGCGCTGGGGGCCAAAAGTCCGGTTGATGTGAAAGCAACCCTACAGCTTGGGACTGACTACTGCAGAGGCTTCCAAACTTGGGAGAGTAGGTTGAGAGGCGAGGAGAAGTCCTCAAATCAAGACAATTCTTCCCTACCCACTTTGTTACAATTGAATTGTGAACATTAAGGTGATTTTTAATGAGTTTAAGAGCCAGGTTACATTTACTCTCTTTTTAATTTGGATTTTGGCGGTTTGGCATCTGCGGACGATCAACTCTTTTGTCTATCCCCTTTTGGCGGTTCTGACGGTTGCTGTGGCTGACTTGTTTGTAACGTGGATTCGAGATCGTAAGTTATATTTCCCTTCCGCATCTTTGGTCACGGGCTTTTTGATTGGGTTGATTATAGCTCCAAGCGAACCATTTTGGATGATTATTCTGGCGGCAATCTTAGCTTCTCTTTCAAAACAATTTATAAATGTAGGTCTTAGGCAACATATTTTTAATCCGGCAGCATTTGGAATTATGGCAACTTCCTTGGCCTTGAATGTACCGGTCGCTTGGTGGGCTGTTGCCTGGAGTCGATGGCCTTTGATTATTTTGGTACCTCTAATGATCAGAATTTTATGGCGGATGAAACGCTTGATCTTACCAGTAACTTTTTTAACAACTTATTTTATTTATTTATTTTTTCAATTTTCACCAAACGATGCAGTAGTGACATTGGTTGATGGAACTTTTTTGCTTTTCGCGCTAGTAATGTTGCCGGAGCCAATAACTTCCAAAACTCAAGGTTCATTAAAATACTTGTTTGGTGTAATGGTAGCCTTTTTGGCAATTTTGATTTCAAGGACGAACTTTTTAACAGACGCTTTTTTATCTGCCCTTCTGATCTCCAATCTAATAGGATTTTTGTTACTGAGGTTTAGAAAAACTTTTAGCCAAAGCAAAAGACCCAATTAAAATTAAAACAAATCCTCCAGCTAAAAAGGCGAGAGTTGGCGAGATTGATCCAGCAGGCGCAAGTCCGGCTGCGCCGGATGTGGCAATACTTTCTGGAAGTTGGCCAATTGTAAGGGTGAAAGCAGTCGTCGTTGAGCCAGAAGTGATGGTGACGGTGTTATCACCAGAGAGATCACTTGCTGGAGTCCACGACCAGTTACCGGAGGAATCGGCTGTTGCGGCAACTGATTGACTGCCGACTGTGCCTGAAACCGCTGCACCAGCTGTGGTAATACCGGAAAAAGTTGGTCTTGCTGAAGTTACCCAAAATTGATTGGCACCTTGCACAAAGGTAACGCCACCAATTGTGGAGACTAAACCGCTGCCAGCAAAAACAGCATTTAGTAAAAGTCCCGTTCCCTGGCGGGAAGAGAAAATGGAAAATAGTAAATAGGAGGCAACAATCAAGGCTATAGTCGTTAGTCGTTGAGCATTTAGCGTCAATTGGGCAGGCATAGATTAAGCATAACAACTTCTGGATCCAAAATGCAACGTGGACGGCTGGATAGTTGGATAGAGGGGTGGTAGGATAAGAAAAATGATTGTCAGGGAGGTTTTGGATAAAGAAAAAGCCGCTTATAACAAACTTGTAAAACACGTAGTTCAATCATGGGAATGGGGAGAATTTCGTAAAAAAGTTGGTTTGGACCTGGCAAGGATCGGACACTTTGAGGACGATAAAATGCTTTCTGCTTATCAGCTAACTTTTCACTCCGTTCCTTTTCTGAAACAAACAATAGGATATTTACCTAAAGGTCCAATGGTGGATCAAAAAACGGTTGAAGCCCTTTCTGATTTGGGCGATAAAAAGAATGCCGCCTTTATAAAGATTGAGCCGAATGTGATAGCTAGTGGGCAAACAGATGGCGAACAGCTTGAAAAGCTGGGGCTGATACCTTCTGCCAAATCGTTATTTACCAGATATAACTTCTTGATCGATCTTACCAAGAGCGAGGGGGAGCTACTTTCGGCAATGCATCCCAAGACCCGTTACAATATCGGTTTGGCACAAAAAAAAGGCGTAGAGGTTTACGAAAGTGTTGATGATTCCGATTTTGAGATTTACTTAAAACTTTATTTTGAGACTACAAAAAGACAAGGCTACTTTGGTCATACACCTGACTATCACAAGCTAGTTTGGGAAACATTAAAGCCATCTAAGATGGCTCGGTTTTTGATTGCAAAATATAAAGGCAAGCCACTTACAGCTTGGATGCTTTTTAATTTTGGGGAAACAATGTATTATCCTTATGGAGGATCTTCTAACGAACATAAGGAAGTAATGGCTTCGAACTTGGTTGCCTGGGAAGCAATAAAATTGGGCAAGAGGCTGGGATTTTCCGTTTTTGATATGTGGGGAGCTTTAGGACCGGAGGCAACCGAAGCCGACCCATGGTATGGATTCCACCGATTCAAGGCCGGCTATGGCCCTTCCCATGTTGAATATATCGGTACTTATGACTTGATCTTAAAACCGACTTATTATAATCTTTTGAATATTGCTGACAAATTGCGCTGGACGTTCTTACGGGCAACTAGAAGATAGCCATCACATTTTTTGACATGTCAAATTTTGTGATGGTTTTAGTTTTTGACTTATAGTTTAATTGGCCTATTGCAGGATTTTCTCAGGTTTAGTATAATTTTAGCACTTCAATTTTCGATTTTCCCGATAAATTTGCAGCTTCTAAACATTTTAACGATTTTTTGGCACTTCCGAGCCACTTAGTATATCTAAAGATCGATAATTCTGACAAAATTTGGCAATTTTGTTACACTTTTTGACAATTTGAGCTTTTAAAGTTGATAAACTTCGTGACTATTTTGAATATTTAATCTTTGGACAGGAAAGAAAATGGACAAATAACCGGATGGTTTTTTGCAGGACCTATAATTGGTTTCTTCTTGTCGGACTTCGTCAGCGAGGATGACAGTTTTGGGTTATCATGAAATGATGGAGGATAACCAACCGCAAAGTTTAGAAGATTTAAACAGGTTATCTCAGCAAAAACAAGAAAAGGAGGCTTCTGTTTTTGGCTATATTATTATCAGCCTTATTATCCCCCCGTTTAGTACTGCTTGGGCCATGTATCGCGCTTGGAAAAAAGGTGTTTTATATCGATTTGTTCCGGTATTAACAATTGTCTATACGATTCTTTTTGCACTGTATAGTTGGCTTCTTTTGTCTTCTCCGGGTGCAGTTTCGAGTGTTTTAGGTAAGAATCTACTGAAACAACCAGAAGTACCCAGCGGCCAAAATACAATATTTGTGATTATGACTGTAGTTTTGACAATAGCCGGGATTGTGGGCGGTTTTTATCTTAGAAATAAAGCGCAGAAAGAAGATACGCTTCCAACTGTTATGATTTTAGCTCTAATTTTCATTTTGCTATTGCAGTTTTGGGTCGGATTTTCAGAACTTTCATTTGTGGGCTCGATAATAAATCAGTCGGTCGGGAATATTTATGAAGGTTTGTAGTCAAATTTTGTAGAGCAAAATGCCGTTTTGGGATTTTTCTGGTTTTTTGGTGGGGAAAGGGATGGTTTTGTCGGTGTTGACGATGATGCGAGCTCCACGCTTGGCGTTTTGATAGACGAATTTTTCAAATCTGGGCATGGTTTTGGCGCGGCCGTAGACGAAAATGACATCGGCTTCTTTGAGATCGGCTTGCCAGAGGTCTTTGCGAATCACTATCACACCTCCGAGGTGTGAAGAGCTTTCACCTATACGATAATTATTTATCCTTGTTCCAAAGTCCTAAGAAACCTGTGGCCAAAAAGAGACCGGCTAAGGTATCTTTACATTGCAGCTCCAGTGTTGGGATATCTTCAATTGCATACCAATCCTTATCTCCAACTTTAATGTCTTCATCTTCTCCCAATGACTGTTGATACTTTAGTTCCGTGGCATCAACCTCTGCTAGAAAAAAAGGGGATTTGGTGTGAGAATTAGAAGTGCTGAAATAAACTTCTCCAATTTGCTGAATTGATATTGGTTCAAGGCCCGTTTCCTCTTTAACTTCGCGAAGTGCTGCTTCTTTCGGGTCTTCATGTTCCCAAAACCGGACTTGACCCTGAGGGATATTTTTTACATAAACATTGCCCTGTTGTCCATTTTCATCTTTGAGGAGAACTCTACGTTCCTCAGGAAGTAAGAATTCAATTTTTTCCCCTCTCCTTCTAAAAACTACTACAAAGACTCCTCGACCATCTGCATGAAGATCAATCTTGTCAAAAATTCTACCTGTCTCATTGTTGATAACTGCTATATGACTAATCGTGGCCCAGCCAGGATCATAGACTTCTGACCAGTCGGGAATTTGTTCACCTGAAGTGGTTTGAACAACCCAATTTGGTCTTGGAATTCTCTGGCGTTCTTCTGGGGTTAGCCCGGAAAATGGAACGACTCTATCTGGCATGGTAGCTATTTATATAAAAAAGTGCTTTAGAAGTCAAACTTTATAGAGGTAAAAGCCGTTTTCGGCTTTAGTAGGGTTTTTGGTGGGGAAAGGGATGGTTTTGTCGGTGTTGACGATGATGCGAGCTCCACGCTTGGCGTTTTGATAGACGAATTTTTCAAATCTGGGCATGGTTTTGGCGCGGCCGTAGACGAAGATAACGTTGGCTGATGACAGATCGGCTTCCCAAAGATCTTGACGCTTGATGGTGATGGTTCCTTTTTTTATTGTTCGAGCCTGTCGAGAACTAATAATCAAAGACTTCTCGACTCGCTGGCGCTCGCTCGAAGAATAACCAAGAAGGCCTGCTTTAAATCTTGTAAACATCACCAAAAGCGGATTGAGTTCGTAGCCAATGGCGTGAGCACCTTTTTTGGCCGCTGCAAAGAGCAGACGGCCGTCACCGGAGCCAAGATCAATAACCGTATCACCTTTTTTAATCGATGCAAGTTTGATAATCGTTGAGATTTTATCTCTTCTGGTGGCAACGTACGGCAGTTCTAAAAAAGCATCGAAGGCAAAAAGAAGAAAAATAATCAAAAGATAAAGTAAAAGAAGAATAATTAGGAACAAGAAAATAATTATTATGATTTGCATTTATGGTAGCTTCTCGACCTCGTCCTTCGACACATTCGATATCAGCCTTCACCTTCGGTGAATCTGATATATCAGAGGAGCGTCATTGAATCGAAGATTCAAGACGACCTGCTGATATAAACTCAGTGCAAGCAAGCTCAGGACTTCGCTCGAAAAAGAAAGAATTTTATTGTTCGAGCGTTAGCGAGAACTATTAAATAATAATTCTTTCTTCTGCCTACTAAAATCTTTTAATTGATGTTCTCGATCTCTAGCCTGAATTATTTCTGTAAATTCTTCTACGTAACAGAGCCTTTTGAAACCATGTCTGGATGTAAATTTAGACCCTTTACCAATTTTATGCTGTTCCATTCTTTTTTCTAAATCCCAGGTAATTCCGGTGTAATAAAAACCGTCTAAACATTCAATAATGTAAACATACCACTTCCATTGTTTATTTAATGAACTTCTCACTTCGTTCGAAGAATAATATGTATTTGTTAAATTTTAGCTAGGCTGAACGGACAGATGGAATTATATCAGCCCTCGCTTCGCTCGCCTGATGTAACAGCATTTACTGTATTTTTGCTAAAGAAAAAGGACAAATGCTGTTATAGGCGCAGTAAACACAAGCCGGTTCGCGGCCGAAATATTTGGGGTTGGCGACAAAAGAATTATTTTTGGTATCACGGCGGATTTTGTCGGCAGTTTCCAAAATCAACTCTTCGGTTTTTTCTAAATCTTTTTGAGTGGGAGTGTGTGCTCCTTCGATGCCGGTTTCCAAGAAGTTGAGGACGACCTTTTCGGGAACGATCCTGTGGCGCTTAAAGTAGTAAAGCGCGTAGATAGCAAGCTGAATTGATTCTTTAGCCTGAGAATCGGCTTTGTCTTGATCGATGTTTTCGGAAGATTTGTAATCGATGATGGTGATTTTCCCGCCAGGTTTTACATCTACCCTATCAAAACGACCGGTAATCGTGACACCTTTTAGCGCGAAATCGAACCTTGCTTCGATAAGGCTGGGCAGATCTTTTGATTTTGATTCTCGTTGCCAAAAATTTTGGAGGGCAAGTTTGCCTTGAGATTTTCTTTTTTCTTCATGTTCGATGGTTAAAAATCCTTCACTATCCCAAGCGTTTTCGAAAATTTCCAAAAGCTGGGGAAGGGTTAAAATCCTGCCGCTTTTTTTGGCCCGGAAAAATCCGGCAACGGCGCTGTGGAGAGCGGCACCGTATACGATAGCGTGATGCCTGAGAGTAGGAATTCTAAGGATATGAATATAGCGGTATTTGTAGGCACACGTTAGATAATCGTCGATTGAACCTTGGGTAAGTTTTAAAACATCGACATCGAAAAGTAAAGTTTGGGTTGTGCGGGTAGGTGTTGGTGCAAATTTTTCGATTTTTTCCAGTGGTGAGAGTCTGGCAATCTCCGCGTCTGATTTGATCTTATCTAATGCTTCCAGCACAAACGGGGATATTTTTTTGACTCTGGCTCCACCAATATCGCGAGACCAGGAAAAGTAAAGCAAATCTTTAGCACGAGTCATGCCGACATAGAAAAGGCGCCTTTCCTCTTGTTGGTGCCAATCACCGATGGGCAGAGTTTCTTTGATCAAGACTTCGGGAACCTCGATGGCATCACCTCGCGCGCGTGTTGGGAAACGATCGGCAACTAAATTGACCAAAAAAACGACCGAAAATTCCAAACCTTTGGCGCCATGGACAGTCATTACATTGACGGCATCCACTTCTGGATCAAACTGGACTGTGGCAGGGTCATCACCAGCCCCCCGAATCGCTTCGAGATAATCGACGAATTGGGTGACTGATTCGACCTTAGCTACGTCAACAAATTCTTTAATTTTATCGAAGAATTTTGCAATATTCTGGATTTTAAGCTGATTTTCAACGCCGCCTTGCCTTTCTAACTTTTTGAGATAACCGGTTGTTTTCAAAAAGCCGTAGGTAACTTTGCCTACATTTTCGCGCCTGGAGAGTTTAATTGACTCATCAAGATCTAACAAAAGTTTTTCGATGATGGCTTTGGACTCTTCTGATAGGTCTAAATCTGATATTCCACTGTCATTCTGGCCCTTCGGCAGTGAGCTGCTCAGGACAGTCGAACTGCTTGTCCAGAATCCGCTTTTTTTGATTCTGGAGTCGTCGCTTCGCTCCTCCCCAGAATGACGGTGTTGGGGTGTAAGTCTATCTAGATTTTTTAGAACATAATAAAGTGAGCGATTTTTTCTTTTGGCGTATGAAGCGAGTTTGATGGCATCGGCAGGCGGCATTTTGTAAACATCAGATGTACTGAGATTAAAAAGGTTAAGACTATCTTCAAAATTGGAAATGGCTGTTAAGAAAGAGATTAGGAGATTTACTTCTTCCTGCTGGTATAGGCCTGATGAACCGACAAATTTATGGGGAATACCCTTCATATTAAGAGCGCGCAAGAAATGGTCGGCTTGGGCGTTGGCGCGAACAAGAATGGCGAAATCGCGATATGAATAACCATCTCTGCCACCTCCGAGGTGTGAGGAACTTTCACCTCGGAGGTATTTGCTTCTTTTAGCCATTAACTTTTCAATTTCTGCAGCCACTAGATCAGCTTCTTCTGAAATTGTATCGGCGAAAATTTCCTGAGGGGATAAGCCATGCCTTATTCCAAGCTCACCCCGGGGGTGTAACCAGACAGCCTTTAATTTTTTATCTATTTTGTTTTGGACTTCCAGCCGGTCGGGGTCATTGTGGCGGATGAGACGATAAGCACTATTTAAAATGGATTGGGTTGAACGGTAGTTTTGGTTTAGAACCACTTGGTGGGCTTTTGGATATGTTTTTTTAAACTCTAAAATGTTTGAAATTGCAGCGCCGCGGAATTTGTAGATTGAATTATGAACAACAATATTGTTTGCAATAAAATTATGCGTTTTTTCAATTTCAAGATCATAGACTGTTAGTGTTTTTTCTTCTTCTGTGATTTCAATTATTTCATCATAATAAACCCGATTATTAACAACTATCGGTACACGATGGCCAAGAACTAGATTACTTGCTGGCATTATCAGGGCTGGCTTGCTCTGAAAGCTTGCAAAACCTAAAGCGAATTTTGCCTCTAGAAAACCACCAGTAAAATCAGTTATTTTTTGTGCGAGTTTGCCCAGATTTAACAAATCGCTGCTTTGAATTCTTAATCTTAGGCCTTTTTTTGCTTTCTGGAGTTGATAGCCCGCATCTTGCAATAGTTTAATTATCTTAGGATTAGTGGTCTCTAAGTGCAGTGTGTGGGCTATCAATGGGCTTTTAAGAATTTCCTTGGATTTGGAGTGATAATTTCTTGAACAGATTTCCAAATTAATTTTTATTCTTCGACTTGATCCTCGAGTGACTGCATTTAAGGTATAGTGAGAAGAATTGAGGTCTATATGTAAGTCTTGAGCCAGTTTAGCAGCGTTAGCATAACTATCAATATCTTTGTATAACTTCATGAGGGAATCTCCTTTTATTTCAATTCCAATCCGTTCTTGAAAAACCGTCGGTGGAATCCCGTATTTGAGAGCCCAAAACATTTCGTAATATCTTGCTTCAGAATCTGTTCTAAATGCTCTTATGCCTATTATTTTATCAGCAGATCTTTCCAGCCTAAGTCTCGTAGCAAGATCATTAGTAACTCCAATTCTCCAACCTAAGTTCTGTCTATACATCAAATAAACATAGTGATACTGGTTTTGGGAGACTTTGGATGGGACATAACAGAAAACTTTATGATTGTCGGTTAATGTTAGCTTACATCCACTTTTTGTTTTAACCGTTAATAAGCGTGCAGTTTTTCTGTTCTTGAAGACCTTTGTTATCTTTGAGATGCCTAAGTGACCTTTACCAACCGCAGTTAGAACTTGGTCGCTAATTTTGAGCTTTTCAATCTTTCTCTTGCCATTGGAAGTAGTAATGAGAGTGCCAGGAGGCAAGCATTGATCATCGTCGCCAACAACACAGATGTTTTTGTGACTGGCGGCGAGCAATTTGACCAGTTCGTTTTGGGCATAATTGGTATCTTGGTATTCATCGACTAAGATGTATTTGAATTGATCTTGATATTTTTTGAGAATTTTGGGGCGCTTTTGGAAAAGTTCGATGGTTTTGACAACTTGATCACCAAAATCCAAAAAACCGGCTTCGTCTTTAAATTTCTCGTATTGCTGATAAGAACTTGCTAATTCTTGATATTTCTTGGCTTCGATCCTTCGACTTCGCTCAGGACCTTCGGTTTTCTCTTCTTTTCTGGCGTCAGTTGCCAGTCGTTTAGAGTATAGCGAGAATTCCTCCGGATTGATGTTTTCGTCCTTAAGTCTGGAGAAAAAAGAAAGAATTGCAGAGATGAATTTTGTAGGATTAGAAAGTGGAAGATAGTACTCTAGATTAAACCTGAAAAGGTTTTGTTGGAAAAAGAGAACTTGTTGAGGGCGAGAAAGAACTTTGAAATCTGGAGAAAGACCAATTTCCAGAACATTGTCGCGCAAAATTCTGTCACCAAAAGCATGAAAGGTAGAAATCCAGGTGTCGATAAAACCGTAAGGGACAAGTATATCCACGCGTTCTTCCATTTCGGCGGCAGCTTTGTCGGTAAAGGTCAGCGCCAAAATTTCCGAAGGTTTGGCGAGGCGTTTTTCAATAATGTAGGCAATACGTCTTGCGATAACGGCGGTTTTGCCAGTGCCAGCACCGGCGATTATTAAAAGCGGCCCTTCGGTTGTGGTAACCGCCTGTTTTTGCTCAAGGTTGAGATCTTTGAGAATATCTGACATTCGGAAGTTATTTTATCACGTAGTATTTCGGACTTAGGATAATACTTCTATTTTTAGACCGTTGATTTTTCGCGGCAACCTTCGGTCTGCAGTTACGAAAATCTCTGCGCCTGACTCGAGAGCAGTGGCCAGGTGAATTGCGTCTGGAGTTCTTATCTGCTTATATTGCGCTCGAATTTGAGCAGATTTGATTGCTATATTTCTAGTAAAATCGACTATGGAAATATTGCCAGAATTGGATATGAAATTTAAATATGCGTGCACTTTTCTAATTAATCCTTCTTTGTAGACACCAACAAGTATCTCTTGGAGTGTTAAAACGGATGTGAAGACTTGAAGATTTGTTTCTTTTATCTCGAAAAGTTTTTTTCTAGATGCGTTGCCTGACCTGCCTTTATTTTCTAATGCATAGATAAAGATATTGGAATCTAAGGCGATTTTTAATCCCACGAATTTCTTTCTTCATCAAGATATTTTTCGATATCTTTGGTATTTTTCCATAATCCCCTTAGATTCTTAATGTAATCGTCAGGCCAAACCCATGCCCGCTTACCCGGCTTTGGTGACAGAATAATCTGATTTCCCTTAGTATCAATGTCCAGTTTCTGACCAGGTTTAACCTTAATCTTTTTGCGGATTTCTTTGGGTATGACTACTTGATATTTGGTACTGACAGACGTTTGGATCATTTCGTATTACATTTTACCAAAACGTATTACGTTTTGTCAATCACGCAGACTGAGATTTCTTCGTGGCGGAGGTGAAGAAGTTGGTTAATTTGGTCTTTGCCAATCGATGCCAAAATGATGTTTAAGATCTAATTCTTTCCAGTAATCAAATTCAATAGAGGCATTGAAAGGATCTTGCAACAATTGCGGGGAGAATAATTTTCCCAAAATATCTTCAAGGTCGATTCTTTTTGGGAAGCTTAACTGATCAACATGTTTGTTGGTAACTCTTCTTTCGAGAGTGATAATTTGTCCATCATTTACTCTAACTTCGGAACCATCCCAATTATTAATAATAATTGAACCCTTTGCATCTGGAAACATTGAAACAAGACTTTTCTCTTTAAGGGCAGAACTCTTAAAATTTAATGAATTGAACTCTAGGTTCTGATAGTAGATATCAAGAATATTACTTTCATACTGAACGCGTATTCCAAAATGACTCGAAGATAATAGGAATACGTTTATGTGCTCTGGTGATCTGCCGGTTAATAACCTCTCCCCATATTTATCGATTGAGAACCTAACTGGATATTCATCGAAATATTCGATTGATAATTTTGATGATAAATCGTCTATATCGAAATCTTTGTTATGTGGAGTCTTGTAGTAATTTCGTGCATAGCATACTTGGTCGTAAAAAAAACTCTGTCCAACATAAAACAGATTTTCAGGTACAATTTTTAACCCGGTCCAATATATCTGCGATTCTAATGAATTCACATAATCAATAAAGGCTATTTGAATATCTTTGGGTACTTTGCCATTTTCTAAGCCAGACAGTGGGAACATTCTCGAATCATGGAATGAGGTGTTAGGAGGAAGAAAATCGGAAAATTGTTCGTCGTTCATTGATATGTGAAGCCAAATTATATCACTATTGATAGAATTTACTTGCTTTTGAGGGATTTTATGGCTTTTGCTTCGATAGTTTATTTCAGAGATTTTATTCTAGCGGTTCGAGGCCAAGCACGATTTTTAGAGCTTCTTCGACTTCGTAAAGCTTTTCTTTGGTAAGAGTACTAAGTTTTTTGGCAAGGCGGGATTTGTCGATTGCTCTAATTTGGTTTGGTAGGGCAACTGAATTTTTATCCAAGAAGCTATTTTCTTTTTCCAGCAATATTCTCTCTGGGCCTAGTATTTCGGGAACTTGTGATGAGATAGGAATTATAATGACAAGAGGTGAGATCTTATTTATTTCGTTTGCGGAAATAACAATGACGGGTCTTTTCTTGGCAACTTCCCAACCTTTTCCTGGAATTAAATCAGCGACCCAGATTTCTCCGCGTTTTGGTTTTAATACTCTGGCCATCCATCTAGTTCAGTTGCCTTCCAAGTCTCTGCTTCTTTTTTGTCAAATTCGCGATTTGCCTTTAAACTTCTAATCAAATCTTTTTTAAGATTCTTTTTGCGATGCAGTTTTTCTTCGAGCGCCTTTGCAATAAATTTGCTGCGAGACCTTGAAGGGATAGTTTTGCGAAGATCTCGGGCTAAATTTGATGGGAGTGTGATATTTATTCTTTGTTGCATTACACACTAATTATACACACTCTATAATTCTGTGTCAACAATTATTTTGATTTCAGGGACTTTGTGGTTTTGGCTTCTATATTCTGTACGGTTGATATTCGAGAGGATAAGCGGGAAAAGCGGGAGTTTACGTCGTCAGTTGAGGCGGCGGCGTTTTTGATGTGTTTGGTAAGAACTGAGAGCGATCCACCGAATTTTTCGGTTTCGTCGCCGATCTCTCTTAAGGCGGCCAGTATCTGGCCGGCGCTTTTTTCGATTTTTGAGCCTTCAAGAGACATAATTATGGCGCGAAGATAGGCGTAGAGTGTGTTAGGTGAAACCGGACGGACACGTTTTCGGTAGGCATATTCATCCAGTTGGGGGCTATTGGTCAGAATTTCGTAGTAGATTGGTTCCGAGGGAATATACATGAGGGCAAAGTCGAGTGTGCCTTCTTGAGGACGGATGTATTTAGTGGAGATTGCATCGATGTGTTTTTTGATGTCGGCAATAAATGACTTTCGATAAAGATCCCGATCCTTTTCGCCTTCGGCTTTGGCCATTTTTCTGAAATTTTCCATGGGAAATTTGGCATCAATCGGGATTATCCCCTGTTCAAGTTTTAAGGCGGCATCGACAATTTCGCCGGATTTAAAAGCATATTGCAGATGGAAATTTTGCTTAGGCAAAGTTTGGCCAAGTAAATCTTTTAAGATGGACTCGCCTATTTGACCGCGAAGCTTTGGCGAGCGCAAGAATTCTTGCAAATCTTTCATACTTCTGCCAAGTTCGGTCATTTCACCGACGGATTTTGAAACTCCGGAGATAACCTGGGCGGCACGATCCAGTCTTTCGTTGATGGCGCGTGTCTGGCGGACCATCGAATC
Source organism: Candidatus Curtissbacteria bacterium (assembly GCA_016183325.1). GTDB lineage: Bacteria > Patescibacteriota > Microgenomatia > Curtissbacterales > GWA2-41-24 > JACPEV01. Next base: position 76,510 of record JACPEV010000003.1, read on the forward strand.
GGTCGTCTTATCCATTGATCCGCGCATATCGGAAACTAACTGGGTTAAAAGTTTTGTGGTTTCGTCAGAGTTTTTATTTTCGGTTAATTTTTTAATTTGCAAATAGAGAATGGCGAAGGCGGCGATGACTATCAGGGTGCCGACGACAAATAATGCTGTTTGAGAATCCATCCTGATGATTTTAGCAGATATATGAAATCTTTATTGTTCGAGCGTAGTCGACCCTTCGATTTTACTCAGGGTCGACACTGAGTTTATATCAGCAGGTCAATTTGAAACTTCGTTTCAATATTGCTCCTCTGATATATCAGATTCGCCGAAGGCGAAGGTTGATATCGAATGTGTCGAGAACTTACCTTAAGGAAACTTCTCGACTCGCTCCGCTCGCTCGAAGAGTATTAATATTAAAGTATGGTTCGGCTTTTACCTTTCTCGTTTTTACTGCTGTTTGCTTCACTTTTCGGTCTGGCGTGGATAGTTGTGGAAGTGGATCCGGATTCGACTGAATGGTATATTTTTGCGCTTTTTATTATTCTACTTTTTCTTTCTTTATTTAATTTTCTGGGACTAGTGCTTTATTTTGCCAGAACAAGATTTTACAGAAGGTACAGCGCCAACTGGTATTTTAAGACTTCCTATAAAATGGCTTTTTTTTTCGCATTCTTTTTAGCAATTGTGGCGACTTTGGCACTTTTTTCGCAAATTAATACTTTTAATGTGACTTTGGCGATATTGGCAGTTTCGCTGTTTGCATTCTGGAGTTATTTGGGAAAGAGAGGTTAGAGGTACTGGTAGTGTTTTTTAATTCTCGTATTCCAATAAAGAGCAATTGGAAAAAGTAATAGAACAGATCCCAAAACCAAAAAAATTATCTGGGGAGATTTTTCCAGCGAGAAACTGATGAAGGCTATCAGTATCCCCAGAGTTCTTCCAGACGATAAAAAAACTTCGCGGCCGGGCATGGCAAGTTTTAAGTCTTGGTGGGTGTCAACGACCATGGCAATCGTTAGATTCCAAAAAATGGGTAGAAGGAAACTGATTGCGCCGGTAAGGATAATCCATAGGTTGAGACTTTCGGTGGCAAATGGAAATAAATAAGTAACGACTGCCATTATGACTGTTACCGGATAGAGAAAAACAGCTCTCTTTTGAATTTTGTCGGTAAATTTCCCTAAGATAAAACTCGAGATTGCCCCCAAAAGTGCAAGATACGACGCAAATATACCGTAATTTAAGGGAGTGTTGATAAAAAATAGAGTATAAACTGGAATAACCGCAAAGACCATGGCTTCCCAAATACCTTCAAGAAAAACGTAAATTCTGGTTGCGGCGACATAACTTAGAGCTTTTTTGATTGAATATTCATAACTAAAATCTTTTTGTAAAAAAGTGAGGTAATAACAAAAAATAAAAACAATGCCGGAGACAAGCCAAACTAAGGAAAATTTTATTTGGGCTAAAATGCCCGCAGCAAACGGAGCAATAATGCTTATGATTGGGCCAAAGGCGACCATGACAGCTGTGCTTTCTCCTCGTCTGTTTTGAGGAGTGTAATCAAAATGGATAACGTTGTAAACAATAAAAAATAAAAATATTGAGATACCGTTGGCAATCATCGCCAAATAAAATTGGAGATGGTTTTCTAATCTGACAACTAAAAGGATAAAGATTAGCCAAGCGATAAGAGAGAACCGCCAAGCAATTAGCAGTGAAGGTTTTTTGAAAATAAAGAGGCAAATTAATTGTGCCAAAAAAATAATTCCACCTGAAGCGACGATTTCTTTAAATGAAAAACCTTCTTTTAAGAAGTATGTTGGTAATAAAGACCGGCTAAAAGTGACGAAGAAAATGTAGGAAAAATAGAATAGGAGAAGTGCTCTGAATTCCCTAACGTACATGACAAAAGAATCAAAGCATCAAAGTGTCAAGGAATCAAGGGGAGAGAAGAGCTTGTTGAAAACCTCTTAGCCTCGCAACAATCAGAAAAGGCTATTAAGACAAGCCATCAGTTTGTCATTCTGGCCCTAAGGTCCGGGTCTAGGACTTGTCCAGAATCCTTACTAGAATCAGATTCTGGAGTCGCTTCGCTCCCCAGAATGACAGTTTGACTTAGGTTTTCAACAAACTTAAGGGGAGAGAATTATAATTCCCTCTCTCCAGCCGCCGGGGTCTTTGATAATAGAGTCGTCTTTTGTATAGAGATGAGATGTGATGGCAATGGCTTTGTTTTTGAAACTGGCGGGAGGCGCCCATTCGATTTCAAAAGGGACTAAGTTGTCTTCACCGATAACTTCCCAACGGTTGTCAACGTAAGTCTTAGCCCAGAAAACAACTTTGGTGATTTTTGAGGTATCAGTGGCCGCCAGTTTAATTTTTAGGTTGTTGCTTCTTACGATTTCGCCTGATTGGGGAGAAATAATTTGACCATCGACAATATTCTCTTTAGGCAAGTTTTGATTAACAAGCGGCCTGACGATTAAAAAAACGATTATTAAGAAAAAAATGATAAGTGCGACTATCCCAAACGGATTTATTGGCCAGCCGGCTTCGCCTTTTTCGATTGGCCCGCGCTTTTCAGAAATTTCTGCCATATTTTGCAGTGTAGTGCCCATTTGACTGGGTGTCAAATGATTTTTTTTGAGATAGAATACTTACACTCAGTATGGCTTTTTTGCAAAAAATTGCCACTTTGATTTTTTCGGCGGTTATTGGTTTTTTGACCTGGTTTATCAGGTTAATCACTTTCATTGGTGACGTTTCCGTTTGGATTGTTAAAGCATTTTTGACAGGCTATGCTCGACTCTTAAAAAAACTAAATTGGGATGTGCGCAAAAAAGCACCGGTTCTGGCCAAAAAAGTTGAGAGACTTGTCCACCACCCTATCATTCACGAAGAGAGAAGCTTTAAAGTTGGACTTTTGACAATTGCAGTCGTGATTTTTTCGATCTGGTATTTTACGCGCGATTTACCAAATCCTAAGTTGCTGGAGACCAGACAAGTTGCCCAAACAACCAAGATTTTCGCCAGGAATGGCAAACTACTGTTCAATATCTATACAGACCAAAACCGGACGATTGTACCGCTGTCTGAGATTCCAGAAAATTTAAGGAAGGCCACTATTGCTATTGAGGACAAAGATTTTTACAGGCATCGGGGTTTTGACATTTTCGGCATTATCAGAGCTACCAGAAATACGCTATTTGAGGGCAACGTGCAAGGTGGTTCAACGATCACCCAGCAGCTTGTCAAAAGTGTTTTCCTTTCCCCTGAGCGAACTTTGTCCCGCAAAATTAAAGAGCTGTACTTGGCCTTTAGGGTGGAAATGGCTTTTGCAAAAGATAGGATTTTGGAAATTTACTTAAATCAGGTGCCTTATGGCGGTACCGCGTGGGGCGTGTCTGCTGCGGCAGAACAGTATTTTGGCAAGAATGTGCATGATCTGACTTTGGGAGAAGCGGCATTTTTGGCTGGCTTGCCGGCAGCGCCCAGTTTCTATTCCCCATTCGGACAAGACCCTCAACGGTCGCGAGACAGGCAAAAACAAGTTTTGAGAAGAATGGTCGAGGACAGAATGATATCCAAAGAAGACGCAGAAAAAGCTGGTAAGGAAGAGTTAAAAATTAAACCTCAGATAAATGACATTCGTGCCCCCCATTTTGTAATGTTTGTACGGGAATACTTAGCCGAAAAGTACGGAGAAACGGTAGCGGCCCAAGGCGGTCTGAAGGTGACAACAACACTGGATCTTGATATTCAGGAGATGACCCAAAAACAAGTTGCTGAAAACGTGGAGAAAATTAAGAATTTGCGGGTTTCCAACGGAGCAGCGTTGGTAACCAAACCTGAAACCGGTGAGATTTTGGCGATGGTTGGTTCAAAAGACTTTTTTGATCAATCGATCGATGGCAATGTCAACGTGACCATTGCACTTAGGCAACCAGGCTCATCGATAAAACCGATAAATTATGCGACTGCGCTATATCGCAGACTGATCACAGCGGCCACGGTTCTGATGGATGTGCCGACAACTTTTTCAGCCCAGCCTAAACCTTATAAACCGGTAAATTACGACGGCAAATTTCATGGACCGGTGCAAGTTAGATATGCACTGGCTAATTCTTACAATATTCCGGCGGTCAAGGTTTTGGCGATTAATGAGGTAGTTGAAATGATAAAAATGGCCAGGGAAATGGGAATAACAACTTTTGAGGACGAGTCGCGCTACGGACTTTCTTTAACTTTGGGCGGTGGTGAGGTGAAAATGACTGAAATGGCGCAAGCTTTTGGAGTTTTTGCCAATGAAGGGACAAGGGTTTATTTGACATCAATATTAAAAGTTGAGGATCCAGATGGCAGAATCTTGGAAGAATTTAAGCCAAAGACCGGAAGGCGAGTTTTGCCGCCTGAGGTAACATTTCTGATTTCTTCGATACTTTCGGATAACGGCGCAAGATCGGCAGCTTTTGGATCTTCAAGTTTTCTTAACATCCCAGGAAAGACAGTGGCGGTTAAAACAGGAACAACTGATGATAAACGCGATAACTGGACGATTGGTTATACGCCAAGTTTTCTGGTTGTAACGTGGGTTGGCAATAATGATAATACGCCGATGCATCCTTATCTTTCCTCCGGAATTACAGGTGCGGCGCCAATTTGGAACGGGATCATGAAGGAAATTTTGAAAGATAAGGTGGATGAGAAATTTAAGATTCCTTCAGGGGTAAACGGTATTGAAATATGTTCTGTGACCGGCGGTAAGAAAGTTGACGGATGCCCGAGTCGTTTTGAATATTTTATCGCCGGCACGGAACCGAAAGAGGATACGTTCAAAAAAGCCAAGGTTTGGATAGATGTAACCACAGGTAAGATCGTCGAGGCGGGATCACCTAACGCGGTAGAAAAAGAAGAAATTATTATTTCCGATCCTTATGAAAAGCGGCAATTTTGTGTAACCTGTCCGATTTCGACTGAACCTTCGCCGACACCGTCACCGTGAAGCATGAATTATGAAGTTAGAATTATGGGAGATTGTTCAATCCATAATTCATGATTCTTAATTCATAATTCTAGTCCAAAAACTGAAAGGTGGAGAGGATTTGGTCAAAAATTTTTGTATCTTCAAGTATTGCTTTAGAAGTAAACCCTATCATAAAAATTTTTTGATATTTAGGGATGTATACGTTTTGAAAAGGTACTGTTTCACCAAATCCTTCTGATGAAGTTTTTGCAGGATAAGATGTTTTAAAAGCGGAATATCCATCAACTTTTAAATTTGATTGAGTTGGGATTTCGATGTAACCATCAGGATTTCTCTCAATGAAATCCTTATACCATTCATTTGGCGGCAATTCTTTAGGATTATTCAAAACACCTGTACTAAGAGAAAAGTCCGACTGATAATCAAAAAAGATTATTGATTCTGCTACGTCTTCATTTATTAAATTTTCATCGCTTACATTGAAATTACCTGGATATTTGATTTGATAAGGGAATCTATTACTTTTATATGTTTTCCAATTGGCTATTTCCCCAGCACCATTCGGTGCGGGGCTGGCGTCGGATGGATATGGGAGCGGTAATGTTACAGGTTCTTTTACCTTTCTGATTAAAAAGCTGTTGAAAAGTAAAGTTGCTGCAACGACAAGACAAATAATCGTAAGGCCGATTAGAACAGGTGGGGTTAGATAGCCCCTACTCGCCGTGAAGCGGCGAAGCGGGCCGGTTTTAGTATTCGGGGGAATCTGATAAGAAAACCAGGCGCGCCGCATAGTTTTATCATCTCACTTTTTGCTTTTTAAAACAAACGGTTATCGTATTAAAAGACTGCATACCAAAATCACGCAATTGCGCGAAATTGGTATGCAGAGGAAGTTTAGGGAATGTATACAAATATCTGACGATCGTCAAGAAATTGTATAGATTGAATTTATGAAAGAAAAAGTTTTTATTGCGTGTGTTTTTTGATCAGTTCTTCCCACGTCTTTGAGTATTTTTTGATAAGTTTTTTAGTTAACTTAGCAATTTTAGGATCAATTGTATTTGGACGTTTTGGTGCTTCTTGATCTACAGAATTTTTCCTCATTAATGATTTGTGCATATGTTTCTTTTCTACTTACTTTGCGCTGACTTGTCAACACACATCCTGTTGTCATTGCGAGGAGGTCTGCAGAATGCAGACCGACGAAGCAATCTATTTTAAGTGAGATTGCTTCGCTTCGTCGAGCCAGACTCGACTTCGCTCGCAATGACAAAGTAGTTATCTACTCTATAAATTTGAAAGGTGGAGAGGATTTGGTCAGTTTTGAAACTTGATTGTGTTGACCATTTGCATAAAGATTTGATCCCATTTCTCTTGTTCTTCTTTTGAACCTCCTCGGGACACAAATCCCAAAATTTTACCATTAAAGGTTACATCGACCTTGTGATAATAAAAAATATCATGACCCCCTTCGGGATCTGTACCATCAACCACATATTCGATGGCAGGATTGCCATCTATCGTTAGATTTCTGATTTTGTAAAGAGGCGCTTTTGCAGCATGAAATTCCTCAATTTTTTCTCCTGGCTCTAAATTTAGTATTTTATAATATTCATCGTAATTTTCTGTTACGCTAAAGCCGATTACTCCCCCAACCTTAGAATTATCGTTGGGCATAAATTGTAAAAACGCACCGCCGGTAGTTAAGGACTGTGGATGTTTAAAGCAGAATTTATCTTGAGAGTCTTTATAAGTAATCCAGTTTGCTGTGCCAGGAGTATTCCTTGGCTCGCATTCAAAATCTTCAATTTTACTTTGGTGGTCTGTTTTGTCGGTTTGACGACTTGACGTTGGCTGTACAGAAGGTGATGGGTCAATAGTTTCATCTCTTGCGTTTCTAATGAGGAAGCTGTTGAAGAAGAGAGTGCCGGCGACAACAAGACAAATTATTGCAAGGCCGATTAGAACAGGTGGGGTTAGATAGCCCCTACTCGCCGTGAAGCGGCGAAGCGGGCCGGTTTTAGTATTCGGGGGAATCTGATAAGAAAACCAGGCGCGCCGCATAGTTTTATCATTCCACTTTTTGCTTTTTAAAACAAACTCTCGGTGGGTAATGGGTGGCATACCAAAATCACGCAATTGCGCGAAATTGGTATGCAGAGGAAGTTTAGGGAATGTATACAAATATCTGACGATCGTCAAGAAATTGTATAGATTGAATTTATGAAAGAAAAAGTTTTTATTGCGTGTGTTTTTTGATCGATCGTCAAGAAATTGTATAGATTGAATTTATGAAAGAAAAAGTTTTTATTGCGTGTGTTTTTTGATCCAATCGGCGATTTGGTCTAGCGACGGCTTTTCGTTTTCTGCCCATAAGGCAAAATCCACTTTTTCTCTTTGTGTTGCCACAAGTTCGTAGCCATTTAAATACAAAAAATATTCTAAAGTTCCCAGTGCGGTTCTTTTGTTTCCATCGATAAATGGATGATTTGATGAAAGTGATTGAATAAGGGCTGCAGCTTTTAGAAAAATGTCGGGATAGAGATCTTCTCCACCAAAAGTAGCTTGAGGCCGACCTAGCGCTGACGATAAGAGATCCCAATCTCGAACACCTTGAGAACCACCAGTTTTTTCTGTAACACGAAGATGGATGGCGACGACTTCGTCTAGGGTGGGATATTTGATCACTTATTGGCCAGCTCTTCTAAAGCTGGGCGATTTTTCTCGATGTACTTATCGACCCATTCTAAAAAAGCAGGAGTCAAAGTGGTTTTTCGAGCTTTTTTGACAGGCTGAATATCAACTTCAGCAGATTGACCAACCTTCAGATTCTTTTCTTGAAGAACCTTTTTGGGAATAATGACGGCTACAGAATTACCGACACGAATTATCTTTTGAATCACGTTCACCCTGAGTTTGTCGAAGGGTTAGTACAATGTTATAACAAAATTTGGGGTTTTGTCAATCACTTGATGATTTGGTTGTTTCTAAACATTTTGTGAGCTCTTCCGTTGGTGTCCAGCCGCACTTACCATCGGGCTGTAGTTCGCATCTGGCATTTTTATAACAAGCAAATTCTGCTCGCCACTCGCAAGTAGTGATTACATCTTGATCGGAGCAAACTTGGCTGCTACAACCGGTTATTTTGCAACCATCGGTTGACGTGGCTTTAGATTTCGGACTTGATTGAGCAAAAGGTGTTGGGATTGGTTGGGTTTTGACATTTTTGACGAGGAGGCTGTGGAGAAAAAAAGTTCCTGCGACGAAAAAGCAAACGAGCGCAAGGCCGATTAGGACAGGAGGGGTGAGATAACCGCGGCGCATAGTTTAATCATGGCAGATTTTGGAAAATTGGACAAACTATTAGGTCTGTAGTGTTTGAAGGATTTGAGAAATTTTTCCGTAGGCTTCGTCTGAATTTTTGTAGCTACCTTCTTGGTCCCTAGCCTCAACTATTCCATCTCTGAAATCAATAGTATTGTTTGTGGGATCTTTTATATATCCTGTGCGTAAATGAAGCCATCCAACTTCCTTATCGTCTGAATCTTTTTTCAGAATATATAAATCTGAACTAATTACATTACCACCAGGATCACTGGCTTGTGCTTCATAGCGAATTGTATATTTCAAACGACCCCTTTGAAATATAATATCTGGCCTTTTCCCTCCGTAGGTTGATATCTCAAAAAAGGCTGCGCCCGCAGCCGAGTTATATTCCTGAGTCCCAAATAATGTTGCAGTGATAGTCGAGAGGGTTTCATAGTTTCGCCTACTGATTCCAATATCACCTTCTCCTGTTTCCGGTCCCTTGATAGGTTCTTCTTTTCTTATATCTGTTGTCATGTTTAGGGAATTATAACATCTATTCGCTCGAAAAGACTTATCTAGGTCCTTTCGTGGTCGTTGCCACTCCAGGATGACGAAAGAAAGAAATAGAATATATAATTGTTAACATGAAACGAATTTACATAACCACTGCTATCCCTTACGTTAATGCGGCGCCGCATATTGGTTTTGCCCTTGAGGCAGTGCAGGCGGATTGCCTGGCGAGATTTTATAGACTTTTGGGATATGACGTCTATTTTGCTTCGGGGACGGATGAAAATTCCCTGAAAAATGTGCAGGCGGCGGAGGCTGAAGGTTTGCCGACACAAGAATTGGTGGACAAATACGCCAAGCAATTTGAAAACTTAAAAGACGCGCTTAATTTAACGTGGAATACTTTCAATAGGACCAGTGCCAAACACCATTTTGATGGCGCACAAAAATTGTGGAATCTTTGTAATAAAGAAGATATCTATAAAAAAAATTATCGGGGACTTTATTGTGTTGGGTGTGAAGTCTTTTATGCCCAAGATGAAATTTCTGACGGAAAATGTCCAGACGGGCATACAAACATCGATGAGGTTGAGGAGGAAAATTACTTTTTTGCTCTCTCCAAATATCAAAGATACTTGGAGACGCTGATTAACACGGATCCTTCGACTTCACTCAGGACAGGTAAATTGCGGATTGTACCGAATACGAAAAAAAATGAAGTTTTATCTTTTATTAAACAAGGACTTGAGGATTTTAGTATTTCGAGATCCCGAGAGAGAGCTCGGGGTTGGGGCGTGCCGGTGCCCGGCGACGAATCTCAGGTAATGTATGTATGGTTCGATGCTCTGACAACTTACTTGACGGCTTTGGGATTTTCGTCAAACGATGAACTTTATAAACAATATTGGACTAACAATTCCAATCGACTGCATGTTATTGGTAAGGGGATTATCAGGTTTCATGCAGTTTACTGGCCGGCGATGCTGGCATCGGCAGGGCTTCCCCTTCCCGCGATCGAATTTGTACATGGATATGTGACAGTTGATGGTCAAAAGATTTCTAAATCGCTTGGGAATGTGATCAACCCGTTTGATTTAGTTTCTAAATTCGGCGTCGATCCGGTTCGATATTATTTACTTCGGGAAATTCCGGCGTATGGGGACGGGGATTTTTCGATTGCAAGATTTAAGGATTTATACAATGGGGAGTTGGCAAATGGGCTTGGGAACTTGGTGGCGCGGGTGGCGCGACTGGCTTCTGATACAAGTCTGAGTTTGCCTGAAAAAAAGAATTTTAAGTTTAAAAAAACAGTTTCTGATAATTTGAGGATATTTAAATTTGATCAAGCTTTGCTTTCGATATGGGATGATATTTCGCGACTTGATAAAAAGATCAATGAGGAAAAACCTTGGGAGCTCGCGGGTAAAAACCTTAAGAAATCGATAACTCCAATTGCCCAAGAGATTCGCGAAATTGCTTTTAACCTTGCGCCGTTTTTACCGGACACATCGAGGAAAATTCTTGATCAGTTTACGGGGAAAGTTTCGTCCGAAAAGCCTTTATTCCCCCGCATATGAAAAAGCAATTTAAGGTTTTTGCTTGGGATTTCCACGGAACCTTGGAACAAGGGGTTGAAGTAGGATTTTGGCATATTTTGAAGGCTATAGCGAAAAAGCGCGGAATAGCCGAGAATTTTAAGTTGTCTGAAGTTAGAAAGCTCTATGGAGTCACGGTTGCCAATTATCTACGGCATTTTTTCCCAGAAAGCAACGAGGCAGAGATTCGTGAAGTGATGAAAGACGTGGCAACTATTCAAAATCAATCACATTTAAAAAAATATGTTCGTGCGGCACCTGGAGCAATCGAAGTTTTGGGCAGGATTCGCGCGGCAGGCCACAAGAATATTGTTCTTTCTAATTCACATCCAGATCACATTAAGCCGCTTATTAAAATTGTTGGCATGGCCGAGTTAATCGATGAGGTTTATGCCATTGACAGGCACTACACGCACAAGAAATTCGATCCTGTTGTTGAAAAGACAAAAGTTTTAAAGCGAATTAAAAAACAAGACCAGCTCGGTCGCAGTCAGTTAATTGCCATCGGTGATCGTGCCAGCGACATAAATGCAGGGATAGCGGCAGGAACGGTGACTTATCAGTTCCTTCGGCGTGGTTTTCCGATTGACGAGACAGATGCCGACTATAAAATATATCATTTGAGTGAGATTTTGAGAGAAATTTAATGTTTGTCGATACCCATGCGCATTTGGATTTCTGTGATGACATTGATGATTGGATTGAAAGAGCAAAAGAGGCGGGGGTTAGGAAGATTATTAATGTTGGGACTTCTATTGAGGCAAGCAAGAAAAGTGTTGAGATTGCAGAGAAGTATTCTGAAAATGGATCCCGAATCAAGTTCGGAATGACAAAAGAGGATGACTTTCAGATCTTCGCCTCAGTCGGAATTCATCCTCAAGACGGAAAAGGTGATGTTAAAAAGTTTGGCTCTTTGCTGCACTGTTTCGAAACGCTGAAGCAAATTGCAGAGTCGTCTAAGAAAGTGGTGGCGGTTGGAGAGACCGGACTCGACTATTACTTAAAAACAACTGATCCTTCGACCCATTCGATGAACTCAGGGCAAGCAAACTCAGGACAAACAGCAAGGCAACTGACAACTGACAAGGAAAGGGAATTTCAAAGAAAACTTTTTACTGAACAAATAAAATTAGCGCGGGAACTAAACTTGCCGATTCTCGTCCACTGCCGTAATGCTTGGGATGAGATTTTCGAGATAATTTCAAACGAGCATGATAGTCATCCTGAATTTATTTCAGGAACTAAAAAAAAGATTCCGAAACAAAACCAGATCCCGAAACCCATTCGGGTCGATAAAATCAGACAAGTTCGGGATGACATGGTTCGGAATGACAGAGGTGGAGTTCGAGGTTTGTTCCATTCATGGACCGGGGATTGGGAAGCGGCGAAAAAGGCTTTGGATCTGGGATTTTATATTTCCTTTTCCGGAATTGTGACGTTTAAAAATGCGCCAAAGGTCGCAGAAGTGGCGAAAAAAGTGCCGCTTGATAGAATGTTAGTTGAGACGGACTCCCCTTTTCTTTCACCGGAACCTTATCGCGGAATGGAAAATGAGCCTAAAAATGTTATAATAACGGCTCAGTTTTTGGCCAAGCTTCGAGACATTCCCCTTGATACAATAGAGGATGCGACATCGCGGAATACACAAAGGTTGTTTAACATACAATAAATCCGAAATACGCAGCACGAAATTAGTGCATAAAGAAATTAGTTACTGGAAATTAGAAAATTGTAATGGAAAGTAGAAAATAGAAAATGGAGAATAAATTATAACTATTTTCCAATCTCAATTTTCCATTTCCAATTTTGCGAAGCAAAACTTCGCTTTCCAGTTTCTAGAAACTATTTTCTAGAATACAGAATTGTTTCGTATTTCGGCCGGGGACTTTTTCCTGGAGTTTAATACTTTTTCCCGTCTGGGGATCGTTTTGGGTGCCACATTATGTTGCTTATTACATTATTCTTTTTGATATTTTGTGGTTTTATAAATCCGGATCTTTGGCGCTAACTTCCGTGATTTCTCATCTAAAGATGAACGCGGCAAAAAATTATGACTGGCTTGCGGATGCAAAACGCTTGCCAAACTTTAAAAAAATTCACCACTTGATTGTGATTCCAACTTTTAAAGAACCTCTGCACACACTCGAGCGAGGTTTGGATTCTTGCGCAAGTCAGGATTTTCCCAAGAAACAGATTTCGGTTTGTTTGGCTTTTGAAGAACGGGAGGGAAATGATGCACATGAGAAGGCCAGAAAGCTTGCGGCTAAATACAAAAATAAATTCGCCAATCTCATTACTACTTTTCATCCGGAGATCCCAAGTGAGGTTAAAGGTAAATCTTCGAATGAAGCATGGGCCGGGAAATATACCAAGAAGATTTTGGTTGATGTGCAAAAGAGAGATATAAATTACATCACGGTCACGTCAAAAGACGCGGATGGAGTTTTATCCGAGAAATTTCTTTCGGCTTTAACTTATCAATTTTTAACTTCCGAAAATCGTCATTTACTTTTTTGGCAACCGGTTGTTCTTTATTACACGAATATTTGGAAGGTACCGGCGCCAATTAGGGTGATGAGCACTCTTGGCTCTGTTTGGCAAACTGCAATGAACACCAGGACAGACAAGCTGGTTAACTTTTCGATTTATTCAACATCCTTGAAACTTTTGGACGATGTTGGTTATTGGGATGTTGATGTGATTCCTGAGGATTTTAGAATTTTTTTCAAAAGCTATTTTGCAAAAAACGGGAAAGTGGAAGTCGATCCGATATTTTTGCCGGTTTATGCAGATGCGGCAGAATCGACAAGCTACATGAAATCGCTTGTTAATTTTTACGAACAGGAAAAAAGGTGGGCTTGGGGAGTTTCCGATGACGCTTATTTTCTTAAGAAGTGGATAACTCATACTCATATTCCGTTTTGGCATAGAACTATTCGAGTTTTTAGAGTAATTGCGGACCATTTTTTGTGGCCGGTTAATTGGTTTGCGATAACAGTTGGTGCCAATATTCCGGTACTTTTAAATCCGCTTTTTGCACAAACTGTAATGGGGCAAAATCTGCCGAGAGTTTCGTTTGGAATTTTGACAATTTGCTGGCTATTTTTGGCGGTGATTCTGATTGTTGACATGAGACAGAGACCAAAACGCACTGAGAAGGTTTCAATTTTCCGTAAAATTTTAGCACCGGTGGAGTTTGTGCTTTTGCCAATTGTGACTTTAATTTTTTCGGCGCTACCGGGCATTGATGCCCACACCAGACTGATGCTGGGGAAGTACTTGGAGTATAGAGTAACAGAGAAAGTCTAGGGGCGCTTCTGGCAACAGACGGTTTGGGGGCTAATGAATCGATTTATTAGCGATAAAAATGTCGAAGTGAATCAATTTTTTAAATTTTGAGGCTGAAAACATCACAAATTATGACATGTCAAAAAATGTGATGGTTATGTTTTAACCAAAGAAGATTCTACGAATATTGGCTATAAGGAATTTTGCCTATGGGTTATTTGTCAATGCCGAGGCGCTTGTAGCCGTTTTTGGCAAAAGTTTCGTCAAAGCCAAATATTTCGTTTGTCTCGAACTCATCGGCAAAGGCCATGACTAGACAATCTGTAAAACTGACAGACTTTGGTTGTCTTTGGAATTTCTCTAATGTCTTTTTGCGAATTTGCAATGTTGCCTCCATAATGGATAGCTCTTTTGATTCTAAAAACTTCCAGCCAGTTTCGACTGATAATTCATGGTTAACTTTTTTCCCTAAGACATTTAGAGTTTCTGCAAATATTTCGCCAGGAATAATTAATGCACGGTTTGTTTTTTTAATGTGGATGCTTAAACTAACTGCAAGATTATGGTCGTGGTCGACAGTTGATGCTTGTGCCACAAGCGCACTCGAGTCTGCAATTACTGGAGTTTTCATTCCTCGTAGAGGTACTTATCGATATTTCTGGAAAGATCCTTTGGAGCTTTGGTTTTATATTTTTCCCCTAACTTTGCAATCTCTAGTAAAACGTCGCCTGCATTTTTGGGTGTTTTCTTGTCGAGACTGTCTTCCAGCGCCTCACGGATTACTGCCGCTTTGGTCTTTTTCTCTCTTTTGGAGATTAAGTCTATATGCTGATAGAGACCTTTAGGTAAGTAAATTTGAGTGCGGATCATATGTCTGATGTATAACATATATTTTGTTGGTTTGTCAATGTAATGACTTTCTTAATATACTGATTAGGAAATGTTTCCCCTAACAGAGAATTATTTGACGCGTGGTTTTTGGGGTGATGAGGCGTGGACTTCGCTGATTTCGCAACTTCCGTATTTGCAAATGCTAAAAACCACGGCAGCGGATTTTCATCCCCCCGGATATTACACGGTGGTTGAGCTTTGGTATAAGGTTTTCCCGCCAACGGAAGTTTCGACAAGAATCGTTTCCATTGTTTTTTACTTTTTGACGATTTTTTTGGTTTATAAGCTTGCATCTCTTCTTATTAATTCCACCTCCGAGGAGCCCCCTTCGACTGCTTCGACTACGCTCAGTACGGGTTTGCTCAGGGCAAGCGAGCTCACCTCGGAGGTGAATAGGGATAAAGTTGAAGGGTCCAAGCTCGCACCTTGGGAGGTGATTAGTAAAAAAAGATTCTGGGGACTCTTGAGCGCAATAGTTGTCGCTGTTAATCCAATCTTTTTTACTTATGCGTTTGAAGCAAGGAACTATACGATGTTTGCATTTGCGTCTGTCGGATCTATTTATTTTTTGATTGGAATTTTGAACAAATCCACCTCCGAGGTGAAAAGTACTCCCACCTCGCAGGTGACTGGAGGTAAAGTTGAGGAGTCAAAGCTCGCACCTTGGGAGGTAAGTAGGGGTGGTGTTACTAATGTGATCTTTTTTATTCTTTTTTCAACCTTAGGCATTTATACCCATTACTACATGTTTTTGACGCTTTTTGCACAGGGATTTTATATTGTACTTTTTCATCGAAAAATTCTTTTGAAAATGATCGGTATTTATGCAATCATCGGACTTTTATATTTGCCTTGGATGCCTTTTTTGTTGGGACAGCTAAAATCCGTCGGAAGCGGCTATTGGATCGGCCCAATAGATGGGAAAACGCACTGGGAGGCAATTTTGCGCATACTTTCTGGAGAATTTGAAAATGGTTTTCGACCATTTTTATTGACACTTTCAATCGGGTTGATACTCACAGGATTTTTTCAACATTTAAAAAAGAGGATATTGGCAAAAGCCTACATTTTGATTTGGTTTTGGGCGGTAGTGCCATTTATTCTGGCAACGTTACCAGGACTTTCCATTAACGGTTTTAAATTACCCTTTCGACCAATTTTTTTCTGGAGATATTTGATCCCGGCTTCGGTACCCTTGTCGCTGATTATCTTGCAACCACTGAGAACACTGAAATTGCAACCACTGAAAATACTGACATTAATCACTGTGATAGCACTGAGTTTGACTATAGATTATCTGACATTGACCCGCTATCCTTACACTTTTCGCCAAGTTTATGAACAAAAAGTTTTGCCTGAAATTGCCTCTCGCGATAAAATAGTAACCGTTCTGCCTTCTTTCGCCGAAGTCCTTTACTATCGAAATCGTTTTAGACTTGATAATGAACTAATAATTTTGCCAGAGGGAATAGTGCAATTTTCAGGGAAAAGTTTACTAGACGCATATGTGCAAAATGGAGTTGTAAAAATCGATGACAATCCGGCCGGAAGATATTTTGAGTTGAGACCAGGGCCGAGTATCGAAATGATAGAAAATAGTTTATAGAAAGTGGAAAGAAGTAATGGACATTAGATAATAGAAATTGGACAATTTTCCAGTTTCCATTTTCCATAACCAATCTCTAGTTTCTAAAAACTAATTTCTTTTATGATTTACGGTTGTCTGATATGAAGAAGCATTTTTTGGTATTTGCCTTAATTCTATTTCTAATTTTCATCTTCCGTCTTCCATCACTCTTCGAACCTTTCTGGTACGGGGATGAGGGCATTTTTGCGGCGGTTGCCAATAATTTGAATCAGGGAGGAGTGCTCTATCGTGACTCTTGGGATAACAAGCCGCCAATGATTTATTTGACTTATGCTGCCATTTTTAAGTTTTTCGGAGTTTCTATGTTCTGGTTGAGACTTGCGGCGGCGATCGTCGTTCTGACAACAGCAGCAGTCATCTATGAAATTGGCCAAAAGATGCTTAGTAAAAAGAGGGCACTTTTGGCAACTTTCACTTTTGGATTTTTGACCTCGCTAAGGCTTATAGAAGGAAACTTGGCTTTAACAGAAATCTTGATGATTCTGCCTATAACACTGGCGATCTTGATGGCAATTCTTCGTAAATTCGATTATGTTTCGCTTTTTTTCGCAGGCTTTCTTTTTGCGGTTGCTTCCCTCTATAAACAAGTGGGCGCTCTGGAAACAGGTGCACTGGGAATATATATCTTTTTGATCAGTAAAAATTTTGGCCAGTTTTTCACCAAAGGACTTGTTTTAACTGCTGGATTCGCAGTTCCATTTTTAGCATTTATTGCCTACTTTGCACCAAAAAATTTAGTCGGGGAATATATTTTCGCAGCTTATACTTACTATCGAATTTATTTTGGTGAGAGTCCCAAATATACTTTTTTGATTAACCTATTAAAGTTTTTACCAATTATGGCAGCTGTGGCATGGGGCGCCTATCAAAAGGCTAGAAAAAAAGTTCAGCTTTTAAATTTATTATTACTTTGGGCCGCTTTTTCGGCTTTAGGCAGTTTTTTTTCGGGAAGAACTTACGGTCATTATCTGATTCAAACGATCCCAGCAATTTCACTGATTTTGGCTTCGATTAATCTAAAATTCAAATTCAAGAAAAATGTTTTGATTTTTGGTCTTTTCTTTTTAGCACCTCTTTTGATTTTGACCAAAGTTCTCTTTTTCGATTTTTTGACTTCGGGACCGTTAAATCAGTTCGGATACTGGGGTAACTTTTTGGCGTACAGTTTGGGCAAAAAAGGTCTTGATAACTATAATGACTATTTTGACAAAAATGTAAACTCAATTATGGCACTTGCCGACTTCTTTGCCACAAGGGGTGATGTGCAACCAACTGCCTATATATGGGGAGACTACCCATGGCTTTATGCAATTTCTGATTTAAAAAATCCCGTCCGATATGTTACATCGTTTCACGTTTTCGGAGTTGGTGGCGGGCGCAGTGAAGTGGCAAAAGCTCTCACCTTGCGTCCTCCAAAATATATTATTAAACCTGCCAGTTCTATTGGGTATTTTAATGAGCTTGAAAGACTTTTAGTCGTAAAATATAGATTGTTTGCCAAGATAGAGTCAGCTGACGTCTATATAAAAGAACCTGAATAGAGATGGCTAAGAACAACAACAATACTTCCGCACGCCACTTAGATTCGTATGCGACAATTGCCCAAAGAAACTTTCAAAAGGATAAATTTGTACTTCTCGTTTTTTTGGCGGCCGTAATTTCAATCTTTTTGCAGGCTGCCATAATCGTGGGATCCTGGAGTAAATTGCCTCCAGAAATTCCGCTTTATTACTCAAGGCCATGGGGAGAAAATGTTCTTTCCCCGCCTGTTGGCTTGTGGCTTTTACCTGGCATTGGTCTCGTTTGCCTAATAATTAACTTCTTAATTGAAACTTTTCTAATTTCTGAAAACAAATTTCTTTCGAGAATTCTGGCTATTTTCTGTTTTTTGGTAGCTTTGACGACTTTATACGGTACTTTTAAAATAGTCAGTCTTTTAATATGAATTTAATTATTCCTTTTGGCGTATCGTTGATCTTAAGTTTGATCTTGACACCTTTGACTATTTTATTTGCTAAAAAATACGGGCTAGTTGATGATCCAAGAGTCCATAAACACCCCGCAATTTTGCATAAGAGGGCGGTACCAAGGGCAGGTGGAATTCCAATTTTTTTAGCTTTTGTGGCAACCATAGTTTTGACACTTGGCTTATCAAAACAAATTATTGGAGTTTTTTTGGGAGGTTTGTTGCTTGTGGTAGTTGGGATTATGGATGATAAATATGATTTAAAAAATTCGTATAAACTTTTCTTTCAAATTTTGGCAGCACTACTTGTGATTGCCAGCGGAGTAGGTATTACTTTTATAACTAATCCGTTTACGCTATTTGACTCTTCTGGCTTTGGCTTGGGACCTGTAATTCATCTAGATTTCTGGCGTCTTAGTTTTAATTTTTTTGGAGAACATTCGATTTTAGTTTTGGCAGATATTTTCGCACTATTTTGGATTGTATGGGTCATTAACATGGTTAACTTTTCGACAGGAGTGGATGGACAAATGCCTGGAATAGTTTTTGCTTCGCTGATGGTAATATTTATAGCCACTTTGAGATTTTTCCCGAAAGATCCGAATGAGCTTATTGTTACTAAAATGGCACTAGTCGGAGCAGGTGCAACTTTGGGATTTTTGTTTTTTAACTTTTATCCGGCAAAAATTTTCCCTGGAGATTCCGGGTCTTATTTTTTGGGATTTTTAGTAGCGGTTTTGGCAATACTAGCTGGAGCAAGAGTAGGAACTGCAATTTTAGTAATGGCAGTACCGCTAATTGATGGGGTTTTTACAATCATCAGGAGAATTATAAACAGGCAATCACCTTTTGTCGGAGACCGGAAACATCTGCAACACAGGCTGATGGAACTAGGCTGGGGACAGAGACGAGTAGCCTTGTTTTATTGGCTTTTGTGTGCTATTTTGGGGCTTATTGCGCTGACTCTTTCGCCGACTGAAAAACTTTTCGCAGGAATTGTTAGCGCTATTATTGTCTTAGGAGGATTGCTTTGGCTCAATATGAGTTTACAACAAAAGGCCCAAGATTAATCTGGTTACCATTTTGGTTGTTAATCTCTGCACGGCCAAGACAATGGCTTAAGAACTTAGCTCTTTTTGCTCCATTAGTTTTCGAAGGTGAATTTTTTAATCCTAACAAATTTTTTATTACAATTTTTGGTTTTTTCATTTTTTCGATGATAACTTCGGGAATTTATATTATTAATGACGTAATTGATCTCAAATCTGATCTTGTCCATCCTTATAAAAGAAAAAGGCCAATTGCAGCAGGAAAGATTAATCCAATTGTGGCACTGATTTGCGCAGTTTTAATTTTGATTGTGGCGCTATTTCTGGCCAGTAAACTTTCGTCATTCTTTGCATATGCGGCTATTGCTTACACAATTTTGCAGATTGTTTATTCTCTGTTTTTAAGATCGGTGATTTTGGTGGATGTGATGGCGATCGCTTCGGGATTTTTACTAAGAGTTTACGCGGGAGCCTCGCTAATTGACGCTCACGTAACGGTTTGGTTTATTTTAACGGTTGTGTCTCTGGCCTTGTTTTTGGCAATTGGAAAAAGGCGCTCTGAGCGTACATTGCTTATGGCGAGTGAAGAAAAGACTCTTGGGACGAGAAGGATTTTGCATCATTATCCGGAGACACTTCTTGATTCCTTAACAATTATGTTTGCGACTGCATCCTGGCTTTCTTATACGATGTTTACGTTTTTGCAACCCCCACCTTCTGCAGGACCGCAAGTTTTAGTTTTGTTTGGCGACTATTTGCCAAGAACTTTTTTGGCATCTAAATGGCTGATGATTACTGTACCTTTTGTGATTTATGGCGTAATGAGGTATTTGTATGTGATTTATGAGAAAAAAGAGGGCGAATCGCCGGAGAGAATTTTACTCTCTGATATCCCGCTTCTGACTTCAGTAATATTGTGGATGGTCTTGGTTTTTGTGATTATTTACGGCAGCGACTTTTTGCCGGCCAGAATAATTCGCTATTTGCAGTAGGTCTATCACGATCCCGTTTCGTGATTGTTTCGTGATTATACCAACAATGGTTGGAGAAGGCGAAAGGGCATTGACTTGTTACTATTATACTAGTATATTAGTTTTTGAAACGTGACGCGGGTTTCAAGAATAAAATTGCACCCAAAAAAGATTGCAGAAATACGAGAATACTTCTCTTTCCTGATTGCTTCCCTTAACAATTCGGGTGAGATAGAAAATTTTCTTGATGGTTTTTTAACAGATGAAGAGAAAGTTATGCTTTCAAAAAGACTGGTTCTTTTGATGATGTTGAAACGGGGATACTTATCAGGCGAGATTGCGTCGGTTCTTTCGATGAGCTACGAGAGTATAAGAACATATAAAAACCTGCTGGTTACCAGAAATAACCAGTTTCATAAGACGATCAAGATACTTGTTAAGAGAGATGGAGCTAAGGAATTCTGGCAAAAGGTGGACAAAATATTGAAACCTCTGGACTTGGCTTTACGTTCTGGAACTGATATGAAGGCCCGAGCGAAGCTCTACTCTGGTGACTGGAACTAGTACCATTATACTAGTATATTGGTTTTAAAGACATTTAGTTTGCTCGAATAGTAAATTCAATTGTTTGACCTTCGGCAGTAGCTTCTTCACCTGAGAAGAGGCTAATGGGAACTGAGGTTTTTTGGGGAACTGCGATTTTGGTGATTTGATTATCGAGATCTTCGCTGAAAAAGGGCTTGGCTTGGCCGGATGTGACGTCCAGTGAATAAGTTTGAGTTTGATTGGTGGGATTATTGAGAATGAGGACTGAAAGAAAGGCTTGGGATGGGCCAAGTTTATCAAAGGAAATTTTATAGCGATCTTCTTGTTGTGATAAAGTCATATCTGGGAATTTGTCGATTTGGGAAACTATTAGATATTTTGACTGGTTTTTGACTCCGGCCACTTTTGTAAAACTTGCGGCAAATAAAAGAGGTAGGGCAAGAATAGCAATTAAAATTAGGGTGGCGAAAAAGTTGGCAGTGATTTTGAGAAAATGATTATTCATTTTAAATTTCTAATTACTCTAATTTCTAATTTCTAAATAATATCCCAATTAATAAATTTCTAATTTTTAGGTCAATTAGAATAATTAGGTTAATTAGGTCAATTCTACTAGTTCCTACTAAGCTCTATTTCCCTTTCGATATCAATGGCAAAAACCCAGGAAAAGTTGGCGGCAACAATAAAAGCGATGAAGGCAAGATAAGGATAAGTAATGCCCAGAACTGTGGAGATAATCAGAAAGCCGACTGTCAGCCACAAAAAGATAAGCCAGATGGCAGCTTGATGATAGAGATGGTAGCTTGGAGCCACAAGATTTTCTAAATTTAATGCGACTAGTTTGGCATGAAGAGTGGGGTGGATATGACTTTCGTGGAAGTAGTGGGCTTGGATGATCACCAAAAGAGTGCCGAGACTGGCGGCTATAAACATACCCATGTTGGAGTAGCTTTCGGCCAGAATGTAATCTTTGAGATTGGCAAATTCAACAGCAGGTAAGATTTTAAGGAAATGGCCGGCTTGGACCGTAAAAGGTAATTGGAAATAGAGACTGGCCAAAAGAAGGCCAAGCATTTTACCAATGATCAAAGCAGCTGCGGGCATGATAGCCTCGTCGATGAGTTTGAGAAGAGATTTAACAATCATAAGCTAAGTTTACCAAATTTAGGGGATTGCATAATTACGAACGTAAAACCATCATCAATTTTGCCATGGCGAATTGTGTGATGGCAATTTCAATTTGTAAACATTGATGGAGATATGAACTTATGTTAGTTTCTTCCAGTAAATTTATAGCCAATGAGCTTGTAGGCCAGTTTGGCAGCTGGAAAATCTTGGCTATTGGGGAGCTTCGGCCGTTGCTAGAATTACTATCATCCCTTCTTCTTTTTCAAGACTGCCTTCGGTCCCTGGAATATATTTTCGGACTCTAACCGATTCGAAACCAGCTTTTTTTAATGCTTTTCTCAGCGAATTTTGGTCAATCGTCAGATTCGTGTGGTACTTTTGGGTAACAATTGGATCTTCACCAAAAGTTTCAATATTCTCTTCAGTGAATTCTTGAAAATCAATTATTATTAAACGACCTTGTGGATTTAAATGGTTTCTAATCTGTTTAAAAAGTGGAAGCTCTGTAAGTTCGTGCACCCCTTGAGGTGCAAATATGGCAAAAGTCATCATGATATTGTCAAATTTTCTATCACCTAGGCTTCTATCCAGATCGTAATAATCGCCAACGATTAGATCCGCCTTTCCATCTGGTGTTAGACTTTTTGCTACTAGAGCCCGGGTGATCCCTTCAGGAGTTCGACCTTGACCATATCGTTTATACCTGGCGATTGCTTCTATTAATGTTTTTAAATTTTCTACATCCCTGCCTTCGGCGTATTGGAAAGTTGCTGCTTCACCCTTTAAGGCCTGGTAGAACTCTCTTAATGCTTGAATGTTTTTGGCAGAAAGATCAAAAGCCGTTATACAGGTAACTTTATCTTCAACTGCTGGCATGTAGTACCAGTGGGTACTTCCAGCTCCTAAGTTTAGAAGGGACCCCTCTCGTACAGATCCCCTGAGAAACGTCAAAAAAGCTTGCAGATCAGGATCGTCAATTATTGCCCTTCCTTTTTCCCTGTAGATATTTTCTCTATCGAAGTCGCGTCGGACGGGACCGATAGGATTGTAACCTTCTTGATTATGTTCGCCTTCAGTGAATTCAACCATAAACAAAATTATAGCATATCTTCATAAGAATCTGTATCCTATAAGTTTGTAGGCCAGTTTGGCGGCAAGAAAATCGGGGGCTTGCTGTCCGGGGATGGGGTCAAGCTCGACGATATCGCAGCCAACAATGTTGTGTTTTTGGGCAACTTTTTTAAGGAGTGCAAGGGTTTCATACCAACCAATTCCACCGGGTTCGGGTGTACCAACAGCTGGCATGATAGATGTATCAAAAGCATCAAGATCAAATGTTAGATAGACATTTTTCTTGAGAGTGGCAAGAATTTTACTGACTGGAAGTTCAGGAGCATAAAAAATATTATTTAATTTGGATTTTTTGAAAAATTCGGCCTCTTCTTTGCTGTGACTGCGAATACCAACATGAGTAACGGGAATTTTTAGATCTTCAACGACTCTGCGCATAGTTGTGGCATGCGAGTAAAGAGTGTCTTCAAATTCAAACCGAGAGTCAGTGTGGGCATCAAGTTGAAGCACAGAAAGATTGCGGTATTTTTGGGCGCAGGCAGCGGCACCGGCAAGGGCCAGGGAGTGCTCGCCGCCGAGCATTAAAGGAAATTTGTTGTCTTTGAGTATGCCTGCGATGATATCTGTCACTCGATCGATAGTTTCTTTGGGAGAATTTTTGGAGACTTGAACCTCGCCAAGGGTAAAGACACCAACCTCTGACGAGTCTTTTTTGAGCTCTTCATCCCAAAGTTCCAGGTGTCTTGAGGCCTCGATTATTGCTCGAGGCCCATCTTTGGTGCCGGATTTCCAGTAAGTGGTGGAATTATACGGGACTGGCAAAACGACAACTTTTGATGAGTCGTAATCTTGAATGTCTAGACCCAAGAAATTAAAGGGTTCTGTTTGGGGGTAGTTAAAATTAGGTCCCCGTAAATCCGCCATCTATGTGCGTGAATCGAGTCCTTTAAAGAACCAGGAGAAATCGGTTCCTTTTCTTTTACCTTTAACTCGCTCGACCAAGGCATGGGTAACAATGGGAATACCGATTGTGGCATCGCAATAACACTGGACGTTATTACCCTCCGGCTCTTCTTTACCCCAGCTAGTGGCTTCCTCAAAGGTACAGCCGGAGAGGCCGCCCCATTGAGGACTGTCGGTTGTAATTTGAATAGCATATTTGTGAGGATAGTAGGATTCGACAAGTTCTTCCTTTTCACCACGTTTTGCCCTGAAAACTTTGGCAGTTCGACCGGGAACTCTTCTTGATTCATACATGAGGTCGGGAGTTACCGCAAATAGTTGAATAAAATCCTTAGGTACTCCTCCGCCAATATAGATGACACCGGTTTCTTTGACTTTTTCAGCTAGCTTCATGAATTCTATGTAATCCTTCATATTATCGATGACTAAGTTAAAGTTCTGACTTTTGGCTACCAGGCCGCCATCACCATAAGGGCTGTCTACAATGGCAGGACAAAAGACAGGGACATTGTAATGGGCGGCTGTTGCCACAATACTTTTGATGCCTTTTTTCCAAAGCCACTTGCCAAAAAGGTGGAGAATTTCTCTTGAGGAATACGGATGATCCGGCTTGAGGTTTTTGACGTAGAATTCACCAATCATTTCTGTCATTACCATATAATCTGTCTCAAGGCCATAAACGTCATAGTATCTGTTGATGTCGGTTGCAAGAAGCACAGCGTCGTCGACCATGTGCGTGCCTTTCCAGTAGGAAAAGCCCATGGCATCGACAATATCTTCGGAAAGATTAGCGCCGGTGCCGACTAAAATGTCGATGTAGCGGTTTTCGATGAGCCAGTTGATCATTTTCCACTGGCCGGTGGTGGAAAGAGATCCGGCGTAACCCATGAGAATGGTTGCGCTTTTGTCCTTAATCATTTTTTCCCAAGTTGCGGCAACTTCGGCAAGTTTTCGTCCTTGAAAGCCGGTATCGGCCATTTCTTCCAAAAGTTTTGAGATGGATTTTTTCTTGACTTCAATCGCGGTGACTTTTCTGATGAGGTATGGTTTTGTGAGTTTTTTTGCTTTTTCGGCTTGTGCTTTTTCGGCTTTTGTACTAATTGTTGGCATTTTAGTTAAAGCTATTTACGTTCGATAATAGCTGAGAAATATTTTTTTGTAAAGCAGAGAAAAAATTCATATTAAATTTTGGGGGCAGATAAATGTTGCGGTCCTTCGACTCCGTTCTGCAAATGCAGAACTTCGCTCAGGATTGTGAACAGAAGACAAATTTATTATTGGAATCTTTTCACAGTTTGTCAATGGGGAAATTAGAGCTTTTTGGTGTAGATGGCTTGGAGCAAGCCTAATTATCGTAATCTTTTAAACTTTTTACTAATTTACTTTTTGACTTTTTGATTAAATTATCATCTGCGGTATATAGAGGAGATTTTAGATATTCAGCTAAAGCTACATAGGCTGCGTCATAAGAAGAAATATCAAGATCAATGGCTTTTTCAAGAGAAGTTTTAAATAAATCAACTGAAGAGTGCACAAGAAAGTTTAAATCAAGAAATCCCTGGTAGGCTTTGATCGCTATATGTTTATTAATTCTTAAGCGTTTAATTGCTGTTTTTAGCAAATTGCTAACTTCATAAAAAATTAAGGTCGGTACTGATACGATCACTTTTCGATTGACAAAATCTTCTTTTATTTTTAAAGCGTAACTTTTAAACGTTTCATCCGGGAGGAACCATTTAGCTATAACTGAAGAATCAAGAACTACATTTTTGACAATCACTTTTGGTCTTTTTTGCTTTCAGAAAGTAATGCTTGAGGATTAATTTTTTGATCTTTAAGGCTTTCCCTAAACTCGTCAATTTTAGCCATTGCTTGTTTTTGGCTATCCAAATTTGAGATTCTGCTTAAACCTAGAGCTATTACGTCATTGATTGTCCTTTGAAGTGACGTCCCTTGATTAAAAGCGAGTAATCTTGATTTGTCAAACAAGTCCTTTCTAATTCTAATGGTGGTTCTGACTGCGTTTTGCATTGTGTTTTGAAAGTAACATATAGGCATATAGATGTCAAGATGTCTTATTTCTAGAGCTTTTTGGTGTAGATGGCTTGGAGTAAGCCTTGTTTAATTTTCTTCAAAGAGTTTGGATAATTTTGTATCAAAAGTTTTGGGAAGATTTAGATTATGGATAGATTTGGGTGACTGGATGTCATAGAGCCGAATTGCCATAGGGTTTACTCCAGCTTCTTGAGACAAAGGTGGCAATTTGAGAAGTTTATTGGCCGATGAGTTTGAAACATCACGCCAAGAGATCCTAAAACCAACATTGACATATAGGTACTTTATGAGTATTATATAGGCAGTAATTATAATCTACGATGTACACACCCAGGTTCACAATTACGCCTAAAATAACCCAAGATATAGAAAAAATAGGGGTAGTTTTTGGGTATTTTAGGGCAGTTCAACTTCCCGAAAATTATAGAAGAGAGCTAGTATCGAAAGTGGCTGTAGAGACTGTCCACGCATCAACTGCAATTGAAGGGAATACCCTGACACAAAAACAAGTAGGTGAGGTCTTAAGTGGAATACCGGTAACCGCACAAGAAAAGGAAATAAAAGAGGTAGAAAACTACAATAAAGCCTTGGTAAGTATTGAAAAATTCGGTAGGCAAAAAGGCTTTAAGGTTGGTGAGCAAACTGTAAAGGGAATACACGCAACACTTCTAAAAGATATAGATAACGAGATTGCTGGTAAATATCGGACAAGGCAAGTATATGTCGGGGATTATATGCCTCCAGAGCATTACAAAGTTCCAACTTTGGTGCAAGAATTGGTTTCTTGGATAAACAACCCAAATCCAGAAAACTTATCCCCAATTTTACTTGCTGGTATTGCCCACTACCAATCCGTCGCCATCCATCCTTTTGAAGACGGCAATGGCAGGATAACAAGACTTTTAACGACCTTAATACTTATCCAAAACGACTACGACATGGTTAGTTTTTTTGCCCCTGAAAGTTTTTACAACAGAAACAGAAAGGCATATTATGAGGCATTAAGTTCGGCTGATAAATACGGAGTTCGTGGGCAACCAGACTTAACCAGATGGCTTGAGTATTTTGTGTCGGGCATGCTAATTGAGGCTGAAAGGGCAAAATCCAGGATAGAAGAAATGTTGCAAAAAAAAAGTACATTTGGCAGGCAGGACTATATAAGCGATAATCAAAGAAAAATACTCAAACTGGCTACCCAAAAAGGTACGATTAAAACGGCAGATGTATTACAACTCACCGGTTTAAGCAGAAAAGGTGCCTACAACGCGGTTGAAAAACTGGTACACATTAGATTATTGGAAAGTGTTGGAGTAGGGAAAGGAACATATTATAAAATTACAGATAAAGGATTGGAATATGTCAGATAGGGAGTACGTAGATTATCTTGTTAAAATCTGGGGTACTGTCTTAAATGTGTCTGATCTTTTTCAAATGAATTTTTAGGGGGATCCAGCCATTGGCCGGCGCTTACTTTAATAAATGCTTCTTAAATATTGCAATAGCTCACCAGGAAGTATTACTCTAAGCCCGAAATCTTGTTGAATCTTTTCTATTTTATAATCCTTGGTATTGAAGGTAACTAAAAATTTTGCTTGAGCTGCTTTTGCTCCTGCTACGATATAAGCATCTTTAATGTCATTGGTGTAGCTGGCAAATCTATCCAAAATTTTCTCTTTGTCTAACTTTATTTTGATAATTTTTAATCTGGTTTTTAATATTCTTTCTAGCTTATTTTTATCAATTCCTAATTTATCAACAGTTCTATTCAGCTCTTCATGAGAAAAATTCGAGATAAAAGATCTTAAATCGGCATTATTCACAATAAGATTGGAGGCACCGGTTTGTGAAAGCAGTGAAGAAATTACAACATCCGAATCGATAAAGACTTTTATTTGCAAGAAGGCCTTGCTTATTTTCGCCACATTTTTGCTCTTACCTTGGAAAGCTCTTTTTCTATTTTGGCAAAGTTTTGCAAATCTTCTTGTTGTGCTCTATAGATATCCTCATCTAAACCTGTAAATACAAAGGTCAGGGAGCTAGCCGGAATTCTGTAAACTTTACCGATTCTTTTGGCCACAATATCTCCCCGATTAATCAACTGATAAACCGTATTTTTACTAAGCTGAAGCATACTCGCTACCTGCTCCGGAGTGTAAACTTTTGGCAAAACTTGATTACTAATCATAACTATATTGTATTAAACATGACAAAACATGTCAATAGACAAAGCTAAAGTTTTTTGGTGAATTGGGTTTGGATCCAGCCTTGTTTGCCAGCCTCGCCAGCTCGGCTAGGCGGGCCGTCGAATTTGATTTTGATCCAATCGCCGGTTTCCTGGATGATTTCCAGTTGATCGCCAGTTCGGACTCTGCCGACTTCGGTGGAAGTTGTTTGAGGTTCCTGGCGAACCCTTAAAAACCCTTGTGGTGCTTTTACGACCTCAATTTTTAAGATCTGAGGTGCGCTGACTTGCGGTTTATTAATGCCTTTGGCAATTTCAGAAGCCAGGCTAACGTCGGCAACAAGCTGATAACGGCTGGCGGTTTTAATGGCAAATTCCCTCTGCACATAGCCTGTTTGAGAAAGAAGAACTTTGTGCTCACCGTCCTCGATATCGGTAATCAGAAGAGGGGTTTTACCAATGTACTTGCCATCAATGGTAACGTCTGTCTCTGTAGGCTGAGAGGAAATAAAAAGACCTTTTTCCTGAGGTCTCAGCCATAAGTTCTCTCCTGATTGGGCAAGAAAGTTGTTGGCAAGTTCGCGATTGACGACGGTAAGGGTACCGGAAGTTAAGGTTATTTTGTCCACAAAGCTTGCCTCAGACGCAGTGATTTTTAAAAGGTACTCACCGGCCTTGAGCTGTTCTGAAAAATAGGGAGTTTTTCCTAAGTGTTTACCGTCTAAAAACACTGAGGCTTCCGGGGTCGAAGTGACTTGGAGTGCAGCTGGTTTTTGGGTGCCGATGAGAGTGCAGCCGGAAAGAAGCAGAACAATTGACAATTGACAAGTGACAAAAAGTAAGCTTTTAAGAAACAATTTTCCATTTTCCCTGCGGGCCAGAGGCCCCGGGCCGGAGGCCATTTTCCATTTTCCATTTAGGGTGGGCATTGGGATAAAGTTAACACTTCGACTTCGCTCAGTGCAAGCTATGGTGATGGCAAAACGATAATCTAGGATTATTATGGGATTTGACTTTTAGGGTGAAATCTGCTAGAATTTGCCTTCGTAAAATTCCCACTATGGGTCGGCTTAGACGACCCATGATTCTCAGAAAGTTCTATTGTGGGATTTTACGTGGGCAAGTCAAACTTGCCTTTGAAAAAACATGAATAAATACATTAGACGAATCAAGGCTATCTCGTCACATGCCGTAGCTTGCGCCAGCTCGAAGTTGGGTAAAACTGGTAGTATGAACGTCTCCCCTATCTTGATTGCACTTGCGGGCATGAGTCTACTTGCGCTCCTTTTTGTTCTTACTCAGCTTAAGATCAGGCCAAGGTTAAAACTAGCCATGAAGCTGATTCTTGTGCTTTCAGTCATTTTCCAGCTCACAAGCGTGGCTGTTTCCGCGATTAAACCTCATGAAGCCAAAATTGAGATCAATGGCCACAGAATTATCGTGGCCCAGGAGCCTGACGAGCAAAATGAGCCTAGCGTGGAAATTAGCCAGGAGATAGCCTCCAAGCTGTCACCATTTGAATTCAGAAGCCCTATTGAGGGTAGACTCTCGCAGGGCTACCACGGCTACCATAGGGCAAACGACATCGCAGGCCCCTTGGGTACTCCTATTCACCCCGTGGGTGCCGGTACTGTTGAGTTCGCCGGCAGAGTTAATGATGGTAAGGGGAATATCGTTGTAATTGACCACGGTGACGGCCTTAAATCTCTATACGCTCATGTGGGCAGAATTGAAGTTGGAGTTGGCAACACAGTTGACACAAAAGCTGTAATTGGCACAGTGGGGCTAACGGGACGAACTACTGGTCCTCACGTTCACTTGGAGATTTACGATCATGACGTGGCAGTTAACCCCGCAAGTGTGTTACCGGATACTTTGGGACAGTCTGACTTCTCAGGCACTTAAAGCCCTGAGGCTAAACTGATCATCTTCGTCCTCGAGTTTGGATGTCAATTCTTCTACTAAAATCTTGAAAGCCACAGGGTCGCCGATGTGCTCAATAACTATTTCTCTTTGATCGAAGCCGGCAGTAATGATGACTAAATGCCCGGTGTTGTAGAGGTAACGCTGGGCTATAGATTGCTCGACTGTAATATGGGTGATTCTTTCAAGGGGCGCAGTAACGATTTTCCTAGTGAAGATACCTCTTATAATTAAGAATCTCTTATTAGTGAGAGCATAGACATAGGATTGCCTCATTCTTAAAAGTTGACCAAGTTTTGGAAGACCGATAAACAAGAAGGCAAAGGGCAAGAGAAACAATAACCTGATTAGAAAGTATCTGGAACCAATTGAGGTTACCAAGATGACTTTCTCCCCTTTGGCCAGTAACTTTGAAAGCTTTTCTTTTTGTCTTTGTGTTGGGGGTTTGAAAGCCATGATTTTAACATTTGACCACTAACAATTGACAACTGACAGCAATCTTTGAAACTTAATTTAAATATAGCATTTATATAAACTTACGACTAACGACCAGTGCTAATTTGATAAGATGGATTAAGGATGGATGAATCCTTTATTAGTAGAATTTTATCGAAAATGGCCCTGGCAATTATAGTAGTGGCTGTGGCGGATCTTTTGTTTTTAAATTATTTAGTCATAAAAGGCCAGAGGCAAGCCTTGCCGGCAAACGATTCAGCCGGAAGCGAGACCAGAGAGGCGGAAAGAAAGCTCGAGGTAATAACCCCTTCTCCTAGCGACTTGGGTTCTCCGTCACCTCCTGTCGAACCTAGGACTGAGATTAAGACCGTGGAGACGAAAACGATAGTGGAGAAGGAGGCTCAAACCATTGTGCAAACGGCTCAGAAAGAGATCTTTATACCGATGGGCTCAGGAGCAACTAAAAGTCGTGAATTTGCAGATTTAACTAGTACAGATGTAAAGATTGATACTTCTAAGTACTCCAATGTCGAATCAGTGGTTTTTGAGGCTTCGATTTGGGTTGAGGGTGGTAACGGAGCTGCTTATGCTCAATTGTATAACGTTGAGGATAAAACTGGGTACTTCGAAAGCCAGATTAGCAATAACACTGGATCCGCAGCTTACAAGACTTCTGGGAAGCTGCAGCTTCCCAATGGACAGAAGACTTACAGAGTGAGGGCTAAAACTGATATTGTGGAGTTTGCGGCGCATGTGGAGAATGCTAGAATTAAGATTACTTTGAAGTGATACAGATTAAAAATAGAGATTAGTTAGTGGAAATTGGTAATGGAAATTAGAGATTAGAAATAAGAAAACTATTTTCTAATTTCCATTTTCCATAACTATTTTCTACTTTCTAGTAACTAATTTCTATTATCAATGTGAAGCAGCTTCGCAAAGAGTTAATTAAACAACTGGTGACGCTGGCCACAGCTGGTTTCGGGCTAGTGGCGGCCTTGGCGTGGAATGAGGCTATTCAGGCTTTTGTTAAGGAGTACATTGATCAGTATATATCGCGTGGTTCGGGAATACTCTCCAGGTTTGTTTACGCCGTCTTGATTACAGCTTTTGCAGTATTTGTGACCTATCAGCTGACAAAGTTGATTAAGGATGACGAGAAGAAGGATTAATACTCGCCCATGCCGCCGGGAGGCATTGACGGCATCGCTTTTTCTTTTTCCGGCAAATCGGTAATTAAAGCTTCTGTCGTCAAAACCATCATGGCGACTGATGAGGCGTTCTGAAGAGCGGTTCTGGTGACTTTAACAGGATCGATCACTCCAGCTGTGACTAAATCTTCGAACTTACCTGTCAGCGCATTTAGGCCAATATTGCCTGTTGCCTTTTCAACTTCTTTGACAGCCCAGCCGGAATCTACTCCAGCATTTTCAGCAATCTTTTTGAGTGGTCTTTCCAGAGAATCACGGACAATTTCAACTCCGATTCTTTCATCTGTCTGGGAGGTAGCTGAGGCAAGCTTATCCAAGACTTTAATGGCGCGAATTAAGGCAACTCCCCCGCCGACGACATACCCTTCCTCAACGGCCGCTTTGGTAGCATGGACGGCGTCATCGACTCTTTCTTTTTTCTCCTTGAGCTCAATTTCGGTGGCGGCACCGACATTGATAACAGCTACTCCGCCAGAAAGCTTGGCTAGTCTTTCTTCGAGTTTTTCTTTGTCAAAATCGCTGTCAGTGGTGGCAAGTTCGTTTCTGATTTGTTTGATGCGAGCTTCAAGCGCACTCTTGGTGCCTTTGCCACCAATTATAATGGTGTTGTCCTTATCAGAAACTACTCTGTCGGCGCGACCCAGGTCTTCAATTTTGACCGATTCGAGCTTTCTACCCATGTCCTCAGAGATGACCGTGCCGCCTGTTAAGACGGCAATATCCTCAAGCATCTCCTTACGGCGATCTCCAAATCCCGGGGCTTTGATGGCCAAAACGTTGAAAGTTCCGCGCAGTTTGTTGACTACCAGTGTGGCAAGTGCCTCGCCCTCGACTTCATCGGCGATAATAACCAGAGTTTTTGAAACTTTGACGAAATTCTCTAGGAACTGAAGAAGATCATTTAAGGAAGAAATCTTTTGATCGGTTATTAAAATGTGAGCGTCTTCGACAATTGCCTGCATTTTGTCC
The DNA here is from genome assembly GCA_016183325.1 of Candidatus Curtissbacteria bacterium. Classification (GTDB taxonomy): domain Bacteria; phylum Patescibacteriota; class Microgenomatia; order Curtissbacterales; family GWA2-41-24; genus JACPEV01. Next base: position 109,219 of record JACPEV010000003.1, read on the forward strand.
GGATCGGTGACGAAGTAGGCAGAGACGAACCCCCTATCAAATTCCATTCCTTCTTTGTATTCAACGGAGAGTTCAAGGCCTTTGCCTTCTTCAACTGTAACAACGCCGTCCGGACCAACTTTTTGGAGGGCGTCAGCAATTAATTTGCCGATTGCAGGATCTGCTGCGGAGATGGTGGCGATTTTTTCGATTTCATCCTGGCCGGCAACTTTCTTGGCCATTTTCTTAAGTTCGGCAACAATGGTCTCAGTGGCTTTTTCGACACCACGCTTGAGGATCATTGGGTTGGCGCCGGCGGTAATGTTTTTGAGGCCTTCCTCGACCATGGCTTGAGCCAGAACGGTAGCTGTAGTGGTGCCATCGCCAGCAACGTCGCTGGTTTTTGAAGCCGCTTCTTTGACGAGCGCAGCACCCATATTTTCAAAGGGATCTTCTAGTTCAATTTCTTTGGCAACGGAGACACCGTCGTGGACAACGTTGGGGGCACCCCATTTTTTGTCGAGAGCAACGTTGCGGCCTTTGGGACCGAGTGTAGTGGCAACAGCGTTGGCCAGTTTGTCAACGCCGGCTTTTAATTTTGTTCTGGCTTCCTCTGCGTAAAGTAGTTGTTTTGCCATTTTGATATGGTTATCAGGTATTCAGGTTATCAGGTATTCAGGTTATCAGGTTATCTGGTTATCAGGAATCTGATAGCCTGATACCCCGATGGCCTGATGACCCGAGTACCTCGTCACTTTGTAACGACTGCCATTAAGTCTTCGAACTTGGTGAGCAGGAGTTCTTTACCTTCGACTTTGATTTCGTTACCGCCCCATTTTTTGTAAACGACTTTATCGCCTACTTTAACGGGGCATTTGATTGTTTTGCCTTCTTCAACAAGATCGTCACCGCAAGCTAAAACTTTGCCCTCTTGAGGTTTTTCGTCGGCAGTGTCAGGTAAAACAATTCCGGAGGCAGTTTTAGTTTCTTTTGCGGCAGGTTCTATTAGTACGTAACCGGCTAAAGGTTTCAACATAGTTAATGGTTAATAGTTAATAGTTTATGGACAGAAAGGCAAATTCAGGGCAAAAGTCGCGAGCAGTTGATGCTTGCGACTGCTAATATTATAGCTATGGTTGTCAAGTTGTCAAGTCCTCAGTTTTTTGACCGTAATTTTGAAAGTTTTTTTAAAATAAGCTTTAGCTTTTTATCAACAGTATAATTCTGAGCAGTTATCCAGAATTCGTCTAATTTTTTAGATTCGATTTGATCTTCGTATTCAAGTGCTTGCATGGCCATTTCCAATTTATCGAGTTGTTTGAGGACTTGGAATTCTTTACTATCCCCTGCTTGAGCCTCTTGCCAAAGACTGACATATTCTTGACCATTATCGATATTTGAGAAAATTTCTTTGATTGCTTTTTCTTCAAGTTGAAATTTTTTGCCTTTATCCCCTATTGTTTTATTCCCCCTTTTAATAACCAGATCCCCCACGACGCTTTCTGCTAAATCGTCGATTAAGGCCATTCGGACAATCTTTTCGGTGTTTAGTTTGAGCTGATCGCCAAGAATCATGCAAAGAACGGCGAGTCGATATGAATGCTCGGCAACAGATTCCGGGTTTTTGATGCCGGCATTGACCCAGCCGGTTCTTTTGGTTGTTTTGAGCTTGCCGACAATTTGAGCGAACTTAATGAGATTCACGGGGCGAAATTATATCAAGAGATGAAATTACTTGTTTTTAAATTTATTGCTTACTTTTGCTATTCCTTTATAGATTGCAATTGATCCGGAAATTAATGTTGCCGCTATGGGTTCAATGGGATATACAATTTTATCTGGAGCACAACCCTCTTGTTGATAGCCAACTACATTTCCGTCATAAATTATGGGGATTTTTAATCCACTTGAGGGAGAGACAAGTCTTCCTCCATATTGCCAGAAAAATTCAAAGCTTGGCGGGGAGCCAGTTGAACATCCCTTTTGAAAACTTGCAAGTCCAACTATAGTGCCAGTTAGAAAAAACAAAACGACAGTGATTATGATCCATTTGGCCATTAAATTAATTGTAACAGAATTAGTTATTGATTAAATATTTCTGCTAACTGCTTTCATGAGGACTAAATCTAGCTTTGGAGAGCTGAATTAAATAATTTTTAGATCATTAATCTTCTCAAAATCTTTTAGATTCAAAGTTGATAAAAGTAAAGAATGTTTGATCGCTGTGGCCGCAATGATAGCATCAATTAGTGAAACTCCTTGATTATGAACTTTAATGTATCCCGCTTTTTTAGATATGTCCGGTGACAATGAAATTATTTGCAAACCGGAAAGTGTTCGCTCTACAGTTTTTTTGACTTCAATTTTCTCCCAGATACTTTTTCCTGCATAAAGTTCTGTGTGGGTAATTATAGAAATAAAAAGCTCTTCATCCGTTAGTTTATAAAATAGACTGTTTTCTTTATCCGGTCGACGAAGGAAATCTATGACAACGGAAGTATCCAGAAGAAGTCTCTTCACGGATTTTGTCTTTTGAGTCTATCTTCAATTTCTTCTCTATTTCTTTTGATTTCTTCCAAATCTATGTCTACAGGTTTCATTTTAAGTAAACTTTTCTTCCATTCTTGTTTATCTCTAATCTTTTCTTCCTCTATTGGTTCGGCAATAATCTTTCCGTTGTCTGTCGAGACTTTAAGCCAAAAATCGCTGGAGAGGCCGATAGATTCTCTAATCTTTTTGGGAATAGTTATTTGCCCCTTGCTGAATGATTTGACGAATCTGACTACGTCCATACTGAATTTCAGTATATATTGAAATTGTTCAAATTGCAAGGTTTTTGTAAATTTTGAGGAAAATTGACAACGTCCTACAATAAGCTATACGCTTAAAATAGCTGCCAATGAAAAAAGGGTTCGCCCAATTTGTCCCTTTAGTTGCTATTGCCTTTGCCATTTTAATTGGCCTATCCATCATCAGTGCCGACAAAACCACCAACAATCAAGACAACATCTTAAGCAGCTCCGATAAAGACAATGGTTCCTCGGGCTCCGGCTCATCTGGCTCGGGTTCGTCTGACTCAGGCTCCTCGGGATCTAGCGACTCGGATTCATCAGATAACCCATCCACTTCTACCTCCAGTGGTCCTGGCTCAGCCGACACCACCCGAATCGAATCCAATACAGGCGACACCAGAACCAGAATCGAAACCAGGCCCGGCGAAACCAGAATTGAAACTAGAAACGAACAGGGCCGTTTCGAAACAAGGTTAAAAGACGATAAAGAAGAAACCAAAATCAGAACCGGTAATTTGAGAATTGAATTGAAAAGAGAAGGCGACAAAATTGTCACCACGGTTAAAAATGAAAACGACGAAGAAGTTGAGCTGGAAGATGAAGAAACAGACGAACTTTTAGAGGATGCCTCCGCCAAGCTGGAAGTCGATGGCGTCAAATTTGCCACCGATTCTGGACGTCTGGACATTATTCAAAATGGCCGGCGCGTCAGAATTAATTTCCCGCTTTCTGTCAATCCGACAACCGGCGAACTTTTTGTCACAACCCCTGCAGGCGAAAAAGTAGTCGCCATCTTGCCGGATACTGCTATCCAAAATATGCTCTCGGCCGGTATTTTGACTAGAGTCGAGCCGGAGCCAGAACCCTTACCCTCCCCATCACCGGGTGCCACCGAGTCAGCCACTGTCGTAGAAACCGGCATTGAGCTCACCCAACTTAACAATCAGCCGGTCTATATCATTAGCGGAATCAAGAATAAAAGCTTCCTAGGACTCGTGCCTGTAGATCTTAAACTAAAAGTTGTGGTCTCAGCCCAAAACGGCCAAGTTTTACAAACCCGTCAGGGCCTCTTGACAAGACTTCTCGATTTCTTCTCGATTTGACCTTATAATTACCAAAATGGCTAAAAATAAAAGCTGCAGGCAATAGCTCCCTAACAATTAAACTTGGGAAGTGGTTCGCCTGAGCTTGCCGTCGATGACTTGACGAAGGTTTGGGATAAGAGTGAGATTTTGGGCGAATATTGACCTATTTAACACAAGTTTATTCCAAGGGCTTGTGCAATTTATATAGATAAAACTCTTATCGAGGCTAATATTTTGGAGGCCAGAAGACACCTAGAACTAGGAAAGTTGGATTCGGAAATTGTGTTCCCACAATTAAGTAAGAATCCCGCTTTTCGCTCCACATTTCATCTAACCACTTTTGTTTTATCTTTTTTAAAACAATATCCATCGAAAATGGTTTTTCTTCCATTAACCTTAAATAAAGCATAAAAATCTCCCAATCAAATATGGACAACTGATGGCCTTTGCACCTCGAATCATTACAAATAAACTCATATATGAACTTATAAGGAATCTTTTTAAGCGTTTTGGGCTGTTGTCCAAATAATACCAATTGGCTTTGAACCCTCTGATGTTTACTGCTCCATTGCGCTGAGTCAGCTTTTATTTTTAAGTCAATAATCTTCTTAGGTTTAAAAATACCGAGTGAAACTCCGAACTTTTTATAATCATTCGCAATCTCTTCTAAAGAATTGTAATGGATTGTTGGGATGACAATCTCTTTTCTTTGGAGCCAGCTTTTGTCTTTTTTAGTGTCAAGTGGTTGGCCCTCAGGTTTTATGGATTCCACATCTGGACGATAACTGTCGACTCTAAAATCCTTGAGATTTTTCTCTATTTTTACCTTTACCCACTGGTATTTTTTATACCATTTTGGATATTGCATATAGCGGTAGTTGACAGGATATAGTCTGATCCATCTCTCATTTCTGGTGATACCCGCGGTGCAAACGATTTCCTTATAGGAAGTGGAAGGGCGGGGGTAAGTTTTTACAACTATTAATATTTCTTCTTCGTGGGATTTTAAATCGGGATAACCCGCAGGTTGTTGTTCAGTTTTAGCAGTTCGCTTGCTATTATCGATCTGTGACATAATTCACAAAATTTTTCGTAACACATAATAGCAGGATGTTTCCATTTTTCTATTGAGTCTAAAACACTCTGAATTTCATGTGCGTTTTCATTAGCATATTTTCTATACTCAGAAAAGAATTTAACATAATCTCCGTTCTTGTATAATTCTTTTCTTATTACACTAGGACTGCCGAGTTTTGGATAGTGAAGATAAGAGACTCCATTTGACTCAAGCAATTTTTGTAAGTGTTGTTTAGAAAAACCATTCTTTCGGCTCAATGGAATTTCCCGAACATCAACAATTAAATCAATTTTCGCTTTAATTATCTTTGAAAGAAATTCTTCAATTGTTTCTTTTTCATAACCCGTGAGAAATAGTATGGGCATATGTGTATCATAACACTAAATCGTCCCAGAAAATTTTGACTTCTAAATTCCGAGCATTTATTTTTATCCTCATATTCTTGCTTGTGATAGACTTTCATTTATGAAAATATTTCAAGAACCTGACAAAAGACTTCATCTGGTAAGTTCAACGGTAAAGAATTTTGATGAAGCTAAAAAAATAACCCAAGAGCTCGTTGAGGTGACAAGAGGTTTGGATAGACCTTATAAACTCTGGATTGGGATGGCTGCTGTCCAAATTGGGTACAAAAAGAGAATAATTTTGTACAAGAAGGGTATCCTCAGGCTACGCCTTCGGCGAGTACGTAATTATTCAATTCACCCACGGGTAAAAACCCGTGGTACTCTTGAACAATTATAGACCATATTGATGGAATACTAATATCAGATATAGGGAAAAAGGTTTTTTAGAGTTCGAAAATCGGCCCCAAATTGATTTTTCCCATTAATCTTTCTGCTAGAATGGCTTCGTGGATAAAAGGCAATTGGAAAACTTGGTAAGAAAGGAGATTACTGAAGCTGATCCTATTGGACTAATTTCGATGGGAGCGCCAAAGGATGAGTATGACACAGAGGTGAAGGAAATTATCGCGAGGATAGACACCTGTAAGAGTACGACAGATCTGCAGGAATTAATCTACGGTATTTTTGTCAAAATGTTCGATGAAAAGATCGCAGGACGGAGAGAAACATATCAAAACTTGGCCGGCAGAATATTTAGTAGTCTAAAAACTAATTCGACTTGGACCCATTGATTTTTGTGTTACAATGTACTACAATTTATAATGTCAAAATCAAGTGTCGCAAAAATTGATATTAATGTTGACACTTTGATTGTTGAAGAAGACAGGCTAGGGCATATTGCAAAGCATGGGGTGACTTTAAAGGAAATTTTAGAAATTATTTCGCAAGATTACATTTATATCGAAGGTAAACACGGACGTTGGTTATTGATAGGCAAGACGAAAATGGGGCGTTTCCTAACAGTTGTTGTTGGCTCACGTCCAGAGAAAAACACACGTGGTTTAGTAACTGCGAGACCATCAAGCAGAGAAGAGAGAAGCTTTTATAAGGAGTTTACTTTACAATATGAGTATGACAAAATCAATTAAAGTTAAAAATATTAAAAATGGTGGAATCAAACCAATTTCACCATTTAAAACTTTGGAGGAGGAAGCTAATTTTTGGGACACCCATTCGGCGGTTGATCAGATTAACAAGGGTACTTTAGTCGGTTTCCATCAAGCTAATAAGACTAAAACTTTAACTATTCGTGTCCAACCCGAGGATTTGCAATCTTTACGCGAATTGGCTTTCAAGCAAGGTATTGGTCCAACTACGCTCGCTCGTATGTGGTTACTTGAAAAACTCCACGAATCCAAAACGAAATAAGTTGGAAAATCGTCCCGAGTTTTTCTGATATAATTTCCTCTTATGATTAAAAGGAAATCTACATGTGGTTTATGTAAACCTCACAAAAAGTGGAAGAGAAATGATACTAAAGAAAAACAACGTATTGCCTTGGAGATCAAAGGAGAAATTTAGTTTGACGATTATTGTATAATCTTGTAACCTAAAAGAAGGTTTAAATGTCTAAAGTTGATCTGAGAAAGATTCTAAAAAAACATAAATCAGGATGGTTGGCATTAACTGCGGACAACAAGAAAGAAGTGGCTTCCGCAAAGACTCTGCGAGAGGTGCTTTCTCGCGCAAGGGCGAAAGGTGTTGAGAGGCCAAGCGTTTTAAAGGTGCCTAAATTGGATTCTTACTATGTCGGTTAATGGATTTTGATTATGCATTAGTTACCGACTGGCCCAGACATAAACCCCGCCAGCGTTATCTTCCCTGGATAAATATAGGTATTAGAAAGATTGGGAAAGAAAAAACTATTTGGCCATTAGGACTAGTTGATTCCGGGGCCGATCTAACTATAGTTGATAGAGAAATTGGTGACGAGCTGGGTTTCGATTTCAAAAAGGCTAGAAAAAATTTTATTACCGGTTTTGGTGGAGCTAAAGTAGAAGTTTTATTGACAGAGGCAGAATATGTTATTGATGACAATAAAGGCAAACGTCCAATAATTTATCGTGATCTCATTGGATTTACAAAAGGTCAATTTCCTCTCTCACATCCGCAACAAACTGCTATATTTGGAACTATTGGTTTATTTAGGAATGTTCACGTAGAGTTTGATTTCCCAAGAAATATCCATATAGAAAAATTCAGAATTAGATAAAAATTAGTTCGAAAATCGTCCCGACTGATTTATTGTTGAAATGTAATTAAAATGCTGTCTTCATCCTCAATTTTTTTATCCAACAGATCAGGTTCTTCCCGGCCATTTAAATAAAACTTTAGAGAGCTGCTGGAACCATTGCAAAAAGTTTCTCCGTCACCGGTTGTAAGACAATCTTTGGTTAACTTCATCGGAAGAGTTTTAAAAAAATCGTCCCAGGTGATTCCATCTTTTTTGACATGAACTATTGTTGGACTATCAGCCGAAAGATAAACATCGGGTGATCTTTGGTGATATTTGGGACTTTTAAAATTTCTGATTATTCCATTTGTGTTGATTTGAAACGAGGCCTCAATATTGACCTCTTGAATTTCGGGCGATGAAGAAGGCGAAAATGCAAGAATTGGAGATGATGATGGTGCTAACGGATTGGGAGTTGTTCTTAAGAAAAGTATTGAGCCGACAGAAAGAAGTATTATTGCAATTGTAAAAAAAATAGCTCGCACTTTTTAATTCTACAGTAGTAAAGGGAGATAGCAATAGACTCTAATATTGTCTTTGATGTAAAATACACATATGGCTCAAAGTTTCAAATTTCAAAAGGGCACCGCGTGGCTCTGGCCACTTGTCGTTTTGATAATTACATTCGGCGCTTTTTACTTTAAACCCTGGCAGACAAAACCGACAGAAACCATCTCTGTTTCCGCAACTGGCAAAGCCCAAGTTACTCCAAATGTTGCCACAATTACCGCAACCATTGAATCTAAAAATCCAAATCTAGAACAAGCCAGAAAAGAAAACGAGCTAAAGGTCAGCATGCTAATCTCCGCTCTCAAAAATCTCGGCGTTGAGGAAAAAGACATCAAAACTCAGCATATTTCAGGCGGCCCCGGCTATGAAATTATGATCTATCCCCCAAGAAAACCAACCACCAACCAATTCACCACAAGTCTTGAAGTCAAAATCAGAAACTTTGAAAATACCGATGAGATTATTGCAGCAATGACCCAAAATGGAGCCACCAATCTTTATGGTCCCAATTTAACTGTTGATGAAGCACTTCAGGAAGAAGGCAAATCCAAGGCTCGCGAAAACGCTGTCAATGAAGCTCGCAAAAAGGGTGAACAACTGGCCAAACTTTCCGGCAGGAAACTTGGTAAAGCGGTCAAAATCTCAGAGCAAGGTGATTATGGTTTCCCTATCCCCATCTACGCCCAATCTGAAGCTGATCTTCGCCAAAAAGCCAACCAAATCCAACCCGGTCAAAACGATGTCACCATTACCCTCCAAGTCGACTTCGAACTCAAGTAGCACTAATTTTCAATTTTTAATTTAAAATTTTTATTGAATTTTTATTTTTTTTAAAATTTTAAATATTTTAAATTTGATTTCAAATTTCAAATTGTAAATTTCAAATTCCTGCCAAATATCACCAGACCTATGAATCCCAAACTTATTAAGCTTATCAACAACCCTGCTTTAAAAGTATCCGGATCATAATAAAACCTCACCTCATGCTCTCCGCGAGTTAGAGGTACCGCCCGAAACGTATAATTTGCCCGCAAAATCTCAGTCTCTTCTCCATCAACTTCCGCCTTCCAGCCAAGGTAATAATTATCTGAAATAAAAAGCAACTTTGGCTGTAAAGATCTAGTTTTAACAATCACCTCTTGTGATTTATAACTAACAACTTCGACCTCACCTTCTCCAAATTGCGGCGAAATCGGCGAAGGCTTTTCCAAAATCAAAGAATTGCGAAAATCAAAATCGCTGGATAATAATTTTTGAAAGATCAACTTCCTCCTTCGCCTGTCAATCTCACGAGTCGTCAAATTAGTCACATCAGCTAAGTTAGGAGGTCCCTCATAACTAGAGGCTAAAAAAATCCTCGCCAGCACCTGGGGATTTTCAAAAACTCCATAGTCTTTGTGTTCAAATGCTTTCTTAAAATTATTTGCCTCCATCACTTCAAAATCACCGCTTTTGGCAACAACATATTTGATCCCGAGCATATTAAGGAGTCTTCTCCTGTTTTGATTCTCAATCAGAAATTTCGCATCTCCTACTGCCCCAAGTCCCGCGTCCGATCTCAGATAAAAATCTTCTATGTTGTTACCCTGCATCGCGTAGGTAAACTCTCCGTAAGAACGGTTATTCAAAGAATCATAACCTTCTGGCCAGAAAAGAGAATATTGGCTAGCAAAATTATTGCCCAAAGCCGCCTCACCCACCCCCCAGGACCTAGAATACCCCTGGTTATTTTTAAGAAAATCTAAAATCGGAGTTGGCGGAAAAACATACTTTGCTTCCGAAAACGAGAAATATTTCTGAGAAAAATAAAAAATATGCAAAAAGGCTATCCCCATGATCAAAACTGCAGCTATTTCCCTTCTTAACCAGTGACCAACAGTGCTTGCAATAATCATCAAAACAGTGGTTGCAAAAACCGCAACCGGCACGACCAAATTCCTAAGCGAAATCACAGCCGTCTCCTTGGGACTAAATTTCAGAAACTCAATATAGGGGAAATTGAAAAATCTAACCAAAAGCAGATAAAAAGCTATCAATAAATACGAAAGGCCGAAGGCCAAAATTATTTTAAAAATTTTTCTGTCTCTCCGCAGCAACCACTGATCAAACCCAATCGCTCCTAAAACAGCAATACAAAAGGCTGGAATAAACAATATCCTGTTGGCAATAGAAGTTGATAAAAACGGAACCGGCAGTGAAAGAAAAAGTTTTGACGTTGGCAAGTCTAAGGTAGTTGAAAGTGCAACCATCCCAAAAATCGCCAAAAATATTACAAGTTTATTATCACCTCCGAGGTGAAAAGTTCTCACACCTCGGAGGTGTAAACCTGTATAGAAAACAGCAAACGTCGCAAAGATCACTGCAGCAACGCCGACAAACATAATCCCTTCGTAATATTGCGCTGCCCCACCTCTGAAAAAATTATGAGTAGCCGGATGACCAAAAATGTCTGGCGCCAAAAAGGTCACTATTGATTGAATTGGCAGCAAAAAGCTAAATAAAGTCTCGGAAAGAGCAATCGTCGATCTCCCCGAATTAAAATAAAGCTCGGCAGAAGGCAAAAGCTGCACCGCCGCAATTCCCGCTCCTATCAATATCCCAAGCCCGGCTTGGAATAGCTTTTGTATCACACCTCCGAGGTGAGCTCGCTTGCCCTGAGCAAACCCGTACTGAGCGTAGTCGAAGCAGTCGAAGGGGGCTCCTCGGAGGTGGACTATCTGCCAAATTCTAAAAATTAAATAAGCGGCACTGAAAATCAATAGATAGATTGTAGTCTGCATATAGCCCCCTAAGAGCGAAGCACCGACCCCAAGAGAGATTAAAGCTAAATACTGCCTCCTGTCTGTAGCTAAAAACTTATCAATCGCCCACAAAATTAACGGTAACCAGACAACCGAATGAGGCGACATCACTACTTCCTCTCCCCACGTCAAAATAAAAGGGCTAAATCCAAAAGTTATAGCTCCAAAAATGCTTGCCAGCATCGATAGTTTCCCGTCACTTTTCTTCTTAATCGTCATTCTGGCTTGTCCAGAATCTTTCTTCATTGCGGATTCTGGAGTCGTTTCACTCCCCAGAATGACGTTATTCGATAGGTTTCTAAGAAACAAATACATAAAAAACGCCCCCAGAATTGTCGGCGTAATTCGCAGTAGATGCCAAAACTCAACCTGCGACATAAAAAATCCCAAAATATTCAAAGGATAAAAAACTGCAGTCTGAAAATCGGCCATATGAGGGTGTCCCGAAAAGGCAAAGGGATTCCAAAATGGAACGCTACCTGATCGAAAAGCATCAAGGGTTACCTTGTAAAATGGCAAGTAAATCCGAAGTTGATCCCAACCGGTATTTTTGTAGGGCAGATTCTCTCCATATGGGGCATAAAAACTCACCAACAAATGTCCATTCAAATTAACCTTCGAAAGAAATATCGGCCAAAAAAGAATCAGAGAAAGAAATGTCAATAAAAGGAGGATTTTGAGCTTCACCACGCCAAATTATCCAATTTCCTATACTAAATTTCAATCAAGGCCAATTATCAAAATCTTCATGCCTTAAGTGCAACAAAACAGCTAATATGTTTTATGCTTATTTCAACTCTTCAAGCTCTTCATCAGTCAACTTGGCTTGATTAATTATCTTCCTTAAAGTCCCAACAGGAATAGGCCCAGGGTGAACTGCTACCTGAGTCCATCTACCATCAAGATGAGTAAGTCTGACATGACTCCCTCTACCTTTAGTCTCTACAAATCCAATTTTTGTAAGAAATCTTATTAATTGTTTTGCTTTTACATTGCGCCGCAGCTTACTCATGCAAAAGTAAGCCTGGCACCAGCTGGAGCTTTAACTTGTGCAGTAGTCACTATACCCTTTTTGAGATTATCGACTGGGACTTCTTTACCTTCTTCCACTAAAGACTCGACTGCCAACTCAATACCGTCTTTTATGCTTTTTAAAACTTCCTCGACAGAGTTTCCCCAGTCGGCAACACCCAAAGTCGGGCAATAGGCATTGTAGACCGTCCTTTTGCCCTGCTTTTCCGGCTCAATAATAATGCGATAATTTAAAACTTGCGTTTGCATGGCAAACATATTTTAGCACATGCTGCCTAAAAGAGCGTATAAATAAACGGAGCAACGCCGCTAGCTTGGGCAAAAATTAAAAGCAGGCCAAACACTAAAAGCACCACCACAAATGGGATCAAAAACCACAGCTTCGCTTTCCACAAAAATTCCAAGAGCTCTCCAGCTTCTCCGCTTCTTGAAAAAAATGATTTAAGAAATCTCATTTTTAAATTGATCTAATTAACCTAATTGCTCTAATTGGTCTAAATAATTTAGAAATTTGAAAATTTTGAAATTAATTAGAAATTAGAAATTAAAAATTAGAAATTTATTTTATATCTTCTTTCAAAATAATATATCTCTCCAGCGCCAAAATATCCAGTCCGCTCTTACTAAAAGTGTTAAAAGCATCTTCTGGCGAATTAACAATCGGCTCTCCTTTCAAGTTAAAAGAAGTATTTAAAAGAACATAAACTCCCGTTTTATCTCCAAATTTCTTCACCAGATTGTAATATCGGGCATTCTGTGTCTCAGCTATTATCTGCAGTCTCCCCGACCCATCCACGTGAGTCACCGCCGGAATCACTTTGCGCATCCCGCGTCTAACTGGAAAAACTCCCAACATAAAATTAGTCAGATACTGGTGATCAAGCTCATCAAGCTCAAAGTAATCTTTGGCTCTTTGGGCCAAAACCACCGGAGCAAAAGGTCGATAAGGCTCTCTGAATTTAATCTTCGTATTGACCACCTCTTTCATCTCTTCCCGGCGCGGATCAGCAAGTATCGACCTTGCTCCAAGTGCCCTCGGGCCCCACTCTGCCCGCGAGTGGAAAAAACCAATAACTTTTCCATCAGCTATCTCACCAGACAAATAATCGACCAACTTCCCTTCAGATACTATTTTTTGATATTTAATCTTTTTACTCTTTAAGAATTTCTCGATCTCGTGCTCACTAAATTCCGCGCCAAAATAACAATTATCCTGAACAAATTGTCTTTTCTTTCTAAGAACCGCATGATAGACGTAAAGAGCTGCTCCCATCGCCCCGCCATCATCTCCTGCTGCTGGCTGTACAAAAATTCTCTTGAACGGTCCTTTTTGCGCCAATAGTCCATTCGCTACACTGTTTAAACCGACTCCACCGGCAATACATAAATTTTCTTCGCCTGTTTTTAGGTGGGCATAGTTTGCCAAATCCAAAATAACCTCCTCGGTAAGTTTCTGGATTGAAGCGGCAATATCTGCATATTTTTGATTAAGAGCGCACAGATCTTCGTAATTCTTTGGCTTTTCCCCAAAATAAGACGGATATCCTGAAGATCTTGTAAAAAAATGCAGATCTCGCGGTCTTGGCTCTCCAAAAAGTTCCACAAATTTCGAACCAAATGCCCTGTCCGACGACTTGTGATATGTAAAATATTCCATCCTCAGCGCATAAGAACCGTCACCATATCTCTTAACCAGCTTTCTTGCACGATCCAAGTATTTCGGAAGTCCATAGGGAGCCATACCCATCACTTTATATTCACCATCATTGACTTCAAAACCTAAAAAGGCCGTAAACACTGAATACAAAAGCCCCAAGCTATGTGGAAACTTAATCTCCGATAATATTTCCAAATCTAAACCCTTGCCCAACCCAATTGTCGTTGTCGTCCACTCTCCCACACCGTCAAATGTCAAAACGCAAGCACTACCAAAACCGGATGCATAAAAAGCTGATGCTGCGTGCGAAACATGATGGGCAGCAAAGAGGATTTTGTCACGTTCGACGGCAAGTTTATCGGAAATTATAGAACGGACCCAGAGTTTGTCGGAAAGCCAAGTAACCATTGATTTTGCAAAAAACCGATGTGCTTGCGGCCAACTTGCTAAAGAAGATATTAAAATTCTGGTAAATTTCCAAAAAGGTTTCTCATAAAAAACTACAAAATCAAGATCAGTTGCAGTTATTCCTGCCCGAAGAAGACAAAAGTCAATCGCCATTTTGGGGAATTCGCTGTCATGTTTTTTGCGACTAAATCTTTCCTCGGCCGACGCCGCCACCACCCTGCCATCTTTTATTAAACATGCCGCCGATTCGTGGTAGAAACAAGAGATACCTAGAATATACATCAGGAAAATTGAAAATTGAAAATTGAAAATTGAAAATTCATTAATATTGTTTCCTCGCTCCCTCCAATGTTTCTTTCGGATGTTCCCATTTCTGGAAGTTGGTTCTTCTAATCTTTTTCATCCTCAAGGGATCTACAAAAAATCTTAAGACGAGTCCTAGCGGCAAAAATAAAATAAAATAAAATATAGATAAGATTACCTGAGCCTGAAAATTACCAATAGCATGCGCAATCACCAGCCATTTGCGCCACAGCTGCTTTAAAAAAACCATGGGGACATTAAACCATGAGTCAGTTACTTGAGGGAAGCTCGCAGTTTTAGTGATCCAGAGAATAAAAGCAGAAATCCCAAAATATACAAAAGTCCCGAAAGGGTCGTACTAAAATTGCCTAACTGGGCGGTAAGTTTAACCAGAATTGCCGATTGTGGCAACACCAAAGAAAACATCAAGCAAACAGTCCCTAGCGCGGTTAAAACCTGACTCCAAGCAAGTCTTCCACCCCTCAAAACATAAGCATTGTAAGTTGCCGAAATCGAAACCAAAAGGGCAATTAATGCTGCAACGTTGGAAATCGTTAGTTCCATAATAAATAAGCCCTTTTATTTTAGTGTGTCACCAAAATCCGACTTTTGCAAGTTCTCGACCGTCTAGAAAATTAGTTCACGCAGTTCCTAAATAATCACGAAGTTTTTTGGCCCGAGTTGGGTGGCGCAGTTTTCTAATTGCCTTAGCCTCAATCTGTCTTATTCTCTCCCGAGTTACTCCAAATTCGCGACCTACTTCCTCAAGTGTCCTCTGTTTTCCATCCTCGAGCCCGAATCGATATTCCAAAACCTTAGCTTCCCTCGGTGAAAGTGTTGACAGAACTTCACGAATATGATCCTTCAAAAGTGCCTGTGTCGCCTGGTCAGTTGGGCTAGCTGAAACATCCTGAATAAAATCTCCCAGCCTGCTGTCCTCTTCCTCTCCAACAGGTGCTTCGAGTGATGCCGGCTCCTGTGATACTTTAATTATCTCCCTAACTTTGTCTTCTCCAACCCCCATCTCCATCGCCACTTCCTCGGGTATCGGCTCACGGCCCAACTCCTGCATCAGTTTCCTAGATATACGGTTAAACTTGTTAATCGTCTCGACCATGTGTACGGGAATCCTAATCGTCCGTGCCTGATCGGCAATCGCCCGAGTTATCGCCTGCCTTATCCACCAAGTGGCATAAGTGGAGAATTTATAGCCTCGGCGCCAATCGTATTTAACAACTGCGCGCATGAGACCGATATTCCCTTCCTCGATTAAGTCTAAAAGGGTTAAGCCTCGATTAACATATTTTTTAGCAATGGAAACTACCAAACGAAGATTAGCATTAATAAGTCTTTCTCTGGCCTTCTTATCACTCTTTTCCACTCTCTTGGCCAAAGCCACTTCCTCCTCATATGTCAAAAGTGACACTCTTCCGATCTCTCTCAAATACATCCTTACCGGATCAGAAAGATATCCTTCTTCCAAAGTGGCTAAATCTTCTAGTTCTTTCTCAAGTTCTGTTATAGATTTTGAGGCTTCGGCAACGTCAATTTCAGTCGTGTCAAAAACGTCTATACCTTCATCGAGAAATTTGTGATAAAGTTCATCGACTTCAGAAATTGCAATCTCAGGCTTGGGGAAAATTGCCAGTATATCTTCCTGCGTTACAAATCCTTGTTCGCGTCCTCGCTTGAGTAGCTTCCTAATTTCAGCCTTAACATCAATATTTTTCTCATCTTTCTGAACTGGAGTTGACGAACCTTTTTTAAGACTTACTTTAGTGGCTCTTGGTCGCTTTTTATTCATTAAATTAATTCTTTAAGATTTTTTGATATAACATCAAATTGCTTTGACAAAACCGACAATTGAGCCTCATCTTTTTTGCTCTGCGCTAATTTAATTTTCTTTGAAATTGCAGAAAGTCTTCTCTTACAAGACTCTTGCTTGATCCTTCTTGCTGTTTTTACCAGTTCTTGGGCACAAAGCTCTTTATCGGCAAAAGCGGGACTTATATTGACCAAATAAAGATTATCCACAAATCCGCTCAAGTTCTTTGGCAGTCCGATAAGTAACCTTTTTAAGCTTTTAGATTTAAGCTTAGAGTCTTTAATTATATCACGAACCCATTTCCAGAAATCGGCGGCTTCTTCACTGCCAAAGTCAGAAGGCTCAACTAATTTCAAAAAACTAAAGGTAGCTTCGTCCTGAAAAACAAAAAGGGCTAAAAAATATTCCTCTAGATTTAAAATATTTGTCTTATTTGAACTATCACTTTTTGACTCGGGACTTAGCATAGAATAAAGATTACTTTGTTTTTTCTCCACAGCCGCTGCCACTAGAGATGTCTCAAGATCAAGTACCTTCGCTAGCTGGGAAATATAATGGGCTTTCACTAAATCATCGGATATCTTTGAAATTATGGGCAGGATTTCCTGCCCAATTTTCTTTTTCCCTAAAGAAGTTCGCCCGTCATATCTTGCACTTGCCGACTCAATAAAATAATCATACACATTAGCAGAGCTTCCAACTGCCTCCTTGAAACCGGCTGGGTCACTTTGAGCAAACTCATCTGGGTCCTTGTAGTTCCCAAGCCTTACCACCTTTATACCCACCCCACTAATATCCAAAAGTTCGATACCGCGTCTTGCCGCCGCATCACCAGCCAAATCAGTGTCAAAACAAACAACCACACTCTCCGCAACCCTTGAAAGAATCACCGCTTGTTTTTGGGTCAAAGCTGTCCCTTTTGAAGCCACCACGTTTTCTAAACCAGCCTTGTAAGCGGAAAGAACGTCAAATTCACCTTCAACTAAAATTGCCTCATTCTTATCCCTAATCGCTTTTCTGGTTACGTCCAAACCGAAAAGCAGGGAACCCTTATTAAAAATCGGCGTTTCAGGAGAATTGATATACTTTGGTTCCCGGACTTGTCCTGAGTCCTGAGCGGAGTCGAAGGGCCGAAGGGTTCTTCCTGAAAATCCTAAAACTGAGCCTCGACTGTCCTTGAGAGGAAAAATCAACCTTTCCCTAAATCTATCGTAAAAACCACCACCTGGCCAGGTACGTGCCCCTGATGTCGATCGGGCAATAACCAGTCCCGCTGTTGCAAGGTCAGCTAAGTTAAACCCTCTTTTGGCGAAAAAATTTAATGTGTTGTCCCAGCCGGAAGGCGCATATCCAAGACCGAATTTCTCCCACAAAGTCTGGGGTATTCCTCTTTTTGCAAGATACTTACGAGCCACTTCTCCAGCCGGATGTTTATTTAAGAGATGACTATAAAACTTTTCTGCCAAACTATTGACAGCAAACAGTTTATCGCGGTCGCGATCACGATCTGTCGGTCGAAAAGCGGCCAGTTTCACTCCTGCTTTTTTTGCCAGTTCTTGTAAAGTCTCTCTGAATTCCCAACCCTCAATTTTTTCCAAAAATGTAAAAACGTCCCCATTCTCTCCGCATCCAAAACATTTCCAAACCTGCCTGTCTGGCGAAACCATAAAAGATGGCGTTTTTTCAGTGTGGAACGGACAAAGCCCAGCGTAATTTCTCCCGGCTTTCTTAAGAGGAAGATACGCAGAAATAACCTCCACTAAATCAACCTTGCTCTTGACCTCATCAACTTGCCTGCCCGCTGACCTGTCCGCCATAGCTTTAGCGACGGAGGAAACTTTAGTGAAAGAGGGGTCCATCGCCTATATTCTAACCCCAATGTAAACCATTGCGCCCTTGGCGGGACTCGAACCCACACAACAGGATCCGGAATCCTGTGGTCTTTCCATTAGCCTACAAGGGCATTTTAGGGCGGAGAGGGAGGGATTCGAACCCTCGATAACCTTGCGGCTATACCCGCTTTCCAAGCGAGCGCACTAGGCCACTATGCGACCTCTCCAATGGCACATAATTATATCTCACACAACATTTGATGATGGACGATTGAAGCTAGATACTAGATTTAAGAAACTAGAGGATAGAAGTTGGAAAATCCATCCTCAAACTTCTAACTTCAAGGTCCATCTTCTAGTTTCTATTGTCTATCCTCAAATAACAGTTCTATCTTTGCCCTCGCTTTTCTCCACATCTCCTTCGTATCCTTGAAAGTCAGTCTGTCCTCAACTTCATCAATCGGCAGCCATGCATGATCGGAAACCTCAAACGCCGTCGTCGCATCTCCATCGCTTTTGTATCTCATTAAATAAAAAACTACGGTCTTCAAAACCTTTTGTTTACCCGACGAAGCCCTGAGCGACTTGCCCTGAGTTCTATCGAAGGAAGTCGAAGGGGCGAAGTCAGGGCCCTCTTCCCAATAAAAATACTTCGTTTCTCCAGCCCTCTCAATTATCTCTCCTTTGACTCCTGTCTCCTCCTCAACCTCGCGCAAAGCCGTCTGTTCCTCACTCTCGTAAATCTCCCGATGCCCCTTTGGGAAATCCCAACCCTTATGCTTCGAATGCTGCGTCACCAAAACCTCAATCCCTCTTGTACCTTCCGTACCTTTTGTACTTCTCGTACTTTTTCTTATAACGATGCCCCCAGCACTGAAGATCCTTTTAATCGCCACAGCGAAATTTTACATCAGGCAATTGATTTTCTCAATAAGTAATACTATAATTTAGGTAATACTATGCAAATACAACCAACTACCATCACTCAAAAAGGCCAAGTAACTATTCCAGCACCAGTCAGAAAGGCGTTGGGATTAAAAAGCGGTGATCAAGTAAAATTCATTCTCACTAAAAAGAAGGAGGCTAAAATCAAACCGGCCAAACGCTTTTCAATCATGTCTCTCTATGGTTCCTTAAAGGTTAAGGTGAAATACAAAGCGACTGATGACATTTACAAAATAATCAAACAAGAAGAACAAGCTTGGCCAGAAGCTGCCGTAGAGAGGGACCAAAAAAGCAAAATTCGATGATTTTTCTGGACACGAATATTATCCTTCGCTTTGTCCTTCAAGATCACCCCATTTACTCTAAAAAAGCGGCCAACATTTTTGCACAAATCGATCGGGGAAAAATCAGAATTTATCTTTCTTGGTTAGTAATTTTTGAAGCTGTGTTTGTACTACAAAATTCCCATAAACTTTCCAAGACAGAAATAACCGAAAAATTATTCCCAATGCTTCTTCTCAAAAATATCCTTTTCGAGAATAAAGATTTATTAAAAACCACTTTCGAATATTATGTTGATCGCAACATCAGCTTTGCCGATGCATATCACGCAGCTTTAATGGCCAAAAAAAAGATAAAGGAAATCTACTCTTTCGACCGCGATTTCGATAAATTTCCTCAAATCAGACGTTTAGAGAACCCCTAAATTTAGGTATTCGACAGTGCCTAGTTGCCTGCCCGCCTCTGGAGGGACTATGTTGGAACTTATTTTAAGCACCAATTACTTACAACAGTCTCAAGTATAAACCTCTTGCCTAACATCTCTGTATAAGTCAATACCAAATATTCTTAAAAACCAATACTTTAATATCTCATACCAAAAGCGAAGGTTATGTGGCTTAAACCACTTATACAATTCATAGCCAAACTTCAACTTGTGCTCGTGAAGAACTACTGCTTTGGGATTATAAACAATGTCGTAACCAGCGGTGTGCAAGAACCAAGCATACTCTGCATCCTCGCCTTCTGAGAGTTTTTCATTAAAAGGTCTTTTTACCCAAATAGATTTTCTGATAGCACAGCATCCGCCTGCAAAATTGAATATTTCGGTTCTTGCTTTTCCTATTTCAACTATGCCTGTAAACATTTTTCGTTTAGTTGAATATCTGACCAATTCTTTCGGAAACCTAGAAGCAGGCCAGTATGAAGGGTAACCGTAACCTTTCTTACCAGAAATCGTGTATTTGCCGTAAGCCCCCCCGACTTTATTATCCTTAAAAGACCCAATCAACTCTCGTATAAAATCACTTCTAAGAGGAATACAGTCGCCAGAAAGTCTTATTAAATATTCACCTTTTGCTTGTGAAGCACCTTTATTAAAAGCAAAAGCATAGTTAAACTTTTCTAGTCTAATTTGAACTAATTTAACAGGTAAGGATTTTATATATTCAACCGCACCATCAGTTGAGCCAGAATCTACAACAATAATCTCGTAACTTCCTTTTAACTTTTGATTAAGAATAATTGGTAAAGACTTTTTGAATAAATCTTTTTGGTTTTTAGTAATAACCACAACCGATGCAATCATTTCAACAGAAGTATATCAGCAAATTTTATGCTTAATAAAATTGAGTAGAAGTTCTAACAGTCTCGTGCTTGCGGAGGCGAGAGGATGTTTGCTTCGCAAAGCATAGTGCATTTCATTTGCACTATGTGCGAACCTCTAACCTGCGGAAAGTAGTAGACGATGTTAGAACTTTTTACAAAGAGTCTTTAGCTTCTCCAGACTACATTATACCCAGTTTTGTTAAATCGTTTTTCAGTTGATCGGTATTAATAAACAGAACAGACTCAGTGCCAAGATTTTTTGCTACGCTAATGTTTTGAGGATTGTCATCGATAAAAAGAGCCTCCTCTTCTTTGCTTTGGAGTTTGTCAAGGATTATCCTAAATATTTTAGGGTCTGGTTTGCTTACCTTATGATCACTTGAGACAACTATCTCATCAAATAAGTCTGTTAGATTGTTCTGTTTAAGGATTGAACGAAAAAAGTTACTCGGACTATTTGTACAAACTCCTATTTTATAATTTGGCTTAAGTTTTTTTATCAGTTCAACAGCCGAATCATTAATTTTAATAAAACTCTTAAACTCTTTTTCAACTTTTTCTGGCTGACTATTAACTAAGGAAGCGAGTTTACCGAAGAGCTCCAGCTCTAACACCTCCCCTCGATCAACAGGTTTAAAGTAAGCTTCTTTAAGCTGTTTAGCTTTCTCCTCTGAAAAATATCTACCGAACCAAAAAGGAGCAATTTCAGAGCATATTACTCCATAGAAGTCAAAGATAATAGCTTTAATTTCCATTGTAAAAATGAGCGGAAAGCCGTGGACGATGTTAGAACTTTTTACATGCAATCTCTAGCTTCCCAGCAATATATTATACCAACTTTTCCAGCCTTTACTTCTGCCTAAAAGGTAATTATTTTATGCTACACTAAATATAATTCTTAGTATGGTAAAACAACGAAAATCTTCATCAAATAAAATAGCCTTTATTATTATTCCTATAATTTCTCTTTTCCTTGCATTTTCAGTAATGAGAAAGGCGGTTTATTATTCTTCTGAACCTACCGAAGATAAAAATTGTCACCTGTTGTACCCATTTTCCTTTACTGATCCTTCAAAGGCCACAACTATTGTTATGCAAAATCCACCAGCAACAATTCCGTTTTTGCAAAAAGGTGGAATTATCGATGATATTAGTTGTCTAAACAAAACTTCTGTTTATGGAATTGTGAAAGTAAATGGAGTTGAAGATATTCAGAACACTATATTATTTGCAAAAGAAAATAATATAAAAACTTCAATCGCTGGTATTAGACATAGTATGGGAGGACAGTCTTTTTTTAGAAATGCCGCTGTGCTTGATATGACTGGCTTTAATCAAATGTCCATTGATGAAGAAAATAAAATCTTAACCGTTCAAAGCGGTGCTACCTGGCATGATATTCAAAAGTTCTTACATCCAAAGGGACTAGCAGTAAAAGCTATGCAATCAAGTGATATCTTCACAGTTGGAGGTTCAATATCAGTAAATGCTCATGGAATGGATCATCACGTTGGTTCTTTGGGAACAACTATTAAATCCATGCGAATAATGTTGAGCGATGGCACAATTAAGACTGTAAGTAAAACACAAAGTCCAGAACTTTATAGATTAGTTATTGGTGGTTATGGATTATTCGGGGTAATTTTAGATGCTGATATTGAGGTTACTAACAATGAAATGTATGAGCGTGAGACATATGTGATTGATTACAAAGAGTTCCCAAGAGTTTTTGAAGAAATAATGGCAAGTGGCGACAAATCTGGACTAATGTATGGACATTTATCAACTGGGCCAAACGCTTTCTTAAAAGAAGTAATTATCTACAATTTTAGAAGAACGGATAATTTTAATGGCCAAATACCTCCCCTCCAGGAAAAATCTAATGTGGGGCTTAAGAGATTATTTTTGAACCTTGGAAAAACAGGTACTATTGGCAGGCAAATTCGCTATTGGGCAGAGAAATATCTACAGCCTCGTTTTGAATCTTGTGCCGTCTCCCGCAATGATGCAATGGGAGAACCCGAAGCATGTTTTATATCGAGAAATCAAGAGATGTATGAATCTGGTAAATTCCTGAGAAATAATCTCAAAAATGATACCGACATTCTCCAAGAATACTTCATCCCAAGAGATAAGTTTATTGAGTTTGTTGATGGCATGAGAGAAATTCTCCAAAAGAATAAAGCAGTTGTTCTTAATTCTGGAATAAGAGTTGTGAATAAAGAAGATAATTTTTTAAATTATGCTCCAGAAGATGCCTTCGCTATGGTACTTTACCTAAATCAAAAGATGACATCTGAGGAAAATGAGAGGATGGAAAAATTAACTCGAAAGATGGTTGATTTAACAATCAGTCTAGGAGGTAAACCCTATTTACCTTATCAACTATATTTTACCGATGAGCAGCTACAAAAAGCATACCCAAATATAAATCAGTTTTTTGCTCTTAAAACGCAGTATGACCCTAATCTTTTATTTATGAGTAGTCTTTATGAGAAATACTCCAAGGTTCGAACTTTTTAATTAAAGAAAAAATTCATACTTTCAGCTTCAGAAACTCTGCAAAGTTAGAGGAAAGACTAAAACTGAATCTGACAGAATTTATCCGAGTTAGAACTAGATGAAAATGCTGTCTTAACGCCCCGATTGGATCATGCTTTTGACCAAAATCTCACTCTGCGGAGGCGGCAGGATTCGAACCTGCGACCGAGTTTCCCCGGTAGTCGTTTTCGAAACGACCGCACTAGTCCACTATGCGACGCCTCCCAAGTTTACCCTGAGTTTATCGAAGGGTGCGCCCGACAGGACTCGAACCTGTAACCGTTAGCTCCGCAAGCTAATGTTCTATCCAGTTGAACTACGGGCGCAAATCGCGGCGCTGTAATTATAGCTCAGTTGATAAATCTCCTCCATCCCCGCGCACTCGGAGGAATTTTTAAATAACAATATTAACAAAATATGCAACGATCATTGAATAAAATGTAATTTTGGTCTACTTGGAAATTAGAAATTTGGAATTGAAAACTCCTCGAGTTCTACTCGAGGTTAATCCTCTTCTGAAGCGCCGCGGCCCACCTGTCAAAAAGAGTATACACCGGAGCATGATAATAGTGGAGATGCTTCTCTAAATTATCCAAAATCGTCTTCTCATCTACTGTTGAAAGCAGAAGTATAAGTCGTGACGGATAATGCAGGTACGTTTGTACAACCAATAATCTATCATCTCCCCGCTTATCAAACCAGAAAGAATCCAACTCGTCCCATAAAAATGCTCTTCTGCCGGTAACTATCCCCATATTTGTAATTTTGTGCTCGATCACCTCAGGCTCGACTGTTGCAAAAACCCAAATTACAAAAACCAAAGCAAAAATTACTCCCACTGCAAAAAATTCGCTAAAGGCAACCGCCAAAAGAATTAATATCAATGCAAAAAGAGCAGTTTTGGTAAAATATTTTTTTGTCCTCGCCTTAAAAATTCTAACCGGAGATTTCCAGGAAACAATAGGTTTTGCCTCCAAAGCCGCTTGATGTTTAGCATCAAGTTCCTCCTTGGTAGGCGGTCTTTCAGGCCTATCCAGTTTCTCAGCTGATTCCTTTTCTGGCTTTGGCTCTTTTGCAGAATCAGCAGAGTTCTTTTTCTCAGGTTTAGCCACTTCAATAATCTTTCTAATATTAAGTTTATCACATTCCCAAAAATGTCAAGAAGTGCAGGGGGTATCACCTTCATCATTCACCATCGGGTATAATTATACTGTGCTGCGGGGTCTGTAGAAGAGAAATCAATACGGAGATTCTACTGAGAGTGAGGGTATAAAATCAAAATCCTTTTGATTTTTAGTTAAAAGTCTTGCTTTATATTCAAGTGCTGTTGAAGCAATTAGGCTATCTGCTAAAGCTAAAGAATAATTAAGATGAAATTTTTTAATCAACTCAAAAGAGCGCTTACTAATTTTGTCAGTAATCTCCATTACCGAAAATTTCGAAATTAAATCTTCTGCAATTTTTTGTGCTCTTTTATCCCTAGCCCCCTTCACAAACTCTATTGCTGTTACAACAGAAATAGAATATTTATGCACCTTATAGGTAGAATTCAGAAATTGTTGAGCTTTAGTAAAACCGCGTGCATAGTCGACAATTACATCAGTATCAATAAGCATCATTGAAACAAAAGGGGTCGTTTATTCCTCGGTAGCTTAGCGAGCACATCTAGTGCCTGGCCAATTTCGTCTTGATACCTCTCCCAACTCTGCCTAATTTTTTTAAAATCAGTTTTAAATTGTCCCATTGTAATTGGCTTTAGAAGTAATCCTTGTTCTGTCTGTTCGACCTCAAGCAATGAGTTCTCCTCTAGGTTAAGATTTTTTCTCATTTTATTAGGAATAGTGATTTGTCCTCTAGGCAAAATTCTCACAACTGTCTGCATTCTACAGATATGATAATCGGAAAATCAGATTTTTTCAATAACTAAAATAGTGGAAACGCTGCGGTGCCTAGTTGATTGAAAATGGTGAGTTTATCGAACCACTATGTTGGAACCTTCTTTAAGAATTATTTTTCAGATGCTATTTTTTGGGTTTAGCAAAATAAATTACCCAACTACCAAATGTTAACGCAAGGAATACAACAAGGAATACTAGTAAGGTATTAATTCCTCCAGGTATGATGCCTTCTAATACTTCGCTCCTCGAGATACCTCCTTGTGTTGGATCAGCAACAGTTTTTGAATATTGAAAAACGACGACAAGAAGTACAGCATAGAAAATAGTCAATATAGTAATTAACAATGCTATATTCTTCATATTTCAAATTGGACCCTATTAAGATTAAAGTCCTAATGTTATTAACTGTGCGGAAAGCAGTAGATGACGTTAGAACTTTTTACGCACAATCCCTTGCTTTCCCACAGTACATTATACCAAGTTTTCCAGGTGATATCAGCCAGTGATATTGACATATGATATAATAGTTACTAGAATACATTTATGTTCAATACAAATATTATCCCAGCCAGAAACCTTCAAAAATCTTATAAGTCTATTATTGAAAGAGTTAAAACTAAAAAGAATGCAATAGTCTTAACCACTAATAAAAAGCCTCAGGCTGCTATTGTTAGTCTTGAGGACTTAGACAGAATCCAGCAAGCTAAAGCCATGCAGTCTTCTCTAGACATTCTTAAGTTGGCAACTGAAAGCAAAGAAGAACTAAAAAACCTACCAGCCGATTTGCGCAAAAGGGCAAACAAAATTTTATACAGCATAAAGTAAATATGGCAAAGAGCGTTGTGGTTGATTCAGACGCAATCTTTGCTATTTACAATCCCAACGACCCACTAAACACTCAAGCAACTCAGACTTTCCAGCAGTTGATCGCCCGTGAATTTCAGCTTATTTATCCTGTAACGGTTCTTTTTGAAGTAATCTCACTATTCCAACGTGTTTTACCAACACCAGCAGTAACTAAAAAACTTATAGATATGATTAAAAATGATCAGTTTCTAGTTCAAGCCATTGATAGCGATATATTAAAAAAATCAGCAGAATTGTTTGACCCTACCGGAAGTAAGAAAAATACTTTAATTGATTGTTCAGTAGTTATTGTTGCTAAAAAGATAAAAGCTAGTGGCGTTTTTGCCTATGATAGTTTCTACACCAAGCAAAGTCTAAAATTAGCTGAAGATTTAATTGGTTAGAACTTTTTGCAAGAAAGTAAAATAAAGCATATTTAGGTTCCAAAACCATTTATAGTTATAGAAAAAGCAAAATCTGAAGCTGATAAAATTTTGTCCGAGTTAGAACTCGATGAATATGCGCACTTGACGGCCCAATTGGCCTCTATTTTCTCCCAAAATCTCACTCTGCGGAGAGGGTGGGATTCGAACCCACGGTAGCTTGCGCTACATTCGTTTTCAGGACGAACGCACTAGCCCACTATGCGACCTCTCCAAGTGCGGAGGGTGTGGGAGTCGAACCCACTCTGGACTTTCGCCCAGCAAGTTTAGCAAACTTGTGCCTTACCGTCCGGCCCACCCTCCCAAAATGTATGATTTTTTAAAAAGAAACTCTTTTTAAAATTCCCTGTTCCAATTTCTTTAAGATAGCTCTTAACTTCGCTTTTATTATATAACCATACTTTATATCTACCATCATTCTTGGGCTTGTAACCTAGGCCCCTTAATCCTTCATGAACAAAATCCAGAAGCGGCAAAGATCGATTCGTAAAAACAATCTTTGGATATGAATATAGCTTCCCATTTACTTTATAGCGATGCATCGCAAAACAACCGTCTGTATCAACTAAACCGCGAATGCATGCTTTAATATATTCAGGCTTCAACAAAATCCATTCTGGAACTCCAACTTGTAAAAGTACTTTATTACCTCTTCTGAGACCTTTTTGCTCTAGGTATTTTATCAGATTAATACTTGAAACCATAACTCTTACGACTTTCTGAGTTTTATGTCTAAATAGACTTGGTTTTAAACCAAAAAGTTTCTCTATTAAATCGCGCACATAAAAAACATACTCCTCATCAACTTCACTGTTCAGGTAGATAACACATTGAAAATTACTTAATCCTCCATCACCAAGTAAAATTCCAATAAATTCTGCTAAATTCTCGTTTTCCTCGGGAATATTTATGTTTTTCGCCAAATTTCCGAGAACTCTTCTTTTTTTAATTCCATTTAAACCGCCCCTTCTACGTCCTTCAGGAGTGCCCAAATCCCCATGCAATTTAAAACGAACCATAGCACCTTTGCGACATATCTCTAGTTTTCTAGCAAACCAGCGGTCAATTAAGATTTTCTCCTGTTCTGGAAAGAGAACTTCATATTTTTTTGCAAGCAACTTCACAGCTTCAGAAGGTGGGCACAACTTTTCCCTCCTCCAATCAAAAAGGGTTCTTCGATGCACACCCACTTCGTCTGCAAGCTGTTTCGGAGAAAAACCACTATTCCTAACTACTCGCTCAAAAAAGTCTCTCTGCTCTCCAGTTCTAAATAAAACTCTCTGTTTCACAAATATATTTCTAAGCTACTTCTCCATTTTACCAGAATATATCCCCTTAACCAAGCGCAATCGCCAATCCCCAAACAGGCTGTACCTATTTTGGTAATATAATCTTGTGACAAAATTTTTCGAAAAATCCCTAATCATTCTAATTTTGCCACTAATTGTCCTTGCAGTTGAAACATTTACCCTCTTTCTCAAAAATCCACCCGTATGGCCGGATGAAGCAATCTACGCTAATATTGCCAGTAATTGGCTCACTGAAAAAAGATTAGGTCCGGATATTTGGCTTGACGCTTATCCCGGAGCAACTGACCATTTTTATTCATATCCTCCTTTATTTTTCTTAATAATTGGAGCTTATTTTAAACTCTTCGGCGCTTCTATCGAATCTCAAAGACTGATCAGTCAAACAGCAGCAATTGTCTTCTTAATTGTCTTTTTCTTTTTAGTTAAATCTATCTTTCCAAACAAAAAAGTTCATGTCTTATTTATCTTACCTCTAATCGCCCTCATTCTAGATCCGTTCTTCTCGCGGGCTTCCAGAATCGCCAGACCGGAGATGACAGTTACCCTAATTGGTTCTCTTGGCTTTCTTGCTTTTATCAAATCCAGAAATTCACACAACCCAGCCATAAGTCACCTTCTTACAATAATTTGTGGGATTCTAACTAGTTTTGCGCTTTTGACTCACTTTTTGGGCGGAATGATTTTTACAATCAGTATCCTGTTAAATTTCCTCTTCCAGGATAAATTTAGGCTTATCAAATCTAAAAATTTTTATTTGTTTATTCTTTCATTCCTAACTGCACCCTTCTTATACTTCCTCTCAATCCTTCCCAATTGGACCATATTTCAATACCAATTACTTACATACTCTAAAGCCGTTTCCGAATATTCTTATTTCGTCTTAAGCCTTATCTATAGCACTAACACCGTGCACCAAATACTTATAATCACCTACATCGCAGCAACTGTATCATTTATCATCAAAACAGCAATAAACAAATCCCAAGAATTAATCCCTTTTGCCATAATTCTTTGCGTATCTTGGATAGCCGTTGTTTATTATAAAGAAGTTTGGTATTTTTTTTATGTTATCCCTTGGATTTATTTATCCGCATCATTTATTTTTATAGAATTTTTTACTAAATATTTTAAAAACTTTATAAAACTGCAGAAGAGAAATTTTTTTCATCTGGTGGCAATTGAAGCCCCAATTATCCTCACAAGTCTCATGTTTATGGTGGGTCTATTTTACACACTTAAATTAATTTATACCTATTTGCCCAATAAATACTCATACCATCTTTTCGAAAAACGTATACTTGATGTCATTCCCCAAAATAAAACAGTTTTTCTTTCTTCCATCCCGGATCCTTATTTTGCTCTTAAATTAAGGGGTACAAATACCCTTTATGAATTTCCTGTTGTGACAATAGAAAAAGAAAAATTTCTAGAGCTTCTCGACAATTCCGACTACATTATATTTACCAATGTTTACAGCAAAACAAGCAGTCTACTCCCTGCATATATCAGCAAAAATGCCCAAAAAACTATTACCATTGGATCAAAAGATCAATACCAAACACATGTTTTCGAACTCAAACCTAAAGACCAAAGACAAAAACCTTGAGTAAAAAATACCATCATCCAAGCGCGACTGCCAATCCCCAAACATCTTTTGCCCCGACTCGTTTTAGAACTTTACAGCATTCACTCATAGTAGCCCCGCTTGTATAGACATCATCCACTAACAAAATATTCTTGTCTCTAATATCAAAATTTAGCGGTTTACCATGAACCTGCTCGCCCTGAGCTTGTCGAATGGGCCGAAGCGAAAAAGCGCTTCTAACATTTTCTTTTCTTTTATCAGACTTAAGTTCAACTTGAGGTCTTGTATACCTGTTTCTAACAAGCAAATCACTGTAGGGGTGCTTAAATCTTCTTGCCAGATCCTGACCAATCAGTTCTGCTTGGTTAAAACCTCGCCATCTTTTTCTCTTAATGTGAAGTGGTACCGGGACCAAAGTTGCATCGGGGGGAAAATCAAATTTCCATAAATTGCCAGCTACGACACTAACCAAAATCTTGCCAATATCATAAACCCATTTATATTTAATTTTCTGCACTGCTTTGGCTATTGCACCTCGATACCGACAGACTACAATCAATCCATCCAATTGATACCGGCCACCACACCCTGGGTGCGTCCTCCCACCGATTGCTTGCCTCTGGCAAATAGGGCAAAGTGGCTTCTTTATAAATTCGATCTCAGAAAAACATTTTTTACAAATATACGCACCGAGGTTTCCGCAGGAAACACAGCGCTTGGGGAAAAGAAAATCAAGCAAAAAGTTCATAGTTGATTCCACTACCAACTAAAAAGGTCTCCTTCGGGAGACCTTTTTCTGTGGAGATGGCCGGGTATGGCCCGGCGTCCAAGATAAACTTATCAAAAACTTCTACAAGCTTAGTTAATCTTTAAAATCTCGCCTCACCTCTTTGTCGATTAACAAACGGAAACAAGGCAAAGATCTAAATTTCAGGCTAAGGTTAGATCAAAACCAAAGTCCTACTCTCGGCTAAGTTTGTGCCCCAAATAACCTCACCGAGAAAAGGTTAAAGAGACAAGCTCAAAGCTTAAGCTTATGCAAAAGCTAGAGCTGGACTTGGGCTAAAGGTTTCCCTCAAAGCCGCAAGACCTCGTGCAAATAAGTTTCTTGCACTTAAATTTGATTCAAAGCTTGACGCACTTTAGAATCGTATTCGGCTTGCAGTTTTTAATGTGCTATCCTGTCGAAACAATACATCCCCGTACTTTAAGGAGACAACTTGCGGTTTTCTCCCTACGGGTCGATCTTTTAGATCAGACCTTAATATTACTCTTTCCCTTTAAAGGATAAATTTAGACTGGCGGAGCCAGATTTAAATTTATCTTGAAGAACAAAAACAAATTATAGCAGTGTTTGGCCTCAAAAGCAAATTTTTGGAGTGTCGTAACTCTTACAAAGTCGGTGGTTGGTGATATGGATGCATTTGGTCTGTTTGGTTTTAACAGACTGAGGCGATCTGATCAAACCTGTGCATGCCTGTATACTGAGTCAGAAAGAAGAAGTTTAAGACCGCTTCTTGTGATTTAAATCCCTTTGTTGTTTTGTACCTGATCTTACTTCTGCCAATTGCTCTTTCCGTGGCATTGTTGGTTGTGGGCAAATCATCTCTTGGATGTTTAAGGTATGCTGTATAGTTGTGCCACTGCCATTTAGCAAATACAAAATTCTCAAAAGTGAAACCTAAGAGACATGCTCTGTTTGATCGAAGGAACGAGGAATTAACTTTTTTGCTTGGTAAAGCTCTAATTACGACCAGTTTTAGCCGTTTAGTTTCTAGATCATATTTACAAAACCAAACAGCTGGAACAAGGGAAAGTTTCTTAAGATGGATTGTTGATTATGGTAATACAGACGGGTTAGGGATATTCGATCAAAATCGAGTAGAATGGTTTGAAAGAAAAGCATATAGAGATGTTTTGTTAGACTATTTAGGTTTTGAGAGACTATATGAAAATATATCAGGTGAAGAGGAGTATAAAGAACATAGAGATTACTTATCGAGAAAGGGTTTCTCTGATCCAGCTAAAGAAAAAGAGGAGCTTCTCAAAGAGTGGCGTAAAGAATTTATTGAAAGGTATGCAGATGAGCCCTAAGATCAGATTCTTTGACTAATAGCTTCCATGAAGACAATTCACTCGCTAACGGAACGGTGAAGGATTGAGGAAACTAGGGTTTGATACGGAATTCCTTCTCGGACTGCTCTGGCTTTTATTTTATGTAAGTCACGCTCCGTAAGCCTAATATTAATATTCCTTGTTTTATTAAGAGTGTTTCTGGCATAAGCTTGGTAAAGCTTCTTCGCCTTGGTGAAGTTTTTAATACTTTTCCATTCTCCTGCCTCGAATTCTCTTAAAAGTTCCTCTTCTTCTTTATCTAACTCAAAGTATTTCATTTATTCTCCTTTCTTTGAAACAAATATTTTTTAGTTGCCTTCCTTGAAGGAAAAATAGTTTTTAAGAAAATCTTCTCTTCATCCTCAACAAATGGAACCAAATAGGCATAATTACCAATCTCAACAACGAACATTTTCTGATTAGGATATTTCTTCTTATTGGGATGACCTGTTGTGTCTAATAACTTTCCTTCTTCAATGGCCACTTGTACGTCATCAAATCCTATACCTCGCTCAATTTTAAGCTTTAAATTCTTTCTTTCATCCCAATCAAAGTATTTCACTTATAAATATTATGACAAAAGATATGATTTGTCAATTATCGAAGACATACGTAACTACTCACCATTCTGATGTTGTAATTATTGTTCGAGGCTAAAAGCCGAGAACTACAAACAGATTAGACTTCTCGCTTACGCTCGAAGAATACAATCGTATCAGTTATTGTGAACTCTTACAGACATACATGTTCACTTATCAACAAAATTATTCACTGAGCGAGCGTCAGCAAGTCGAAGTATTCCCCCAGTTATGCCTTCCCTTCGACTCCGCTCAGGGTAAACTAGCTCAGGTAATAATTATTTTGCAGAATGGTGGATACTTACATAATTAAGTATTAACTTAATTAAGTAATTGTTTTATAATATAGTTATGGATGTTTTTAGTGCGCTCGGAGAACCTACAAGACGTAACATTATAGAAATGCTTGCTGCACGTGGTCAACTAACTGCAACCGATATTTCCGACCAATTTAAAGTCTCTCCTCCTGCCATCTCACAGCATTTAAAAGTTTTGCGAGAAGCAAAACTTGTGGAGATGGAGAAGAAAGCTCAGAAACATATTTACCGGATTAACCCAGGAAGTATTAACGAGCTGGAACAGTGGGCAAAAAAGATCAAACACCTGTGGAACGAAAGATTTGACAAACTAGATAAGCTATTAGCAGAAGAGAAACGAAAGGCGGTGAAATTAATGTCTAAAAATGAACTTGTTATAGAACGTATTTTTGATGCACCGGTTGAGACTGTATGGAAGTACTGGACAGAACCTGAATTATTAAAGAAGTGGTGGGGACCAAAAGTTTTTACTTGCCCATATGTTGAGATTGATTTTAGAGTTGGCGGTAAGTATCTGAGTTGTATGCGGGGAGCTCCTCAAGAAGGTGCACCAGTTCAGGATTTCTGGTCAACCGGAACCTACAAAGAGATTATCCCAATGAAAAAAATTGTCGCGACCGATTCATTTGCAGATGAAAAAGGAAACATAGTCCCATCAACTCACTATGGAATGGAAGGATTCCCGCTTGAAATGTTTGTTACTTTCGAATTTGAGGAAATTGATGGCAAAACAAAGATGACTCTTACACATTCGGGCATTAAGAACCTCGACGAAGCAACTCGTAAAGGCATGCATCAGGGCTGGAACGAGAGCTTCGATAAAATTGTTGGGGTATTGGCCGCCAAAGGCAGTGAGTAAATAATAGTCAATATCATGCAAAAAATCACACCACATTTGTGGTTCGACAAAGAAGCCAAGGAAGCGGCCGAGTTTTATACCTCCGTTTTCCCGAACTCAAAGATAACGAACATAACCACGCTCCACGATACGCCGTCGGGCTCGGTGGAGATTGTTTCGTTTGTGCTTTCGAGACAGGCCTTCATGGCAATTTCTGCTGGCCCGCTTTTTAAATTCAATCCATCCATCTCATCCCATGTTAAATGCAAAACGAAAGATGAAGTCGATGCATTATGGAAAAAGCTCTCAAAAGGCGGCATCATCCTCATGGAGCTTGGAAAATATCCGTGGAGCGAAAAGTATGGCTGGCTACAGGACAAGTACGGCCTTTCGTGGCAGATAATTTTTGTGGGTGAGGGTGAGATAAAGCAAAAAATTACTCCAGTACTCATGTTTGTCGGCGATGTGTGCGGAAAGGCAGAAGAAGCGGTCAATTTTTACACATCAGTGTTCAAAAATGCCCCCTTCGACTCTGCTCAGGCCTTCGGCTCTGAGGTCTTCGACCGTGAGGCTCAGACCGAATCGGCTCAGGCTCGAAGAGGCGTATCGAAAGTTGGCAATATCATCCGCTACGGCAAAGGTGAGGAACCAGACAGGCAAGGTTCATTAAAATACGCCGCTTTCACACTTGAAGGCCAGGAGTTTGGGGCTATGGACAGCGCTCATAAACACAACTTTACCTTCAACGAAGCTATTTCCTTTATGGTGTACTGTGAAACTCAAAAAGGAGTGGACTACTTTTGGGAAAAGCTCTCCGCGGTTCCCGAAGCAGAGCAATGCGGCTGGCTCAAGGACAAATACGGTTTGTCTTGGCAGATCGTCCCCACTGCTCTGGGCAAGATGATGACAGACGGCAGCAAAGAGCAAATTGATCGCGTAACGCAGGCGTTCTTGCCGATGAAAAAGTTTGATATTGCAAAATTAAAGAAAGCCTACGAAGGGAGGTGAAACATTATGACAAAACTAAACACATATCTCAATTTTGCAGGCAACACGGAAGAAGCATTCAACTTCTATAAATCTGTTTTTGGTGGAGAATTAACACCAATTGTCCGATTCAAGGATATGCCGATGGAAGGGGTAAAAATTCCTAAAGAGGATGAAAACAAAGTCATGCATGTCGGCTTGCCAATTGGCAACGACCAGATGTTAATGGCAACAGATACGCTTGAATCGCTCGGACAAAAGCTGGTACAGGGCAATAATGTCTATATTTCAGTCCATCCCAACATTTTCAAGGTTTAACCTGCCTTAATGAACCATCAATATCTTCTCAAACATCTCGAACTTTTTCAATATGTAATTGGCATTACTCACTCACAGTTTGTTAGTCTTTTACCTTAGTTTATGGTCACACTTAACAAAGAATAGGTTGTAATAATATTACAAAAGTAATATAATTGTAAATAATGGGTAGAGTAGTCTTGCAAATTCCATTGAATGCTGAACTTAGAAAAGCGGCTGAAGTCGAAGCAAAAGCTCAGGGGTTTTCCTCGTTACAAGAAGCTGTAAGAGTATTTTTAAAGAAGCTTTCTGACAGAACAATTGGGTTGAGATTTGAGGCGCCAACCATTCAACTTTCTCAAAAAGCGATTAAAAGATACAATCGGATTGATGAGGATATCAAGATGGGTAAAAACGTCTACGAAGCTCGCGATGTCAAGGATTTGATGAAACAACTCCGTGAGAATCCTATTTCATAAAAATTATCTAAAGCATTATAGGAAAAGAATTCTGCCAAATAAAAAACTTGATAAGCGTTTAGAAAATAGGCTCGAACTTTTTATGAAAGACCCTAGTAATCCTTTGCTGGAAGACCATCGCTTAACTGGAGATAAGAAAGAATACCGAGCTTTTTCGATTACTGGAGATTATAGAGTTGTCTATAAAAAGTTCGACGACACTGTCGTCCTTTACGATGTTGGTACCCATAACCAAGTCTATTGAGCTTTGGCCACTGCTTCCATGAAAGCCAGGTATAGAGGGTGGGGATGCATGGGGCGGGATTTGAGCTCTGGATGGAATTGGACACCGATGAAGAAGGGGTGATCTTTTAATTCCAAAGATTCGACAAGCTTACCATCTTTTGTAGTTGCAGCGATGATCATGCCTTTTTTCTCAAAAACTTTTCGATACTGGTTGTTAAATTCGTAGCGGTGGCGATGGCGCTCAGAGCCTTCAAGTTTCCCGTAGGTTTTAGCGAATTTGGTGCCTGCCGTTGCTTTAAAATCCCAAGAGCCTAAGCGCATGGTGCCGCCGAGATCTTTTTTTTCAACTTTTTCTTTTTGCGATTCCATGACGTGGATGATAGGGTGTTTGGTTTTAGGATTAATCTCGGTGGTATGGGCGTCTTTGAAGCCTGCGACGTTTCTGGCAAACTCGACGGCGGCCAGCTGCATACCAAAACAGAGGCCAAAGTAGGGAATTTTGTTTTGGCGCGCATATTTTATTGACTGGATGATGCCTTCAACAGCCCGGCCGCCAAAGCCGCCAGGGACGACAATACCGTCGTAACCAGCAAGAATATCTGGACCTTCTTTTTCAATTTGAGTGCTATCGATCCAAGTCATTTTGGCTTTGATGTCGTTCTTTGCCGCAGCGTGTTTAACTGATTCGATGACGGAAAGATAGGCATCGGAGAGAGTAAAATCACCGGTTGAAAAATATTTGCCAACCATGGCAATTTTGGCGGTTTTTGGGGCCACAAGAGCACGATTGACCATGATTTTCCAATCGGAGAGGTCTTTTTTTCTGGGTTTGATGTGCATTTTTTGCAGGATTTTGTCGGAAAGGTCTTGATTTTCAAAGTTGAGAGGTACTTGATAGATGTTTTCGACATCGGGGGCGGAGATAATACCCGCAGGATCAAGACCACAGGCGATGGCAATTTTTTCTTTTCTCTTTTCATCAATAGCTACTTGAGATCTGGCCAGGACAAAATCAGCGTGGATGCCAGATGCAAAAAGTTGTTGAATTGACATTTGAGCCGGTTTTGACTTCATTTCCCCTATCGAGGAGGGAATGGGTAAATAAGTTACATGGACATGGAGAACATCACGAGGATATCTGAGCTTAAGAAGACGATTAGCTTCTAAGAAAAGGAGGTTTTGGTACTCTCCTACTGTGCCGCCAACTTCAAAGACAATGATTTCGGCGTGGTTAGTTTTGACACATTTTTGGATACGACTGATGATTTCGCGGGGAGGATCCTGGAAGAATTCGACGGTTTTGCCTTCGTATCCAAGAGCTCTTTCTTTGTCGATGATGGCTTTCATGACCTGGCCGGTAGTCAGATAGTTGGTTTCGTTGAGACTTTGATCTAAGAAGCGTTCGTAGTTGCCCAAATCCTGATCACATTCCATGCCATCATCAAGAACAAATACTTCTCCGTGCTCGATGGGATTGAGGGTACCGGCATCGATATTGAGGTAGGGATCGGCTTTCATGGCGGTGACTGAAAATCCGCGTGATTTAAGAAGTAGAGAAATCGAGGAGACGGCGATGCCTTTACCAATTCCGGAGATGACGCCACCTGAAACAAAGATGAATTTTGGTCTTAACAGATAAAAGCCCTCCTATGCTATTGCTATGGAGGGCCCGCCCTGCACCGTCTGGTGCGGGGCCCGCCTTTATTGTCTCAAAGCCAGATTGGAATTGTCAAGATTACCTTCTCTCCTCAAAGTCTCGTTCCACATCCCTCTCGATCGCCCTTTTCCTCAAAATCGCTCGTTTATCAAATTTTGCCCAATTTTTGGCAAGAGCCAGCTCAACCTTGGCTAAATTCCCCTTAATGTAAATCGAAAGTGGCACCAGAGTCAGCTTCTTCCCTGCAATTTTGCCCTGCCAGGCCAAAATCTGCTTCCTATGTAAAAGTAGTTTCCGCTCTCGTCTTTCACCTGAATACTTTCCAGATCCCATCCAAGAAGCAATATAAGCATTCACTAAAAAAACTTCCCCATCGCGAATTCGCCCATATGATTCAGAAAGATCGACCCGACCTGCCCTAATCGATTTAATCTCCGCACCCAGAAGTTCTATCCCTGCCTCGACCCTCTCCAGAACTCGGTATTTAAAACGTGCTTTACGATTAAATATCTTCACTCTAGCTCTGCCGTCAATATTTTATTGGCCAAGACAATATATAACCGCTTGCTCTCATTAATCACCATATCGCTAGCTTTCCCAAATTCAGTAGATTGGTAAGCCCTCTTGTAAATCCCGTCCTTACCAATAACTAACAGTGCTGAATTGGTCACGTCTATTACGTATAAATCAGAAAGTTCTGTATTTGTGAAAATGGCTCCCAAATCACCGCCTCCCGAAAGCCCCGAAATTTCAAAACTTTCCTGCCTCCCTCTCAAAAATTTATAAATTCTCTTGCCCGATGTTACCCAAATATAACCGTCTATAGCAAATCTTGAGCGCTGTGTGAGTTCAACTTCTTTTTCCAAATAGCTAGTCTCTGAATAGCCTTTCGCAACCGGCACAAACTTGGCAATTCGCAAATCGAAAAGTAAATAAATGTTTCCCAAAAAAACAGCAATATCATGAGCGCCTTCTGTATTAAAAAGATCTTCCGATTTACCGCTGGTAAAATCAATCTTTACCACTTTATTTTCTCCTAAAAGGTACCCGGCAGCATCAAAGATAAAACCGCGCTCGGCAGCTCCACTGTCTATCTCATCAACACTTTTACTGGTAGGGTCGATCTCGAAAATTTTACCGCCGCCAACTGCCCATAATCTTTTATCTGAAACAGAAAGTGAACTCAATGGCTCATCAACTTCAACCAGCAATTCAAAATTAATATTTTGTGTGTTTTCCGTCTCCTTTAACTTCAAGACGATTTCACTTTCCAACTTTTTGGCGGATTCGTCCCCCAAAAATTTTAAAGCCAATTTTACTTCGCGATCCGCTTCAACTAAAATCTCACGGGCTTTCGATCTATTCAATTCCAAAAGAGCAGTGGCTTCATTATATTTGGAAGAAGCGGCCGCAAAGTGGCTGTTAAACTGAGTCTTGTTTTCTCTTTCTCTACTTCCTTTTAGCGTAAAAAGGACAGATCCCATCAAAATCAAAAGGACGAGACAAGCCAAGATCACAACGCCTCTTCGAAACCGCACTACTGTCAACACATCTTTGAAGAAAGTTTGTTTTTTGGGCAAAACTTCCTCTTTTTCAGCCTCTTCTAAACTTTCATCTTCCTCTCTACCAACCAACGTCTCCCCTTTGTGAGGTTTAATTCGAACAAGTGCTGCTGCAACACCAAATTTATCTTTCTTTGCCGAAATTTCTGTTGCTACACCGTCAATTAATTCTCCCAGGTCCGCATCGTGCGAGAGCAACGATTTATCGAAAATTGTCAGAAATGGTTCCGTTGCTACCAGATAAATCTGCCCAAGCTTGGTTGGTCCTGAACCAGAGTCAAATTTAATTTCCTCAGAAACTTGTTTCCCGCCAGAAATCAAACTATCAAATATTAAAATTTTGGCCAAACTGCCAAAGCGACTTATATAACATGCATCATCCCAGAAGAAAACCAAGGCGAAATTTACCTCAAGATTCCTATCTGATAAATACTCCCAAGCGGCACTTGTTGAAAGCCTTACGGCTTCCAAAACTGAAGTGCCAGAGGATTCTATTTTTTTACAAACAAGCTCAAAAGTATCACCACCTAATATTTGTAAATCGCCAGAATCTTTACTTTTCAAATGAAAAACCGCAACCAGTGTCCCCACACCCAAGTCGGGAAGCTCGATTCTTTTTACAAAAACACTTCCCGCCACGTGGTCGTCAGCCGAACCTGCAATCTTTTCAATTTCCAGTTCACGAGAAGTAGAAGAAGACTCTTTGGCGTCAGCTTCATCCATATTAAAAAACCCCCAAAACTACAAAAAGAAGGGCCAAGGCAACACCGATATGGAAAATTCCCAGAAATTTTAAAAATGGTACTATTATTGTCGGCAGTGTCTTGCCCATCAGCTGGATTTGTCGAAACAAAATCAACGCGAAAATAGCATAAAAAATTAAAAATAATACAAAGAAAGCTTTTACACCAAAAACAACAGTCAAACTGGAAAATATCGGTAAGTTCTCTTCAACAGGCATTATGCTACCACTCCCGGCGGCTCAGCCGCTTCTTTTCTAACTTGTTCTAAAATCTCATGAGCGACAATATCTGGCCTGGCTACTTTATGAAACTCAAATTCAGCTTTCTCCGCTGCGGTCTGAATATAAACATCACCAAAATGAAAAAAGGTTCCAAAAAAACCAATTATTTTTGGCGAAACATCTTGAATTTTACCAAGCTCTGCGTAAGATGTTTCTTTATGCAGAATACCTCGAAAATCAAAGTCGATAATTCTCTCGTTAGTTATTATATAAACATTAAAGTACCAAAATATAAATTTATAAAAAGCGAAACCAAAAACCACCAAATACCAAAATACGCTAATCAAAAATAATTGACCCACATTAAATAAATCTAAAAGACTAATCCTCAAAAACCCCAAAAGCGGCCCAACAAGAAACGGCACTAAAATCAAAAAAATTGTTGCCAAAAGTGCTGGAACCAAAGTTATGATATGGGCCCTTAAAAGAAGAATAATTTTTTCGCCAGACTCTTGATTTGCAAATGTCACCCCCACAGGCTGTGGTGCAAACATCGCAAAAGGATTCCTGCTAAAAGTAGTATGAATAAAATCTTCGTCTGGCACTAAGCCAATTGTAGCCAAAAGCGGCAATTATGACAATTAAAGCCTAAAGCTGTTTAATTTTTAACTAAAATCTTCGCTACTAAATCTTTGTAAATTTCCCTAAAGCTAGAAAAACAATCATTCTTAAAATCTTTCCTCACCAACACTGTTTTAATCCTATACTTTTCTACTACCTCACATTTCTTCTCCAAAATTGCCAAATAATCAGCAAGAATATAGCCTCCCTCTCCTGTTCGCCAACCCGTCATTCTACCGTCAATAAAAACCTTAACCTGTGGATACTGCCATTCCAAATATCCTCCCCAGCCATAATTGTTAAACAATCTTTCGCCCAAATGTTCTTTTTTTAAAAAATTAACCGCTGCCGCAGGATAGCCATCAATCCTAAGACGATTTTCCATGCTCAAAGATTCAGCCAAATTTGCAAAAAAAGCCAAAATTAAAGCCGCCACCACCGCTCCCAAAGAAAAAAACAAAGGAAGCTTTGACATCTTGCTCCTACCAAAATCAAAATTAACATCAAAATATCTCGAGGCCAAAAAAATAAAAATGGCCGCCCAAAAAAATACAAAATTGGCCGCCAAAAACGGCAGCATAAAAATAAAAGCCGCCAGCAAAAACCAAACAGGTTCCACCTCATAGGTTCTTTTAAAAAAAATATAAACAAATATTAGTCCTGAAAAAGCGAAAAGCAGGCTTGAAGGTATAAATAGGACAATAGGTTGCCATTCAGCAATCGCCATCCATGTCTTGGCACCCAAAAGATCATCGACTAAAGAAAACCACAGTTGAGAATGAAATGGTGTCAAAAACCCCCCAAGAAGGGCAAAAAGCCCGCAGGCAACTCGAGGGACCATATTACCAACCTTCCAATCTAGAGACTTTCTTAACCGACGATTCTTCGCCCACAACCAAAAAAAATCAATTGTCATAAACAGCCACAAAAAAAGAATCCCTACAAAAAAAGCCTGATGAAAATTAGCCCAAATTCCAAAAAATACCAACCAAAATAAGGCCACTTGTTTCGTCTTAAAAAACTTCCTCTCACATAGTATTAAAAGCACCGCAAATAACAAAAAGGAGACCGTATGAGGTCTGAACCCCAAGTTAGAAATTGCCACTCCCACCCCCAAAAATACTGCCAAAAATTTCCAAAGATCAATGCGCCCAACCAAAATCAAAACCGCAAATGCCCCCAAAAATCCAAAAAATATAACTGATAAAATGAAACCAAGCCTGTCAAACAAAATTGTAACCAAAATCTGGTAGAGAAAATATCTATTACCCCACAAATAACCGGGCAACGTCCAAGAAAACTGATCGGCTTTGACAATCTCACCGTCTGCCCAAAAATGCCTGCCAAGAGCCAGATGCCATCCCAAATCCGGATCGACATAAAATCGAGTCAAGATTAGAAAGCTGATTAGAAAAATAAGTAGTTTATAAACAATTGACATTTGACCACTGACATTTGACATTATTTTGTATCCAAACAAGCGACCACTTCGTTAAGAGAAGTATGCGAACGATTTAAAAATAATGCAAAATCTTTATCTGTCCCGCGATCTGATCCCTCAGCAATATTCAGAACTACAGAATTTGCAGCACGTATAATTTGATCAAATAGCAAATATTTTTCTTCACTTGGAAAATACTTTTTGGCCAATAATTTTATCTTCATTCGAAATTCAATGGCATCCTTATAAACCTTAAACTCCCTAAATCTAAACTTCTGCATTTTGTCAATTGTTAAATGTCACAGAGCTTGCTGAAAACCTATCTTTTCTTGTCATTCCGAACTTGTCTGATTTTATCGACCC
Organism: Candidatus Curtissbacteria bacterium; assembly: GCA_016183325.1. Taxonomy (GTDB): domain Bacteria; phylum Patescibacteriota; class Microgenomatia; order Curtissbacterales; family GWA2-41-24; genus JACPEV01. Next base: position 150,781 of record JACPEV010000003.1, read on the forward strand.
GAATGGGTTTCGGAATCTAAAGATCCTGAAATAAATTCAGGATGACATATCAGAGATGACAAAAAGACAGTTTATTACAACACACATGTCAATTGTTACTTCTGCTCTATATTAAACAATGGAGATCTGATCGAAATATATCCCGGCGCTCTTAAATTAAATATCGTTTTAAAATCAGATCCGGCAATCGAAATTCCTCCCCTATTTGTCTCAAAAGAAACGTTTGCGGTCACACCGTCATTGCTATAAGCGACCGAAGCAGCAGAAATTGCAGTCACTGCCCCACCGGCTTTCTCATTTGCCAAACTGCTAAGCTCGCCCACCGAATACGGATTACCACCCCAGCAAGAAGTAGTCACCGGTGTGATCCTGCCACCATCCACACCTTCTTTGCCTTGCACCAACCAGGCATTTAAAATATCGGCCATTTCTTCGCCAGTTAACCATGGGTGGGATCGACCACAACGATCAGAAGAGTTCGAATAACTTTGGGTATACCAACCCTTATAAAACCAGGGTGAACCGGCTATTTTTTCGTAAGCGTCGCCTGTCCAACAGTCCCGTGATCCGCACTTTGTATCCCAACCGGATGTCTTCAAGTATCCGCCAGTCGTGGAAGAGTACTGGGTAGAAACAGCAAAACCGCCATCAGTAACCACAATCCCCTTCGTTTCGTTAACTGCAACCTCCCAATCTCCCCCTTTTGAGTGGCCAATATAAACCTGGCATGATTGAGTCGCGCAAATTGAATTAGCCCCATTATTTGTGTAAGCAAGGGCATATGACCTTGCCGCCACCGCTTGAGCACGTAAAGCTTCCTTATTCCAAGAAGATGGCATCTCTGCAATCCCATAAAGATACTGTTGAAAATCCACAGATCCCCAACCATCTACCGAAATACTTCCTGGTTCAGAATAACCTTCGGTAATTTGTTTACCTGGATAATACTTGCTAAGAATATCTTTGAAATTATGGCCACCGTCTGCTCTTGCTTTAGCTCCATACTGGCTCATGCCATTTCTATGAGTATAAGCTCCAAATGAAAATCCGGCGTAAGCAGGGGAAAAACCCGGATTAAAAGAAGGCGAAGCATTTGGGTCATCAGCCAAAGGCACATCACCAACCGATGTCGTGAAAGTACCTGATTTTGCAGCCAAAATTTCTTCCTGTCTTGCCGTCAGCTTAGCAATTTTACCCTCAAGCTCACTCTGAAATGCGCGCGCGCTAGCAATCTCCCCTTTTAAAAACTGTGATTGTCGCCCAAGTTGGGCTGCCGCAGCCGCCAGTCTCTTTTTATCATCCGAAAGCTTTGCTATCTTTTCCGAAATTGAGCGGATTATGTTTCTGTCCTCTCGGCTTGAGTTTGCCTGAAATGCAATTAGTTTTAAGGTCTCCGACGCATCACCTGAAGAAAAAAGTGTCAAAAACGGAATATCCTCAAAACTGCGGATATAGAAATTCCTAACAGTCCTTGCCAGAATCTGCTTTTGAAAAACCAAGTCATCCTCGCTTTTTTCCACATCCTTTTGAATCTGCGCCAGTCTTATTCCGATCGAAACAAGCTGTGCTTCCAAGTTTTTAACCTCGGACTCAAGTGGTGTTGTCGCCTTTTTGGAAAGCTCAAGTTGATGCTCTAAATCATCAATCTGCTTCTGTATCTCGCTAATCTCATCAGCCTTAGCAATACTAACGTTCCAGAATATCAAGCTAAAAATTATTAAAAAAAATAAACAAAGTTTTTCTACGAATAAAATTAATTTTTTCATAAGGATCCCAAAAACTGCAATTTAGTCTAAGCTCATCAACATCATCATTCTCGCCATGGCATAAAAAGTGATGACAAATTATTCACAAAAATCAGATACCAAAATATTGCCTGTATACAAAATCGTTTTCAATCTGGGCAACTTTCAGAACCTTAATACAGTCAGCTACCCCTAAAACTTGCCGCAAGTATTCAATCTCATTCTCGCATCGATAAGGAGTTAAATAAACGCTCTTTTGCAAACTTAAAAACTTCATCTTTTTAAGAAGCAGTCTAAAAAAATCTCGTTCTCTCTTATTAGTACTTGGAATATCATAAACAATAAGCCGCCATTTCCCGTCCCACTTTTGGTCAAGTTTAATGTTTTCAAGATCAAACTTTAAAACTTTCCTTTTACCATTCTCAGTTATTCTTACAACTTGTTCGCCACTGCTTAAAACAATTTCCACTAATTTCCCCCTCTCCAGTTTCTTCAGAAGAGCACGCAGTCTCCATTGGTTAAACTTTTGCCACTTTTTTAAATCTTTTTCGTATTTGTCCTCCAAAAAAGGCTTAACCACAAGAGGTAGACCGGGGAAAATTACGGAAGCCGCCAGAAAAGTTCCGGCAGCCAAAAGGACCAAAACATCCTTCACTCTCGGATCTATCTTTTCCACATTTTTCACCAGTTCACTCTTCATCTAACCGTCAAATAACTTCCGATGTTAAACCTGAAATGCACAAACCTAATCATATCATAAATTTCGCCATGGCGAATTTAGTGATGATATGAAATAGTACGAATGTCAATGGGAATTAAACTACAGCGAATCAATTCGGGACAAGCACATCACCAAAATGCTCCCGCATTAATCTGCTTTTGAATCTCCTCAATCTCATCCGCCCGAATACCGCCGGCCCCAAAAACCAAACCAAAAACTATTATTAAAAAGACACTGAAAATTTTCTTCATGGAGTTCTAATAGTCAACTGTCAATTGTTAATTGTCAGTTGTTTCATTATATCGACTCACCGACACTCACCGAATCACCGATACTCTGACTCACTGATCCACTGAAATTATCAAGATAGGTGATATAATCTCCTTATGTACAACTGGAGTATTGACGAGGAAAAATTTAAAAAAAAGTACCCAAAACCAGTTAGTAAAATAATCTCTTTCTTAGAAACACACCCTCAAGTCAAAACAACAGAGATATCTCGCACGAGAAGAAAAGACAATCTTATCAATGGACCTAAATACATGCTTAGAGTAAAGTTGGATCCCACTATCCATCCCGTCATAAAAACTACTTTAGCATTTACACTTCAAGAAATTACTGGCAATTCGCAAGTAGCAATTGTCGAAAAACTGATTAAAAAAAATTAGGCAATTTTTCTTTCTACAAACTCAATAACCTTTTTCGAGGCCGCGAAAGCTTCACTAGCCTTTTCCATGTCAAAAGAAACTAATTCTTCACCAAACGGATATCTTGTCTCGATGTAGTATGGGAACACCAATTCTGCTGACTTTCGCAGAACTTCAAAATTTTTGTCAATATTTACACAATCTTCAAGAAGCGCCAGAGTATCATGAATTTTTTGTCCAAGACAAATCAGCCTTTGCCTTTTTGAGCCAAAGGTCAGATTCTGCCATAGATCAGTTTACCTTCTTTCAAAATCTGAGAAAGAAAACTGTTTTTTTTAGGCAACTCTTTGGCCTCTTGTGGTGTTATTACAATGATATCTAGCGGTTGGCTGGTCCTAACCAATGATCGAGCCTCTCTAACCTTATCCGAAAAAGACTTATCAGTTTGCTTTATCAAAAGAATATCCAAGTCGCTATCTTCACCTGCTTCACCTCTTGCAGCCGAACCGAATAAAACAATTGCTTCAGGTTTAAACTTTTTTAGCTGATTAAAAATAATTTTTGTGTTTTCCATAGGTATATCTTAGCACAAATTAGCCGATGCTAACTTCTCGCTCAAGCTAAAAGCTTGGAGCCGGAAATTTTCAAATGAAGTCTGACTCACTGCTCCACCGACTCACTGAATCGCAGAATCACTGCCCACCGCTTGCTCCTGTAAACAAACCCAATATCATAAATTTCGCCATGGCGAATTTAGTGATCAATAAGTAACTCACCCCTCACCGCCTGCCCGCCAAAGCTCTGGGCGGAGTCCTGAGCTTGCTTGCACTGAGCTTGCCGAATGTGTCGACGGACGAAGTCGAAGGGGCCGCGGTGAAATTCACTGAGTGTAAGAGTTCACAATCGCTGACACGTTATTACTCTTCGAGCGTGAGCGAGAAGTTTAGTTCTCGGCTTTCAGCCTCGAACAATATGCGTTGTGTCAGTAACGGTGAACAGTTACCACTGAGTCAAGCCCATTGACACCTAATATATATCATATTATAGTATAGTAACCATGATCACCATTAATGCTTTAAAAGTCCGCACTAAACTCGGAGGAATTTTGGATAACGTCTCAAAAAAAGGCGAACATTATATCATCGAACGCATGGGCAAGCCTCTAGCCGTCATTGCCCCCTACCAGAATTTTGACTTCAAGGACCAAGAAGCAAAAAAAAGACAAGAAAGAATTCAAAAGGCTATTGACTCCATCAATTATTGGCGCGAGAAAAATATCAAAAAATATTGGACTACTGACTCCGCTATTATCGTCCGCAGAATGCGGGATGAGCGTTCCCAGCACCTCCTTGATGTTATCGAAGGCCGCCAATGAACTTAGTGCTTGATGCTTCAGTCATTGCCAAATGGTTTTTCAAAGAAGAACAAACCGACACAGCCTTGACTCTGCTCGAAAAACATAAATTAGCAAAAATTAAAATTAACGCACCAATATTACTCTTGTTTGAATTCGGGAACAGTGTCGTCAAGAAATTCAGAGAAGACATCGATACCCAAACCGAATTCGATCAAGATCTAGAAGATTTACTGGCTACTGGAATCAACTTCTACAATCCTGATGAAGAAAGTCTTAAGCAAACTTATGCTCTCACCTCCAAATATGAAATCACCTTTTATGACGCAACCTATATTGCCCTAACCCAGAATCTCCAATGTGATTTTATAACCGCCGACAAAAAACTTTACCAGAAAACAAAAGGACTGAAATCTGTCAACCTTCTATCCCAAATCTAAACAATTCAACAATTTAACAATGTAACAATTGTTTCTGTTTTGCGCCCGCTCCCTCGCAATGTTAAAATAAGCTCAATTAAAGTCTAACTAATTGTATGTACAACTGGAGCACCGACGAAGAAAAATTTAAAAAAAGTACCCCGAGAAAAAAATGATAAAATTCTTTCTCAATGAAGCCAAAAGGCTTGAGAAAGAGATTTTTAAATGAAAGGCGCATTCCTCTCCCAAAGAACTTCTTCAAGAAATCACCTCCTCCGCCTGATCCGCTGACTCATCGACTCACTGAAATCTAATTGATCGCTGACTGAGGATTCAGAATATTAAGATGAGGGACTTGATTGAAATGGCGCTCATCATAAGTCACCAAAGTTGAATCATTTTGTATGCAAGTCGCCGCAATTTGCAAATCCATGTCTGGAATCGGCTTTTGTTTTAATAGAACTTTTAACTTTCCGAACATATTTGCCTCTTGCGTGCCAAATGTCAGAATCCCATCAAAAGTTGTTAAAAACTTAAGTAAACTCCGCTCATTCTCAACTTGCTTCTTGGATCTATAAACACCCTCGTAAAGCTCTGCCAGACAAACACTGCTTGTAACAATTTCCCCCGCAATTGATTCCAAAAGTTTACGCGCTGGCTCCCTGCCGCGCAAAACAGCCACAAATACGGATGAATCCACTAGATAGCGATTCATAACAGCAATGGTTTTTTCTTGGTCGCCCCGGCGCGTTCCTTGACTAAAATTTCCTCCCACAAAGAATCGTTATCCAAATCACTATTTTTCCACGAACCAAATATCTCCCCAACAACCTTTTTCCTCTTCTCGCGACTTCGATGAGTTTCCGGAAGCGAAATCTTCGCAGCGACTTTGCTTCCGCGCAAAAGATACAATTCGCCCTCGACAGCCAACCTTTTTAAAAGCCCTCCCAAATTGCGCCGTGCAAAGGTAATTGACACCATTTTATTGACCGGAATGGCCAAATTGTCTTTCATATATCAAAATCTTAGTATAAATTGATCACTTTGTCAAACACTTTTTTAATCACTGACTCACCGATCCACCGGCCGGGCCCTTGACGTAATTATTAACAAAGTTTACAATGTAAAAAGTTAGAAAGTTAAACTAATATGAAACAGGTAAACGTCAATGTTCAGGAAACCTGGCTAAAAGTGCTGGGCAAGGGCATGGTTACTCTTCCTAAAAAGTGGCGCCAAGACTTGGGCATGATAATGGGTGATGTCGTGAAAGCAAAAAAAGAAGGTTCCAAAATAACAATCGAGCCGCAGAAAAGCTCATCAGTCCCTTACCGAATCTACTCGGACGCTGAAATCGACCAGTTCATAAAAGAAGACAAACTCGAAAAACGGCTAGCCAAAAAAATCAAAAATGATCTCTCAAGACTTTCTTGATGAGAGTTTTCTTTGACGCCTCTGTCATCATTGCCGCCCTACTTTCCAAAACAGGCGGATCCTCACTGCTTTTTAAATACATTACGGTACAAAAAATTATTGGCATTACTTCACAAACTGTAATTGAAGAAATCCAAGAAGAGGATAAATTTACTAAAATTAAAAAAACTAAAAAACAAATAGAGCAATTTGTCGCCGAAAGCGGTCTAGTCGTAAGAAAACCAATAACCACTGACGAAATTGATCCATATACCGGCATGGTCGACATGGAAGATGCCCACCTCGTCGCCGGAGCGAACTTGACCCGCTGTAAATATCTGGTAACGCTAGATAAAAAACACCTCCTCCGGCCGGACATTCAAAAAAAATTTCTCCCTCTTAAAATCCTCTCACCAAAAGAACTTCTTCAAGAAATTACCTCCTCCGCCTGATCCGCAGATTCACCGATTCACTGCTTGCCCACCGAAGTCTTGACGAAGGTGGGACTCACCGACTCACTGACCCACCGCTTGCCCGCCAAAGCTATGTTTACTATGGTGGCAAGTCTGACTTGCCGTAACTACTCAGGTGAACTCTTACGACTTGCCACGGGACTTGTCCTAAACCAGCCGAAGGATTACACTTAAATTGCATGGTTAAGTTTAATATTTCTCATTTTTTATTTCGATTGATCGCAATCTCTGTCTTCCTTTCCCTGGCTTCACTTATTACCCTTTTTACTCTACCTCAATCAACTTACGCTGCCGGTTGCGGTGGAGTTAGCTCTGATCCACCCTGGGGGACATGGACAGAATCATCCAATGTCAACGCTATATCATTTGGGGGCTTTGTTCCGGGCGAGCAATGGAAACTATTCCACAAAGAAGATGGCTTTTTAGCCATCGGGGAATATATTGATGGTACTCAAACCGTGCAACCTGACAGAAAGGTCACTTTCAACCCTACGTCAGCTGAAAGTACCACCCACCTAACAAAATCAGGCGGTCATACACTTTCCATTAGAGATCTCATAGGATCAGAATTTTGTAGTGTCCATTATAACATCAGCAGCGCAGAAACTTTAATTTGTGATATTACAGTCACTGCAGCCACCAGTTTAGCCCCCGGTGACTCTGTCCCAGGCGGCGGTAATTTTCGCTACGTCGACCCAGCTGGTAAACCAATTAGGAACTATGAAGAAGGACTTCAAGTAGACGTCTGGCTCACTGATAGAGCAGGTACAGAAAGAGCCAGCATCGTCACTACAGTCAATGCAAGTGGCAACTATTCAACTTCCGGCATCATAATCCCCTCAATTACAACCGGCGAAGAAGGTGAATGGAGAATTCGAGCCGGACCACACAGGCTCTTTGGCAAGACTGAATTTTGTGCCACTGCAGTTTTTGTTTCCCTAGTCCCCGGCTCACCCATACCAACAACGCCACCTGGTGGGGGCGCGGGTGGCAATCCTTGCGGGGTAACTTGCGAGACTGCGCTTGGTGACATCCCCGTCGAGGCCCAAAAATTCGCCACCACAATTCTGCGAATCGGCATCGGCCTGGCAGGAGGCATCGCCTTAATCATTATGGTCATCGGCTCAATCCGCGTCTTAACCTCCTCCGGCGATCAGCAAAAACTCGCCGGAGGCCGAGATATGATAGTCGGTGCTTTGGCCGGCCTCCTGTTTCTCATCTTTTCTGTCCTCATTTTGAGATTTATAGGTTTTAGTATCATTGGATTTCGATGACCAACGTCTACGCCGCCTGTTCCGGATTTTTCAATTGTTTAAGTGGCATCAGCGTTCCTGGTCTTAAACCGGAATTTACCGAGACTGATCTAGTTGGTAAAATCATCACCGTAGTTTTGCCAGTCGTCCTCTCAATAGCCGGCTTTTTAACCATCATCTTCATCATCATCTCCGGCATCCAGTTCATTACCTCAAGCGGCAATCCCGAAGCCGCGGCAACAGCCAGAAATCGCTTGACCTTTGCCCTAATCGGTTTTGTTATCATTCTTTTGGCCTTCTCTATTTTGCAAATCATCGACACGTTTTTCTTAGGGGGTAACAGAGTCGTATAATGTTACCAATGTTTGCTCTCATACCTTTCCCGGGCGGAGCACCAGCTCCGGGTTTTGAAATCAGAGGTTTCTTCCCTCCAGCTCTTCGTTTTGAAAGCTTTGGCCAACTGGCAAGCGACATTGTCCTGATCCTGACCACCGTTGCCGCTGTCCTCTCAGTTTTCTTTATAATGATCGCCGGCTTCAAATTCGTCACCTCCGGTGGTGACGAAAAAAAACTCGCCAGTGCCCGGAACACCATCACATATGCTATCATTGGCATAGCTGTCACCATTCTGGCCTTTATTATCCTGAGAGTCATTCAATATATCTTAGGAGCCAATGTTAAGATAACCTAATCATGGATCAACTCGCCCAAATCGGTACCATCACCCCGCCCTCGGGTATACCCACCACCAATGGTGATCCTACGGGTTTCGTGGCCAGTCTCATCAGAAATAGCGTTTGGTTAGTCATCATTGTCGCCTTCATTGTCGCCCTCTTTATGTTTATTTTTGCAGGCTATCGCTTTATCTTCGCCGGTGATGATCCTAAAACTATGGCCAGTGCCTGGAGCCAAATTTATCTGGGTCTTTTGGGACTAGTCATTGTTGTTGGCGCATTTGCTATAATAAAGTTAGTCGAAATCTTTTTTGGTGTAGACTTTATTACTGGTGGCCTTCGCTTGCCAATCAGATAAACTATCACTATAAGCGTCAGAAGGAGGTGAAAAATGTTAAAAAATGCTAAAAAATTAATCGGCCCAGCACTTTCCATCGCCGCTTTGGCATTTCCAGCGGTAGCTCTTGCTCAAACCAATATTGTTCCTAATAACATCGTCGCCATCAATAACATTATTTTTGTAGTCAGAGCTATCATTAGATTTATCTTAGTCGTCGCTTTCGTCATTGCTTTCGTCATGCTCTTAATCGGCGGTGTTCGCTGGATTCTGGCCGGAGGAGACGAAAAAGCAGTTTCGGGAGCCAGAAGCACCATTACAGCGGCTTTGATTGGGTTAGTTATCATTCTTGTGGCCTACGCCATCATTAGACTTGTCGAACTGTTCTTTGGTGTCCCAATCATCTCAAACGGAGTCGTCATTCCAACAGTTACTGACTAAGGGGCTATGACGACTATTCTTGTTTTGGCCTGGTTGCTTATGGCGATCATATCGCCTGTTTATGCGGCGCCCAGTGATCCTGCAAAACTCTCGGATATCATTGGTATTTTGCAAAACATCATTGGCCTCCTAACCCCTGCCGCTGCCGTCGCTTTTTTTATTATGGTTCTGGTCGGCGGTTTTCAATTTGTCACCTCGGGCGGTGACCCCAAAGCTGCAGCCGCAGCCAGAAACACCCTCACCTTTGCGGCAATTGGCATTATCTTAGTTATTTCCGTCTGGCTCATCCTACAACTTGTTGGGTTCTTAACTGGCGTTCCAGTTACCAACGTCACATTTCCATCCGGCCCTTGAAAAATAACAGCTCCCCAAATTGTTATAACTGTCAATCTGCCCATACCCTAGTTATGATATGCTGAAAATAACATGGGCCGACTCAAATATTTTCTCTTAAGCCTCCTCCTTGTGATTGCCGTCTTCGTGACAGCCTCCATCTTCGGCCAAAAATCACCAACCGCCCGACTGCCAGCGGGCTATCAAAAAGCTCTTGAGCTTAGCCAAAAATATCAACCGTTCCAATACCGCCAGACCATCAACTACCAGCTCAAAGGCATCCTCAAAGAAAAAACCGAAACCAGCTGGACTATCGAAAAAGATGGCCAAACGCAAACCATCACTAGTGAAGCCGCCTTTGCGCCCACCTTTATTAGCCGCTCCAAAGCCTCCCTCAATCTGCAAAAAGTCGAGGATTCCGACTTGACACTCGGCTTGCCAGTCACAATCTCAGTTTCACTCGATCCGGCTTCAGGCCAAATCGCTGTCCAAACCATCATTATTGAATGAGATGTTTAAAAACTTTGCCCTCGCCTCTTTTTTATTCTTAATTATCACTGTGGGTTTACTCTTCCTAGCTCCCACCGCTGTCTTGGCTCAATACCTAGTCTGTAATCCCGGAGACTACGACACTCCTTGCACTGGTTTCTGTGGAGGTTGCGACGCTAATGCCGGCGAAGCCCTCATCCTCCAGTGCAACAGCGACGGCACTGGCTGGGATCCTAAAGGCTCCGAATGTCTACGGGCTTGTGAGGGGCCTTGCGTTGGCTGTAGTTACGCCCGAAGTTATAACGAATGTAAGGAGTGCCCAGATGGCTACAGTCGCAATGTCGATGAATACCAAAATCCCGACGGCAATGTCTGCAACTATGTCATCGGCCCCTGTGACCAACCAGATCCTGCCTGTATCACCCCTATTGGTACTTATGAATGTGGTGGTGCTAAGCTTTGCGGAGATGGCATCAATTATTATAAAACTTTCTGTGACCGGCCTTGCGGTAGTATTCCCAACACATGTCGTGATACCGCCTGTCCTGGCCCACCTCTAAATTGCACAACCAAACCTGGCTACTGCGAAACTCTTGCACCTCACGGCTGCGAGCCTAGCGGCTGCGGAGCCGTCAAATGCGATGTAAGTAGTGGTAATTGTTACACCGATTGTACCGGCTGCGGTGACGGTGACGGTGAACCTGCCCCATCACCTTCCCCACCCCCAGCAGCCTCGCCCTCTCCACCGCCGCCTCCCGAAAAAAGCGAGAAAGCTTGCAAATACGTCCTTTCCACTGACCAAATGACTAAAGTCGTCCTGACCCCAATCAGTAAAGTTCTCACCACACCTCCCCTGCCAGTTGACACACCAATAATCCCCACTAACGTTCCCCCTCCTTCTGCAGGAACTGCAACCTTGGATGTCGGTCCACTAGAAATTAAAATCGATTTTTCCAAACTGGCTGCCATTTTTTCCCCGCCCACTTCCAACTATTTGGAAGGAAAATTCCAGTCTCAAAATCACCGCTTAGAAAATATATTCGGCCTTTCTGCTCAGAACTTAAATGAGTATCACGGACCCGTCCAAAAAGCCGCCCCACTAGTTATGCTCGATCAGCTAAGAGTCAGCTACGTAGTCTATGTTCACACCAAACCCGCACCGCTTGTCGAAGAAGATTACCAATATACCGATATCTTTGGAGCTAATCCTAAAACAATTGATCAGATGTGGCTTGATTTTGGCGGTGAACCTAAACCTCCCAGCCTTGGCGGAGACCCAGTCATTTGGCAGGCTACCTGGGCACGCTATTGGGACAAAATCCCCACAGCCGTTAACGAATTCTATTATGGAATTTTAACTTTCCCCACAGCCGCAGGCACCAGAGATATCGAAAGGATCCAAAATGGCCAGTGCCCGGAACAACGTCTGCGTAGAGTTTTCTTTGTCATGCCCGAATATTTCAGAACAACCAGTATCGCCAACCAAATCAACCAGCTTATTGTCCCCAAGGCAGCTCAATCATCAACAGGTGACTTTGTCCAAAGTACACTCAAAATAGCAAAAACCAACCCCAAGGACGTCTTCGCCAAAATGATCGAAACAATCTTCAAACCTGTTAAAGACATTTCCATCCAGGATCTCACAGAAAAAATCAAAAAATCATCATTCCAACTCCTAAATCCAATTAAAAACGCCTATGCGCTGGTCACCGGATCCACCCCCGGAGGAGTTCCCACTGACCCCGAAGAATGTCCTGTTCCAATCCCTCCTCAACTCAACGATCTTGAAGGCACAGCGCCCTTTTGTTCTCTTCAACCCAGAACACCTCAAATGGAAGCGGCAAATTTGGGCCCCCCTAGACTAGGAGACCCATGGTATTATCTTGACTCCACTCAACTGCGGGGGTATAACTTTTTGAGCGGCACTCGTAATGAGACCTGCGCCAATATCGACAGTCCTTATAAGCTCGACTTCGGCACGGATGTTGACTGTACTTTTTATCAATCTTTTTCAAAAACCTTGACCATCCAAAGCCCGGGCGATTCCCTGGGAGGCGGGCCTGTTGGCAGCCCCACCGGCAACGGTATTGAAGACGCCATTGATCTTGGCTGGGACTCTTGCGTCGCCGAAAACTCCGGTGCTCCCTCGCCACCGTGCACTCCCGGCGATTTTTACCGCCAGTGCGGTTTCGGCCGAGGCCCCTGCCCCACAGGGGAAACAGTTACTGTCCCCTGGCAATGCAACGCCACTGGCACTAAATGGGACATCACCAACCCCTCTGGAGAATGTACAGACCAATGCTTATTTAGCTGTACCTTAACAGTCAACGTTTACCCTACCTTCTATATTCCTTGGCTGGCACCAATCTGGAACAATACTACCTACTCTGACACAGCTGATAAAATTGCCATCTTCGGAGGCGGTAAAACAGGCAAAGACGGTCAAGTCACCGGCAGGCCTGGCTTCTTCGGGTTTTTTACACCCAAAGCCACCGAACCGACAATCTTTCCTAAAGGCAAAAACTTACCAAGCGAAGAGGAAAGCGGTGGTCCGGAGATAAGACAACGCTTTTTTGGAGCTGCCAAGTGTCTGGGCATAAACTGGACAAAAAACATTCCCCTAAAACCCAATGCTCTCCAGGATTTCCTGAGTATAATCATCGGCTGCCCGGCCACTTAATCCCTTGTTTCCAAAATCTTCCTGTGCTACTTTAGGAGTAACATAAATTAATACCCATTGCCCTGTATCATCATGATACGGGCCCGGCACTCTGATAGTGCTAGGGCGGGGAAGTGTAGTTTAAATCTACCACTGTGCCGCAACGGTAAGTACGTACAGAAATTAACTTAATTGCTCTAATTGCACTAATTGACCTAAATAATTAGGAAATTCAAGAATTAAAGAATTATTTAGAAATTAGAATAATTAGAAATTAGAAATTTTCTTCGTATAAGTCCGAACACCGCAATGCTTTGCCCTCCGTATCCGGCTTCGCCGGAGAAGGAGGAAATCCCGAGCAGGAACACCGTCAAACAAACGGTCACAAACCTTCTCGGCCAACCTGGAAGGTTTTTTAATGGTTGCCGAACGAGCTTTACCGCATTTGCTTAGAGGTCCGACCTCTGAGAACAAGAAATCTTTTTTGGAGGTCGGACCTCAAGATCATATCGTCTGGGAAATACCCCCGGATTTCCAAGGCATCATGAACTATAATCCCAGACACGATATCCAAGACTTTCTGGATCTTAAAAACTTAAACGGTAAAATTCCTCCCTTGGAGTACGAACGGCTGCAGAACCAAGTCATCAATCGTACCAAAAGACAGCTTGAAAAGGCCATCGGGGAAAGATTCGGTGTCGAAAAAAGTACTGTTGTCTACTTCATAAAAGACGGCAGGCTCAAAAGCCCAGACTATCCTGAACCTGTAGTCGAAAGATATGAAAAAGGGCGAAAGTTCTTAGCTGAAAATGGCAGTACCGAAACGGCAAGAGAAGCAGCCGAAGTTGAAGGCATTAAAAAAGTCCAAAAACTCCTAGCCAACTTAACCAACACCTCCGAGACCAAAATCATCATCATTTCTCCAATCGGCCCTGCAGGCAGTCTTTACCATGACAATATTTTTTATGTCGTTGAACAAAAGGATGGATTATTTGAAATGACCAGATTCCACTCGACGCTAGACTACCCAGGTTTCTTACAAGCCGCCCGAACAGCTGACCCAAATTATGAACTGCCTCAAGAAGGCAAGCAAATAACAGCTGCCCATTTTCTTATTAACCCGGCGCAAACTAACAAAAATCTCGAGGAAATTCTCGAGGTCTTTTCGCTAGATCAAGACACCCAACCTTATAGCGAATGCCTCAAAGTCATAGAAGAATGCACACCCTTAATTCTAAGCTACATCAACACTTTAGCAGAAAATCCCGTGAATATTAACAAAATTAAATCACAAATAAACGAAATCTTTACAGCATCGGACGTCGCCACTTACAAATTCCAAAGATCCAAACAGATTGTACCTTGCGCCACCTATCAAATAGAGCTAAGTCAGTATTTTGAAAAATTTGCCCCGACAGGAATCAATTTTGAACAGTCAGGATCCGATGATCCCATGCCGACTCGTCCGGTCAATCACGGCTGCCCTGGGGGACAGCGGGGATTCTCCACTGGCCAATCTCCACAACAGCTTATTTCCTTAGGCCTTTTAATCGGCGCATCGTCCGTCATCGACTTTGCTCCCTTTTACCGAAGCAATGCGCAAGAAGACACTAGCGATTTTCAATGTCCAGGATTTAAAAAAGACGGCACAAAATGTACCTACATTGTCCGCTACGGCTCAGGCATAAGAAAATGTCCGGAGTGTGAGACGGAAGCCACTTGTGGTTAAATCAACTCGAGGCCTTCGATTCCTTCAAAATCTTTGGCTTAATTAAACTTTCGTGTTGGTTTTTGTAACCTAATGTCTTTTACTACGAGATAGCTTTTCTTGGTTGTAGAAGTAGACAAACCATTTCATAAAGTTCTCCCATCGTTCAGTCTTTAAACCTCTATGGGCAAGCC
>JACPEV010000024.1 GCA_016183325.1 Candidatus Curtissbacteria bacterium
GCAATTAGTTTTCTACTACAGGTTACACAGACAGACCGTTTTTTTAAAAGTTTCCATCTTAATTAAACGATAATTGAAGATTTATATTGTTACAAGTGGCAAATCTACTGAAATTACCAACACATTAGTTTAATTACGCCGTTTTTCTTCGAATAAAAAAACCGAGCTGTCTTGGCTCGGCTACCCAGCATTGTTAAGAGGCTGGCTGGTCCTATTCTTTTAACAGAAGGCCTCCATACGGAAGGTTTTCAGACAGCCTAATAATATCAAATTAAGAGAGACTTTGCAACCGCCCGTCCGTTAATTGTGCCGGTACGTAGACAATGCTACTTGTCCTGAATAACGGAGGAGAACTTTTTGGGTTCAAGTCATCAAAAGATAAACTTTTCCTATAGCGTAATTATTGAAATGCTACTTTCTAAAAATATAGTATAATCAGATGTAAAATCGCTTTAATGCCGGGATGGCAGAGGTGGTCAACGCGCGCGTCTGAAAAACGCGTTATGTCAGTTCGATTCTGACTCCCGGCACCAAGTCAAACTCGGTTCCACATCGCCGCCCCAGTTTGATGAGGTAGTCGAGTCAGACTCGACACTCTAATATATCTCTGTATGACCGAACGAATTGGCAAAGATGTAAAAGCGGTATTTTTTGATCACGACGACACATTAGTAGGTACCATCGAACCGAAGTGGGCCGAACATAAATTTGTCGCAAAAAAACATTATGGCAAAGATCTAAAGGACGAAGAAATAATAATTCATTGGGGAAAACCATTTCCCGAATTAGTATGTATACTATATGGAACAGACAATATTGAAGAGGCTCTTGCCAATAACGCTGCACACCATACAGAGTTCCCTAAAATACTTTTTGATCCTTCTATTCCGCTCTTGCAACATCTACACGAAATTGGAATGCTAACCGGTATTATTACAGCTACAAGTAGATTCAGTTTTGATCATGACCTAACACTTCATGGATTTCCGAGAGAATGTATTGACTACACTCAAACAGCAGATGATACGCCTTTCCATAAACCGGATCCAAGAGTTTTTGAACCGGCAATAAAGTGGCTAAAAGCACGAAAAGTAGAGCCTAGAGAAGTAATATATATTGCCGATGGTTTGCAGGATATGAAAGCAGCCTTAGGGGCTGGATTTGGTTTTATTGGGGTACAAACGGGTTTAACAACAGCAGATAGGTTTAGCGAAAATGGAGCATTCAGCGTTGCCTCAATTGCAGATATAAATAATTTGATTGATTAGATTGATCCAAAGTTATTTTGATTCTGAACCCAAAAAGTTCTCTTTTCGATTGCACTCAAAGTCATGACCTTCGATTTCCTCAGGACAAGTAACATCGTCTACGTGCCGGCACAATCTATAATTGTTCGCAGACTGTTAAGTCGTGGTAGTTCATTTTGCCTTAGCGATGGTAATACCTCTTTTGCGACTTTCCGCCAATTCCCTTCTTTCTCTCATCGCAGCAAATTTCTCATCAACAATTTTCTGGCATTCAGAATCGGGACACACTGCCTCAATATGAGTAATTTGGGTTCCTCTTCCATTAGCCCTGTCTATCCATTTTTTGGAATATATTCGAGTTTTCCCGCAGCGAATGCACACAGAGTCAGCCTGTTTTTGCATCAGTAATATTTTGCCTCTTTTCAAACTACCAGCTTCGTGATCTATTAAAACTTCTTCTATTATCTCCTCTATCTCCTCCTGATCGATTCCTGTCTTCTCGAGGTCTTGCCTCGTTAACAACAATCTTTCGGCCGTCCAGTTCAAAGTTATTAAATTTCGCTATAGCTTCTTTTGCTTCTTCTTCCGTAGACATTTCAACAAAAGCAAAACCTTTGCTTTGCCCTGAAAATTTGTCAGTAATTAAGTTTACACTCGAGATTTTTCCTACTTGCGAAAAAAGTTCTTCTATTTGCGCGCTGGTCGCACTATATGGAAGACTTCCAACAAATAATCTTTTTGCCATTTTGCTTAAGCCATCGTTTCACAATCCTAAATTAAGATTGAAAACACAGGCTATTTTTCCTCCTTTCGTTATTTGTCTTAAATGAGAAATTGAGTTTAGAGTTTTGAAATTTTATTTTCTGAGTATCGAAAACTTAAACGTTTCTACTTAAGTTGGCTCATTTTAGCATCCTTGACGGTTAGAGTCAATTATATTAGGACGAGTTTGTAAGCCCAAAAATTCTTCCTTTCATTTCCTTTTTCCTGATTAAAAGTAAAAATTTTTGTGATAAGATGACATTAATAATGGATAATGTAGTTGTGGCCACCAGAAATTTTCTTAAAGGTTTGGGAATATTTGTAGATAATCAAAGGATTTATCTATATTACAATTTGCTAAATTCTTCATCGACCACATTTAATCTTTCAACAAGCTCAGATGGTCTAAGTTTTGAACCTTCGAGTGTAAATCCATCAATTGTTGATCAGCAAGGTATTCACGAGAATATTGCACAATGTTCAGATTTTAGAATTTCCAAAAATGGTGGTCGATATTTTTTGGTTTACAAGACTAGAAGGGGTAAAAAACGAAATTTATGCGTGGCAGAATCGTTTAACTTAATAACTTGGAAGAAGATTGGGGAAATTCTGAAAATAAAGGAAATTGGCATGATAGTACCTGATTTTAAATTTGATAATAAGTTTGTAATGTTTTTTGGGGAAAAGGTAATTAAAACGGCTCTTTCTGATGATCTTTTAAATTGGAAAATTGTCAGCAATTCTGTGATTGGCAATTCTTCTTCTTGTGAGGTTGGTAATTTAGTAGTCAATGAAGACGGGATATTACTTATTTATTATGTGAAGCATGGGAGCTATCGGAGAGCTGCTCACTGTCTGGAAACTGTCCTTTTTGACAAAGATGATCTTCCCAAAATTACAAATGGACCGGATACTTTATGGGAGCAGACTGAAGAATGGGAAAATAAGAAGATAGATAAAGTTGGTGTTTTGGTTTTTGGGGGCAAGATTATCTCTTATTGGACTATCGGTCGGGGGAATGCTTTCACAATAGTCTCATGTCCTTTTGGAGCTTTTTCAGGTGAAAGTAAGTTCCCCTCTGTATTTTTGAAAAAATTTAGGGACAATCCTATTCTGGCACCAATTATTGGGCATTTTTGGGAGTCTAAAGCTACTTTTAATCCTGCGGCTATTTATGAGCTTGGCAAAGTCCACTTGATTTATCGGGCAGTTGGTGATGATGATGTTTCGGTCTTGGGTTATGCTTCAACTGCTGACGGAACGCATATCGATGAAAGACTGGAGGAGCCGGTTTATTTGCCCAGTGAACCATTTGAGTGTGTAAATGGTTTGCCATCTGGATACAATCCTTACTTTTTATCCGGTGGATATGGGGGTTGTGAAGATCCGCGAATCACTAGAATTGATGATCGATTTTATATGACTTATGTAGCATTCGATGGGATTAATCCTCCGAGAGTAGCTTTAACTTCGATTCAAGTCGATGATTTTTTATCTCATAGGTGGGATTGGGAAAGGCCAGTTTTAATCTCACCTCCAGGGGTTGTTGATAAAAATGCAGTGATTTTGCCTGAGAAGATTAATGGCAAATATGTAATTTTCCACAGGATTTTCCCGAATATTTTGGTTGATTTCGTGGATAAGTTGGATTTTAGAAGTGAGAGGTGGTTATCAGGAGAATTTGTGATTAGACCGGATCCGAAATCTTGGGATAGCCGAAAAATTGGTGCCGGCCCACCACCAATCAAGACCAAGGAGGGTTGGCTTTTAATTTATCACGCAGTTGGTGAGAATGATCCGGGCAGATATAAGATTGGAGCCATGCTTCTGGATTTATCAGATCCTACCAAAGTTTTGTATAGATCTAAAAAGCCGATTATTGAGCCAACTAAAAGTTATGAAAACGAAGGGTTCAAGCACGGAGTTGTTTATCCCTGTGGCGCGGTAGCAATCAAAAATAAATTATTTGTTTATTACGGAGGTGCTGACATGGTGGTTTGTGCAGCATATGCGGCTATGGATCAATTTCTTTCAAAACTAAAACATCATCAGACAATAACTCTTCAAACAGTGGTTCTAACATAATCCGATGGTAAAAGTTGAAAGGTTTGCCAAAAACCCAATTCTTACGTCTAAGGGGCAAAACGGGTGGGAATCCAAGGCGGTTTTTAACGGTTGTACTGTTTTCGATAAGGGAATTTTTAAAATGCTTTATCGGGCGATATCTGATTATGGAATCTCGACAATTGGTATTACTGAGAGTCTTGACGGAATTCATTTTAAAGATCGAAGGCAACTGATTGTTGGTGAGCAAGACTTTGAAAAATACGGGGTGGAGGATCCAAGGATTACCAAATTAGATGATAGCTACTACATTTTTTACACAGCTCTTTCTACCATGCCGCTTACTCCATCCGGAATTAAGATTGGACTTGTTAAAACAAGGGACTTCGTGAAGTTTGAAAAACATGCTGTTACTCCTTTTAATTCAAAGGCGATGGCTCTCTTCCCAAAAAAAATAGATGGGAAGATTGTGGGGATTTTGACTGTTAACACCGATATGCCGCCATCAAAAATCGCTCTGGTTTTTTTTGATAATGAGGAGCAGATATGGTCTTTTGACTTTTGGCAAAATTGGTTGGCATCTTATAACAAATTTGTGCTCAACTTGGCAAGAGCGCCCAGCGATCAAGTGGAAGTTGGTGCACCTCCTGTTTTAACAGATGAAGGTTGGCTTTTGATATACGCTCATATTAGAAATTATTATTCGGCTAATAAAATATTTGGAGTAGAGGCGGTTTTACTTGATCTTAATGACCCGC
>JACPEV010000025.1 GCA_016183325.1 Candidatus Curtissbacteria bacterium
AATTTGAACTAATGGGGAACAAATGAGAACGAATAATAAACGAATAATTTACCCCAGGTTGTCTTATCAGGTAATGAGTGTGTTGTTTAAGGTTCATAATAAGCTTGGTTCAACTTATCAGGAAAAGTATTATCAGAGAGCTATTAAAAGCGAATTTCAAAGATTGAATATACCTTTTGAAAGAGAGAAACAAATTAAACTGGTTTACGAGGATGAGAAAATCGGTGATTACTTTTTAGATTTTTTAATAGATAATAAGATCATTTTAGAAATCAAAGCCGTCCCTTTTAGTAGAGCCGAATGGATTAACCAAGTAGTGGCTTATTTGTCCTCCACGGGTTATTATTTGGCCATAATTGCGAACTTTAGAACTGTGAAGTTGACTTTTAAGAGAATAGTTAACCCAAATTTAGGAAATAGAGAATTAGGTGGGTGATTCGTTCAAATTAGTTTTAAATTCGTAATGATTCGTGTTTTGAAAGAACCGAAATACCAAATACTTATAATAGTAATCTTGACATTCGGGGTCTACTTTAACTCCCTATTTAACCAATTTGTCTGGGATGATCATTTGTTTGTGGAGAACTGGCCGCAGGTTCGGAGTTTTGACAACCTGGGAGAGGTGTTGGGCGGGTCAGCACCAGAGGCACAGGGAAAGATTTATCGGCCAATTCGAGGCGTGATTTATATGATTGATTGGCAGCTGTTTGGCCCGTCTGCGCCGGGTTACAGGATACAGGCGGTGTTGTTGCATGTTAGTGTGACGGTGCTTGTTTACCTGATAGCCTATTCGCTCATTAGCTCTTATTCGCTTAAGACCAACGGTCGCATTAGCGTAAATTCGCGAATGGAAGCGAATGGGGAGCGAATGAAAGCGAATGAGCAAATGGGCCGGCTGTTACCACTTGTGGTCGGTCTATTGTATGGCATTCATCCCATTCATACCGAAACGATTGATTATATTTCGGCTTCTCTGGAAACTTTTGGGAGTTTGTTTTTCTTCGCGGCGTTTTACCTCTATGTTTTAAGTAGGGGAAGTTGGGGAATTAAGGGAAGTTGGGGAAGTAAGGGGTTGTATTATTGGGGTTCGGTGGGGTTGGCGGTTTTGGCCTTTTTTACTTACGAGATGACGGTTACCTTACCTATCCTGCTGGTTCTCTATGACATTTGTTTTAGACGAAATATTGATGCTCATCAAAGACACAAATCTAAATTTTCAATTTTCAATTTTCAATTTTCAATTAATTATTTGCCGTATTTTATTGGAGCAGTCGTTTTTGTGGTCGTTCGGACAATGATTTTGGGGTTGGTATCGCGGACGGATTATTTAGGGTACAGCTTCTACCATACGATGGTGACCATGGTTAAAGTTTTTGTGCGCTATGTGGGGTTGTTGATTCTACCTTTAAATCAGACGGCAATCCATAACCTGGTGGAGGAATTTCCTTCTTCGATGACTCCCTATGACAAGCTTGATCCAATCCTTTCGCAGACGATCTTTGACCTGCCGGTGATTCTTTCTATTGTAACGATTGCGCTTTTGATTTTGATAGGAGTAAAAGTGGTCAGGCTATATCCTTTTATAACTTTTGGTATCATTTGGTTTTTTATCGCGCTTCTGCCGGTTTCCTACATCATTCCGCATGGAGGGGCGATGGCGGAGAAATATCTCTATATTGCATCGTTTGGATTCATCCTGGCAGCGGCTGTCACGATAACGCAGATTAGTGCTGATTTAAAGCTGATTAGCGCTGATTTTGTTAAACAAGCATTTATTTATCTCGGGGTAGGTTTGGTTTTGTTTTACGGCGTTTCAACCATTGCCCGGAACAGAGTCTGGCATGATGACATCAGTTTGTTCTCGGATGTGGTCAAAAAATCCCCCAACAATCTCTTGGCCAATT
This sequence comes from Candidatus Curtissbacteria bacterium, assembly GCA_016183325.1. Lineage (GTDB taxonomy): Bacteria > Patescibacteriota > Microgenomatia > Curtissbacterales > GWA2-41-24 > JACPEV01. Next base: position 1,905 of record JACPEV010000025.1, read on the forward strand.
ATACCCTGGGAATCTGGTATGTCAACATCAGGAATTTTGAGGCGGGAAAAAAGCATTACCTGCGCGCCATTGAGAAGGCACCGGAATTTTGGGAAGCACGCTTTAATCTGGCCAATAGTTATATCAGGTCGGACGAGTTTGCCAAGGCAGAGGATGAATATAAGGCGATTTTGAACATCTACCCGAGTCACGCGTCGGCCAAGAACATTTTGGCGAACCTGGCGCTTTTAAAAGAGTCCAGCCCTTCTGCCCAACCTGCTGGGGATTTGGCGGTCTATTACAAGCTTAAAAGCGGTCTTAAATTTAGCTTTCCGGCTTATTGGTCCGTAAGCACCACGGAAAAAAGCGGAACTAAGAACGCGGAACTTGCGGATGTGGTGTTGAAGGATGCGGACGAGACATTAACGGTCGAAATTGAAGATGCCAAAAGGTATTCGGGAGAAATTGAGGATTTTATTAAGGGCCAGAGGGATGAATTAGGTACTTTAGTTAATCAGGGATTGGCTCAGATTCCCAATGTGCAAACGGCCTTTGTGAAGGTCTGGTCCTTCGACTCCGCTCAGGATCAAGAGAGAGAAGAAGTTACCAAAGATAAAGAACAAAACAAGGACACCTCCGAGGTGAGCTCGCTTGCCCTGAGCGAACTTGTCCTGAGCGAAGCCGAAGGAGTCGAAGGGGGCTCCTCGGAGGTGGATAGCTCAGAACGATTCATTAAGCTGCAGTTTTTTCTGTTTGGCGAAGGCAAAGTAGTCGAGATTGTGGCCTGGCCGGTGCCTCAAGGAGAGTCCGCTGTGATCAGGCAATTTGATGGAATATTGGCGTCGATTAAAATCGAGTAACACGAATATAATGCGAATGGAAAAGATGGTCTGGGTTTAGGTTTGGCTGCTAGTATGGTTATAGTATTAGTTTAACGTAAACTATTACCTTATAACGATACTGGCTGCAATACCGATACCGTTTTACCGATACCATGCTGCGATCTTTATCCAGTAAAAAAGTTCAAATTCTCACGATCGTCATTTTAACCTTTTTAGCTTACTCCAATATTTTTCCCAATGGGCTAATGTCCGATGATCAGGATTTCATAGTCGATTGGAAAGCCAAGCAGAGTCTTGCCAATTGGCGACAAATACTTGAGGGGGCAGGACCGGAGGAAAGAGGCAGTGTGGTTTATCGGCCAGTAAGAGGGGTTGTCTACATGGTTTATCATCGGCTTTTTGGGACAAATACGGTTGGATATCATTTGAATGGGATTTTGGTGCACTTGGGAGTGACAACCTTAGTCTATTTGATAACCTTTATGCTAATTCGTTCATATTCGTTGTCAATTCGTTCCAATTCGTATCAATCACGAATTTCAACGAATGAAAAACAAATTTTAACGAATGAGCGAATGTTTAGTCTGTTACCGTTTTTAACTGGTTTACTGTTTGGTCTACATCCCGTTCATACGGAAGCTATCACGTTCATGACCTCTAGCATGGATATGATCGGGGTGCTTTTTATGTTTGGGAGCTTCTATGGCTGGGTGAAAAGTAGAGGAAGTAAGGGAAGTTGGGGAAGTAAGGGGTTGTATTATTGGGGGTCGGTGGGGTTGGCGGGGCTGGCGTTTTTTACTTACGAACTAACACTCACGTTACCGTTCATGTTAGTTCTCGCGGATTATGCGCTGATGAGGAGACGGATTAGCGCGGATATGGTCGTACGACTTGCGCCGTATTTTGTAGCGGCTGTAATTTTTGTGGTGCTGCGGGCGAAGTTTGTGGACAACCCGTTTGCCAATGCCATTTTTGAGGATGGCAAATTCAACTGGCTGGTGCTTTTGACGCCAAAAATAATAATCAAATATTTAGAGCTTTTGATTTTACCCCTCAATTTGTCAATTAATCATTATTTTGCGCCGGGAATAGATACTTTTCAGACGGTCCTTTATTCTTTCGCAAAACACATCAGGCAAGAGTCTTTTTTTGATTGGCAACTTAACGGATCTGTGATTATTCTTTTTGGGGTCGGAGTAGTTATCTGGAGACTAAGAAAGATCAAATTGCTTATTTTTGCTCTACTTTGGTTTTTGTTAAGTTTGCTGCCAGTTTTAAACATCTTGCCTCAACCCACGCTGGCTGCCGAGAGATATCTTTATGTGCCATCGTTTGGGTTTGTGCTAATTATAAGTTACTTAAGTTACTTAGTTTACTTAAGATTCTTAAGTTGGCGGGGACTAGTTTTAGTAATTTTGATAGGTATTGTGGCGGGATATGGCGTTAGGACTTATCTTAGGAATTTTGACTGGAGGGATGAGATCAGGCTTTGGGAAGCAGCTCGCCAAGTTTATCCTCAAAGTCCACTTGCCCACTACAATCTGGCCAATCTTAATGCGGCAAAGAAGAATTTTGAGGTGGCAGCGTCATATTACAGCAAAACCATAGAAATTTTGCCATTTTTTTATAACGCCCGTTTTAACTTAGCCACTGTCTACAGGGAAACGGGTCGCAAGAGCGAGGCGCAAGATCAATATAAGAAGGTGATTGAAACTGACCCGACAGTGCTGGAGGCGTATTTGAGTCTTTCAGATTTATATTACCAACAAGGCGAGAATGATTTAGCTCTATCGACGCTTGAGTGGGCACTTAAATATCAAAAAAAGTATCTTGAGGCCGCTGACAAAAAGATGCTTGGGGTAATTTCGAGTATCTATGGCAATATCGGAGTTTTGTATCAGCTTGCCGGGGACAAGAAGCAAGCAATCGCCAATTATAAGACATCTTTGCAAATTGATCCCAACAACGAGTTTGCCCAAAAAGGGCTTGGGCAGATCGAGGGCAAAAAAGATTTCCAGTCAATTACTCTTGGGGGTGGCGGAAGATATGACTCCAAGAGCGGCTTTTCTTTCGAGTACCCGGACGGCTTCAAAGTTATCGAGACCAGAGAGAAAGTGCGCCTGGAGTCAGAGCTTTTCGCCTTGGAAATTTACGCAGATGCCAATTCCGACGGTCTAAGTCTTGAAGAATACACTCAGAGTCTTTCGAAGTTTCCGGGTCTTTTAAAATACGGTTTTATTGAGGTGGCCGGTCAAAAGGCCTACGCGCGGCTGTTTAATGAAGACCAGGTGACTAAATCGGATTTCTTCGTTGCCAAATCGGGCAAGATTTTCAGGATTGTAATTTCGCCTTCGAGTAACGAGGCAGAAAAAGTGTTTGATAAGATTGTGGAGAGTTTAAATGCGAATTAGATGCGAATAAAAAGGGTGTGGTTTTGGTTGTGGCTGCTAGTATGGGTGTCTAGTTTAACGTAAATCGATACCATATAACGATACTGGCTGCGACAACTATACCGTTTACCTATACCATGCTTAAGCTTTTACCTAGACCAGCAGTATATTTTATCTTAGCAGTAATAGTAGTTTTGTTTTATGGCAATACGCTTGCCAATGGGTTTTCTCATGATGATCTCTGGCAGATAGTCGAAAATAAGCAAATTAGGAGTTTAGATTTTGCAAAAATCTTCGGTGGTTGCATTGCCCAGGAGCTGTTAGGCGGCTGCGAGGACAGGGGATTTTACTGGCGGCCGATGCAAACTTTTTTTAACGCTTTGGTTTTTCAGCTGTCGCCAAGCGCCACATTTTTCCACTTGATGAACCTGGTTTATTTTTGGGCGGGAGGGGTTTTGGTGTATGGGTTGTTGGGGAAGTTAGAGAAATTGGGGAAGTTGGGTGCTTTTCTGGGTGCTGTCATTTTTGTTACTCATCCCGTTAATTCGGAGGCGGTGAATTGGGTGTCGGCGACGCCGGAGCTTTTGATGACGATATTTTTTCTGCTGAGTTTCCTTTTTTACCTTAAGTATCTTAAGCCACTTAAGTTACTTAAGTATCTTATTCTGTCGTCTTTGTTTTTCTTCTTGGCGCTTTTGACAAAGGAAACGGCGGTGTTTTTGGCGGCTCTGTTTCCGCTTACTCTAATGCTAATTAATGCGAATGTTAAGCGAATTTATGCGAATGTGCGAATGCTTTTAATTTATTTGGTCCCGTTGGTAATTTACCTTGCGGCTCGTTTGGCGGTGTTGGGAAGAGTTGTTTATGAGTACGAGGGATATTATGCTTTGTCTCTTTCTGAACAAATATTGACAGCCTTGGCACTTTTACCCAGGTATCTTTGGGCATTAGTTTATCCCCTGCCGCTTTCTTTTCAACCTCAGATGGTACCGGTAAGGGATATTGGGGATATCTGGGTGATTGGGGGGATAGGGGTTATTGTGCTGGCGGGGATTTTGGGATGGTTCTTGTGGACTGGCGGGCAGAGGTTAATTTTGTTTGGACTGACCTGGGTTTTTCTGGGATTTTTCCCGGCTTTAATATTTGTCAATAAACTTGGCGAAACGATTTTCGCAGAAAGATATCTTTTGCTGTCTACAGTTGGCTTGGCAATAGTAGCGGTAGAAGTAATTCCACGAATATTAACGAATATTGTAATGACACGAATTAGAACTAATAGACAAAGCCCTGCAGTCCTCGTCGAGTCAAGCTCGACTGCGGGTCTAAAGCAACTAATTAGAACGAATCGATTCGTTTTGAGTATTGTGATTGTTGGTTTTTTGGGTTGGGTTGGCTGGGCGTGGTGGGCGGTTTATCAGCGCGCTTCTGACTGGAAGGACAATCTGAGTTCTTATCAGGCGATGATTAGGCTTGACCCAAAGCACACCAAAGCCCATTTTCAACTGGGTGAGATTTACAGATCTAGCGGTAACATCGAGCTGGCGCGCAGTCAATATCAGCAAGTTTTAAAGATAGATCCAAGTCACGAAGAAGCAAAGCAAAGCTTGGCAACAGTTGCCCAAGAATACAAGGATAATAATTTGAGCTTCTATTATCCCAGTGATTGGCAGTTGGGAACTACAACTGATAAATCGATTCATTTAAAAGATAAGGAAGGAAAATTTAAGGTTGAGATGGCAGTGGCAGAGGCAAAAACATCGACTGAGGAATATTTGAAGTCTCAGAAAGAAAGCTTGGGAGAGTTGGTGAACGAAGGACCGGCACTGATTCCGGGCGTCAAAGAGGCGTACGTAAGGATTTGGAAAGATAGGGAAAGTAAGGGAAGTGAGGGAAGTGAGGGGGAGCAAATCGTCAAATTGCAGTTTTTTCTGTTTGGCGAGGGTAAGGTGATAAAGATATTAGTAAGTGATGCCAACTCGCCCAGTATGCGCGTTTTTGAGGGGGTTTTGGCGTCGATTAAGATCGACTAATGCGAATATAATGCGAATGGAAATTACGCGAATTGATGCGAATGAGCTTGAAACGGTTTAGTTGTAGTTGTCGCTGCTAGTATGGGTTTAGTTTTGGGTTTAGTAAAACGACACCTAAAACCATAACTATACGAGCTGCGAAACCGAAACCTATTGCAGATTACCATGCTAGGTCTTTTAACCAACAAAAAACTTCAGCTGCCGATTGGCTATTTATACTGGCTAATTCCGATTCTGCTTTTTATCCTTCAGGCAATTTACACTTTTAATACACTAGGTCAGATTCGTTATGAAGAACTGGATGAATCAATAGTTAATCCATATTGGGTCCAAAACCGCTATGTTCAAAATGGTGCTTCAGCCAATCTTGGCTGGCACTTTCTATTAGTCGTCACATACAACATATTTGGCTTTAGTCTTTTTGCCGGGAAATTCGTTAGATTGGCTCTTGTTCTGATCTCGCTATTTTGCCAAGCAGCTCTTTTGGCGAAGTATTTAGGAGCCAAATATGCTTGGTTACCTTTAATGACTGTTGGGTTATCTCCGACTTTTCTATATTTTAATACCCAGCAGACGGTTTATGGAATTGACCTTGTCTATTTTCCGATCAGTTTATATCTGGTAACCAGCCTAGATTTTAGCAAGAAATCTCAAAATTTACTGCAATCAAAAAATTTTATCCTTTCGATTGCGCTTTGGAGTTTTTCGATGTTTGCATTAATGAGTTATCCGAGTTTTGTTTATTTTCTGCCAGCACTTGCCGGCCTGTTTTTTTATAAGCTTTGGAATTCTTCGAATTACCAAAGCTTGCGGTCCTCGTCCTCGGTGGCTCGGACTGCGGGCCTAAAGTTACTTAAAAAACTTAAGTATCCTAAGTCACTTGAATATCTGGCGCCAGCGCTAGTTTCCTTCTTGGCACCGCTTGCTGCTGTTTTTGCTTATATAAAGAACCGCAGTTTATTAATTTATGATGAAAATGTCCAAAGCGGAATGTTTCGCGGTGCCGGTTTTCTGGACTTAAACTTAGAGGTTTTTGTGACTAATTTAAAAAATAATTTAATGAACCTTTTTGCCAGAGCGTCCGGATATTATTACGAAGTCAACAAAGTAGAGTTTTCGGATTTCTATCCGGCAGTTGCGCTGATTTTGACAGTTTTTGCAATTTACCAACTGTGGAAGAGTCAAAAAAATCTACGACATTTGCTAATCCTTGCTATGTCTATTCTATTTTTGAATGTCCTACTTGCCTATTTTACCCAAGATCCAACTCCCGGCATGAGAAGACAGACTGGCAGTTTGGCGGCAATCTATATTTTATTTGTTTTGGCTTGGTACTGGGCCGCGAACCTTGCCGCGAGTAGCATAAAATGGCTGTATTTGACAGTTCTTGCGTTAATTTTAATTCACCACCTTATTGTTTACCCGATTAACCTGATGCATCTTTCAGATCAAAGCCGATATAAAGAAGAGGTTTGGTTTAAGGGTGCAGATGATCCGGCAACAGTCGTCGATTTCTACGTTACCAAAATCCAAAATCAAAATCTAGAGCTGGTGTGTTTTGATGAATCTGGAGGAAAGATCAATTGCCGCTACAATCAGATATTTGCTGTCGTTGCCGGTTCCTGTTTATGGAATCGACTTGGCTGTCGGGAAATTTACGGCTGGGATCTCAAAACAAAAAAATACGTTCCCTTAACTATTGAGCTGTTTAATGATTATTATTTTGGAAAGTATGGCAAAGAAGTCATAGCGACGTGATAATAACACTAATTTTAACGAATCAAAAACGAATCTGAACGAATACACGACATTCGTATAAATTTGTTTCGTATTTGTTTATATTCGTGTGTGGGACATTTAAGATCAATGTTGAAGTTTTTTAGCTCCAAAAAGATTCAAATTCTTACTATCGTTGCGTTGACTACGCTCGCTTATTCCAACATCTTCGCTAACGATTTTGCCATCGATGACGGGGATTTTATTTTCAACTGGCCGTTGATTAAGGTTGGGGAAGTAGAGGGAGTTGGGGAGATTGGGGAGAGGATCGGCAGGATTTTTACGGTTGAGCCGGTGCCGGAGGACCATGCGGGAGTTTATCGGCCGGTCAAGGCGCTTGCGATGATGGCGGCAGTGGCAATTTTTGGATCTAAACCATTTGGATATCACCTATTTTCGATAGGGATACACATAATCAACACTTTACTGATTTATCTGGTTGCGCATTCGCTCATTAGATCCTATTCGCTTAAAATTCGCTTAAATTCGCGAATGAAAACGAATGATATGCGAATGGAAGCGAATGAGCTAATAAGAATTCTACCGTTTCTCACGGCGCTACTCTTTGGTTTACACCCTATCCATACGGAAGCGGTGACTTTTATTCTGGCGAGCTTTGATACTTTGGGGCTGACATTTTATCTGGCGAGCTTTTGGCTGTGGTTAAAGAGTAAGGTAAGTAAGGTAAGTAGGGAAAGTAGGGGGTTATTTTGGGGGTCGGTGGGGTTGGCGGTTTTGGCGTTTTTTACGTACGAACTAACACTTACGCTACCGCTTGTGTTAGTTCTTTATGAATTAACGGTTAATGGTTCACGGTTGATGGTTAATCGGGTTAGGATCCATGAACTATTAACTATAAACTATAAACGGATTTTGCCTTATTTTATGGGGTTGGGTTTTTATTTAGTTTGGCGGTTTTTTATCTTAGATTTGGGCGCTCGGGGAGAATACCTGGTTGGGAGCTTTTACAAAACAGCCTTGGTAATGACACAGGCCATGGTGAAGTATCTTTGGCTTTTGATCTGGCCAGTCAATCTTTCCATTGATCATCAGATTCTGCCGGGAATTTATGCGGTTATTTATAAAGCATTTGTTAGCACTAAAACCCTTGAGTCTCTTTCGATTTTGACTCCTGGGATTTTGGTTAATTTAGCGATTTTGATTGGTTTAGCAGTTGGCGCAGTCGTTTGCTGGAAACGATGGAGGATTATAAGTTTTGCAGTTGGTTGGTTTTTTATAACTCTTTTGCCAGTTGCTTTTATTTTGCCTCAGTCGGCGGTGATGTCAGAAAGATATGTTTATTTGGCGTCGTTTGGTTTTGTGCTGGCTGTAAGTTACTTTAGTTACTTAGGTTACTTAAGATTCTTAAGTTGGCGGGGAATAATGTTGGTTATTTTCGTAGCTTTTGTGGTGGGATATGCGGCTCGAACCTACGCACGCAATCTGGACTGGAAAGATACTCTGACAGTTTGGGAAAAGTTGGCAAAACAGGCACCGAATAATCCGGTAACTAACTACACTTTGGCCAAGATCTATGCGGAGAAAGGCAATATCGACTCGGCAATCTTTTATTTTGAAAAGGCGCTTGGATGGGGAGAAATTCCCGAAGTCAATTATCGTTTGGGAAAAATTTATTTTGGGCAGGGAAAGCTTGGTCTGGCGGAAGCTTATTTTGCCAAAGCCTTGGACGAGAACACTCCAAGATATTATTTTGCGGCCAGGCGTGAGCTTGCCAAAATAGAGTATGTAAAGAGTCAAAGTCAAAGTGAAGAGTCAAAGAGTCAAAGTGATAAGTGGGTTAAATATAATTTGGAGAAGAGAGTGACGTTTGAATATCCAGAATCTTGGATGGTGACGAAGTTTGAGAAAGGAGTTGCATTTGATGCCCTTGATGTTTCTTTTTCGGTTGAGATTTTTGTTGACGGGAAAGATCGCAAGGAAAGCTTTGAATCGTATTTAGCTCGCCAGCCGGATCACTTCGGAAAATTAGTTGGCAAAGGACCGGCGCGAGTGCCAAACGTGGAGGAAGCTTATGTCAAAGTCTTTAAAGATGACGAGGTCGATAAACTGGAATTTTTTCTCTCCCAAAATGAAGTGGTTTTGAAGATTTTAGTTTATCCTGCCAACTCGCCGAAGATGCAAGAGTTTGATAAATTGCTTGGTAGCATTAGGATAGATGCTGATTAGCGCGGATTTATTACTGATTATCGCTGATTTAGTATGCAAAGAGGGAGGAAGGTTTGGGTGTAGTTGTCGCAGCTAGTATGGGGTTCTGGGTTTAGTGAAACAAGACCTAAAACCACAACTATACGAGCAGCGAAACCTAAACCTTATTACCAACTACCATGTTTAAGATTTTTAGCTCCAAAAAGATTCAAATTCTTACTATCGTTGCGTTAACCACGCTCGTTTATTCCAACATTTTCCAAAACGGTTTTGTCTCGGATGATCGGGGATTTATTTTGAAATGGGCTCCGAGTAAAAAGATCAGTGATATCCCCAAAGTATTAGTGGGAGACGGGCCGCCTTTTAGAAAAGAAGCAACATATAGACCGATTCGCGATACCCTTTATGTTTTGTATGGGCAGGTGTTTGGCACCAGTACTTTCGGCTGGCACTTGCATGGACTGTTGGTACATTTGGCAGTGACGGTTTTAGTGTATTTGATAGTTGATTCGCTCATTCGTGATCATTGGCTTAAGACCGAAGGTCGCATTCGTGACAATTCGCGAATGGAAGCGAATGTAAAGCGAATAAAAGCTAATGAGCAAATGGGCCATTTGTTACCATTTATCGCGGCATTACTCTTTGGTTTGCATCCCATCCATACGGAAGCTATTACGTTCATGACCTCGAGTATGGATATGATCGGACCGCTATTTATGTTTGGGAGCTTCTATGGCTGGGTGAAAGGTAGGGGAAGTAGGGAAAGTCGGGGAAGTTGGTGGAAGTGGAAAGTAGGGTCGGTAGGGTTGGCGGGGTTGGCGTTTTTTAGTTATGAGATGACGCTTATCTTGCCCATTCTTATTTTATTATATGAATGGACGATAGGTAAGAATTTCCAATTTCCAATTTCCAATTTCCAATTATTCAAGAAGAGGATTTTGGTTTACTTGCCTTACTTTGCGGCAGCTTTGATATATGTTTTCATTCGGGTGTTTTTGGTGGGGAGGTATCCGGGTCAGGCTAATTATTGGATCGATGCGACCAGTTTTAACTGGAGCCGCTTTATGGAGCCGGAAGTGATTTTAAAATACTTAAAAATTTTATTTTTCCCCATCAATTTATCTTTTAACCACGTAATTAGACCGGGATTTGACACTTTTTTGGCTTGGGTCAATGATCCAGCAATTTTTGATAATTATCAGCTTTGGCCGATTTTTTTGGCGCTGATTGTGATTGCAGCGATTCTAGTTTTGGCTTTTAAAATTCGCCAATCGCTGCCGCTTTTGTCCTTTGGCATACTTTGGTTTTTTGTGGCTCTTTTGCCGTTTGTCAATATTCTGCCCCAACCGGCACTGATGGCCGAAAGATATCTTTTTGTGGCTTCATTTGGATTTATTCTGGCAATTTTGGCGCTTTTGGATTTAGCACCGAAGCTGACAAGAAGAGTAGTAATTGCGACCCTTTTGCTGTTTTGGGGAACTTTGACTTACTTGCGCAATAGTGATTGGCAAAACGGCATCAAGATCTGGGAGGCGGCGGCCAGGGTTTATCCTCAGAGCGCCCTGGCCTATAACAATATAGGCAAAGAACATGTAGATCGTGAAGAATACGAGAAGGCAATCCCTTTTTATCAAAAAACTATCGAGCTTAGGCCAAGATATTTTTATGCGCTGAATGATTTGGCAACGTCCTGGCGCAAAGTTGGCAAGCTGGATCTTTCTGAGAAAGAGTATAAGAGGACCCTTTCGGTCAATCCGAATTATATTCAGTCGTACCTTGGTCTTGCTCAGGTTTATCGTGACGCCAAGCGCTACGATTTGGCACACTCGACGCTTTTGAGCGCTTTGAAGATCAAAATTGAGGATACACCCCTTTCTGACGAGAGTTTCAGTAATTTACAGGCGAGTATTTATAACGATATGGGTTTGGTCTTGGAGAAGCAAGACAAAGTGAAAGAGGCTTTGGAGGCGTATGCCCGCGCCATAGAATTGGATTCTCAAAAAGTGGTAGCTTTTAATAATTGGCGAGGTTTAATTATCAAGAATCCGTCGATTTGGAAAGAGGTTGGTGGCGATTTGGGCTCTTTTGCCTATCCGCCAATTTGGGAGCTGGTCGAGAAAGGAGAAGAGTATATATTGATCTCCGATGATCGTCGCTTCAGGATTGTGATTGAATTTGGCGAGGTGGCAGAATCTCTTAGCAGTTATTTGGAAAAGCAAACTGAAACTTTTGGTGAGTTAGTGAGCGAAGAATTCACAAAACTCTCCGGGTTTGACAGCACCTATGTAAAGATTTGGCAAGACGGTGAAATTCATAAAATTCAGTTTTTTCTTTTTCGTGGCATGAGAGTTGTTAAAATTCTGGCTTATCCTTCTGAGAGCTCCCTAAAGGCGATTGTTGATGGTATTATTTCGACAATACATGTCGATAACACGAATTAGACATTTACGACTATGTTTAAGTTTTTAAGCTCCAAAAAGATTCAAATTGTCACCATCGCAGTTTTAACGGCGCTTGCCTATTCCAACATCTTCGGCAACGAGTTTGTGATTGACGATCGGACTTTTATTGTTGACTGGCAGACGAAGAACAGTTTTGACATGGTTGGGTTTTTTAGAGGGGATTTGCCACCCGGACATGAAGGAGTTTATAGACCCATTAGAAGTGTCTTCTATGCATTTTACTATTCAATTTTCGGTCAGTCTCCGTTGGGGTATCATCTGCATTCGATTTTAGTACATTTGGCCAGTACTGCGCTGGTTTACTTTATAGTAGTGCGGATTAGCGCGGATCGATGGCGGATTAGCACCGATAGGAAAGTTGGAGAAGGTAAGGGTAAAGAAGCCCGAAACGATATGGGTGTAGGTGTGGGTGTCGCAGCCCGTATGGTTAGTCACAGTACGTTAAACCAAAACGAAACTGGCAGCGACCAACCAAAACGACAACCAAAACTAAACGGGCGTCCTAACCTTAACCCAAATACCAATTTCTTACCGTTTGTGGCGGCACTGCTTTTTGGTCTTCACCCCGTGCACACCGAGACGATTACCTATATAGCTTCCAGCATGGAGGCGACAGGCATCGTTTTTGCCTTTTTATCCTTTTATTTGTATCTTCTTGGCAAAAAATATTATTGGTGGTCAGTGGGTTTTGCGGTGGCGGCATTTTTTACAAATGAAGTGACTTTGGTGCTGCCGCTTTTAATAGTTTTGTACGAATGGACGCTTGGTTCCGCTGGTGGTGGTTTAGGCAAATTATTCAGGCTTGGTCCTAATTTTCCATTTTCCCTGCGGGCCAGAGGCCCCGGGCCGGAGGCCATTTTCCATTTTCCATTTACTAAGTTTTTGCCTTATTTTGCCGCAGCCGGGGTTTATCTTTCGATTCGATTTCTAATCCTCGATATTGGAGCGCGGGGACCTTACTTGGCAGACAGTATTTGGCTGACATTTTTGACCATGGTTAAGGTTTTTATCAAATACTTAACTCTTTTGATTATGCCTGTTAATCTTGCCAACAATCACGTGATTTCTCCTGGGATAGAAGCCTTTGTTTATAGAGATTATCGCCAGGAGGCGATAAAAGCCCAGTCGCTTTTGGATGGTGATATATTAATTTATCTTATGATACTTTCTGTCCTAGTTTTTAGCGCGTTTATTTTGCGCAAAAAATATCCTATTTTTACCTTTTGTGTATTTTGGTTTTTTATCAGCCTTTTGGCAGTTTCCGAAATTGTGCCTCAGGGTTCGATTTTAAACGAAAAGAGCTTATATCTGGCATCTTTTGGCTTTGTTTTGATTGCAGGCTTTTTAACAAACGAGTTTTTTAAAAAGGGTTTTGAGTATATAGCTTTGGCCGTATTAATTTTGATTTCAGGTTTTTATTTGTCAATGACATTTGTGCGCAACCGAGATTGGAAAGATGATGTCACTATTTGGTCTGCCGACGTGCGGCTTTATCCGCAGGATAATGCTTATGCTTACTTTCAGCTGGGCAATGCTTATGCTGCGCGGGCAATAGTTGAGCCGGCCATTGAAAATTACCAGAAGTCATATCAGATAAATCCCGGCTTTGTGGTGGCGCTTGGCGCAATCGGCAAAGTTTATAACGATATCGGAAGAGTTGATTTGGCCATTGATTTTTACAAAAAATCACTTGAGATGAACCCATATTTTTGGGAGGGGTATTTGAATTTGGCCAATATTTATTTCAGGCGGGGCGATTTTGACCTTGCGCGTAGTGAGTACGAGAAGTTATTAAAAATTGCACCGGGTTTTGTTCAAGTCGAGGAAAACTTAAAGAATTTGCCGGAAATCAGAGAAGCCACACGAGCGGGTAAAGCTGACGAGAATGTCTGGCTTAAGTATCACAAGGTTGGAGGACTCTCCATGACTGTGCCGTCGGTTTGGAGAATCCGTCCAGGTTTTAATCGTTTGACATTAACCGATGAAAAGGAAGAGTTTGAGGCTAATTTTGTTATTTCGACCCGTGATCCAAAGGAATCATTCGAGGATTATTTAAAGCGTCAAACGGAGACTTATGGAAAGCTGGTTAACGAAGGTTTAGCGCTGATTCCGAATTTTGAGAGGGCATATGTGAAGGTTTGGTCAATGCCGTCAACTCCCGAAGTTACAGGTCAATCAACTTCGGGAGTTGCTACAGATGGTAAAGATGTAACGAAGCTGCAGTTTTTTCTATTTGGCGAGGATAAAGTGATCGAGATTGTAGTTTCGCCCGGCAGCTCGCCCCAGATGCAGAATTTTGATATCGTTTTGGGGTCGATAAAGATTAGCAAATTAGCAATTAGCAACTGAGATGAAGGAGTACAAGATCATTAAAAAGTGCAGGATATGTGGTTCCAAGAACCTTCACAAGTTTTTGGATTTTGGGCAGATGTCTCTGGCTAATAACTTTTTGACTGATGATGAATTAAACCGGGTTGAGGCGCGATATCCACTATATTGTTTGTTCTGTGCAAATTGTGGATTAGTACAGTTGGGAGTCGTGGTTAATCCTCGCATAATGTTTTGCAATTATCCTTATATTCCTTCGGGATCTGGCGTGATGATGAATAATTTCGCCAGTTTAGCGTATGAGGTTGGCAAAAGAATGAAATTTGGCGAAAAATCGCTAGTTATCGACATTGGCTCCAATGACGGGACACTTTTAACGTTTTTTAAGAAGATGGGAACGCGAATTTTGGGAGTGGATCCGGCAAAGAACCTATCTCGTATGGCACAGCTTTCAGGAGTGCCAACTGTGACCAAGTTGTTTAACAGGCAAACAGCCAAAAGCTTGGTTAATAAATACGGCAAAGCCGATCTAGTTTTGGCCACAAACGTCGTTGCTCACATAGATGATCTTTACGATTTTTTGCGGGGGGTCAGTACGATGCTTGGATCTCGGGGTTTGTTTATCTGTGAATTTCCTTATGTACTCGACTTAATTGCCAGAAACCAATTTGATACTATTTACCATGAACATTTGTCTTATTTTGCTCTTTTGCCTTGGAGCAGAATTGTTTCGCGTTTGGACTTTGAAATTGTTGATGTGGCCAGACTTTCCATTCACGGAGGTTCTTTAAGGCTAACTCACAAGAAAAAATCAGGTACAAGGCGGTCGAAAGCAGTGGATTATCTAGTGGCACTTGAGAGAAGGCACGGACTTTACGATGTGGCAACATATGAGGCATTTGCCAAAAGAATTGAGGGTCTTGGGGAAAAGTTGAAGTTGGTATTGGGCGATTTTAAAACTAGAGGCAAAAGGATTATAGGATTAGGGGCAGCTGCAAAAGGTAATGTTTTAACTAATTTTTTTGATATCGGAGGTGATATTTTGGATTATATTGCCGATTCAACGCCTTACAAATGGGGACTTTATACACCGGGGAAGCATATTGCGATTTATCCAGAGGAGAGGGTAGAGTTTGATTTACCTGATTTTGGCTTAATTTTAGCCTGGAATTTTGCCAATGAGATAATGCGCAAGCATCAGCAGTTTAAAAAGAGAGGCGGCAAATTTATAATTCCGATTCCGGAGGTTAAAATTATTTAATTTTCAATTTTTAATTTCTGATTTTCAATCAATATCTAATTTTTAAATATTTAAAACTAATTGAAAATTTCAAATTTCAAATTAAAAATTAACTATTATGTGGCATAATAAGACCGTAGCAGTGATCTTTCCAACTTATCGGGAGAAAGATTCGATTTATGAGGCGATTGTGGAATTTGATGCCAGTGGCTATGTGGACGAGATTATTGTAGTCGATAACAATGCAGAGGAGGGAACGGTCGAAGAGGTGGCCAAAACTCGGGCTAAGTTGATAAAGGAACCGAGGCAGGGCTATGGACGGGCGATCAGGGCGGGCATAGCTGCCTCAGGTGCCGATCTTTTAATAATAGCCGAACCTGACGGTACTTTTGATGGCCGAGATGTAGTGAAACTTCTTTCCTATAGTGACGATTTTGAGACGGTTTTTGGTTCAAGAACCCATGTGCCTTTGATTCACAGTGGTTCAGAGATGCATTTTGTGCGCCGGATTTTGGATGTTTTATACGGGAAACTGATCAGTTTATTATTCCTGTGTGGTCCGTTGACAGATGTCGGCTGTACTTTGAGGATTACTGATAGAGCCGGTTGGCGAAAGGTATCAGGTGAGTGTAAGGCGACATCTGCACTGTTTGCTACAGAGTGGCTATTGGTTGCTGCCAAGAACAAAGTTAAGTTTATCGAGATTCCTGTTAATTTTCGCGCCCGTGTGGGCAAATCCATTCTAACAGCCAGTCTTTTTCATCAGGCAAAGTGGGCGATTATTATTTTCTTTTACATTTTTTGGGTTTGGCTTTACCATTTGTTGGGGAAGAAGTTATATTCGTGAGAAAGAATCAAAAGTGTCCAATATGTGGGAGCCAGCAGTCGGGTAAGTTTCGTCTAGGCGGTTGGCGGTGGTGTCATGGCTGTCAGACTGCCTGGCGCAGAGACTTGCGCCGAGTTGATTATCGCCAGGATTACTATGAGGGCCGATCGAGTTTGGCAGCGAGAGTTTTTAAACCCCTGATGAATTTTTTCTACTTGGTGAGACGGCTGTACGCAGGTTTAGGACGAAAAAATTTATGGATCGATGTGGGAGCAGGGGAGGGAGCATTTTTGGCAAGTGTTGAGGCTAAAAGGAGGATTGGGGTGGAAGCATCGCCGGTGGCCAGAAAAATTTTGGCAGAAAAGAAATTAGAGGTTATAGGTGAAAGGCAGTTTTTGAAATCTCAAGGCTTGGGGGCAGATGTGATTAGTTTTTGGCACGTCTTGGAGCACACAGATGAGCCATGGGAATATTTGGCTGCTGTCTGGCGAAATTTGAGAAAAGGTGGCAGACTGATTGTCGGAGTGCCAAATATTGATAGTCTGGAGTTTGATCTTTTTGGACGGCATTGGTTTCATTTGGCACCTTCTTATCATATCTGGCATTTTTCGTTGAGATCTTTGAAAATATTGCTTGAGCGGCAAAATTTTAAGATTGAGATGGTTGATTTTTGGTCAGTTGAGCATCAGTTAGCAGGTATAATTCAGACTCTTGTCAATTGGAGTAGCGGTACAATTAATATTTTGCATCGTTTAGTGAGGAGAAATGCTTATATGGGATCAGTGCCACTAGCGGGTTGGTTCTGGTCGTTTTTCTTCCTTAGTCTGGGATTGCCATTGGTTTTGTTTTTATGGACTTGTGGTTCACTTTCAGGCCGTCCGGGGACGATTGTTGTCGTGGCAAAAAAGATTTAATTTTCAATTTTAATCCGTGATAAACTCCAAGTACTTGTTTTGGTTATTACCGATTCTAATTTTTATTTCTCAGGCAATTTACACTTATGCTTCGGCTGTCCAGATAAGGCTTGAAGAAGTAATCGAGACTTTCAGAAGCGTTTGGTGGTTTCAAAACGGGTTGGTCTGGAACGGAAGTTACTCATTTTTGGGTTGGTATACGACTTTGGCGGCGGTTTACAACACTTTTGGCATGGGTATTTATACTCCGAAAATGGTCAAGCTGGCGATTGAGCTTGTTTCCTACTTTTGTTTAGCTGCAGTTTTGAGGAGATATTTTTCTCAAAATGCCTGGTTGCCGCTTTTGGTAATCGGGCTTTCGCCAACGTTTATGTACTTTAACTCATTGTCGCTTTCAATGGGGCTTGAGGTTAGCTACTTTTTTATTTGTTTGTGGCTTTTGGTGAATTTGGATTTTAAGAAAAGAATCGGGAGTGTGATTTCCCAAATTTTGATCTGGGGCTTGGCGATGTTTGCCTGGCTTAGCTACTTTGGTTTTATTTTTTATTTGCCGATTTTGGGAGCGATATTTCTCTATAAACTATGGCAGAAATACAAGTTGATAAGCACAGCTTGGCTGAAATACCTGCTGATCTTGCTTGTTTCATTTTTAACTCCTTTAATCCTGCTTTATTTATACACCCAGAATAAACAACTTTTAATCTTAGATCCCCTTTCAGGTAAGGGGTTGTTTCGCAGCTTTGCTAAGGTTGAGCTTGCGCCTGATGTTTGGTTCTCCAATTTGAGGATCATATGGCGGGATTTATTTGTGGCGCCAACTAGTTATTATTTTGAAGCGTTCGAGGTAGAATTTTCGGACTTTTACCCTGTTTTGACTCTGGCGGCAGTTTTTGTCGGATGCTTGCTGATGATAAAGACAGGTAAATTTAGGAAGTTGGTCATTCTTCTGACAGCGACGCTAATATTTTATTTTCTTTTAATTAGCCTGGTGGGGCCAGAGACATTGGGAGGGATCCGCAGGGGGACAGTACTTTTGGTGATTTTTTACGGACTTTTGGCAATTGTCTGGGACTGGACGATTAGACAAAAGAGATTAAGATGGAAGTATTTATTGATATTAGGATGTAGTTTGATATTGTTTCATCATGCTGCTGTTTATCCGGTCAATTTGGGCAAGATAAGACAGGAGAGTGTTTTTCGTGAGAAATGGTGGTTTAACAGTAGTCAACCCGAGAGAATTTTGGCTGGATATCTAAGAAGAGCTCAAGAGTCAGATGTAGTTTTAACTTGTGTAGAGGCAGGTAGAGAGTCTTTTTGCCCTGGCATTTCGCTGATTTATCCGGCAATAGCGGGGTTTTGTCATTGGAATAATTTAAGTTGTCGCGGGATCTTTTTTTATGAATCAAAAAGTGGCCAGGACGTGCCTGTTGATATTGGCTTGTGGGGAACGGGAAGTCACACGGAACCATAGCTTGGTGATTAGTGATTAGTTATTGACCGGGAGAGGAAGGCGGCCCCCTAAATTTTCAATGACGAATGATGGCGGAGGTGGAAGAAATAATCGGACGGCAATTTCCAAACTTGGAAGGACTAAAAACGGATTTATCTTGACACAGATCTTATTTTCGAATATCATAGAAAAGAGGTTACTTTTAAATGAAGAAAATCGAAATGGTATGGCGAGAAGTCCTTTTTCAAATTATTGAAAAGAAAAAGGAAGATCGCCGATTTACCCAAAAAGATTTAGCAGAGTCACTGGGAATTTCCACAAGCACAATTTTTCAAGCCCTTAAAGTTCCCAGGAGAATGGGGGCAGTGAGGGTTACCGGTAGATTTTTTACTGTTGAGGATTGGGAGAAGCTCCTATATCATTGGGCAAGTGTGCGCAACTTTGAGAGAGAAGTTTTCCTGCAGGCTCATGTGAGTCTTCCAGTTTTTGAAATTGAGGGTTTGATGCCGCCAGACGTGGTTTTTGGTTTTTACAGCGCAGCGAGGACATATCTTCCTGCTCCTCCAGCCGACTATGATAGGGTTTATGTTTATGCCAAAGACCTAATCGAGATTAAGAGACGGTTTGAATTGGGTAGGGGCAGAGTCAATCTTGTTGTCTTGCGTTCCGATCCCCTTATAACTGGCTATGGTACAAAGACCACTCTTGCTCAGACCTTTGTTGATCTTTGGAATTTAGCAGATTGGCAAGCGAAAGATTTTACGCGAGCACTCAAGGAGAAAATCGATGGACTTTTATCATGATTTGGTAACCCAAAAAAGCTGGCAGCTACTGCAAGATTTGAGGCGCAGATTTAATTTTATTTTGATCGGAGGGTGGGCGGTTTTTTTATATACTCATGCTCTTAAATCAAAAGATATTGATTTGGTAGCTGAACATGCGGATCTTGAAAAGTTACGGCAAGAATTTGCAATATATAAGAATGATCGTCTCAAAAAATACGAAGCAAGAAGCGAGGAAGTCGAAGTTGATATTTATGTTCCTTACTATTCAAATCCAGGCTTACCGGCCGAGGATTTGAAAAATTATGTCTTGAGCCTTGAAGGTTTTAAAGTAGTCGAGAAAGAGGTCTTGGCCATCTTGAAACAGAAGGCGCTTTTGGCAAGAGCGGGGACTGCCAAAGGGAAAAAAGACCTTATTGATTTGATAGGCCTGTTTAGACTGGGTGATTTTAATTGGGAGAAATATAGGAACTTGGCTGTTAAATATGGACTGGAAGACAGTTTGCGCTTTACTCATAAAACTATTTCTCAGGCGATTTCGGTTGAGGAGCTGGGTTTAAATAGACACCAGTTTTCCAGGTTTAAACGTAAAATATTACCTTTTTTTTCTTCCGGCTAAGATAACACAAGTTTCACACTTTCTAATAAAACCACCTCGGACGGTGGCCCGAAGGGACTCCTCCGAGGTGAAATCATTTTGAATTTACTCCACCTCCGAGGAGTCAGAGCCCACCTCGGAGGTGATTTCCATTTATGTGCCTTCCGGATAAGATAAAAGAGAGGGCGACTGCGGCGAAGATTATTGTCAGTAGGTTGGCAAATGTGCGAATGGGAGTATTTTCGAAGCTGAGTTTTACCTGATGGCTGCCGGTTGGAATCGCAACATCCATATAGCCGTAGACATTATCGTAATTGGCTCGGACTTCCCGCCCGTCTATAAAAACTTTCCAGCCAGGGAAGTAATGTGTGTAAAATCTGGCCATCGTCGGTTTTTTAACTTGAACTACATATTCTTTTAGATGAGCTTTCAGCGTGGCACTATTAATTTCGGCTGAGTCGGTTTCTATCTTGATTTCATTTATTGGTCGATCATTTTCTGCCGGCAGTGCCCTGGTCCATTTAGGCATGAAAGCCGCTTCAGGGAAGAAGCCATAAGATTCCATTTCTCGGTCGCTTAAAGATCCAGTGAATATTATATTGGCTTGCTCTCTTGAAACATAGGAGAGAGGTTTAAGATAGCCATTGTAGGCAATAGTTGCCGCCAGCATCAATGTGACAAACGCAAAGTAGCGCCAGTATCCAGCAAAAATCAAAATCAGACCGCTTGCTGCCAGTGAAGACAAAAAAGTTGCCGGAGCTAAAAATCGCCAAGCGTACAGAATGTAAGGCAGGCCTGGAAGAGTTTCCCAAATAGGTTGGGAAACTGCCAGCATCATGAAGATAGACAACGCAATGCCCCCAAGCGCAATCAAAAACAGACGACCATCATTTTCGCTTAAAATATTAATGTTTACGATTTGAGCTTTGGGCTTTTTTCCCTTAAAAACCAAAAATCTTAAGATCAAGATCGCGACAAGCATGGCAGTTGTAAGCCAGTGAACGATGCCCAGTTGGAATGACATGCCATCATTGCATCCGGCAACTGATGCCCCGCTTCCCCAAAATGGCTTAAAAAGCTGATCAATGCAAACAAAATGATTACGGAAATCAAAATGGCCTGATCTTAAGTAATTGGTGTTTATAAAATTTTGTTCAAAGGCTGCCGGTATCAAAAAAAATGAAGCTAAACCAAACCCCACAAAAACCGCCAGCCCTATGTGTTTAGCGGCTTTTTTCGATTTTTCCCGAAACAAGTGATGAATGATGTAGAAGAGAATAAGGGGCGAAAATATAATAATCGTGGGAAGATGCGAGACAGTCGTTGCAGCGATAAAGAAGGCAAGCAGTGTTAACCAAAAACCCCCTCGCGCGTCAAAATATTTTTTAATCGACCAGAAAATTCCAGGGGCAAAGGCTAAGGCTGTGAATTCGGGCAAAGCAGCTCTTACAAGAATGTCCAAGATGTGATACGGGGCGATTGCCCAAAAATATGCCGCCAAAATTGCAGGGAGTGTACCGAAATGACTTCTTATAAAAAGAAACATCAATGCGGCTGAGGTAAACCATAAAGAGATTAAGGTGACTTTTAGGGCAATCTCCATGGGCAATCCAAGAAATTTAGGAGCAAGATAAATATAGAAAAATCCCGGCTGATAAAAATTAAAAAGAGGCTGATTGTAGCCCGGAACAATCCAGTCAATGACTCTCACCGGGAACTGTCCTTCCCGTATCGCCTGCTCAAATTGTTTTAAATTTATCAAATGCAAGTGGCTGTCATGTCCCCAAAAAATTCCGGGTTTTTCGAACGGTCCGATAAGCTGCAGGAACAATATGAGAGATGCGCCAACCGCCGCTTTTTTAAAGAAAGAGTCCCGCTTATCCATTGGTTTTTCGATTTGCCCTGTCAAACAAGAAGGCCAGGGCGACTGCCACGATGGCGAAGTTGACGGAGAGCATGTTGGCAAAGGTTCTGATGGGTGTGTTTTCCAAAAGCAGTTTGATTTGATGATTGCCTGTTGGTAATGGGATATCCATAAAACCGTAAATATTGTCGTAGTTTGGCTGAACTTCGCGATCGTTGACAAAGATTTTCCAGCCAGGGAAGTAATGTGTATAGAACCTACCAACGGTCGGCTCGCGGACTTCGATCTGATACTCCTTTCTGTGGGCGGCAAGCCTGTAACTGGCGACTTTAGCTGAGTCGGTAGCGACTTTAACCTCGCTTTTGGGGCGGTCGGAATCAGCCGGCAGGATTTGAGTCCAGCGAGGCATGTAACCCGGCTCGGGATAGAGTTCTTTAATACCAGTTACCGATTCATGCAGGATTTCGTTGCCGAAGTTAATCTCGGCCTCATTGGTGGCATAGGCAACCGGTTTTAAGTAACTGGCGTAGGCCAGGCTTGATGCCAAAATCAGTATGGCAAAAGCGGCTAATTTGGCGGTTTCTTTTTTGAAGATTAGAAGAATTGCGCCGGCAATAAAAGAGCTCAAGAAAGTTATCGGAGCCAGAAAACGCCAAGGGTACTGAATATAGGGGATATAGGGCATGTTTTCCCAAATAGTCAGTGATGGGGGAAGAGTCATGTAGATGAAAAGAACGATTAGGGCCATAAAAAGTATCAGCAGGCGATATTGGTTTTGGGAAATAAGGGAAAGGTCAATGAATTGCAAAGTTTGTTTCTTGGCGAAAAACTTGCTTGTGATCACAAAAATTATTAGGCCAATTACCAGCCAGTGGACGATACCAAGTTGAAATGAAATTTTATCTTCGCAACCCGTTTGGCTGGTTCCGTGAGCCCAGTATGGTTTAAAAAGCTGAGTGAAACAGACAAAGTGGTGATGAAAATCGTAATAGCCGGAGCGCATGAAGATAGTCTGTACATATTTCTGTTCAAAAAAGGCTGGAATAATGAAGAATGAAATCAGCCCGAAGCCGACTAATAATGAAATCAATATGGAGAATAGAAAATTGAGAGATTTTTTGAGATAGGTCAGGTAGCCAAGATAAGCGGCAATGATTGGGGAGAACATGATGATGGTTGGCGGATGGGAGAGAGTGGTAGCGCCGACAAAAAAGGCTGTGGCTGTCAGATAAATGCCTCGACCAGTGTCAAAGTAGGCTTTGATCCCCCAGAAAATTCCCGGCGTAAAGGCTAGGGCCGTGAATTCGGGAAGAGCGGCCCTAATAAAGATATCCAAGATGTGATATGGAGCGATTAAATAAAAATAGGCGGCCAAAATCCCGCCCAGCGTACCAAAATGGCGCCTTGCGAAAAGAAACATTAAAAGGGCCGATAAATACCAGACGATAACGACAGTTGCCTCCAGAGCGGTCGTATTGGGCACACCCAGAAACCTTGGTATGACAAACAGATAGTGAATCCCTGGCTGATAAAAATTAAACAGAGGCTGATTGTGAGCAGGCACAAACCAGTCAATCCAGCGCACCGGAAACTGCCCGGCACGGATGGCTTCTTCGACCTTTTTCAAATAGATAAGGTGGAGTTGACTATCATGGCCCAAGAAAAGACCTTCCTTGACAAATGGCCCGAGAATTTGGGCGAAGAAAAGAAGCGAGAGGACGATTATTGTTTTGTGCCAAAATCTGGTGTCAGACATGTATAAATTTCTAATTTCTAATTATTCTAATTTCTAAATAAGTTCTAATGACTGAATGTTCTAATTTTATTCATTTAGTAAATTGATCATTATTTAGGTCAATTAGAAATTAGATCAATTAGGTTAATTTTGTACGCTACTCAGTTATCGGCTTAAAGGTTGAGAGTATGTTGTAAGAAAGATCAAGCTTAATTGAGTTGCCGGGATAAACCTTAAATTGCCAGACCCAGTCGTCTTTGATGAGAATGAAGCGTTGTTGGGAATCGCCCTGAGTTGTGCCATAGATCTGCACGGCGGCCCGGTAGGGCGGGAAGGTAACATTTTGGACGTCAAGGAGAGTTCCCAGCATTGAAATTGGCGATTCTTGCAAGAATTGTTCAACAGCGCTGTTTTCCGGCACCTGGCGGCCTAAGACTTGGATATTTAAGCCCAGCGAGCCGGGATTGCGGTCGGTGATGACAAACGATCCGGTGTTTTCATCCCGCTCGATGACAAAACTTGGAGGAATTTTTATTGAGAGGTTATTTGCCTCGTCGGTGATTTTTTGCCAGGATTGGGTTTTTTCCTGATAAGAAGGATCGTTAAGATTGGAGGTAGTCAACTGCTTGATGATTTTGTCCGCTTCCTTGGCTGTTTCGTCCTCGGGCCCTAAAAGCGCAATGACAGAGTCAAACTGTTGGACAGCTTCCTTGTTTCTGCCCAAATTGGCATAGGCAAGGCCAAGGTTGAAGTGAATGCCCACGTTGTTGACGTCAAGGCGCTGAGCTTTTTCCAGATACTGATAAGAGGCGTTAAAGTCGTTGCGCCTGGCATAAAACTCACCAAGATGGGCAAAGACTTCGGCATTCTTGCCGCCTGAGATTTCGTTTGCCAGGTGATAGTATTTGAGAGCCTCGATGCCTTTTCCATTTTCGGCATACCAGTCGGCCAGATACTCGTAGGCATAGACGTAATCGTTGAGTATGTTTCTTTCCGCACCACGGTAATTGCGCTCAAGATAAAATGGCGGTTTTTCAATTGGAGATTTGAACTGGAAGTCGAAAAGCGCAAGATTGGGGGCGATTTTTTCTTGCGCCCGGACTACTTTGAGGGACAGGCCGTAGGGTAGAAATTTGAAGCGCTCATCAAGACGAAGCTGGCCGGCGGTGGTGCCGGCAAGAGCTGAGGCGCGAAGCGTGAGATGGTCGACGTAAATGGGGTGATTATCGATATTTTCGGCAATGAACTGGTTCATGACCTCATTGTATTCGGTGAAGCTTTTGTATTGGATCATGGACTCAAGTTTATCGGAGATCGATAAGTTCGTGGCGTGGCGAAGCGTGTCACGGTTCCATTTGTTGACATAGAAAACATTGGCGGTTACAGGCGTAACATCCTTGCGGTAGACGTCGCCGACATGAAGATAATGTGAGACAGAATCGAAGAAGTCACCAGTACCAATAATAATAGCGTTCTTCTCAAGGGGAGTATAGAGATTGTACCAGTAATCGGAGCTAAAGTTGTGGTTTGAACGGTTGAGGATGGGGAAGAAGACTATCAGCGGAAGGAAAGAGAGGGAGAAGAGAGCAAGGAGTTTAGGGTTAGTAGTTGGGTTAGGGTTAGGATGCCCGTTTAGTTTAGAGGTTAAGTTGCTGGTCTTAGACCTAACTTTTTCACCTTTACCCAAACTAGCTTCGTTACCTTTACCATTGACCAAAATCTTTAATCCTAGATAGTAGAAACCTATGCCGATGAAGATGGCCAGAAACATCCAGGCCAAGATGAACCACGATTCTTGATTACCCGAAAGATAAAGGCCGGAGTAGATAAGGTCAAATGTCGGGACCCACACCAGAAAGCCAAAAAGGTAGCGATTTTTTTTGTAGACATAATACATTCCGAAAAGTATGAAGGGGACTAAAACAGGCGTGAATTGAACTGCTGAATTTAGAAAGAAATAGGAAGCGGATTGGGCAAAAACCAATGGCGAGCCGGTGAAGCCGTTGACTGAACCGCCGGGCCCGGGTTCGTTAATGTTGAGGCCGGCGCCATGCAGGTGGTCTAGGAAAAGCTTGGGGGTTTGAGGATTGCCCCAATTGACAAATGGCCAGGTTTTGGCGCGAAGGGGTAGATAAGAGTAGACGGCAGAGATAGTGATGACAAAGACCAGGCCCAGGATGGCCAGTTTTGGGATGGTTAGGTATTTTCGCTCCAAAAACATGACGAAGAGGACGCCGGGCACCATGGAGGCGACGGTCGGGTTTGCCCCGGCAGCAAGACCATATAGGAAGGCAATCAGAAGAAAGGTTTTAAAGACACGTTTGCCGTAAACTAAGGGTTCAACCCTTGCGAGGGTTGAACCCTTAAAAGATTCGAGCCTGATTAGCAAATAAGCAAAGAGAGCGACAAATGAATAAGAGAAGATGAAAGCCTCGGTATTTTGGGATTGAGACCAATATTGGTATGAGAAGGCAAGAGCAATGGTGCCAAAGAGAGCGGAGAGGTGGTGAATTGAAAATTGAAAATTGAAAATTGAAAATTTAGTATCAGAATTAGAATGGTCGCCAAGGGACACCTCCGAGGTGGAGGCAGCTTTCACCTCGGAGGTGGGGGAATCAGTAGAACCGCCAAGGGACGCAGACTCCACCCCCGGGGTGGGGGCAGCTTTCACCCCGGGGGTGTTCCAGTCGGTCGAGGAATTGGCTTTGTGGAAAGAAAAATTGGATTTCAAGATCAAGAGGATAATTTGGTAGACGAGGAAGAGAAGCCAGAGAGAAAAGACGATAGTAAAGGCTTCAAGGCGAGTCAGGATGTTGCCCAAAGGAACGAGAGTGGCCAGATGAGAGGCCAGCATGTAAAAGGGAAAGCCGGGTGGATTAGGAATACCAAGACTGGCAGAAGCAGCAATCATTGTGCCGGAGTCGATCCAAAGGATGGAGGGCGGTTTGGTGTACCAATAGACGAGGAAGGCAAATAGGAGAAGAGGGACGGGAATGAATTTGGTGAATGACAATTTCATTGTTAATTTCTAAGTTGGTTTTTAGAGAATAGAAAGTGGTAATGGAAAATGGAAACTGGAAAGCGGAAAATTTTCTAATTTCTACTTTCTACTATCCATTACTACTTTCAAATTTCTAACAACTAATTTCTCTCTTGATCTGCTATCATCCGATTTTCGCAAGAAGGGCTCCGGTTTTCAAGAAGATAAATATCCAGTCAAGAAGTGATGATTGTATGCTCTTTAAGGAACATGCAAATATGTCGTTTTGGATCAAAATACTTCTTTAATATAATGAAATAGCATGAAGCGGTATCTGAGGGGGTCGTGTTGTTCTTAATTTTTGTTTAAAAAATAATTTTCAGAAATTTGTATGAAAAATTTTTTGCAAAAAATAAAAATAAAAATGAAATTTGTTACACTTAATGTTATAGAGTATTTGAAAGTATTTAAATGATTAACTTATAAATATATTGATACACATATGTTTTCGAAGCCCTCGTGAATAATTTAATGATATTAAGTGAAAAATTAATAGTTTGAGAAAAATTTGTAATATTTAAGTGAAAATTTTTAGCGGTCGGGCTGCTTGTTTGCTTTTTCTTTTCTTGCTTTTTTTAACAAGAGTTTCACACATAGCCTAAAGACACCTCCGAGGTGGCCTCGCTTGCCCTGAGCGAACTTGTCCTGAGCGAAGCCGAAGGAGTCGAAGGGGACTTCCTCGGATGGTGGAGGAATTGCCTGCTGACTTCACCTCGGGGGAGTCTATGTAGCCACCCCATAGGTGGTTTGGGGAGTGCGAAACTCGTGATTATTAGAAAATGCCCCTTTACTGCAATTTACGCCCAGTTAACAAAATGTTTTTGAGGCTAATTGCTTATAATAGGCTCCAGGGGGCACGAAAGAGAATTTTGGCTAGCTTTGTGATGCTTGAGCGTATGATTAGGAGCTAGGTTGCTGTCTATAAATATGCTTGTTTTAGCCTCATTTAGCTTCCGACTGCTTTTAACCTATAGCCGTGGTTTATTCCCTATAGTTAAATAGTTCAGACTCATTTTTTCTAACTTATAGTTTAATCGCCAAACTACCTTATTTAACTTCAATTTGCTTTCTGAATCTATTATGGGTTTATGTATTTTGTGGACCTATAGAGACTTGACGTTTAGTACCCATCAATGGTAACACTTTAGTATGAGGTCAATTCCTGCGGAGTTGAAGCTAGCATTGATAAAGAGGGCATTATCTGGGGAGAAAGTGGCCAGACTTTGCAGAGAGATTGGAGTAGCCCGTAAGACTTTTTACTCTTGGCTTAAAAAATATAATAATTCGAAGCCAAATGTAGCTAAAATCAAGCTTCGTGACAGGCGCTTTGCAAAAAGATTCAGCTTCAAGACGCTTTATCCAAAAGAAAGACTTCTTCTTATTAGCAAGTATCTCAATCACGAAGCGTCTGTCGCCACGCTTTGCAGGCAGTTTGGTGTGTCAAGGAAAACTTTTTATAAATGGTTTGTCAGATATCAAAGCAAAGGAGAAAACGCGCTTTATGATGCAAGAGTCCGTGGTCAGGCTCATCCGAAGGCTGTAACACCTCAACGTCAACAAGAGGTTTTAAATTATGTAGCTTGGAATCCTTCTTATTCTGTGCACAAGTTAAACAGCCAGCTTGACTTCATCGGTCATCATGGGATACAGAATTTACTTTCGCGTGAGGGGTTGAATACGTATGAGCGCAGGTTGGCGTACGCGCGAGCAAGTCAAGAGTCGGGCGTCCGCGTCAAGGTGGCGCCGACCTATGTGCCCGAGATACCGGCTTATCGCTGGCGAATGTTGTTTGCGCCGTTTAAGACGGTGCCAAAGCTTTTGTTAGCAAGACCAATCCGCCTAGACTCGGCGAGGCTGGTTGCCGGAATCTTAACGACCCTTTCAATCTTCCTACCTTTATCACTAATTTTCCTCTGGCTTTCCTCAATTGTTGGCGCACCACAAGAATCATCAACAGTCGGCTTAATCTTTGCTTCAGTGGCCCTTTTCTTCGGACTGTTCTTCTTCCTTTATTCAATGAAGTACTACCTGACCATACTGATGGTTTTGAGACTGGCACAAGGTGGAGGGGCCACGTCGGAGGGTAAGGAAAGTAGGGGAAGTCAGGGAAGTAGGGAAAGTGGAGAAAGTAGGGGGCTTGGGGGACAGATAAGCAGGATATTTAGCAAATTAGGAATCGGCAAATTCCTCCACTTCCGAGGAGTTTTCGGTCAGAGAGCTTACCGAGTTAATCCGCTCTTGGTTAATCTGGAGAAAGTCAAGCTTGAGGCTGGCAGTCGTCCTTTTGTCTCCATCCATGTAGCTGTCTATAACGAGAAGAAGGTAGTGGAGAGGCTAATTGCGGCGTGTACGAGTCAAGAATGGAGTAGAGATTCGAGGGTAGACGATGGAAGATTGAAGGTAGATCTTGAAGCTGGAGGATCGAAGGTAGATAATCCAGAATCCAACTTCTACCCTCAAGATCCATCATCTAGTTTCCATCCTCCATCATCAATTGCTAACTAT
>JACPEV010000005.1 GCA_016183325.1 Candidatus Curtissbacteria bacterium
CGGGCAAAAATCGCAAGACTATTGTGTAACTATCTTAAAAGTCAAAACGACTTCTTGCCAGAAAAGATCAAAGGTGATCAGGATCTTATTAATCTATCGCAAGCCCTTCAAAAAATCCATTTCCCCGAAAATTACGATGATGTCAAACAGGCAAGAAAAAGATTGGCATTTGATGAACTATTTCTCATTCAACTTCTAACCACCATCAAAAAACGCGATTGGCAAACTAAAAGAAAAGCCCCGGCTATGACCATCAACAAAGACCTAATCTTGAAAGTAGTCGACAGTTTACCTTTTAAGCTCACCGAAGCCCAAAAAAGAGCCGCTCGCGAGATTCTTATTGACCTTAAAAGAGATATACCGGCAAATCGTCTTCTAGAAGGCGACGTGGGCTCCGGCAAGACCGTCGTTGCCGCAATCGCCGCGTACGTATCCTACCTCAACGGATTTGATGTATTAGTCGCCGCGCCAACCGAAATTCTGGCTTTCCAGCACCAAAAGACCCTTGA
Source organism: Candidatus Curtissbacteria bacterium (assembly GCA_016183325.1). Classification (GTDB taxonomy): domain Bacteria; phylum Patescibacteriota; class Microgenomatia; order Curtissbacterales; family GWA2-41-24; genus JACPEV01. Next base: position 510 of record JACPEV010000005.1, read on the forward strand.
GGATACACTCAAACCTTATGGAGTCCAAATCGGCATCTGGACCGGCAGTAAGAAAATCAAGGGTCACATTACCTGCGGCACTCATGCTCTCCTCACAACTTTCAACCCAGATCGCCAAGCCGGCTTGGTTATCGTCGACGAACAACACAGGTTCGGCGTCGCCCAACGCGCCAAGCTTTTCCTAGACCACGCGCAAAAAACCACACCCCACTTGCTCACTATGACCGCAACTCCAATCCCAAGAACCCTTGCTCTGACTTTATACGGTGATCTTGACTTGTCCGTCCTTGACGAAATGCCCAAAGGCCGCCAAAAAATCGCAACCTACGTCGTCCCAAATAAAAAAAGAAAAGACGCTTACAGATTCATCGAAAAACAGATAGGGGAGGGAAGACAAGCCTTCATCATCACTCCTTTCGTCGAACCTTCGGAAACAATGATCTCCGTCAAGGCAGCGACAGCTGAGTTTGAAAAATTAAAGAAAATATTCTCTTCCATGGCAGACACTCCGGGAGTGAAGCTTGGTCTTTTACATGGCCGCCTTAAAAGTAAAGAGAAAGAGAGAATCATCAATGATTTTAAAGCAAATAAAATTCAAGTTCTCGTCACGACTCCGGTCGTAGAAGTTGGCATCGACGTCCCAAACGCCACAGTCATGATGATTGAATCAGCAGAGCGCTTTGGTCTTGCCCAGCTCCATCAGCTTAGAGGCAGAGTGGGCAGGGGAGTACACAAGTCATATTGTCTCCTATTTACAGAATCAGGCTCTCCTAACTCCTTCAGGCGTCTCAAAAGCATGGAAAAAGTCCACGTCGGTTTTGAACTGGCAGAAATTGACTTAAAAATGCGCGGTCCCGGTGAAATCTTCGGTCTCAAACAATCCGGCTTTGTCAATCTCAAAATCGCCGATCTCTCAGATCAAATCACCATATCAAAAGCCCAAGTTGAAGCCAAAAAACTCCTCCACGAAGACCCCGATCTAAAATCCTATCCGCTCCTTTCCCAAAAACTAGAGGAAATCTCCTCCGCCTATTCTCAGCCCAATTGAAATTTAAACCACATTGTGCTATAAATACCATGAAATGAGACCGGATGAGGAAAAAACACATTCCTACGATCGATTTACGGAAAGAGCACACAGAGTAGTTGATCTTTCGAGAAATATAGCAAATACCCAAAAATCTGGGGTGCACCCAATTCACCTTGTTTTAGGCCTACTATATGAAGAAACCGAAGGCCTCGCAACACGAATACTCGTTGCCTCAGGAATTGACTTAGATAAATTAAAAGTTAAGGTATTTGAACAATTCCAAGAAATTCCAAAATCGGAGGAAATTATAGGCGAGCTAACCCCTGAGGCAGTAACAGTTCTGCGATTTAGTACTGAGGAATCCAAAAGATTAAATCATCACTATATTGGAACAGAACATTTACTGCTGGGCTTATTAAATCACGACCAAACCAAAGGAATATTTGAAGATCTTGGTGTGACCCAACAATACGTTGACGACCAAATTAGACGATCTTACACTCATGGAGTGATGGCGGCAAACCGGTCTCTGACACGGTCAGAACCAGCACAGAACGAAGAAGCCACCGTAGGTACAAATTTAGAATTAAGTAGTTACCTTAACCAACTAAGAAGTAGAAATTTTACAATCATGGTGATATCTTATAACACCCAAACAGAGCCGATTGAGGTAGATGAAATTGGTAAAGACTTCGTAACAGCTAAACGGGGCGACGAGACAGAAATTATCCCCCTGAACTTAGCCACATTTCGCGTCAAACCCCCCGAAGAAAAACCAAACAGAAGCTAGTTAACCAACAACTCGATCAACTTTCCTCAGCCTACGCCCAACCTAATTGACACACAAATTGGGGTCTTTACAACCACAGATTATTGATTTAGATTATGGGATAAGATGGGTGAACGTGAATCAATCAGCTTTGCTGAAAAAATCCAAGAACTCAGAATAGAGCACGCTCAGAATCGCCTCGCTCAAGATATCGCGGAGAGGTCATTTACTGCGCTTAATCCAGATGGTACTCTAAGACCACTGATCGAGAGACTTCAAATGTTAGATGGTATAAGTTCGCTGGCTCGTGATATTGCAGATAGAATAGCGAGAGGCGAAAAACTTGACCTAAGGGATACTAATGGGCGTCCTATTTCAAACGGTCTTCATACTCAAGGAGAATATTTCAGAATGATGGGAAAGATTTAACCTAAAGAATCCCCTCGCATCGGCCCGAAAAAGTATCCACCGTCCACTTGACTAAACCTCGTACCAAAACTATAATCACCCTTCAGTATCAATAAGTCAACCGGCCCAACTTGCTTTGACCTCTTGACTCCTTGATACAATCTAATCGTTTGTAGTTAGATAGAACTAGGCACGTTCTAACTATTTACTATTGACCATTGACCATTTACCATTTACTATTAACAAATCATGGCTCCTCTACCCAAGAAAAAACATGCCAAATCAAGGACTAGGACAAGAAAAGCTGCAATCCATTTCAAACTGCCTAGCCTTATTGTCTGTCCAAATTGCCAAAGCTTAAAACTACCACACAAAGTCTGTCCAAATTGCGGATACTATTCGGCAAAAATTACAGTCAAAGTTAAAAGCCATGAAAAGAAAAAGTGACCCCAGACACCTTACCAGAACACAGGCAGTAAAGACCCTTTTTGCCAAAGGCTTTAGACAAAACTTAAAAGTCCAAAAGGCATCACTGGCAGGTCAGGTCTTGCAAAAAAAAGGGCCAATTGACAAGCTGATCGAAAAGAATGCTTCTGCCTGGCCAATCAACCAGATAAATCCGATTGATTTAGCAACACTAAGGCTTGCCATTTTCGAACTCTTGTTTAAAAATAAAAAAGAACCCTACAAAGTAATAATTGATGAAGCCGTCGAAATCGCCAAAAGTTACGGTTCAGAAACTTCCAGCAGCTTTGTCAACGGCGTCTTGGGTTCAATCGTAAAGTCGAAAGTCAAAGTCGAAAGTCAAAGTCGAAATGTCAATTGACTTTACTTTACACTTTTCACTTTGACTTTGACTGCTATCATGGTAGATTACCTTGAGGACATCAAAAAAATCATATCAGGGCAATTTGGCATCGAGGAAGAAGATATCGAAGAAGATTCGCTGCTTGAGACGGATCTTGCCATTACCGATCTTGATATGGAAGACTTAATAGCCTCACTCGAGGAAAAATATGAAATTCAAATCCCCCAAGCTGAAAACCAACGTTTTGAGAAAGTATCAGATATAGTTTCCTATCTTTATGACAACGTCGAAAACCGACCTTAGCTCATTGCAGAAAAGTCTTAACATAAAATTCAATAACGAGGAACTTTTGAAAAATGCTTTCATTCATAGATCTTATCTCAATGAACACAAAAACTTCAAAAGCAACAGCAATGAACGCCTTGAATTCTTGGGCGATTCGGTCCTCTCAGTTATTGTCTCGAAATTCCTCTACGATCAACTCACAAGAAGCGCAGAGGGCCAATTGACTCAGTTAAGAAGCACCCTAGTCAGGACTGAAACGCTTTCCAAACTCGCAAAAAAACTTTCTTTGGGAGACTACTTATATCTGTCAAAAGGCGAAGAAGAATCAGGAGGAAGAACTAATAGTACTATCTTGGCCAACACTTTCGAAGCTTTAATAGGAGCAATTTATCTGGACCAAGGCTTAGAAATTACTCAAAAATTCTTAACAAAAACAATCCTTGATAATTGGCAAAACCTGGCCGAATCAGCCGCTCGAGACAACAAATCTAAACTTCAAGAAATTCTTCAAAGGAAATATCACGTTTCTCCTTCATATAAACTTATGAACTCTTGGGGACCAGATCATAACCGCACTTTTGAAGTTGGTGTCTATCTACACGAAAAAATCTTAGGCAAAGGTACCGGTAAAAACAAGCAGTCAGCAGCTCAGAATGCTGCCAAAGCTGCACTAGCTGGACTAAAAAGCTAGAATCTGGGATAATGTGCTAAATTCGAAATCAGAATATGAAGAAATTAGTTACTGGAAATATGAGAACATATTTTCTTTCAGAAAAGTAGAAAATTGTAATGGAAAGTAGAAAATAGAAAATGGAGAATAAATTATAACTATTTTCCAATCTCAAATTTCTATTACCAATTTCCAGTTTCTAGAAACTACTTTCTAGAATAAGGATTGTTTCGAGTTTCGATATTCGAATTTTTAAATTATGTCCGTTAAAATTAGACTTGCACAAACTGGCAAAAAACACCAAATAAGTTATCGTATCGTCGCTCAAGATGCCAAAAGTAAAAGGGACGGTAAATTTTTGGAAATTTTAGGCTTTTATAATCCTCACATACCGCAATTTGTCATCAAAAAAGAACAATTGAGCTTCTGGGTTCAAAAAGGCGCAAAACCCACCGAAGCAGTTGCGAAACTTCTAGAAAACAATCAGGCAAACGAAAATCAGGTGCCTGAAAAATAAAAAGCTTTAACTAAATTGCTGAATTGTTAAATTGCTATATTGTTTTTTGCAGCTCAACAATTCAACGATGTAACAATTTAACAATATATTTTCATGGAAGACCTTCTAACACTCTTAATTAAACCATTGGTAACTGATATCAAAAAAGTAAAAATTGAAAAAACTCAAGATGCCAACAATATTAACTTCACAATCAATATCCCTAAAGAAGATATTGCTAAGATCATCGGTAAAGAAGGCAAAATGATAAAAGCAATCAAAAACCTCGTAAAAATCAGGGCCATCAAGGAAAATGTCTTTGTCAACCTTGATGTCAAAGAAATTTAAGGCAAAAGTCTTTTCTCACCGCTTCTACATCCTGAGCCTTTTCCCTGAAATGTTTGAAGGAACTTTTAGCCAAAGTATCATCAAACACGCCCTTGACAAAAAATTGATCAGCATAAAATTTGTCAACCCCCGCGACTTTGCCCAAGACTTAAGAAAAACAGTCGATGACAAACCATATGGAGGTGGCAGTGGCATGGTTATGAAAGTCGACGTTTTGACAAAAGCACTCGAATCAATCAGGCCTAAACCTTACTCTATCCTTCTTTCCGCCTCAGGCAGAAAATACACCCAAGAAAAGGCTCAATACTTAGCCAAAAAAAAGGAAATTGCCTTAATTTGCGGTCACTACGAAGGTGTAGATGCCCGTTTGGAATATTTTGTAGATGAGATCACATCAATAGGCGACTTCGTCCTAACCGGCGGCGAAATCCCTGCCATGGCCATCGTCGACTCCGTTACTCGCCTCCTGCCAGGAGTAATTAAAAAAGAATCCACCGACATCGAATCTTTCTCACCATCAACCATCAACCCGCTTCGCTCGCGACTATCGTCGAGGCGGGCCCACCTCGCCAGACGCGAGTCGAGGCGGGCGCGAAGCGAGGCGAACCATCAACCATCAACCCTACTCGAGTATCCGCAATATACCCGTCCTGAAGAATTTAGAGGCTTCCCTGTTCCCAAAGTCCTCCTCTCTGGCAACCATAAACAAATTGAAAACTGGCGAGAAGAACAGATCCTCATGCGCACCAAAAAATTTCGTCCAGATCTATTAAAGTCAAAGTGAGTATGTGTGAAGTAAATTTTCTAAACTTTCGACTTTGACTTTACACTTTGACTATCTCAAAACGGTGCAAATAGATCAACTTTTCCAATAGGTACAGCAGGAATTGTCACTGGGGCAGCGGGTGCCTCTCCGATTGATCCAGTCAGACTAACTTTTGAAAGTAATGCCTCCTCTGTCGAAGTTAAATCATCAATTGGCGTTTCAACAGATGCCAACTCGCCAGGTAATGGCTGCCAATAGGCATTTATGGCCATAGCCGTCCGAACTTGAGTGGCTTGCTCCCCCGAAGTAGACGCAGCAAGCGAAAGGTCTCCAATTGAAACAACTCTAGCAAGAGATAAGATATTGGTTAAAAACGCAAGAAATGATCTATAATCCGAAGTCAAATCCGCTTTCAAAACCAATTTAGGTGCTACGTCACCGGCTGTCCCAGTCAAAGGAGACTGTCCGGAAGATGCTTGATTATCACTTATTGATCCTGGCGCAATCTCCGTCCTGCCTATTAAAACTCCCGAAGTCGCCGCAGCATTCTCCACTTGTCTCAAAAGCGTAAAAACTGCCTTATTAGAAGGTAAAAGCTGCTCCGATGCCACCAATTCTCGATTAAGTTTTCCCTGATCTTGAGCCAAATTCTCAAGTTTAACTGCTTTTTCCTCAAGTGCTTGAACACGAATCACCAGTTCCCGATTAGATTCCACTAACCTTAATACTTCAGAAAATTTAGGCCAAGTAATAAATATAGCCACAGCAACCGAAACTACAATTGCCAGAATCGGAGTCACCAAAACTGTTATCTGAAAAAACTCAGTACTCTTGGTCAATCTAGAAATAGCACCTGTTGGTAACTCCATATCAATTAAAAACTACTTCGCCAGTAGCATCGAAACCACAAAAGAATAAATACCTGTCTCGCTTGAATTTAAGGAGTCAATGTTCACGTCGGATACTAACTTACTGCCTTCTGCTGAAACCAAAGAAGAAACAAAGCCAGCCATATCAGAAGACGTCTTCGCTCTTCCTGAAATTACCAATTTACCCGCATTAAATCTCATATCCGAAAAAGAAACGTATTGGGGGATCAGCGAAGAAATTTTTTCAAAAAAGTTTGGAAAATTCGTCCTTTGATCTATAATTTTTATTGCGGAAGATATTTTTCCCTTAGTAACAACCAAAAGCTCCTCTATGGCCTTAAGATTGTTTATACGCACTGAACTTTCCCCAATTTGATTAATGAGTCTTGACCTTTCTTGAGTCAAAGAAATAAAAAACACCAATGTCGACATCGTAAAAACCGCGCTGATCACGAGTGCCAAAGTTGAGATTAAGGTTAATTTTCTTCGCAACTGTTCAAAATTGCGCGCGCTTCGTTCTTCTTGAGGTACTAGATTAATTTCAGCCATGTATCAGTTATTGGTCAAGTCTCGACCCTAACTCAAGCGTAGCAAGACTAACTTCTTAAAGCAAGCCCAGTTGCAACCGCATAGAAGCTACCCTGCCCAGGCAACTTGAGTATTAAATCCTCTTTAGCAAACTTCTCCCAAGGATCTCCCAAGGAAACCTCCAAACTTGTCCTCTCCGCCAAAAATGCAGACAACCCAGGCAGATAAGCCCCTCCACCGCAAATAACAATTCTAACGATTTGAGATTGTTGAATATGGGTACGAGCAAACTGTACCGCCTTAAGAATCTCCGCAGTCAAAATGTCCAAGATTGGCTTCAAAATCGCTGCCACCTTCCCAGATAACTTGTCTTCCAAAATTCCGTATGTTTGTTTATACTCTTCAGCTTGATTTGCGGGCAAATTAAACTCGGCCATTATTGTTCGAGTCAAACTCACTCCTCCAGTCGCAATGGATCTTGTAAAAAGCACATTGCCTGAAAGGGCAATAACCATCTCAGTCGAGACTGCCCCCATAGAAACTATAATCGTAGGTGGATCAGTGGGTGTTGAGAGAGCTCTTGAAAGAGCTGCCGACTCAGTTTCTAATGCACCTATCTCCAAACCGGCCATCTTAACTATGTTCAAATACTTTGAAATCACTCTTTTAGGAGCCGCTATTAAAAGAACATCCATCTTCCCGCTCGTAGACTTGTCAGGTCGCAAAATAACTTTATATTGCAAATTCACATCCTTTAGAGGCAAGGGGATATATTGCTCAGCCTCCCAATGAATTGCAGCAGACAACTCTTTATCTGTAAGAGCTGGCATTTGGATCATTCTAGTCACTACCTGGGACTCAATGATGGAAACCATACAATGACGGCTATTAACTTTAGCACTGGATCTTGCAGCTTTAACTGCCTCGGCAACCTTTTCTAGATCAACTGGCGACTCAGTTTCAATACCACCATTAGGAGTTTTTACGCTGCCAGCTGCCCAAAGCACCTTTTTACTACCAGAGACTTTGACCTGAACGACTTTTATAAAAGACCTGCCTATATCAAGACCAAAAGTTGGGGCAGCCATAGACTAAAGTGAAATTAAGGTGAAGCCGCGGGGCCTACCGACGCGGAAGGACTCGACGGACTAGGAGTGGGCAATATGGGACTTGGACTTGGCAGTTTTTTAGAAGCGTCCTCAAGAATCTTCGCATTTAGTGGTCGTTTACCAGAAGAAATTTCAACCTGGCTGGTTTTGGAAGCCATCACCGTTAAAAGTACCGCTGGAATGACAACAGCACTCACTCCAATTATTGAAAGAACTAATTTTGTACTATTCATAATATTAGTTTGCTACTTAATAATGTCTCCCTCGGAATACAAAGCATAATCAAAAAATGCCGGCAACTCGGCAAGAGCGCTTCTTAAAACCTGCACTTTCCTCGTTACCCCAAGGTCAGTAGTCGCTACTGAGGAAATGTCGTAAAGTTGCACTGGAAAAATACAACTAGCCCCAATGCAACTCACTTTAACGGTAGCCTTTACCCAAAGTGGACGAATTCTCAACAACTTTGCGCCAGCCTCCCAGGGAATTTGCGTACATTTAGCATATTCGCTTGATGTGCAGCTCGTCATCGGTGCAGATCCTGGAGCGTCAAACCCCGATTCATCTCGGCCAGCAAACGTCCCGCCAGTTACACCGTATCTAGTTTGCGCATAGTTGCCTCCTCCAGCATCCCTGACCAAAGTCAACATGATAGACGCTGGCTGAGCGGTTTCAGATGAATCACCATTTTTTGCCCACTCAATTTGAATATTGGTTGTGTTAGTCGCCCCGTCTAAATTTATCTGACCAACCTCACCAAGCTCAATAGTCCGCGAGTAAGCAGTCTGGGATTTAATACTGACCGTGGCTTGAAGACCACCGACGGGGAAAGTCTCCGAGTAGGTCCCGCCAGTTTTAACCTCAGTTGTATTGGCAATTGTGGCTAGTCTTTGCAGAACATCTTCCACGCCACCCTCAGCAGCCGTAAAAGCCCTTTGCGACTGTTCCGTCTGAGTTGACGTTCTCAAGTTGGTAATATTTCTTGAGGCCACAGATAGCCCCACTGCCAAAGCCACTACGACTACCAAAAGTACTAGAATCAAAACTTGCCCCGATCTCTCTTTTAATTTCATCTCCTTCTCTAGTTTAGGTTCAATAATTGTCAAATGTCAAATGTCAATTGTCAAGAGCTTGCTGAAAACCTGTTAGCCTCGCAACAATGAGAAAAGACTACTTTGACAAACCATTAGTTTGTCATTCTGGCTTGTCCAGAATCCTTACTAGGATCAGATTCTGGAGTCGCTTCGCTCCCCAGAATGACAGTTTAACTTAGGTTTTCAGCAAGCTCATTGTCAAATGTCAATTGCAAGATTCAGTATTTTCTCAAAGAAATTGCCTTATCGAACCTGACATTTGCCAAAAAATCCGCCCTAGACGGAGCATTAATCCCTTGGTTAACCGTAAATGAAACAGTCACAATCGCCGGTGAATTAGTCGTAGCCGCAGAAACCGTAAAATTGCAATTTTGAATATCTACTCCAGCAACTAAGTCATCTCTATTGGTGGTTGGCACGTATTGAGCGTCGCCTGGAACGCTTGAGGAAACTACTGTCCCTAACCAGCCATTGCCTGGTTTCGGAATAGGTCCATCATTAAAACACTTAACATACAAAGGGTCATCATCCAACCGAGTCAGCTTAACATACTTACCGCTTCCTACTGGCTCTGCGTTAGTTGCGTTTCTAATTTGTCTGTCAATAGCATCTAAAACAACCTGGCCGTTTTGCTTAACTTCAGAAATCACATTAGCTTGATTACTACCTTTTAAAATCGAAGTCAGAAACAAAAGACTAGACCCAACAACAAAAACTAAAATCCCCAAAACTACCAAAAACTCGATCAAAGTAAACCCTGCGGATTTACGGTTAATGGTTATCAGTTCATTGTTCACTGTTTCTGCTCTACTGTGAACTGTGAACTGTGAACTGTGAACTATTTCGCCCATTACTTCTACTTTACACTCAAAACATACCTCGCGACAACCCAACCAGTTTTTTATCACTAATCGCTAGGCACTAGTCGCTAATGGCTAGTCACTAGTTGCTAACTATGGAGCTGGACAGGGGCTTCCAGGAATCACGGGTCCAGGGCACCACAAAGTTAAAAATGTCGTAGCCAAAACGGACTGAGCTCCCCCTGAATCTTGCCAAACCACGGTTACTCTTACTTGCTTTTTCCCGGCAACCACAGTCGAAATATCGATCTTCCGCCTGAAAGTTGTATTATTTAAAGAAATTGACTCACCCTCATAAGGCGGCCCGCTACACGCCGTTAAAGACCAGGTATTCGGATCAGGATTAGTATAGGCATTGGCAAGATAATAGCAAGTGGCATCTGTGAGCGCTGAAAAACCTTTTCTATCACGAAAAACCCTCATCTGCTCAATATTTTGTGAAGCAAGGTTAGTCGCCTGAACATTATTTCTGGCACTCCTTGCCGATTTCTGAGTCACCAAGTTTATACTAATTATCGAAATGCCAAGAAGAACAACTATCGCCATCGCCACAACAACTTCAATCAACGTCTGCCCCGGGACAAACATTTGACATTTGACATTTAACAATTGACCAAAGTTTAATTTCCTAATGTCAGTTGTCAATTGTAACTTGTCAATTGTTAAACTATATCTTAATCTCATTGACTTCTCCCGAAGATTGAACGACCACCTGATATTTGTCAGAAACTTGCACTTCTGAGAGTTCAATCTTAAGTGGCCCAGACCCTGCAAGCGTATTTGTTAAATCACCCAAGCTATCAACAAATGGGGGAGCCAGACCATCATGAAATGATACATTATATGAAAGAGGTCTGAACAAAATCTTAACCGTAGTTGGAGTTCCCCCGTAAGTTAAATTAGTAATCGTTACACCTCTTGGCAAATTGACAGTCCGAGTTAAAAAAGCAGTCTCACTTACTCCAGTTTTGCAATCTCCGCTTATCGTATAACTCGAACCGCCAAGCGAAACCGCTAAATACCAACCTATAAGAACTGAAGTCGCGGGGCATAATCCCGCTGGCCCTTTGTTCCCTGAAAGGGCATTATTTTGCACAAGTCTTATATCACTTTTCAGCTGCAATGCCCCATTTTTAAGACGCGCAGTTCGCTCGAAAATTACGTATGAAGCTGTTGTTATGGAGGCAGCAATCGTAAGGATAATCACCACAATCAAAAGCTCAATGAGCGAAAAACCCAAGCGACTTCGTCGCCAGTTGACGGTCAAAAGTTCACTGTTAACCGTTTCGAACTTTCCGTGAACCGACATGGACATTAATTTAACTATACCAATCAGCCTATCATTCTGCAAAACTTTAACCAGGATCGCACTCACCCTCAGACATTTCCTGAACTCGTTTCAAAACTCATATATTATTCACGAGTTTCGCACATGATGTCATCCTGGAGCGAATCCGGCTCAGCCGGAGAAGCGATAGGATCTACTTTAAGAATTAAGATTCTATCGTGGTCGTTGCCACTCCAGAATGACAGATGAAAGTGGTTTAGTGCGAAACTCGTGTTATTGTCATGCTGAACTTGTCTGGAGTCTAAAGACTCCGACCTGTAAGGTTTCAGCATCTATATAGATCCCGAAACCCATTCGGGTCGATAAAATCAGACGAGTTCGGGATGACACTTTGGAACAGGTTTCCTCTACCTTACCAATTTCAGATTTCCAAAACCAAAGGTTTTGACATAAGTTTGAAAGCGTGACTATTTAACTAAAATAAGACCAATACCACTTAGTTATCTCTTGACCATAAAAAAGGGCAATCACCGTTCCCAAAACCAAAAATGGCCCGAAAGGGATAGGCTGACCAAACCTCTTCTTCCTCAACAACAAAAGTAATACGGAAATCAAACCTCCTACCATAAAAGCTAA
>JACPEV010000004.1 GCA_016183325.1 Candidatus Curtissbacteria bacterium
ACTTCATCATCAACTAAAACATCTTCTTTTGCCGCAAGTTGTAAAACTTCTGGCCAGCACAAAACTACGTCTCCCAACCTCAACACCTCATCAGGTGGATTAACAAAACCACCTCTGACATCGGAAGCATCCTCCAGCGCAAAAGTTAGAATCTCATGTTTTTTGCCATCTGTAAGATATTTACCAGACAAATCCTTCATCTTTCTTTCACCCACAACCGCCACAGAAACCTCAGCATCAGTTTGAACTATTTTATGCTTTGCAAAAACATCGCCTACAGCGCGTCTTATAATCTTTCTATTAACTGGATAACGTGTATCAGTGTGAATTAGAACTTTAACCATAAATCTGAACTTAGAAAGTGGTTATTAGAAAATGGAAATTGGTAATGGAAACTGGATTCTGGAAATCGTAAATATTTATCAAATTTCTACTTTCCATTTTCCATTACTCTTTTCTGAAAGAAAATACGCTCTCGTATTTTCAAATTTCTAATAACTAATTTCTTTTTAATTGGACCTTATCAACTTTTCCTTAACAATTTTCGATACCACTCCTCCATCCGCCTTCCCTCTAACTTTCGCCATCACTGCTCCCATCACTTTTCCCATATCACTGATATTAGAAGACCCGACCTGAAAAATCACCTCATCAATAATCATGCTCAATTCTTCTTCTGACAGTTGGGTTGGCAAATATGGCAGCAAAATCTCCAGTTCGGTTTTTTCTTTAACTACAAGATCATTTCTTCCAGCTTTTTCGTATGCTTCTATTGACTCTTTATGTCGCTTCACATCGCGGGCAATTTCATCAAGCACCTCATCGTCAGTCAAATCCGAACCTTTGTCAATCCTGGCGTTTTTTAACCCCGAAATTAAAAAACGCAGAGTAGAAACTCGTATCGCATCATGCGCCTTAAGTGCCTCAATCAAATCCTGATTAATTTTGTCAAACAAGCCAACCATGATTATTTACTTATTCGTTCAAATTCGTTATTAATTCGTTCAAATTCGTATATTCTCAGATCTTACTCCTAATGTACTTCTTTCTAGCCATCTGGATTTTCTGTTGCCGCTTCAAAGAAGGTTTTAAATAATGTTCCCTCTTTTTAATCTCCGTCAAGATTCCTTCGCTTTGAACTTTTTTGTTAAACTTGCGAATCAGAGCCTCAACAGATTCTCCTGGTTGGGCAATCACTTTTGCCACCTATAAAACACCCCCTTTGATATAATTTCGAATTTTATTTATAGTCTCTCCCACCTAACGCTCCCTCCAGCAAGTAAGTGCATGTGCAGATGCGGCACATGTTGATATCGACCCCCATTAAAAGCTAATCTGAATGCCTCCAATTTTTTGTCGCGCACTATCTGCGCTGCAGCCTTAAACATTGCAATCACATCGCCAGAATCTTCATCACTGACAGTCAAAACCCCCTCGATATGATTTTTAGGGAAAATTAAAACGTGAATTTGCGCCAGCGGATTAATGTCATTAATCGCCACAATACTCTCATTTTCAAAAACAGGCGCTGACTTAATTTCGCCCCTAATTACCTTACAAAAAATACAATCTTTTGCTGTCATATATTTAAATCTAAGCCCTACTTCCTTAATGGCCCATTTAGTTTTACCTATCATTATTCTTAACTCGATTAGAAAATAGTTGCTAGATACTAGAAATTTGTTATAGAAACTTGAAATTGGAAAATAGTAAAGAAATTAATTCTTCCATTTTCTCTTTTCTTTTTTCCATTACAATTTTCCAGTTTCTAATAACTATTTTCTAAAATCTACGCTTTCTCCAGTATCTCCACAACCTCATCAATCCCAAGTTTTGTCGGCCTCATCGTCGGATTTCTCGTCGATCCGTTTCTTAAGAGTACTTTTGATGCGTGCAAAAACCACGTTGCCTCAGGATCTTTTTGACGGAATAAATCATAGGCTTTCGACAAGTCAACCTTGTGATTGTTGGAACCGGTAATCCTCACATACCCCTTGCCGGGATCTTTGCGCACAACCATCGCGTATCCGCCTTTAATAGCAACATCCAAAATCGCATCATTAGCACTGTAAACCGCTACTCCCTCTCCCCACCTGGTTTTAAATTTTTTCCCGTCTCGCACTTCTTTTTCGGCTTTTGCTTTTTGCTGTAAAAGTACATAAACAGCATCCAAAGCAAATAAAGTCCACTCGACGTATTTTTCGTCTTGTTTCGGATTCAAAATTTTCCAGCCAACTAGAATATTATGTATTGAAAATTCGTACCGATCGTCTGAGGGCTCACACCACTTATAAGCATCCCATCCATGATCAAGTTGAGTCACAATTTCAACCATCCTCCTTGCCGCATCATCATCTTCCTTGATATATCCCTCGCGAACTAACCACTCATATACCAACTTTGCACCGCATGTAAACTCATCAGTTTGGTGATGATCAAATTTCCCGGCAGCAGTATCAACATGCAAAACGTCCAGGTTGGAATCAACAGGCTCGTTATTATAAGTCGCTTCGCCTACCGGTACAAAAGCTACCTTAGCGTCACGAAACTCAGGGTGAAATTTTTTTAAAAGCCAAATTGCCGGAATCCCGTCAAAATCCGGAGAAACGTGGGTTACAATGGTCTTTTGTGCCAAAAATCATACACATCCCTTCTTTGCCCCTCGTAGCTTTAGCGAAGTGGGGCATCGTACTCCACTTATTATCTATGGAGTAAACACCCCATTCTATCTCCTCAATCAATCTTTTACAAGCCCAAATCCTGATTTTTATAACTCCACAAGTTTCGCAGTTGTCATTCTGGTAAGTCGAGTCTGACTCGACGCATCCAGAATCCTCACTTTTTGTAGATTCTGGGCAAGTCCTAGACCCGGACCTTAGGGCCAGAATGACAAAAAGTGCGAAATTCGTGAACCCCTCAGAGACCGCGCAAATTTCGCAATTGCATATTTTGCGCGGAATCATCATTGAAAGATCCTCTAATTCAACAACCGGACACCCCAGGGGTGTACTGCTATTGACACCTCAGGGCAATCCGGCTACCGCTTTTTTAATTAAGTCCAAAGTCTTTGCCTGGAAAATTGAAATCACCAGGTAATTCTCCAAGTCTCTTTTCTGTTCCTCCGACAATTTAGTACTGTTGATATTGGCCATCGACTTTTCAATCTCCTCGCGCGTCACTTGAACTTTTTCCTCTTTGCCAATCTCATCCATAATAAGCGTGATTTTAACGTTTTTGATAGCCTGGTCCCTCCACTTGCTTCTCAGCTCAACAAAAGATATTTTTTGTTCCGCGAGCCACTCGTCTATTTTTTTGCCTTGCCGCTCCAGTTCCGAATTTAGCCTTACAATCATTCGATTCAACTCATCATCGATCAAAATATCGGGTATTTCAACAGTCCCGATCTCAGCAAGTTTTTCAAATAATTCTTCTTCCAACTTCGCCTCAACCTGGTTTGCAACCAAAGTCTCCAAATCTTTCTTAACCAGCTCCCTCAAATGCGCCAAATCTCTTGCCCCAATCGCCCTCGCAAAGTCGTCATCGACTTTGTCCTGAGCGCTAGTCGAAGGACTTACTTTGTCATCAGGTTCACTTTCCACCTCCGAGGTGGAGGAGTTTTTCACCTCGGAGGTGTCTGATTTTATAAATATCTTATTCCCATGCGCATCATATATGAATTTTCCAGTACTCTCTGTACCTTCTGTCTTTTCAGTGACTTCTGCGATCCGGCTTCCATCTTTGATTCCTCCTGACTTCTCACTTTGACTTTCGACTTTCGACTTATTTTTCCTCCATGCCTCGAATATATTCTTAATTGACCTGTTAACATCCTCATCGGTGATTTCCTTAGCCTTAACCTTGGCAACTTTAATCTTTTTCCAATCACCAATCTTAACTTGCGGCTTTTTGACAAAACTCACAGTAAAAGAAAACGGAGAGCCTTTAGCCAGAGAATCAATGCCAATCTTTGGCGATGCGAGAGGCACCAAATCTTCTTTTTTTAAAATATCGCCCAGGTTCTTGGAAATTAATGTACTTGCTGCCTTATTAAGTATCTTGCCGTGCCCGACATGATTTTCAACAACCTCAGCTGGTGCTTTTCCCCTTCTAAATCCGGCAATATTGGCATCTTTGGCAAACGCTGCCAAAACTTCGTCATAAACCGCATCAAAAGCGCTAGCTGGCACATCAACCTTAATCTCAACCTTCCCTTTTTCGCCTTCTGTTATTTTATATTGCATGAGATGATTTCTTAATTAAATCTTGGGACTGCAAATCTATGGGCAGTTTTTTCTCTAATCAATTGGTCTGGACCTTCTCTCCCTAAAAGTTGATTTCCCCAAACTAGATAATACTCTCGATCGGGAATGATATTATTAAAAGTAACTCTAATTTGACGTTCGGATAAGAAGTCCAAACTTCCCTTCAATACGTAACTACTATTTAGATAGTTTTTAATAATTTCTTCAGGCCAAAACATAACTGTTTGGGAATCCATCAGCAGTAAATATAATTGTCCATTCTTTTTATCAACTTGGAATCGGTGATTCTCGGAAGCACCTAGTATAAATACTGCCTCGGATTTTTCTCTCTTATAGGTAACCCGTCGACTAGAAATCTCAGGAATATCTGGTACGCCAAGAACCTCGTAAATTTTTCCGTCATCGACAATCTCATTTGATCTAAACATAAAAGTCTGACCAGATTCTCTCAGTAGTGATGAGACAATCTGTGCTTCGACAACTTGTGGGCGCTCATCATCTTTTCGGCAACCGGAAAATAATGTTGCCAGACCTCCAATTACCAGCTTATTAAAATATCTTCGTGGATACCTTTCCATAACCCTATAGTTTAAAGGCGCTGTGCACCTTTGTCAATCTTTACCATAATCTTTACCATATTGACAGATTCCCCGAAGCTTGGCTAAACTCTATTCTAACAGCCATCCGAGAGGAGGTGTTTTTTAATGGTAGAGCAAAATGGATCAATAATTATACCCCAAAACCTCAATGGTCCTGAGCAAACATTTGAATTACCAAATACAGATGGATTATCTCCTGGCTTAGAGGAAACTCTCAGATTAGTAAGAAGCGTCCAAACAGGCCAGAGAATGACAGTTAGTGTTCGTGGTCGAAAGATAGGAACCAACGGCCCGACACTATAATAAGTTGAGCCTTTTGACTAAATCGTCAAGCTGCAGGACATTGCTTTCCGCTTTGTCTCTTTCTTTATACTCGACTTTTCCCCTCCCAACTTTCTTGGAAACAACCAGCCGAACGGGAATTCCGATTAAATCACAATCCGCAAATTTTTCTCCAGCCGAGACCTGCCTCGACTGACGCGAGTCAAGGCGGGCATCCTCCCTGTCATCCCAAAGCACATCAATACCTGCTTTGGTCAACTTCTCATATGTCTCCTTTACCCATGACTCTGTACCAGGATCCTCGATATGAACCAAGTGAACGTCAAATGGCGCGACTGGCTTCGGCCAAATAATCCCATGCTCGTCATGATAAACTTCCACAATTGCTCCCATCAGCCTTGATATCCCGATTCCATAACACCCCATCATCACAAGCTTATCCCTGCCATCCTTGTGTTTAAAAGTTAAATTGAAAGCTTTCGAATATTTATCTTTAAGAGGAAAAATATTGCCAACTTCTATTGTCTTTACTTTTTTTAATGGTCCATGCCCCAAAATGCATTGCTGACCGTCTTTTGCTGTCGCAATCTCCACATTCTCCGAATAATCCCCCCCAGGGCAATAAACAATTTCATCTTCTCCGGACTGGCAAATCACTTGATATTCATGCGATTCGCGGGAAAAAGTCCCGCCCGCCGCTTTCGTCTCAATTGCCTCAAGCCCTAAACGGGAAAAAACAATTTTATAAGATTTCTTCATTTTTTCGTAATAGGAAAGCATATCTTTCTCGTTTGCGTGGAATGAATAAAGATCTTTCATCAAAAACTCCCGACCGCGCAAAAGTCCGGCTTTTGCTCTTGGCTCATCGCGAAATTTATTCTGAATTTGATAAAGGTAAAGGGGAAGATCTCGGTATGAGCTGACGAAATTTTTAACCACTGGCACCAAAACCTCTTCGTGAGTTGGTCCAAGTGCATATTCGGTTTTGTATTGACTGGGAACCTTAAAAAGGACATCCAAATCCTTCCATCTGCCGGTTTTTTGCCAACTTTCCCTGTTCTGCAATGCTGAAAGTAAAACTTCTTGCCCGCCGGCAGCATTCATTTCCTCTCGTACGATATTTGCGATTTTATTAAGAACCCTTAGTCCCAGCGGCAAAAAATTATAAACCCCGGCCACTTCTTTTCTGACGAATCCGCCACGAATCAAAAGCTTCGCATTTACGGAAGCCTCATCCCTCGGATCCTGCCTTGTAGTTTTTCCAAACAACTTTGAATATCTCATTACTTAACTCACCTTACGCACTACTGTCATTCTGGAGCGTAGCGATAGCATCTCAAAAACTGAGATTCTATCGCTACGCTCCAGAATGACATGCTTAACATGATTACTTAATACAGCTTAGCTCCTAATTGAACCTTTTTCATTGTATCAGGAATAATAAGAACACATCTATTTTCCTCGTCAGAAACCCCCAATGTTAGAAACTCAGAAGTAAATGGTCCAATTTTCTTCGGATCCATGTTGACCAAACCCAAAACCATCTTATCCATTAATTCTTCTCTTTTATATAGATGTGTTGCTCCAACTGCTGATTTTTTTACCCCTATTTCATTTCCGAAATCAACCGTAATTTTATACAGAGGTTTACGAGCTTCCGGAAAATCTTCGACCTGAACTACTTTCCCAACCCGAATATCTAATTTCTGAAAATCATCTATTGTTGCCACTAAAAAACACCTCCTCTCGCAGAACTTTTATAAGGACGGTGCTTCTGACAAGTTTACGGTGAGCTTGTCGAACCGTGGTACCACCCTATTTCGTTACATTATTACTAATATAACCTCACCGCCGACTAAATATTCGGCTGCTCTCTTTTACGGTTAAGCCTCCGTACTGCTTAGATACACAATCAGCGCTTCGATTTCGCAAGTTCGTTTGGCAGGAAACCAAACTCAAACGCTTTTACATAAATTCTATCATAGTCATGCAAGATCATCTATCATTACACCATTATTGACCGATCGGCTAAAAATAGTGTAATGTTTCCCTATGGTCAAAAAGGGATCACTCACCTATTATCTCCTACTAGCTTTAGAAAAAGGTATTGAAACTGGCACACCATTTTTGGATTTTGTCAATAATCCTGGGAAATTTGTCTGGACAGGTTATAGAACTAATTTAAACTACAGCACTTTGTATAAATCTATAAGGGAACTACGGCTCAAGGGCTACATTGAAACTGAAAAAACCGGACGACAAATATTTATTAAGCTTACCGACAAAGGCAAACAAGAAATAATCGTCAAAAAACTTCTTAAAGACAAAACATGGGATGGGAAAAAGCGATTGGTAGTCTTCGACATTCCGGAAAAATACAGAATACTCAGGAGAACATTACGAGTTTTACTTAGAGAATGGCAATTTATGCCTATCCAAAAATCAGTATGGATAGGAAATAGTGCAGTAGAAAAAGAACTTATTAAATTCCTTGATAATGTTGGACTTTCACAATGGGTGAAAGTTTTTGTAGGTAAAGAAATTTGGTAATGTTATACCATTATTGACCGATCGGCTAAAAATGGTGTAACTTTACGTCGCCACCTACTCCCACCTACTTACTTAAAAACCAAAGGGGATTCATCGAATCAGCTTGGCAATGTCGTTGTAAGTTATAAGCAGTGTTAAAGCCAATAAAAGCGCAAAGCCGATGGTGTGAACCCACTTCTCAAGACTGGGATAAACTTTCCTTCTGGTCACCGCTTCAACAATAATAAAGAAAAATCTGCCTCCATCCAAGGCCGGCAAGGGCAAAATATTAATAAATGCCAAATTCAAAGAAAGAAGTGCCATGAGCTGCAAGACTGAAATCGGGCCAAGAGCAACTGCTTGAGAAGTCACTTGTGCAATTCCAACAGGTCCGGAAACTCCCTCAGAAACCAGGGTAACATCTTTTTCTCGTATGGAATATCCTATAAGTTGCCCGAAAACCTTCATAGAATAAGCTAAAATGTTGTAACTGTGGGTAAACCCTGAAAGAATTTTTTCTGATGGATTTTGGTAAGTTAACTTATATGCATCTCCTACAGATATACCTTCTATCTTATTGTCAAAAGCTGTCTGTCTTGTAATCATATGATCGCTAACCATAAGAATTTCTCCAATTTCTATTCCCAAAGCAACTTTACCATTTGCATCTACAGATGGAACTGCCTTAACTTCTCTTTTTTGATTATCAGAAAGATT
The DNA here is from genome assembly GCA_016183325.1 of Candidatus Curtissbacteria bacterium. Classification (GTDB taxonomy): domain Bacteria; phylum Patescibacteriota; class Microgenomatia; order Curtissbacterales; family GWA2-41-24; genus JACPEV01. The sequence goes on from JACPEV010000004.1 coordinate 8,390, forward strand.
ATATAAAACTATTGTTAATTCTTTACCCTCGGATGATCTAATCCTATTGATTAATTCTTCAGTTGTAGCTATTATCTCTCCGTCAATACTAACTAAAACGTCATTATCTTTAATGCCCGCTTTCTCAGCGACCGAATCTTTTACTACACTTAAGATATATGGTTGGGGCAGAAAACTTACTTGGGTGGTCTTTTTAGCGTAATTTTCGTTTGAATTCTCCAATTCAATTTCGAAAAGCTTTCCCTCAGATGATTTGATAAGATCATAGATCTCGTTAGAATTTTCAACCTTTTTGTTGTCTAACCTTAATATTAGTTCTCCAGAATCAATTAGGTCAGGATTTTTTGAAGCTGAAAAAACAACTGCGTGTTGACTTTGAGTCGTTGCGGCGAAATTGTAATCTATAATTCTAGGAACTACTACTTTGAATCCCAAAGCAAAAATCACAAAATAAAAAATAATCACTGCTAAAAGAAGATTCATGACCACACCTGCAACCACAACACCGGTTCTCTGAAGAATGGATTTGACATAGAAACTGTTCTTCTCGTTCTTATTCTTATCTGTCGGATCCTCTCCAACAAGCCGCACAAATCCGCCAAAGGGAAGCCAATTCAATGAATAAATTGTCCCTTTGATTTTCTTCCCCCAAGCCCGCGGTGGCAAGCCAAATCCAAACTCCTCAACTCCAATCCCCGCTCTTTTGGCCATAATAAAATGCCCCAACTCGTGGATCAAAACAAGAATCGATAGGATTAAGATGAAAATGATTATGGAAACCATAATTAACCTAATTTCTAATTGCTCTAATTTCTAATCAAGTCCCAATTTCAAAATATTTAGGTCAATTAGGTTAATTAGAAATTAGAAATTTCACACTTGCCTCAACTCTTCTTCCTTCGCCTTGCCTGCAACTTCGATCGCCTCGATAAACTCGTCATGCAGCTCTTGAATCTGGTCTTTTTGCCGAGCTTCATCGTCCTCGGAAATGCCACCATTCTGTTTTTGCGCCCTCAAATCTTCAATAAATTCGTGCCGAATCTGGCGGATTTCAATACGATATTTTTCCAAAATACCGTGCATCTGCTTTATAAACTGCTCCCTTCTTTCAGAAGTTAAAGGTGGAATCACAATCCTTATTAAATCTCCATCTATTACCGCATTCAAGCCGATATTTGATTTACTGACTCCACCGACGATATTAGTGATTATGGATTTATCCCAAGGTGAAATTAAAAGTACCGCAGGCTCCGGAGCCGTAATTTGCGCCAGCTCTTTGACCATCATTTTAGTGTCATATGCATCAACTAAAATGTCGGAAATTAATGCCGGATTTGCCCTGCCCGTCCTAATCTGGGCAAGTTCTCCTTTCAAATGACCAATGGCAATCTGCATCTTTTGTGTGGCATCAGAAATCTGCATTTTTATCTAGGTCTTTCACTAGCTAATGGGAAATAGGTCCTGAGCTGATCCTTGACTCGTTGCAGTCTGTCTTCATATTCAAAAACTGTTCTGAAATCTCCTTGCTTCACAGCAAGTATTATACCCTATCTATATGATCTAAAATACGTAAGCAAATCACTTGAAAGTTCAAGTTTGAAGTGCCCCACCCTAGACGAGTAATATGCAGGGCATGAAAAACTATCATCAGCTAACAATCCATGAAAGAGAACAGATTAAACTGTTCCTGTCACAAGGCAAGAGCTTAAGAGCAATTGCCAAAA
>JACPEV010000027.1 GCA_016183325.1 Candidatus Curtissbacteria bacterium
CGAGGTGGAGGCAGCTTTCACCTCGGAGGTGGAGGAATTGGCGGCTGGCGTATTCGGGTTATCGGGATTAGAACCTGATAACCCGATTGCCTGATTACCTGATGACCTGCCGTCCAAGACGGCAAATGTCTTCACAAACTGTTCAATTGTATCGGCATATGGCACAAAGTCGGCATCAAAGACACAGATATACTCTGCTTTGGGGTCGCAGACCCTAAGGGCCTCCTGAAGGGCCCCACCCTTGAAACCCGAGCGATTCCCACGGTGTATTAGTTTAACAACCGGTCCGTCTGCTTTTGTAAAGGTAAACAGTTCTTGGTCTGGGTTATCGGGTATTCGGGTACTCTGGTTATCGGGAATTGGCTCCCCTGATTGCCTGATAACCTGATTACCTGAATACCCTAAAGCAATCAGAGATTGCTTGGCTATCTCCGTCGTCTCATCGGTTGAATCATCGACAATCACCACCTCATAGTTAGCAATTGATGATGGAGGATGGAAACTAGATGATGGATCTTGAGGGTAGAAGTTGGATTCTGGATTATCTACCTTCGATCCTCCAGCTTCAAGATCTACCTTCAAGCCTCTATCGTCTACCCTCGAATCTCTACTCCATTCTTGACTCGTACAGGCCGCAATTAGCCTCTCCACTACCTTCTTCTCGTTATAGATAGCTACATGGATGGAGACAAAGGGACGACTGCCGGCCTCAAGCTTGACTTTCTCCAGATTAACCAAGAGCGGATTAACTCCGTAAGCTCTCCCACCCCAAACACCTCCGGCAACACCTCCGAGGTAGGCTCTGATTCCTCGGAGGTGGAAGACCTCAAGCAGCCTGCTTATCTGTCCCCCAAGCCCCCTACTTTCCCCACTTTCCCTACTTCCCTGACTTCCCCTACTTTCCTTACCCTCCGACGTGGCCCCTCCACCTTGGGCCAGTCTCAAAACCATCAGTATGGTCAGGTAGTACTTCATTGAATAAAGGAAGAAGAAGATGCCAAAAGTCAGGGCGATGGCTGAAAAAACCAAACCAATAGGGCTAGTTGAAGGTGGAGCGGTAATTAATAATCGAAGAAAGAGAAAGAAAATAGCGGCAGGAGAAATTAAGAAGGCCAAAATCAAAGAGCCCTTCAAGGGACTGGTCAACAGCAGCTTGGGCACCGTCTTAAACGGCGCAAACAACATTCGCCAGCGATAAGCCGGTATCTCGGGCACATAGGTCGGCGCCACTGGCACCTTCTCCTCAACAAAGCCTTGCGCATAAATTCGGCGCTTCTGGTAAGTATTTAAACCTTCACGGGTAAGTAAGTTCTGGATGCCATGATGGCCAACCATCGGCCTGCCGGCAACCTTTGGTATTGCCGCGTAAATTTTATGGACCGAAAGAGTGGGACTTTGGCGCACAATATCAAGTACGGCCTCTTTGACTTCTTGGCTAATCGACCGATGGTGCTCTTCTCCCCTGGGATACTTGCGAATCATCCCCTCGACAAAATCAGCTTCTGATACTTCTGATACTTTTGATACCTCTAATACTTTTTGATACCTTTTCAGCCAGGCATAAAAAGTCGGCCTGGAGACGTGCCAAAACCGACAAATAGCCGCGATCGGCTTGCCTTCCTTTATATACTCCTCAATAATCCTGATGCGATGGGCCGGCACCAAAGCCGAAGCAAAAACAGTCTTTAGCGGGTTCTGATGGCTAAACCGAACTCTTAGCTCTTTTGTTTGAAGGTTATACCTAAGAAGGATATTGTAAATTCCATGGAGCGAAACCGCAAAGCCTGCCTGTTTCGCCTCATGCCAAAGCTTGTGAACACTGGCTTGGGGATTGCCAATAATAAGATCTAAGATGAACTTTTCCAGCTTCCAAGAAAGGCTGCGGTGGTGATTCTTTCCGGATTTATAGTGATTGGCAAGCGCTTGCCTAGCTCTTGAGGGATTTTTCTGGTATTTCTTGATCCAGAGATAAAGAGTCTGCCGGCAGATTCCCAACCGCCGGCTAACCTCGCCAAGAGGCCTTTTCTTATCTACTACTTCGCGAACGGCAGCAAGTTTTTCTTTGGCAGCAAAAAACCGCATGACTGAAACTCTTATTTTATGTTAAAAACTTTGGAAACAAATTGTCAAGTTAAAGTTATCGGTTTTGCAAGCTAAAATCAGCCAAAAAAGGGCCTTTTTCCCAAAAACTTTTTACTGTCAGAAAGACCTATAAAATCAATAAAATGACATTTCCGAATTCTATAGTATTTCTCCCACTATCCTCTAGTATCGGCAATTATGTCACCATCAATGTCATCTCAGCTGAGAAAATCTCATAAAAAGCGGGCCCCTTTAAATATCATTATCAAGACAGGCAAAACTCACTGCCTTTAACCTTAGCACTTCCCCACTCTGAGTAATATCGGCCATTAAATTTTCCAGTACCCGAAAATATTTACAATCAATTGGGCTTTTTGTACAACAAAATCGCCTCCATTGCGTCAATTCTTGGTAATAATGGGCTCCTTGCTCTACTAAAAAGGCCAAAAACGGCCGAAATTTCCCGTTTTTTAACTATGGGAGAAGTAATTTTCTATATAGTAAATTACTTCAGGGAAAAAGATCTAACTAGAAGATATACAAATTTGGATTTTTAAAAAACAATAATAATTGAGTAAATATGTACTTACATTTTAGTGCTATTGTGACAAAATTATTCTAATTTAAACCTATAACTTCCCTTTCTTCCCCTTCCGGTATGTTTCCTATAAGGTATTGCAAGTAAAATTTTGATGGTTTTGGTATTGACCTCTTTCGGCATTAAAAAAATTTATAGGACAAAATTTTGCGTTTTTTAAGCAGTCTATTATCTAGAGTGCCAAAACTCAAAAAAGCGGGAATAGTGCGGTAATCATATAATAACTTATAGTCCTGTAAAGAGGACTCTCATTTTTGAAGACGCATCACTCGACTTAATTCCTTGTCCCCTATAATATTAAAATCAATGTCATATCAAAGAGTATCATTTTACTGCTTATTAATATCAAAACTTCATTTTTCGCCCACTAATTTGGCAATCAAATCCTCAAAAAAAATTATAGAAGTTGCCAATTCTGCCGTTTTTGTTTTTAATATTTGCTTTTCTGTCTACCAAATTTGTTATTGCCGTCAGAATAATCTATTCGCCCGTCACTGTTTCATTTTGACCGTTTAGGATACATTTACTCCATCTTGCTTTAAGGCAAATTGGGCTTTAGGATAAAATCGGTTCATCCTGCTTCAATCTGATTTTGCTGCCAAAAAACTCCATCTTGCGTTAAGCTAACTAACTCATGTTATGCATGTCATTCTGGAGCGAAGCGATAGAATCTCAGTTTTTGAGATGCTATCGTGGCTTGGCAGCCACTCCAGCATGACAGTAGTGCGTAAGGTGAGTAACTAACTATGCTTCTCTATTGGGGAATGTTTACGATCGGTTTTTATATTGGGGCAATTTTTTCTTTTATTATTTTTGCCGCCAAGAAACCAGAAGAGGAAGAGGAGTATCAAACATCTGCCCGTCCTAAGGCTGCTAGCGGCCCCACTACCTTTGTTTTAATTAACAAGAATCCCATGCAACTGGATACAGAAAAACAAGTTCCAGTTGTCTTTGCAGCAAATCAGCTAAAAGAAAGCTAGGACTCATAGATCCTATAGGTCCTATAACCAATAAAAGCAAGCGTCGCGGCCGTTACCAAATACCCCAACCAGACAGAAAACGGCCTTCCATAAACTAAATCAATCTCAAACCTGCCTGCTTGCTTGGGCGCCAGAACCATAAAATCAAACGAGTCACGGGCAACTCGCCAGTTGCCAGTTGGCGGTCGTGATTTAACCCGCCAACCGGGATCATAAGTCATCTGAAACAAAACCGCTTGACCATTTTCCAGCTGGCCACTAATTCGCCACTGGTCTCTTTTAACCTGATTGACCTCAAGCTTGCGATCGGCATATTTCTCAAGCTGCGCTACATAAGATATGATCGGATCGCTATCGATGGCATTAAACGGCCGTTTAATCGCCAACAGGGCCCCAAAATCAACAATTTTGGCCAAAGCATCGTTTTTTAAGGGCACATCAAAGTAGACATCTCCAGATTCAACAGTATTGACTTTGAGGATCTTATCAAACTTCTCCTGAGGCACTTTGTAATCTTTATAAGTTTCCGCCGAACCGGCAGTCGTGTAAACTAACTTACCGATATTGGCAATTTTAAGCCAGGCCAAAGAAATCGCTCCATCAGCCCCGTTGGTTACTTGCCAGTAGATGTGCTCAGGCCAAGAGTGGGTGGCTGATTGAAATAAACCTCCTCTCAACTGCGGCAGCGGTTCAAAAAAATTTAGCCAGAAACCATAATTGCCCGGTGCCAACACCCGCTGATCGGAACCGCCAGCAAGCTCAGCCAGTTTTTTGGCGACTCTATACTCAGCGATCTGGTTTACCCCGCCGACCTTCGATTGTTCAAGCGGACGACTATACTGGGGCACAACTGCCAAAAGTCTGGCTCCCCAAATGGCTATCATTAAAATCGGCAAGCCCAAAACCAAAAAAGCAGCAAACCAACCGATTATCTTTGCGTATCCCCCAATTTGCGTCAGCAACAAAAACAGCCTGGAGATTACCACTCCCACTAAAACTGCCAAAGCCAAATCAGCTTCAGTATTTAATCTTAAAGCTTGAGGCGCATATTCCAGCCGATTTTCACCGGAAGCATAATAAACATAGACAATAGCAAAGATCATCAAAAACCAAAAAATGGCAGTTGCGAGGCCGGGAATTTTGCCAAACAGCTTGCCAACCACTATAAAAATGACCACCAGGCCGACTCCCAACACCAACAGACCCCAGGGAAACATGGCCAACCAATTATTAAGAGCTCCGCCGCCTTCCCTAAAAAAAGTGCCGATAAAGGGCAAATTGTACCAAAAGGCCGAAAGACCTAAGGTTAGTGCCAACACCAAAAGTAGTCTTTTGGCGACTGATAGAAAATCGGCCTTACCGCCAGCCAAATTACCCAGTAAAAAGCTCAAAGCCAAAAGCAGGCCGGCCCAAAGAGGGATGGCATTGGTCAGGGCCAAAAGTCCTAAAAAAACACTGGCCAAAACCAAATCGGCAAATCGGCTTGCCGCCAGATACCTTGATAAAAAAACCCCAAACAAGGGCAAAAAAACTAAAGCCAGAGTATGCGGCCCTTCTCCCCAACGCACCAAAATCGCCAAGCGTCTTGGCTCAGGCAAGCCGCTCAGCGAATCGGCCGCCACCTCGGGGAACAAAAAGGCGATCAGTGAGGGTACAAAGCTATAAAACAAGGCTGCCACAAGCGCCCCGCTTTTACTTTTAGAAATCTGCCAAACGAAGAAGAAAGTGGAAATTGGAACTAATATATACCCAATTCCGGTAACCACTCGGTAAGCATGGGCAAAATTCCAACCGGCTAGACGACCAGCCAAAACCTCCAAGGCCGGCAACAGCGGTGTATAAAAAACATGCCAAGGATAACCCAAATACCATAGCGGCTGCCAACTTGCTCCATCCGACTCGACCCAAAACTTGGCCATTTGAATATAGGAAATTTCAATGGAGGCGACGTTGGTATTAAAATCCCCGCTAAACCAAGGAGCGATCAAGGCAAAGTTTAAATAGCCAATAACAACGACCGCTAAGACCACAATTGCGATAGATGCCAAATGATTAAAAATCCCAACTACCTTCATAGTTAGTCACAAGTACTTATTCCTCAACTTCTCTATCACGGATTAATAACAGCAGTAGGTAAGACAAAAAAACTAGGCTCAAGATTACCCCGAGGGACATCTGCCAAGCATTGGTCTCCAGCCTGATCAGTTTGAAATTCTCACCGGCCAACGCTTGCGCATCTTGCCTATCGGCCAAAACCTGCAGGCTGATTTTAGTCCAAACTCCGCCAGATCCGGCCAATAAAAGCACTACATAAGGTGAAAATGTCAAGGCCAAGAATACCAAAATAACAAAGCTAACTATTGCAAAAACAATCGCCCCCAGTGATTTGGCAAAAGCTGACCACCTGGCAACTCCCAACTTTTCCAAAAGGCGCAATTTGTCAAAAATGCCAGCCGCCGCTAGCGCCAAGACAATCGCCAAAAACATGTTTAAGTTGGCAAACAGCCGATGGGTATGGGGCACCAAAGCTTGTCTTTCCAAAAACCACTCCAAAATAATGGCTAAATAGACAACAGCCAGCAGGAGGGCCACAAAAATGGGCTGGCGTCTGGCACGCTTGGCAAAAAAAACAAAAGCGAAAAACATGACTATTAAACCCAGTATGAAAAACAGCGGAAACAAAAATCGAATATTTAAAGCTAGCTGATTTTTGTACAAAAGTAGGCTTTCAATTAAAAAGCCCGGCGTATACCAAAAAGCAACTAAACCTAAAGACAAAACCACAACCAGCAAAAACCGGCGGATTTTGACTCTGGCCATACCTAGGAAAAACTCGGTCAGCGAAACGATTGCCAAAATCAAAAGCAGATTAAAGGCCTGTGATCTTGAGGCCAGAAAGATCAAAGAGCAAAGTAAAACAGTTAAAAGTAAATCAATTTTGGCGGCCGATTTTAAATACCGAAGCAGAAAAATCATGGCAAACGGTATCAATGCCAAACCTAAAAATTGGCCGCCGTCACCGTAAACGATGGTCAAAAAGTTCCTGGCGGCCTCTAGCTCGACCTGGTACAGACCTTGTCTGGCATACGTCAAGACAAAAACAGGCACTGGCGGCAACATATAGATCAAAGCCGCCAAAATCGCCGTCAGATGCCTTTTGGTCAGATCACGCACTAAAAGGTAAACTCCCACCGTTGAAATCATCAGAGAAACAATGAAAAGAATTCTCATGGCCTCATTTTTCAAAATGCCCAAAAGTGATAAGGCTGCCATCAGAAATGGGACCAGGGGTGTAAAAAAGACCTCTTCAAAATTTATTTGGGAGATTATTGGCCAAAATAGCATAAATGCAAAAAGGGCCAGAGTTGGACAGACCACCAGTGCCGTTTTGTCCAAAAGTCGAACGTCTTGGTGCTCTTTAAGACTTTCGCCAAACCATAATCCGGAGCGTTTGGGAACTTCTTGTTGGGGATCCATTAAATATTAATTGTAAACGGAAAATCACACCCTCATCAATAGCAAAAATGCTAACATTACCCCAGTTTGTGGCTAAATTGTCATGCTGAACTTGTCTGGAGTCTAAAGACTCCGACCTGTAAGGTTTCAGCATCTGGATCCTGAAATGAATTCAGGATGACAGATGAAAGTGGGGTAATGTCAGCAAAAATGATAGCAGCATTAGAAGTTGGGTTAAGGTTTGGATGCCCGTTCGGTTTTGGTTGTCGCTGCCAGTTTCGTTTTCGATTAACGTTTGACGTTGACCACCACCCATACGGGCTGCCACACCCACTCCTACACCCATATCGTTACTGGCCTTGTTACCATTACCTTTTGACTAACTACCAACCATTTACTATTCACTATTAACCATTAACCATTAACTATTTACCATTAACTATGAACTACTCTCGGTATATACTCAAAAATATCCGAGGCCACAACTCCTTCTTTCTTCGCCTCAGCCGCCAGCTCTCCGGCGCGACCGTTAATGTAAGCTGCCGCATGGGAAGCTTCAAACAGCCCAATTCCCTTGGCCAGAAGTGCTCCGAGCACTCCCGCAAGCGTGTCTCCAAAGCCGCCTTTAGTCATATAAGGTGAACCGCTATTGTTGGTAATTGTGCTACTACCGTCAGTCACAATGTCCACGTGACCTTTCAAAAGCACCACTGCTTTGTATTTGGCAGCCGCTTGTTTGGCTGCTGCAAGCCTTGCCTCAAATTCGTCGTCTACCTTTGTCCCAAGTAGCACTCCAAGCTCACCCAAGTGAGGTGTCAGAACTACATGTTTCTTTGATAAAACATCCGGTCTTTGCGCAATTGCCCGCAGTGCATCTGCATCCAAAACCATAGGTACCGTAAACTTGGCAATAAGCTTGTAGATAGCAGAAAAAGTCTGCGTCATTCTCCCGAGCCCGCATCCTAAAACTACGCTATTAATTCGCCTAACGTGGGCAAGATCCATAACGTCAGCTACATGTCTTGGCAAAAGTGAATCACCTTTTAGGGGGAAAGTCATTAAGTCCGGCAATATTTGGGCAGCAATATCCGCTGCTCTTTGAGGTGCACAAACGGTTACTAAATCTGCTCCCGAGCGAAGCGCCGCCACCGCCGCTAAAGTTGCCGCACCTGAGTAAAGTTTTGACCCACAAACGACCAGCACACTTCCGTAATTGCCTTTATGCACCCACTCCGGTCTTGGAGGATATATCTTGCTCAGATCCACAAGACCCCCATTCGGAAACAGGCAAAACTAAATTTTAGCTTGTACTGAACCGCCTTCTGGCGGTGAAGTAATAAATCCATGTCGGTTAACGGTGGACAGTTGACAGTTCACAGAAATTAAAACCATGAACCGTGAACCGTGAACCAAAAACTATCTCGGAGCTTATCAGAAAATCACCATCGGAGCAATAAGAAAAACCGTCAAATCACTCTAAATTCAAATTAAATTCAAATTGGTAAACCCTCACAACATATTTGTCTACAAATAGTTGACGATCGTCAGAAAAATGTATACATTGTAAATAAACTTCCATGATCAGAAAAGGATCGCTCACCTACCTATTATTAATAGCCCTCGAAAAAACAATGGAAACTGGAACTCCCCTAATTGATTTTCTTGCAAGTCCAAGCACTTTTGTTTGGACAGGATATCGAACAAATCTAAATAGAAGTAGTCTTTATAGATCAATCCAGCAACTCAAAGAAAAAGGTTATCTCGAAACCCCAAAAAGCGGCAGAAAAATCCTTTTGAAATTAACAGATAAAGGTAAACAGGAAGTTTTACTTAAAAAATTGCTAGAAGATGAAAATTGGGACGGAAAATGGAGAATTGTAATTTTTGACATTCCCGAAAAGCACCGCAAACTCAGAAATACTTTAAGGGGCAAATTAAAAGAATGGCAATTTATAAAGTGGCAAAAATCTGTCTGGGCAAGCAAAAAAGATATTGCAGATCAAATGAGAAAATTTATTAAAGATGTCGGTCTGGACGACTGGGTTAAAGTTTTTATAGCTACTGGCCTTAAATAATTATACAAATAATTGACGATCGTCACATATTTGTATACATGTTCTCTCTCAAAATCACTCATTTCGCACCAATTTTACTCCCAAATCAGCCCAAATTCAAATTGACTTATCGGCGTAAAATAAAACCAGGATGATCACTGCTCAAAATCAAAATATTAAGTCAAAAAACCTCGTGCGTTTTTGCGCAGTCTGTGGGGAAAAACTATCTGTAATTGTTCATCCAAATAAAACTTACAAAGGCGGACACTATTTCGGCAAAATAGAAATAGGCAAGAATAAAAAATCTGAATATTGGGAATGCAACCATTGCTATAACAACTAGAAATTATCTCAAACACCCTATTTGGAGACAAAAAAGCTATACTGAAAGCATGTCTTGGCTATCTGTCTTGTCAGATTTATTTGTTAATTTAGCCGCCGGTTGGTTAGGTGCAGCCCTGATAGTACCGATGGCCACGACAAAATTTAAAGTGAATCTCCGTTTGTTGATAATCAATATTTTGTGTGGTATATTGTCATTGGTTATAGCTGGATTACTAAGGAGATAAAATGACCAATCAGGGCAACAAGATTAATCTTGAAGATATAAACGTTAAGACAGCAATTGCCTTCGCCTTACTTGCAATCGCCTTTCTTCTCGTATACATCGCCTTCATTAAATAAAGCTTTCAATTCTTGCCTTGGGCGATCTATCCATACAAACTATTCATCCCACCCATCGTGAACTCCCAATTTTTATATCATTGCTCTTTTCTACTTAAATAGCTTGCTATTTTTTCATTAACGAGGACCAAAAGAACTAAATCGATTCCTACCATCAATAACAATAAAAAAATATTCATTTCACTTGGCCACCAATTTCGATATGGAATGCGGGATCTATCCAAAAATATTATCACTCCTGCATTAATAGTAAGGGTCTAGATAAGATTAACGCCTCTTAGGTGTTAGAATAGATTATCTAGACAATGAAAAACAGATATATTAACCATTCCCATATTTCAGAGAAGAAATTTAGAGAAGTTTTAAGGTATTTTTCCAAGGATTTTACAGC
>JACPEV010000026.1 GCA_016183325.1 Candidatus Curtissbacteria bacterium
AAATGAAAAACATAATCTGGGTCTATTCTGCTAATTAAACTTTTGACCTTCTTTTTATCCAAAATATCGCAGGCTTCCAAATTAATCTTGTCTTTTAAATGTTCGATATTTGCGATTGAGTGTCCAGGATGATAGAGACCAGAAACTCCTATATTTTGAGTCAGCAGGTGTTCTGCCAAGTGGCTACCGGCGAATCCGGCGATACCAGTAATTAAAGCTTTTTTCATCGGCCTATTCCTACGTAGCTTATACCATGAGATTTGACAATTTGGGGATCAAGAAGATTTCGACCGTCAATAATGATTGGGTTTTTTAAGAGCGTTCTTGCCTGTTTAAGATCCATTTCGGAAAACTGGGGCCACTCTGTAACAATTAACAAAACGTCTTGGCCTCGCATTGCATCATAAACATCTTTGGCGTAGCTGATTTGGGGAATAATTTTTTTGGCATTTTCCATGGCTTGCGGATCATAAGCGGTGACTTTGGCTCCGAGAGCAAGCAAGTGATTGATAATTTTGACAGAGGGAGCATCTCGCATATCATCGGTGTTTGGTTTAAAGGCAAGACCTAAAACTGCAATTTTTCGGCCTTTTAAGGTGCCCAACTGGGATTTAACTTTGTTGACAAATGATTCAATTTGTCCCGTGTTGACGGCATCGACGGCTCTTAAAAGTTCAAATTCATAATCAAAATGGGTAGCCAAAGCGATAAAGGCAAGAACGTCTTTGGGCAGACAAGAACCGCCATAACCAACGCCGGGAGAAAGATAATTTGTGCCGATTCTGCGATCGGCCCCGACACCTTCCATCACTTTAGTGACATCGGCAGCCATTTTTTCGCACAAAGTGGCAATGGCATTGGCAAAAGAGACTTTAGTCGCCAAAAAAGCATTGGAGGCATATTTTATTAGTTGAGCGCTTCTAATGTCGCAAATAATGCGCTTTCCGTCGATGGGAGCATGGAGCTCAAGCAGCATTTTTTGAGCCTTGGGACTTTTGGTACCAATTACAATCCTGTCCGGGTGCAGAGAATCCTGAATGGCTGTGCCTTCTCTTAAAAATTCCGGGACGGAGGCGAATTCAAAATTGCTTTTAGCATATTTTTTGACTCTTGCAGCAAGATCCTGTTCAAAACCAATTGGGATAGTACTTTTGATGGTAATTAAAGTGTAGCGCAAGATAACCTTGGCAGTTTCTTCGACTGCCGAAAACAAGTATGAAAGGTCGGCTTCACCATTTTTGGCAGGAGGAGTTCCTACACAAATAATGACAATTTGTGATTTGGGAACACTTTCCTTATAACTTGTGGTGAAGTAAAGTCTTTTTTGGGCAATATTCCTCTTGACATACTCAGCCAAAGAAGGCTCGAAAAAGGGAACTTTGCCCCTTTTTAGCCCAGCGATTTTTTGATGATCGATATCAAGACAGAAGACTTTATTGCCAAGTTCAGAAAATACTGCTGCCGTGACAAGGCCGACATAACCGGCACCGATTACTGTTAAAGTCATTAGTTATTAGTATTCAGCTTTCTCAGAAACTCCACCTCGGGGGAGTCAGAGCCCACCCCCGAGGTGACTGTATAGGCTCCTCGGGGGTGAATTTTGTTGAAAGGTGAATACTTACGACATTTTATATTGACAAGCGGTGTCATATCAATTGGCCGTTTGATTGCTCATAGATTTTTCTAATTCCTTCTTGCCAGTTGGTTGGAGTAAATCCCAGTTTTTTAATTTTGTCAACCTTGAGGCCGCCTTTTGTGGGTCTGGGGGTAACACTTTTGTCTCGATTGTGCGATCTTGCTGAGCCTTTTGGGACTTTTCGGGGGTCGCCGCCAAAAGTAGCAATCACAAATTTGGCAAATTGATATTGGGTAGTAATTTTGGGACTGGCCAGATGAAAAATACCCCGCTCCCCCCGCCTCACCAAAAGGTTAATAGCTGGAGCCAGATCATCAATAAAAGTTGGGGTAAGTTTTTGGTCAGTAAATATTGGGTAAAGCTGGCCAAGCTGATAAAGTTTTAAGATTCTTTTGATAATGTCATCTTTTTGTGCAAATGGGCCACGGTAGGGGTAGGCAATGCGCACAATTAAATAGTCTTTGAGTCGTTGCCGAATTCTTTTCTCGGCTTCGATTTTAGTGATACCATACCAGGAGGTTTTTCTCATATCTGGGCCTGGGGTGTCATCTTCGCTATAAGGACCGTTGGTGCCATCGAAAACAAAATCGGTGGAGATGAAGATTAAATTTTTCCCAAACGAAAGACAGGCATCGGCGACGTTAGTTGTTCCTTCGACGTTAATTTGCCAGCAGGGCGCAATTTTGTCGCCTCGCTGTTTCTCGGCAGCATCAACATCAGTAAAAGCTGCAAATAAAATGAGCCAGTCAAAATGATTTTGGAAAAAATTGCGGGTTTTGTCGCGGTCGGTAATATCGATTTTAAAATTGGCATGATGGTCGGCCTTGAGAAGACTGATGTTGCCAAAATCTTTTTCTACAATCTCACAAAAACGGGAGCCAACCATTGAGCCAGAACCAATGACCCCGATTGTTTGCCTCATTTAGCGCTTTTTGTATTGTTCTTGATAATATTTCTCAAAATCGCCCTTTTTGAGCTTTTGCCACCAGCTGCGATGTCCGCGGTACCAATCGACGGTTGCAACCAGTGCCTCGTCAAAACTATATTGAGGTTTCCATCCGAGTTCTTTTTTAATTTTTGTGCTGTCTATGGCATAGCGGCGGTCATGGCCCGGACGGTCTTTGACGTATTCGATCATGCTTTCCGGTTTGTTTAAGATTTTTAGGATTTTTTTAATAACTTCGATGTTTTCGATATCACTGTCAATACCAATGCAGTAAGTCTCCCCTACTTGGCCTTTTTGCAAAACCAGATCGATGGCGGCGCAGTGATCTTCGACATAGAGCCAATCGCGAACATACAAACCATCACCATAAACCGGCACTTTTTTGCCCTCCAGGAGGTTGGTGATAGTAAGAGAAATTAATTTCTCGGGATATTGGTAGGGGCCAAAATTATTGGAACAGTTGGTGATGGTAATTGGAAGACCATAGGTTTTATGATAGGCCCGCACTAAGTGGTCGGAGGCGGCTTTACTGGCAGCATATGGGCTATTGGGTCTGTAGGGAGTTTGCTCACTGAACTTTTCTTTTGACTCTAAGGTCAGAGCGCCAAAAACTTCATCGGTTGAAATATGGTGGAATCTTTTAACTTGTGCGTCAAGAGCCGCATCGAGTAAAACTTGCGTGCCAACGACGTTGGTGGTGATAAAAGGGGCCGGATCTAAGATGGATCTGTCGACATGAGATTCGGCGGCAAAGTTGACGACAACATCAATACCATCTATGGCTTCCTTGACCTTTCGGCCATCTGTGATATCACCTTTAACAAAAATATAATTGGGACTTGTCGCAATATCTTTAAGATTTTCTAAATTACCGGCATAAGTCAGTTTGTCAAAATTGATTATTTGATCTTGGGGATGGCGAGTAAGCCACCAGTGGATAAAGTTGGAGCCGATGAAGCCGGCACCGCCGGTAACTAATATTTTCATTTCTTGGTGGAAACTTCCTTGGCCACGAAAATGTTGGCACGCAACAGCTCGTCAAAAGAGGTGCCGGCGTCAACCCACCAGCCAGTGAGCATTTTGCAAATCATCGTACCTTCCCGAACATAGAAGTTGTTAAGATCGGTCACTTCCAATTCTCCCCTTTTGGAGGTTTTTAATTTTTTAATCAAATTAAAAACTCGACTGTCGTACATATAAATGCCGGTTTGGCCGATATCGGATTTGGGCTTCTCGGGCTTTTCCTCGATTGAGATAACCTTATCGTGTTTGACTTCGATGACACCATATTGCTTGCTTTTGGTGGCCATTTTTTTCCCATAAACGATGGCTCCTTTTTCTCTTTTTTCAAATTCCAAAACATCGCCCGCCAGTGACTGGGTGAAGATATTGTCCCCCAGAATAACCAATATCTTACCGTTATCCGAGAAATCCTCAGCAAGACCAATGGCTTGGGCAATGCCCCCGGCTTCTTCCTGGATTTCATAAGAGAGTTTGAGACCGAAATCTTTACCGGAGCGCAGCAAATTGATAAAGGCCCCGCTGTGATTTGGCCCGGTGATCACCAGAACATCGTGAATACCAGCTTTGGCCATGGCCTCAAGCGGATAAAAAATCATCGGTTTATTGTAAATCGGGAGGAGATGTTTGTTGGTGACCCAAGTTAAGGGCCGCAATCTCGTTGCATTACCACCGGCTAAAATAACGCCTTTCATGTTTGAGGTTGATAAGTAACTATATTATACGGAAATTATGGCTTATTGCCAAAAATCCACCCCCCGAGGTAAAAGTTCACAATAACTGATACGATTGTATTCTTCGAGCGTAAGCGAGAAGTCTAATCTGTTTGTAGTTCTCGGCTTTTAGCCTCGAACAATAATTACAACATCAGAATGGTGAGTAGTCACCCCCCCGAGGTGAATCCCGGTAAGAGCTTAACTAATAGGTTTTTAGCAGAACTTTTTGGAGGTTGTAAAGACCCGCAAGAACTAGCATAAAGCCCAGGGTAAAGAAGCTGAGGTTTTCAGCTGCTCCGGTTGCACCAAGAACTTGCGGTTCTTGGGCGCCGTTGCCATCATCGCCATCGCCACCATCACCATTGCCGCCCCCATTGCCATCGTCGCCATTAGCTTGAGATGGAGGACTTGAAGGTATAGGACTGGCTTTTTGGGGGGATGGCGAGGGAGAAGGATCACAGTTGGGACAGTCAAGATTAACTTGATTGGTATTGACGTTAGTGTTGACATTGACGTTGGCGGCGCAGTTGCCGGTATCAACGCCGGTAGCCGTTCCCGTATTGCTGCTTGCGCTATTCTGTCCGGTATTACAGTCTACATTGACATTGTTATCAACGTTGGCATTATTATTCTGGGTAACGTTGGTTTGGTTTTGCTGATTTACTGTGGCTGAGTTTTGGCTACCTGCGCTATTGCCGGAAATTTCGACGCTTTGGGCAAAAACGACACTGAGTGAGGCAACCACCAAAAGAAGAACGATTACGGTTGGCAGCAAGACCTTGAGATTGCGCACGATCATGATATATTTTGATTTAATGGGACAGGTTTATTAAGTAGCAAGAAGCAGTGTGAGTATTTTATAGTTGAAATTATAAGTTGTCAATAGGCGGAAGATTCCCCAGTTTTCTTGAGGTCCGACCTCAGAAAAGATCTAATTTTTTAAAGAGGTCGGACCTCTAAATCTGGTTGTTTCATTGTTTAGTTATTAAGGGTCCGGACCTCAAGATCATAGTTTTTAAGGTCGGACCTTGTTAAAAATTCGCTCTTTCTTAAAGGTCCGACCTTTTAAAAAAACTTTCCTCTCCTGTCAATTTGTTAATTGGTTAATTGGTAACTACTCACAGGTATTGATACGGTTCTATTCTTCGAGCGCGAGCGAGAAGTTTAGTTCTCGGCTGTTAG
>JACPEV010000029.1 GCA_016183325.1 Candidatus Curtissbacteria bacterium
TGGAAGTTGGTGCACCTCCTGTTTTAACAGATGAAGGTTGGCTTTTGATATACGCTCATATTAGAAATTATTATTCGGCTAATAAAATATTTGGAGTAGAGGCGGTTTTACTTGATCTTAATGACCCGCTAAAAATAATCGCCCGGACAAATAGTCCGATGATGGTTCCTCAGCAGGAGTATGAGAAAAAGGGTAACGTCGCCGACGTAATTTTCCCTAGCGGAGCATTAACAAAAGGAAAAGATCTTTACATTTATTACGGAGCTGGTGATTCTTCTTGCTGTTTGGCCACTTGCAAGATAAGTGATTTATTAGAAGAGCTGGTTGCAAGTAGTAACTTTATGAGGTTTGAAAGATTTGAAGGTAACCCGATTATTGAGCCCAATCCTGACAACTTATGGGAAGCCAAAGCGACTTTTAACCCAGCGGCATTTATTGAAAATAGCAAGGTGCATATTATTTATCGGGCAATGTCTTTTGATAATGTTTCGGTTTTTGGTTTGGCAACTTCATCTGATGGTCTCCATATCGATGAGAGGTTAAATCAGCCTATTTATACGCCTCGGGAGGATTTTGAGATAGGTGTTCACAAGGGAGGAAATTCAGGTTGCGAAGACCCGAGGATTACCAGAATTGGAGACAAATTTTATATCTGCTACACAGCTTTTGATGGAAGGAGTCCACCGAGAGTGGCCTTAACCCACATCAGTGCCCCAGACTTTTTCCAAAGAAATTGGCAATTTGCAAAGCCGGTTTTAATCTCACCTCCAGGTATTGACGATAAGGACGCTTGTATTTTGCCAGAAAAAATAAACGGGAAGTATCTAATATTTCATAGGATTGATTCGCGAATATGGATCGATTATGTTGACAATTTGAATTTTTCCGGTAACCAATGGATATTGGGAAATGCTTACTTTGATCCGAGAGCAGATAGTTGGGATGATGGCAAGATTGGTATCTGTGGTGTGCCTATAAAAACGGACGAGGGATGGTTGATGTTTTATCATGGTGTTTCCAAAAGGGATAATATTTATAGGTTAGGGGCGATGCTTTTAGAACTTGGTGATCCCCGAATGGTAATTGTGAGGACAGATTATCCGATTCTTGAGCCAGAAATGGATTATGAAAAGGTAGGAAATATGCCAAATGTGGTTTTTCCTTGTGGCTCAGTGGTAATTGACAGAAGGTTATTTATTTACTATGGAGGAGCTGACAGGGTGACAGCTGTGGCGTGGGTTAATTTAGATGAGTTTGTTGAGAGTCTGCTTGTGAGCAAAAAAGGTTCTTGATGCGAAGTTTATTCTTACTAACTCATGTTACGCATGTCATTCGCAAGCGAAGCGATAGAATCTCAGTTTTTGAGATGCTATCGTGGCTTATCAGCCACTCCAGCATGACAGTAGTGCGTAAGGTGAGTTATTGATTGTAGAGTTTCCAGGAAGCGGACATTTCAATATTTGTGATATGGCTTTCGTTGTCGATATTGAAAGCAATTAACTGTTCGTTGACTGTTGAGATACCAATATAGCTTTTTTCAAGGTTTGGATTTTTGATTTTGAGATTTACGACTGTCTCTGATCCCTGGTCGAAATCAAAGGGAATGCCGGCCTCGATGTAGTTCATTTGTTCTGTTGCTTCCTGGGGAGTTTTGTCTCCACAACATTCGGTAGCTTCCAAAACGACAAAGACTTTGGGTGTGGTCATGTAAGGAATAAGACCACTAAAATTTTTGGCATTGACGTTGGTCTTGATGGCGTTTTGGGTTAAAGAAACTGTTAGGTCAGGTGAGGATACGGCCAGACGATTTGGAGATTCTGATGGTTCCTGGTTGACGGATGATTCAGGAGAAGCTGATGCCAGCGTCGAAGGTGATGGTGAGGGTTTAGCAAACCTGTTAATTAATTTCTGATTCTGGTAAACAAGATATCCCACAATTGAGAGAAGAATCGTGGTTATCCCAACAAGTGTTAGAGAGAGAGTTTTGTTCACTTTCCAATGCCCTTTTCTTTTTTTGAGGATAGCCCAAATTGTAGCCAAAGTCAAAATCTGTTTAAATATCTGGGTGGAAAAGGTAGCAGTAATTACCGGGAGTGCCCGAGGTTTGGGACGGGCGATTGCCACTAGGCTTTCATCCGAAGGCTATACAATTGTAGTGCATTACAATAAAAGCCGTGCTGAGGCTTCTGAGGTACTGGGTGATCTGCGGAAAAATTCTCCGGACTCTTTTGGTATATCCGCGGACCTTAAAAGCGAGAAAAACGTGGATGTGATGTTTAGGGAGATTACTGATAAATTCGGCAGGGTTGACCTTTTAGTCAATAATGTTGGTAATTTTTTGTATAAAAACTTCAATAAAACTACAAATGACGAGTTTTGCGACATCGTGGAGTCGAATATTTATTCGACTTTTTTTTGCTCGAGGGCGGTTTTACATCTCATGCGCAAGCAGAAATCCGGTCAGATTATTAACATTGGAACTGTAGGATCCGATACTTTAACTGTTCGGGAGAAGTCTACGCCTTATTTTATGGCCAAGAATGCACTTTATTTTTTGACTAAGGCGATGGCTTGGGAAGAAGCAAAAAACGGGATTCATGTTAATATGATTTCTCCAGCATCTCTTGCGACTGACATTTTTAAGCCGAGCGATTTTCCGATGGGCAGATCGGCTAGGTATGATGATGTTGTGAAAGTGCTTTTGTTCTTGATTTCCAAGGACGCTTATTATATAAATGGGGCGAATATAGAAGTAGCGGGAGGGTTTATACCGGGAATGAAATAAGATTTGACAATTGACAAATGACAATTGACATCTAACAAAAAACTATATGAAAAACAAACTAATTTTTGTGCTGCTTTTTGTGATTTTGGGGTTTGTTTTGATGCAGGTTCCGGTGAATACGCTTGCGGGCTCGAGGGTTAAATTTACTTTGTTTGATCTGTTTGCGCCGATTTCAGGGGCGTTTTTGGGAACTGTTTGGGGAATTGTTGCAGTTTTTGCGATGCAGGTTGCCAACATGTTTGTTCATGGTGCCAATTTTGATAAAGGATCAATAATTCGCCTATTCCCTACCCTATTTGCTGTTTGGTACTTTGCTAATTCTTCCGGAATGTCATTCTGGGGATCCGGCGATAGCCGGAGACTCCAGAATCACTCAAAGTATGCAGATTCTGGACAAGTCCTAGACCCGGACCTTAGGGCCAGAATGACAAGTTTTCTGGTTTTTCTTGTTCCCCTGATCGCAATCATCTCTTTTAATATTCATCCAATAGGCAGGAGCGTTTGGTATTATTCTCTATTTTGGTTGATTCCAGTTGTGATGTGGAGGTTTAAGGAACGATTTTTGCTGGCCAGAAGTCTTGGAGCGACATTTACCGCACATGCGGTTGGCGGAGCAATCTGGATTTGGGCATTTAATTTGCCGGCGGCGGTTTGGGTATCGCTTATTCCAGTTGTGATTTTAGAAAGGTCGATTTTTGCTCTTGGCATCAGTGCCTCGTACATCATGATAAACAACGTTTTGGCTTATCTTGCCTCCAAAAAACTTCTGCCTTTGGGAATTAATTTGGATAAAAAGTATTTACTTTAATTCTGCGGCGATTTGGGAAAGCTTTTCTTTAACCTCGGGAGTGCATTTTGTGGATTTATACGTGTAGGGTGGATTGTATTCGTAGTTAATGGCATCCGATTGATAAAAGTGAATTTCATACTTATAAACATTGCCTATAGTTCTTGCCACAAGATAGCCATTTAACTCTCCCCCATCACCCCTTTTGACTAAAATTAAACCGGTTTCATTTTCAATAGTTTGGGCAAGCGAATCCAGATCAAGTTTGCTGGACCTTTCGATCTCAAAAACCTGACAATTTTCCTCTTTAGGCATAGGGATTTCTTGGCCAGTCGATGAAAAACAACATTTACTGGGCAGAGTTTTTGGCGACTGAGTTGGCAGAGGTGATGCAGTTGGTGAAGGCCGATTTTGGTTATTGATAATTTCTATGGCTGGTTTCCCCAAAATATTTTCCAGAATATCTTGATTTTGTGACTCCGTTTTTTTGGGAGTGGGGGATTTCTGTTGGCGCAAAAATAGAGTAATTATTTCCAAGATGATTATAATTGCCGCAATGAGCAACAATATATGCCTGATGTTTTTGAGAGAGGTAAATATTTTTTTCTTTAAATTGATAATCGTTTGCACAAAATTAAATTAGCTTAAGTTGCATTAATTTGTCAAAGTTGATTTATCAACTGAGTGGGCACTGGCGATTTTTGATGTGGTATAATTTTTGGTGATGAGTTTTTTGAGGTTTAGCGAAGTTTTGCTCCGCAAAATTGATGAAATTTTTCCTCCAAAAGTTGCTTTTGCCCATTGCGATGTTCCGTGCGGAATTTATGATCCTCATGAAGCGCAAATGGCAGCTCATACAGTTATTAGGATGACAGGCATGATCAATGACCTTAAAGCATCTTCAGATAATCCTGAATTTGACGAGAGGAAAAAAATAATTTCGCAAATCTCCCGGCTCACAAAAGTTAAGGAAGATCATGCAGAGCTTGTAAAGCAGCAAATAAGAGTGATTTGGGGAGATTATTTTAAGGCGGAACATTTACAGAAGCATAAGGACGTTCATGAACTAGTTTTCAAGATTATGAAACAGGCTTCCAAGGTAAGGCAGGAAGTAAATTTAGAGGAGGCTCAAGCGCTTCTTTCATCCGTGCAAAAATTTGCAGAAATATTTTGGGAAACTAAGGGAAGAAAAACCATCCGTGTTAAATCAGGTTATCCGACTGAGGGTGAGCTTGTTTTACCTGCGTAAAATTTTTCCAATTTCAAGATTTGTTATTGATGAAAATAGTATGTTGCCGGTTTATAAACCCGGTGATCGTGTTTTGACGTTTAATTGGGGACCAGTAAATGCGGGCGATGTTGTAGTTTTTCGCGAAAACAAAACCAATTATATAAAAAGGGTTGATAGTACTAGGGGTGGGTTTGTTTATCTGTCTTCTGATAACAGGGGAAAAGCAACTAAGATTTGGAAAATTGCCAAGCGGCAAATAGTCGGTCTGGTCCTTCTAAAGTACTGATTAGTAAAATATTTGAAATTTTCCCAATTGACCCCTTTGATGTGTTCGGTGCAAAATGGAATCGATGCGCCGCGTTCATTTGATATTGAGTGGGCTTTCTTTGACAATTGTTGCCCTTTCCCTCAATAGGCTGACTCCGTTTACTCAAGGATATCTTCAACCTTTTGAATTTTTGAGGTGGCTTGATTTTAATGCAATGCTGCCAATCCCACTTGTTTCAATAGTCCTTTATTATCTTTTAAAGAGAGAGATTGTTTCTGGCAGTCCATTTATCAAGACAAGGTTGTATAGTTTTTTGAGCGTGATTCTTGTTGCCGGTATTTATTTTTTTGGGGCTGGATCCGGTGATCATGAAGTAACTAATTATTTGCATTTCAGATTTTGCAATGATTATCAAATTGATAATTCTTTGTGCAATATTGTTTTCTTTAACGATGATAGATTTTCTCACTATGTTTATTATTTAGGATTTGTGCTGTTGAACGTATCGTTAATGATTATAGAATTTAAATCACCAAGAAAAGTTCTAGTTTCTTTGCGGGACCTGTTTGCGATTGCAATAAACAGCTTAGTTATTGCCTTTGGAATCTTTGCGAATTTGGCTTTCGAGGAAGCTTTGATTGATTTGTTGGTGTTTGGCAGTGTGATGCTTTTGGCTCTTTATCTGTTGTTTTTGACGAATAAAAAATTGAAATCTTTGCCGATTACTTATTATTTTGCAGTTTCTTATTCGGTCGGTGTCGTGGGCACGATTTTTTATAAGCTGGTTACAAATACTCCGTTTTATTAAACCTAATTGATGAATCTGTAGGAGGTGAGTCCTGTCAGCCACCCAATTGTAAAACGCAATTATTAACTCACCTTACGCACTACTGTCATGCTGGAGTGGCTGATAAGCCACGATAGCATCTCAAAAATTGAGATTCTAGCGCTTCGCTCCAGAATGACATGCGTAACATGAGTTAGTAAGAATCAAAGATTAGTTGAAGGTGATCATAAGAGAGCGAGCTTACGAGTCGGTCCGGTAAGGCTGAGGCAGATTGTGGGCAAGGTACTGTTGAAGTATTAGGGTTTGATGAAATTCGAGGCTGAGACAATTAAAAATATTCCTGTCGAGTTGAGGATAAAGGAGACAAGTAGAAATCTTGATGTTTTCATCTTTGAAAATCCCAGCAAACTGATGCCTATTTCATCCGGGAGCGGTGAGGCGATGATTATGGCGCCGATTACCGGGATTAGCCAGTTGAAATATTTGGTCTCTAAAATTGCTTTGAAGATTCTGTTTAGGTAGTTTCCGCCAAGGCTTGCGTAAATCGGCTCTATTTCTTCTATTAATTTACCGTTAAGAAAGCGGAATATTACATAGTCGCCGATGACTGAACCGAGGCCAGCCACGATTCCTATTCCAAACGGAGACAGTCTTTCGGCAAGAATCAGAAGGATAACTGCGCTTGTTGATACGGTGAAGATGGAAACAAACATAATTCCAGCAATAAATGCCCCTAAGTAGCCAAGGCCGCCGAGGTTTAGTAGAAATGAGTGGAAGATTTGCACTTTGGATAAAACAACGGCAATTATGATGCTGGCGGTGAGTATGGTCAGATTTTTGTATTCCCAGTCTTGCCAGATTTTGAGCATAACTTGAGTTTAACATAAACGTTTTTCCCAGAATTGTTGGTTTTACTGGTTTCAAAACTCCTTCATTATTCTTCGAGTGAGGCTGAAAGCCAAATCGAGAAGTTCTCGACTATGCTCGAACAATATGTTTTGAAATGGGTTTGTTTGCTGGTAGTCATTAAGGAGAATTAGTGTCTTGAAATTATCTGGGATTGACTTGAAAAACCCGAAAGTTTAAAGCAATTGTTCTTTATAAAAATTTATGCTTCTTTGAATGACAGTTGGCCAGCTTCCTTTTGCAAAGTTGTGGTCTTCCTGTGGATAAACGAAATATTCAACGCTTTTGTCCAGTTTTTCGAGGTTGTCTTTTAGCTGATCTGACCATTTTTGGGGAACGGCTTCGTCTTGAGATCCTTGATGAAGTTGAATTGGAGAGTCGATTTTGCCGAAGAAGTTTGTGGGAGAGTATTTTTCAATGTCATAATCTTTTTCGAAATCAGCGACAATTTTTCTCAAAGCTTTTCCATGGTCGTCAAATTCGTCAGTGAAATAAAGAATTGAATAAGGGAAGGGTTTTGATACTGGTGCCCAAAGGATAGTAGGATAAGATTTGCCAGTGATTTCTAAGGTTGAGATTGCTATTTGTCCCCCATTGCTATGTCCCCAGATGCCAATTTTGTCTGTTTGCCCTCTGGCTAATGAGTCGTTAGTTTCCAGAGCTTGATTTAGATTTTTGATCGATTCAAGCAGTGTCAGTGCAGTAGAGTAGGTTTGGAAACGTTCCTCTATAGAGTTTTCTGACGGCTTGTCTGATTCTCCGAAGCCCAAAAAATCCGGAGCAAGTGTAATAAGCCCATTTTGAGCAAACACTTCCCCACTATGCTCTGTGCCGATGCCAGTTTGGTAAGTTTCTTGTGGTACATATCCTCGAAACATGACAATTATGGGGAAACTGCCTTCTTTTTTGGGAATGTTGGCAAGTCCGCTGACTTTTTTGTTGTCAACAAAAAAGTAAAACATGATGGATGTGAAGTCAATTTCGTCTTTTATAACTTTGCCAAAAGTTATCTGACTTGGCTTAAAGGTTGTACTTGCAAGATTTTCAAACGAATATTTATCCAAAGGTTTTTCCTTAAAGGAATCAGACGTTGGCTTTATTAATTTTTGGTTTTGACCATTGAAAATAAAAAATAAAATGGATAAAAGCACTGCTGAGGTTACAAGAAATAATATTTTTTTCACAGCTATATTATATCAATTGGTAAGAGTTCACCATTCTGATACGATTGTATTCTTCGAGCGTAAGCGAGAAGTCTAATCTGTTTGTAGTTCTCGGCTTTTAGCCTCGAACAATAATTACAACATCAGAATGGTGAGTAGTTATATCAATTGTGGCTGTTAGGTATTGATTGATTATTGTGAGATAATCGAATGATGCTGAAATTTCTTCTTTTTTTAGGATTAGTATCATTATTGTTGGTAAGCCCTGTTTGGGCAGTTAGTGATCCAAGATCTAATCCCAATAATATAGTGGGTATAAATATTCTGTCCCCGGAGGCGGAAATTGAGGAAGCTGCAAGTTTAGTCAATTCGAATGGTGACTGGGGATGGGCGGTTATTGTAATTAAGAAGAGTGAGCGAAACTTAGATAGATGGCAAGGGGTGTTTAATCTTATGGCGCGGTATCATTTGATTCCGATCGTCCGACTGGCAACTGATTTTGATGATCTAGGGTATTGGCGAAGACCAAGCGAGGAGGATGTCAAAGATTGGGCTGATTTTCTGTCAAAGTTATATTGGCCAACGAAAAATCGTTATGTGCAGATTTACAACGAAGTTAATCGAGCTTCCGAGTGGGGTGGAAAAGTTGATGCTTTCGGTTATGCGGTCGAGCTTAATAAAACCATAGATGCTTTGAGGGCAAAAAGCAGCGACTTTTTTATTTTGAATGCTCCACTGGACTTATCTCTTGAGACTGCCGAAAATGCCTTAGATGCTGCTGTATTTCTGCAGACGATGGAGAATACCTCTTCTGGTGTGTTTGAAAAACTGGATGGTTGGGCTTCTCATTCTTATCCGAATCCGGGTTTTTCGGCTTCACCACTTGCGTCTGGTCGGACGGGCATTGATGGTTTTAAATGGGAGCTTAATATGATTTCAGATTATATAAATAATCGTGATTTACCGGTTTTTATAACTGAGACCGGATGGAGACGCGCAAATAAGACTGGTGGGCTTTCTGAAGAACAAATAGCCCAAAATTATAAAATTGCTTTTGAAAAAATCTGGAGTGATGCGCGAGTGATGGTTGTTGCGCCTTTTGTGTTTGATTTTCCTGAAGCACTTTTTAATGAATTTTCTTTTTCTGCAAACAATGATGAGAAAAAATACTACGACTATTATTTTGCGGTAAAGGATTTAGCAAAGGTTAAGGGAGAACCGGTAAGAGAAAATTTGGCTTCAGATTTACAAATAAGTCAGTCGTATTTAATTATTCAAGATTTTTCGAGTGAAGTTACTTTAAAGATCAGCAATATCGGAAACTATATTTGGAATACCCAAGAAGGGCTAAGCCTGGATGCGAAATCGGAAAATATGGAGGTTGGTCCAGTAGTTTGGGATCGGGAAGAGGTTTATCCCGGACAGGAGATAACTGGAACATTCAAAGTTAAGAGTAAAGTTGAAGGAACTTTGCCTTTCTCGGTGAAAATTAGGGACGGGGATCAGGTTTTAGCCCAGAAAGACATTACATTTTTGAGCGAGACATATCTTTCGCTTTTTATAAACGCGCTAAAGACTGTTTTTGACATAATAGGATAATTCTTTAATCTATCGTGAAGAATTCGACTTGACTTTGCTTGATGCGCCACTTAAGTCTCATTATACTCTCTCCGATTATTTAATATTTCTACCGTTTGATCAAAGATATACGATTCTCCATTGGGAAGGGTTATCTTTAAATAATATGTTCCAGCTTGAACATCATCTGGAATATCAGCAGCAATAGTGGTTTTTGGGTTTGGGTCAACTGTCGCCAAACCCCTGACATTGATAAGATTATATCTTTCAATAAATATTTTAGTATCACCTTCAGTTTCGTACTGACCTAATGTGGCTATTTTTGAATTTATGTCAAGTGCTTGCGAGGTGGCGGAAATTGTATGAGTTGGTTGTCCATCCGAAAGATCAATTGTTTTGGGAGAAAGTTCAAAAGTTGTTGGCTCTGATTCTGTTTTATTGACACCCTCTAAAGTTCTTTCCACCATCCGCACATCAGGCGGTAAAGGGAAATCGAATTTAAATAAGTTTTCTAAATTTTTGCGATTTCTCGGTAAACTTTCGACAATTTGAAAATCAACTTCCTGTTGTTTTGCCAAAGCCTCTGGCATCTTTTTATATCTGGAAATTACCAGCAGCTGGAAAGTTTCTTTGGCAAAAGCGTGTTTTATTACTTGAATATAAGTTTGGTTGTCGGCTCCGGTTGTGGTGGTTTCTTCACTAATAACCCAAGCATCTGTATTATTGACAGTTTCCTGAGAAATTGAAAGAGCTTGACTCTCAAGAATGCTTTTATATTTTTCGATTAAGTCCACTCTGGAACCAAGTTTGACTTCTTTGTCGGCAGGATTTTCGAAGACATATATTTCTTTGTAAAGAGTATTATCACCAGTGTTGTAGTCCCAATAGTTATCGCCATCGTGAACTTGAAAAGTTGTCGAGTTTGGGTAATTTACAATGTTTTTCAATCGAGGAGAATTTTGATCCTCCCAAATTTCGTAAGTGATAGGAGCTTGAGCCTTTCCATCTTCGTAAGAGATTAAAATACTTTTTTGATGGAAGATGGTATCTTTTTGGAGCATCCTGTCAAGCTGTTTTTTGATTTCTTCTTTCGCTTCGGCCACACTAATCAGATTTGCTCTATTCAGAAAGGTGAATGATATGGCAAAGATGACCAATAAAGTGGCCATCACCAGAGCTGGTCTTAGTAGGTAAGGCAAGAAGAATTTAGTATTCTGCTTAGTGTTTTGTTTAACTGTCCTCATCAGTTTTTGATGCAAGGCTTCTTGAAAGTCCGTATTTAAAATTGGTTCTTTTTGCCTTTTTACTAACATAAAAGCTGAAAGTGCTTCTTTATCTTGTGTAACGTCTGTTTCTTGTGTTAATAAGTTTTCTCTATCTTTCATATGCCAAGTTCTCCAGCCTTCTTTAAGGCTCTAAATTGTAAAACTTTAATGTTTGCCACAGTTGTACCGATTGCTTTTGCACATTCTTCAAGGGAGTATCCTCTTAAAAACCGTAAATTCAAAACTTGCGAATAATTTTCCGGTAACTCTTTTAAAATTTGTTCAACTTTATCTTTAGCTTTTTGGTTATCTTCATCTATATCGTCTTGACCAGTTATCAGTTCATCGATGAATTTTTGATCAAGCTTGTACTTCCCTTTCCAAAAATTAGCTATCTGGGTTCTTGCTATTTGATAGACCCAACTGCTGATGCTCTCTTTGCCGTCATAGTTGTCAAGTTGAGCTATTAACTTTAAGTAAACCTCTTCGGTAACATCTTGTGCGTCCTCTTCGCTGTAAACCCTAAAGTAAACGTACCTATAGATCTTCTTGAAGCTTTCCTTGTATAGCTGAGTTAGAGCTTCGGCTTTATCGCTTCTCCAAGCCTCAATGAGCTTTTGACGGTCATATGTCAAATCCATAGATTTGCCTGTATAAATAATACGCTACAGGGTTACAGCAGTGATTGCAATCGAGCCTAATCTAAGGAGTTTTAATTCAATTTCTAACTATGTTTGGATTTGAGGATGTCTTCTTTTAATTCCCCTGTGGGACTTGTTTTTTAGCTCTTAGTCCAAGCGCCAGTAATGATCTTCTTCGCTTCCTCCGGTGGCATGTTGGCCATGTCAGGATGTGCTTGCTGCAAGTGAGGAGCAGCTTTTTCCATAATCTTGGCTAGGGCTTCATCGTCATTGTCCGCTTCTACGGTAAATGATTTTGGTTCATGTCCTTGGCTGCAGGTAAATGTGTACGTCATTTTTAAATCACCCCTTGCTTGTTTAAAAGTTCTATTAGTTTAGTGATTGAAAGTCATAACGTCAAGTTGATTTTCAAATGTGGTTTTGAATTGGCATGCCCCCTTTATAATTAGCTTCAATAATGATAAAATTTTTCGTATTGCCGGATCGCCCGCCTCGCGTCGACAAACGAAGCGAGTCGAGGCGGGTCTAATAGTTTTAATATAATGAAATATACTGTTTATGTATTATCGAGTAGGGTTGCCAAGAAAAGTTATGTAGGTTTTACAAATAATCTAAACAAGCGGTTGGAGGAACATAATAGTGGTAAGAGCATTTTTACAAAAAGGTTTGCGCCATGGGAAATAGTCTATACAGAAGAGGTCGAAAATTACATGGCCGGGCGCAAAAGAGAGAAGTATTTAAAATCTGCCAGTGGTAGAAGAGTTGTTTTAAAGAAAATTTTTGAAAATTTAGTTTAATTATTGCGGGATCGTCTAATGGTAGGACGACAGTCTTTGGATCTGTCTATCTAGGTTCGAATCCTAGTCCCGCAGCCAACGTGTACGAATAGACTCAAGGGCTTGTGTTCTAGCCTCATTTAAGGGCATTTTAGTTGGTTCTAACCCTAGGTATTCTTCCTCAAGTGCGGGATAGTCATTTTTGATAGGAACTAACCACTCATTCGGTTCGATTAAGAGCTTTCCGCCATTCATTATTGGTATTTTTCCGAGTGCCATTAAAATTTCTTTCTTTCGTTCTAACCCTTCTTTTCCTTTGGCGGTAATAAAAGCATTGCGGGCGTAAGTTGCAAAGTTGAACGTTTTCTCGGTAAGCTCAAGCCATCGCTCGGCTCTTGATTCGGTTTCCCGCAAACTCTCCTTAAGTTGAGTGATTTTGCTCTGGAGAATATTTTTCTCCTTGATAAAGGTTTCGTCATCAATAAGCTGGCGGTATCGCATCTTGGTAAGTTCATCCAACTCCGTCTGAGTTCCCACTAGAGTTTTGTGTTGCATTTCATAAACCTTCGACCTGTCTTCGATTTCGGTATCATTTTTCTTATTTAACCCTTCTAAAGCCCACTGCAAAAACTCCGGTAGGATAGTGTATTTTTCAATTTCCTTTTCAATTAATATTTCTAAATCATCCAGTGGAATATATTTTCTTTGATCGCACTTAATCTTTGTCGTCTTTCTCGTGCAGTGGTAGTAGGTGTGTTCTCTGATTTCTCCTGTGTGTTTGATTAATTTCTTTTTTGTCTCGGCAGTGTAAAGACAGCCGCACACGCCACACCGTATAGAACCTGTGAAAGCAAATTCGTGGTGTTTTGGTCTCGGTTTACCTTTTCTACCTAGAAGCATTTGCACTCGATCAAATTCTTCAAGAGTAACCATTCGTTCATGTTGCCCTTCGTACTGAACACCTTTGCTCTCAATAATCCTCGCATAAAACAGGCTCGTAAAAATCTTATAAATACCGCTTCTTGATAATTCATTGCCGCCCATTCTCTTAGTTTTTCTTGTCCTGAAACCCCACTCGTTATTTGCTATATCCAATATCTTTGGCGGCGTGTAGTTGCCCGTGAGCATTAAATCCCACATTTTCCTTATAAGATTAAAACGCTCTGGGTCATTGATGATTATTTTGTTTTCTTTGTCATTGAGATAGCCCATTGGTGCTACGCCGTTTTGCCATCCCTTCTCTAATTTACATAGCATCCCCCGTTTGGTGTTTTTACTTAAATCCAAAATGTATTGATTAGCCGCACCACTCTCAACACTGAAAAGCAGTACATTATCATCCGGCAGATATTGTCGGTCTATGGTTTGAATTGATTTAAGTATTCCTTGTTGCAAAAGCCAGCTAATATTGCCGCTATCAATGGGGTTGCGGGAAAGGCGGTTTATCTGCCAGCACAAAATCCCTTCAGCTTCGCCATTTTCAATTCGCTGTATCATTTCATCAAATATAGGACGGTTGTTCGGCTTCTTGGCTGATTTTGCTTCGGTATAGATTTTCTTTATGTCCAAATTCAAGTCGCTAGCGAGTTGTTTGAGCCGGTTTATTTGATCATCAATGGATTGCACCTGTCGATCTTCACTCTCAGATGACTTTCTGGCGTAAAGGAAATATTTAATTTTCTCTTTATGATCGTTCATAGCTTAAATGCCCCCACTGGTGTGCTCAGAACGGATTAGGTTCTGTCCAATGAGGGCACTAAAAAACCTAATCCCTGAGCACGATTTAATATTATGTAAGGCTCTAGACTAGGAAACAGTTTTTCTACTTGACTCCTTTAATAATACTACAAGCTCTTTGAACAATTGGTCTTTTGTCTTTGCGTAACGCCATTCGCTTTCTTTTAGATGATATTCAAAGTTTACTTTAACACCGTTAA
>JACPEV010000028.1 GCA_016183325.1 Candidatus Curtissbacteria bacterium
AATGGTATCCACAAGGCTAAATTTCTGTTACACTTAAAGGAATCAGAATTCCGTTGGAACATGAGGATAAATCATGTTAATACGTATCAGGAGTTACTAAAAAACTTTAGACAAAAACCGCTCTAAAGTTATCTAGACCCAAAGAAATTATCACGGTCAAATAATCTAATTATGAATGACAGGCTTATTTACCAAGAAAAAGACATCGCCGATAATTCTTTTTCTTCATCCATCGGTTTTGAAGCTGCCCAACAAGTCGTCGAATTCCCTAAAAACTTAGAAGGTCTTACCATCCTTGACATAGGCGGTGGTACTTCAACAGTCACTTTGGAGCTTACCGGAAGAGAGGCAAAAGCAATTGCCATTGACTATCGCTATGGCAACATTGTAGATCTTAGATCCTCGGTCGATCGATATCTCAGTGGAGATTTGAGAGAAAAAATCTCAGAAGCCCAAGATGAACAATCTTTAAAAATAATTTTGGCACCTCCTCCAGGTACAAACACTAAATCATGGCCAATTTCAATAATCCGTGCCTGGGCAGAACTCAAAGAATCAACTGCAATCGACACCGCAATGGAAAACTTAAGTAATATTCGTTTTTTCGCTGCCTATCAAAGAGGGCAGAGGCCATACGTCGCCGGAACAGCTAGTCATTTGCCATTTGCAGACAACAGTGTCGACTTTTGTTTTTCAATTCGCTGTATGGTTCCATTCCTGGTACAAAACAGGGCAGTATTCATCCAGTCAATAATAGAGGCACTAAGAGTTTTAAAACCAAAAGGTCAGTTACAGATTTATCCTTGGGTCGATCAAAATAGCTATTTCCCTCAGGATATCAAACAAAACGCGTCTTACGCACTTTCTCTTTTAAGAAAAGAAGAAGTACCTTTTTTGGTCGAAACAACTTCTCAAGATTCACTCCCTCGCTTAAGGATCACGAAACCTTAAATCACCTATTTAACTACACACCCGGTATGTCTATTCAGGAATATAACTCCCGAAGTAGAAGAAGAGCTCCCCGACTTCGGCATCAGAATCGAAGATTTAGTTGTCATAAAAAACGGCAAGGCCAAAGTATTGGGAAAATCTGTTGAAGAAATTGTTGAAATCACCTAACTATCATACTCTGTAGTATGGTAAATAAATCTAGTCTGTTCAAACTTGCAGGGATTGTAACCAGCTGAATTAAGCAAAACTCCAACCTGATTTTTATCTCTTGATTACTGCATCCACTTAATTGAACAACCAAGCGACGGGTGCTGATCTTTCGGTGGTTCTTTTCCGGCAAGCAGCCGATCGAGCGCTTCCCTTAATTCTTCCTTTTTAACTTTCTCCGGTTCTTGCCAATTGTCATTAATCCTGCCGTGATAATAAAGCTCTCGCTTAAAATTAAAAACATAAATATCCGGCGTACACTGTGCCTGATAAGCCCGCGCAATTCCTTGTGACTGATCCCGAAGGTACGGAAAATTAATCCCCCACTCGATAACCTTTTGCTTCATCACCTCAAAACTATCTTCAGGATACTGGCGCTCATCATTTGGATTAATCGCCATAAACACAATTCCGCGTGCTCTAAACTCATCTGCCAATTTTATTAAAAGCGGCCAAGCCGCCTTGGCATACGGACAATGATTGCAGGTAAAAACCACAACCAGCCCCTTTGCCTCGGCAAAATCGTCCAACGAATAATTTTTGCCATCCACTCCCGGCAAAACAAAATCAATAGCGCGCGTCGAAAGCGGAAGTTGAAGTGACGGAACAGCCATGTTGATTAATGATACCAAAAACTAACGAAGATTTAATAGACTAACTTATCACCACACATTAAATCATAGACAATCACTTGCCGTCAAAAACACACAAAAGGACTAATTTCAAAAATGAAAATTAGCCGTTGTCTCGAGGTGCCTGCGGTCTGGCTTCCGAAACAAAGATCTTCCGGCCTTCGACTTCCATACCATTCAATTCTTTAATTGCCTTGTCTGCTTCTTCATCGCTTGCCATTTCCACAAATCCAAATCCACGGGATCTTCCGCTCATTTTGTCCATAACGACATTAGCCTCAGTTACAGCTCCGACTTTCGCAAACATCTCACGAAGTTCATCAGATGTAGTTGCAAAAGGCAAACTACCTACAAATAATTTTTTTGCCACGATTATCACTCTCCTTTCTCAATATAAACTTAAATAATAATTAACTTAGAAATCATTTGTCCGGGAAAAGAACATTTAAAAGTGGAGTTTTGACAAGATCTTTGCTCTTTCACCTCAAATTGTATATGACTTGTTCATCTAAAGTCAAATTTTACTATCGAAAGACCCTAGTCTCTAGTCACTAGACTCTGGCATCACTTTTTCATCATAAACTCTCCACCTACACCAGCCACAATCAAAATAATACCTAAAAGAACTCCAGATGCTGCCAAGCTTGGCACAAGTCCTGCCAAAAGCAGACCGAGTCCAACACCGCTCAAACTGTGTAAAAGTGGGTGGGGTTTAAGACACTCCTTCATATCAGGCATTTATATCACCCCCTCACTAGGCAAGCTTTCATCTTTCTTTTCTTCTAAAATGGCACGAACCCGCCCGACCAAAGCATCAGAATCTGTTTCCGCCTTAAGAATATAGCCATCTACTCCAAGTTTAACTGCAGAATCCATATCGCTTGCCTTGGCATCATTTGTCAAAATCAGAACGGAAACACTCGCAAGCTCAGAATCCGCTCTCAATTCTCTTAAAATCAAAAGGCCTGAAATATTGGGCATAAAAATGTCCAGTAAGACTAAGTCTGGCTTCATGGCACGAATGGCCGAAAGAGCGTCGACATCACCAACTATTTCGACTTCATAGCCCTCACTAATAAGTTTAGACTTATAGGAATTTGCCACATTGAAATCATCATCAACTATTATTATTTTTGCCATTCTATTTAAGACTTAGGAGCCATCGTTTCTTCAAGAGTCATGTTGACTCTTGCCAAAATTTGATCAGGGGTGGTTTCGGATTTCAAAAGATAGCCATATGCTCCAAGCTCTAGCCCTTTTGCGATGGCGGCATCTTCCGCTACGTTTGTTAAAAGAATTACAGGTATTAAAGCAGAAAAGGGGTCAATCTTTAACTCTCTTAAGATATCAAGCCCGCTGATATTTGGCATCAAAATATCAAGAATCACAAGATCTGGTTTTTGCGCTCCTATCTGATAAACCGCCTCTTTATCGGAAATTATAGTTGCCAAGTGTCCACCCTTGGTAAGTTCCTCCTTATAAAGATTCGCTAGTACTAGATCATCTTCGACAATAATGATTTTTGCCACGCTACCTCCTTACGCTTGGGCAACTTTTTGGCTATTACCTTCAATTGAGCCAAACTCGCCTTCTTGTATCCTATCTCCTTTAGTTGTTTTAGAAGCCAAAGGAACTGTAAAATTAAAAGTTGCTCCCATCTTTGAACCCTGAGATTCGACCCAAATCTTTCCTCCCCAACCCTCTACTATTCCCTTTGCAATGTAAAGGCCCAATCCTGAGTTACCCGTTTTCTTCTTGCCAGCTTCCAATTGGCCGAATTTCGAAAATAGTTTATCAATCTGATCCTGCTCAACACCTACTCCAGTATCGGAAACTGACACCAAAATGTCAACTGGATAGCCATTGACTAACCGAGGGTTAACCTTAACGATAACTTCACCAAAATCTGTATATTTAACCGCATTTGAAAGTAAATTATTGAGAACTTGCTTTAAACGAACTTTATCAAAATACCCCTGCCCCAAATCACTCCCCACCTCGTAGGTCAACTTCAAGTTCTTGGCAGCCGCCATCGGCCGAAAACTTTCAACCTGTTCGCGAGCTGCATCTCCCACATTTCCAGCCTCAGAAATAATATCAAACTTGCCCGCCTCAATTTTAGCAACATCCAAAAGATCAGCAACCAACTTTAACATAGATCCAGAACTTGAATTAATCGTTGCCAGACTTTTAACTAATTCATCACTGGTCACCTTTTGCATATTTTCTTTCAGCATTTCAACCGTCGATTTAATGGATGTTAAAGGAGCTCTCAGCTCGTGAACCATCATTGCCGTAAAGTCTTGTCTTAACTTTTCCAGCGATTTTGCGTCAGTAATATCATGAAACAAAACCACAATAGCAATTGGCTTGCCCGTTTTATTATCAACCACTCTTGATGCCAAAACCTGCAAAACTTTCCCGCCAGCAACTATCTCCCAAGGAGCAAGAGTCTCACCTTTTGAAACTACCTCCTCCATTTTTGTTCTCAAATCCAGTTGGCCAGAAAGGGCATTAACAATATCAAACAGCGTTGGGACCTGCGCTATCGAGAGTAATTCTGACAGCTTTTGGTTGGTCAAAAGCAGACGATAATTTGTATCCACCATCAAAAGTCCTTCAGAAAGCGACTGCACTGCCTGCGAAAGCCGACCCTTTTCGTTTTCTAAAACTTCTTGTAATTTTGAAACAGCATCAGAAGCCTGCCTGGCGATTTTATAAAGTACTTCTGTATTCTCATCGTTATATAAATTGGTCTTCACAGAAGCAACATTTATAAGCCCCATCAACTTTCCCAAAACAACAATTGGTAAATTAAAATATGACCGGACTGGATCTTTTAATTTCTCATCCAAAATTACACCGGTAATACTCTCGTCAACTTCGCTTGTTAAAAGTGGCTTTTGAGTCATCTCGGATACCGCAGCCAAAACTTTGGCTTTAACTTCTTTGACAAATTCCCTGCTGACAGATTCTTTCACACTGCACGCAAAAATCACTTTTTCAGACTCATCATTGATGATCAGGTAACTGACAGTAGAATAAGGAAGAAGCCCTCCCAAAGAACCGGAAATAATTTCCACAATCTTGGCACCATCCAAAGAATAACCTATTCTCTCCCCAATCTCTTTTAAAACTGCTGTCTCATAGGCTCTTCTTGCGAGCTCTTCTTGATTTCTCTTCCCTGCTTCAAGCTCCCGCATAAACTTTTGCCGCATCAAAAAGTAACCGGATATACCAGAAATAGAACCGATAATAGTCGCAATAGCCAAACCTAATGATATATCCATGCTCAACTATTGTCCCTCTTAATCTCAGGATACTTTTCCAACAGACTCTGAAGGGTTGCTTGGGCAATTTGACCAGAGAGATTCATATACTCAGTGGCTAGCTCATTTAAAGCAGCCTGCGGATCCCCGGCTATTGCCAAAACCTGACCATCCTCGGCAACTGTCAGACTCGCTATTTTCCTGGCTTTTGAAAGCGCAACTGCTGGTCCGAGCATAACTATCTGTTTTTTAATAAGATCAGACAAAAGTGCTTGATAATCTTCTTGTAATGCCATCTTCACCTCCTTCGCCCGCCAAATATCGCTCTTTGCGCCGTGTTATGATGGGCATCCTACTTCCAGTTTACCGCCTCCAGTCTCTAGTTTCCAGTTTGTCAAATGTCGGTTGTCATCCTTCGACTGTAACTGTTCACCGTTACTGACACAACGCATATTGTTCGAGGCTGAAAGCCGAGAACTAAACTTCTCGCTCACGCTCGAAGAGTAATAACGTGTCAGCGATTGTGAACTCTTACCTTCGACTTTGCTCAGGATGACCTCCTCGAGTCTGCCCATTCGACCTGGCTCAGGGCACCCTGAGTTATATCGAAGGGTGAGCGACCTCGGAGTCGAAGACCTGAGTTCATTATCGAAGGGTCAATTGTCAATTGTCACTTGTCAGTTGCCTGCCCTGAGCGATCCGGCTTTGCCGGAGAGTCGAAGGGTTACTATTTGATCCATTTTCGACATATTGCACAATTTTTTTTTGCAGTGTAAATTGCAGTCAGTCTTAGACAAAACATCGTGTTCCATGAAAAGATTCTAAAAACAATTCTAGCCACCCGTCCTCACCTTTTAACAATTAAGGAACATACCTCTTTTGGGAAAATCATAGAAAAAGTTTCAAGCCAAAAATACGACTTTATTATTGTCAATAAAGCGGCAGTCAAGCAAATGGCTGCAGTTCTGACACTCCGTCTCTTGGGCCGCAAATTCTTTTGGATCCAAAATTTTTCAAACCCCCCGGCATCGAACTTCTTCGCAAGACTCTTGTTAAATCAATCGGACCGAATACTTGTCGCAAGCAAAAAGGAAATTTTCAAACTCAAAAAATTAGGGGTCGACAAGCCGAAAATCAGAATCAAAAACCAATCCTAGCACTTAACACCACTCTCCACTTTCAACTCTCCACTTTCCACTTATTCCAGCACCACCCATGGCCTTAAATCTGATTTCTTAATTTCAGGAGGGATTATAAATTTTGTGATAGTCCCAATAAACATCAGGGTCAGATAATTAATCTTCTCATGATCCAGCCAAAAAGTTTCGGGCATTGCCAAACCGTTTTTATATCGGCGCTTCAAGAGCTCAACTTCTTCGGATTTGGGATGATCAAAAGATAAGACCCTATCAACAGTAAACTGTCCGATGATCTTCTCACCCGATACTTTAATCAAAACCACATCCCCCGCGGCAACTTTAGCAAATGGAGCAATTTTAATCTTGGAAAATCTTCCTTCAATTTTCTTCTTACCATCAAAAATCTTCTTCGCTGTCTCTGAATCAAAAATCGCCAAATGCCGAGCCATGGGGAAAGGGTACCAAAGAGTATCGAGAGTATCAAGTGTATCGCATGCTTATGCTAGACTGAGAATATGATTGATAAAGATCACAAAGGTTACCATAAAACAATTGTGTGGCAAAAAATGAAGGAATTATTAATTGTCACTTACAAACTTGTCGATAAATTACCAAAAAGCGAAGAGTTTGGATTAAAATCCCAAATGCGTAGGGCAATCGTATCTGCTATATCAAATTTTGTCGAGGGTTATCTTAAAAGAAGCGCTAAAGAAAAATCTCATTTTATGGAAATTTCTCAAACTTCTCTAATGGAATTAGAAGCTCAAAGCGAAATCTGTCTCATGCTTAATTTTTGGGACGATCGCGATTATGAAAATTTCGATCGAAAACACAGAATCGCTTCTTATTTTCTTGGCAGATACAAATCAAAAGTTATATAACCATTCATGCTCTCGATACCCCCGATGCTCTCGATACCCACGATACCCTCGATACACTTACAGCTCTAATCCCTTCAAATAGTTCCTAAATTCCCCATTCGTATCCTCATGTTCTAGTGCAAAATCAACTACCGCGCGCAAATAGCCGATTTTGCTTCCGCAATCATAATATTTGGCGTCTTTAAGCTCCACGGCATAAATATCACGTTTTTTGACAAGATCTACAATCGCATCAATTATCCAAATTTCGCCATTTTTCCCGGGCTTAAGCTTTTCAAGGCTCTCAAAAATATCTGGGGTGAAAAGATAGTTCCCGTGCGTTGCTAAATTGGAGGGCGCCTCACCTTTTGCCGGCTTTTCAACAATTCCGTTAATCTTAAAAATATTTCCTTCTACTGGCGAGACATCAGCAATTCCATACTTTCCTAAATCTTTCTGGGCAATCCTAATTGCTGCAATTACTGGCGCATCGTATTTCTCGTATGCTTGAATAAGTTGTTTAACGGGGGGCGGGTCAGAAACAAAAAATTCATCTCCCCACATCACCAAAAAGGGTTCATCTCCAATAATATCTTTCGCAACCAAAACGGCGTGACCGTTTCCGAGCGGTTCCTTCTGTCGCACATAAACGAAATCCGCAAGTCCTGAGATTCGTCTAACTTGCTCGAGCAGCTCAGTCTTGCCATCTTTCTCAAGTCTTGCTTCAAGCTCAAAATGCTTATCAAAATGGTCCTCAATTGCCCTCTTATGCCAACCGGTAACAATTACAACTTGCTCGATTCCAGCTTCAACTGCCTGTTCAACCACATACTGGATAATCGGTTTGTCAACAATCGGCAGCATCTCCTTGGGCATTGCCTTTGTTGCCGGCAAAAATCTGGTACCGAAACCCGCTGCCGGAATCACAACCTTCCTGACTTTCTGCGCCATTCAAAAGACCTTCAATTTAAATTGAAGGCATTATCAATTTTAACACCGCGATTTAGGGAAATCCACTCAAGCTCCTTGCCGTAATTTGCTTGATCCATTGCATGTTATGTTCACTTTCCATTTGGTCTTGCTTTGGATTTGAAGGCATTACGAGTTTCGCACCTGATAACCACCTCGGATGGTGGCGAGGCAACGACCTCGACTCCTCCGAGGTGAAGTGGTAAACAATTCCTTCCACCGTCCGAGGAGTCCCCTTCGACTACTTCGACTACGCTCAGTACGGGTTCGCTCAGGGCAAGCGAGGCCACCTCGGGGATGTCTTCACAAGTGCGAAACTTGTGGGCATTAGGAATCCCAAATGTATTAAAAAAAAGGAAAGGTGTCAACTTAATCCAAATGAAGTAACTGTCCACGTTCGTGATAATTTATTCTTCGAACGAGCGTAGTGAAGTGAGAAGTTTAGATAAATAGTTCTCGCTTACGCTCGAACAATAATAAAAATATCAGAGACGTGGACAGTTACCAAATGAAAGGTGGTTTGTTATCTTGTCTGTTTTTGTTTCTCTCGAGCTTCCTTGGTTTTGGCAAAATGGCCCTCAAGCATGGCTAACTGCGCGGCAGTCATCAAAAGCGGTAGATCCAACTGCCCGCGTACCACGCTCACTGCTGCCCTCGAAACCCCTAAATGTCCGGCGGCTTCGACTCCATTGTAAGTCACATATGGAAGAGTTTTTTGCATGGATCTAATTTTTCCTCCTTTTGGACCGCCTTGAAAACGATGCCCAGAAGAGGACTTAATTTCAATGGTAGCAGCAATAGCATCTGCTAATTGTTCTTTTTCCTCATCAGTTAGATCAAGTCTCTCTGATTTCTCAAGAAGAGTCGCCAGGGAATCTATGCTCAAATTATCTCTATTTTGCCCGTACGGATTAATGTTGAGTCCTAAAATTCTTAACAAAATTGCAAGTGAGATCTGCTTTTGCCGGCAATAATCCTCCAGCCATCTACCAATTGGAGTTTCTGCCGGCTTTATCAGACTTTTCCCCCGCTTGATGGCCACTTCTGAATCGGCAGCAACACCTCCTATTCTCCCTCTGCCTGCCTGCAGCAAATTTCGCCAGGGCTCAACCAGCCTATCCAACTCCTGGCCGTTTGGTTTTAAAAGTATCAAAAGCCTCCCAAATTCTTCCGGGGATGGAACCCTTCGGCCAATCAACCACGGTCTGACTGTCGAATTGCTTTTTCCCCCCAATGCTTTACCTAAGGAAATCTGTGTTTCAAAACCGCGAGAAACCATCAGCGCCCGAAGCGCTTGAGGCAAAGGTTCCAGTGAGACATTTTCACCGTAAGGCCTTCTAGAAATTTCCCCGCTCCTAAAATTTGGTTGATCTCTCTCTGGCATAGCTGAAAATTATATCAATTTATCGAGGCTTGCTCAAACATAGCCCATCGTGGTAGGATTACTGAAGCCTTTTTCTCGAGAAAGGAAGATTTTTTGTGGCATTTAATCCGCTAACTTATCTTAAAGAGTCAAAATCTGAGTTTGACAAAGTCATTTGGCCAACACCAAATCAGACCATTCGCCTGACTCTGGTAGTAATTTTTGTCTCGCTTGTCGTAGGAGCATACATTGCTGGACTCGATGCCCTTTTAACCACAATTACAGATAAGTTTATTAAATAATAACTCATGTTACGCATGTCATTCTGGAGCGAAGCGATAGAATCTCAGTTTTTGAGATGCTATCGTGGCTTATCAGCCACTCCAGCATGACAGTAGTGCGTAAGGTGAGATAATAAGAGGACTTGAGCAAAAAGGAATAAACATGGACGATCAAGATCAAACAAAAACAGCCGGCAAAGACGAGCCTCGCTCTGTTTCCACATCCCCGCCAGAACCTCCGGACCCTCATAAACCCAAATGGTATGTTGTCCATACTTATTCGGGCCACGAATCAAAAGTCGCGGCAACCTTAAAACAAAGAATAGAATCGCAAAAACTTCAAGACAAAGTCTTGGATATCCTTGTCCCCACCCAGGAAAAAATAGAAATTAAAGAAGGCAAAAAAAACACGGTTAAAGAGAAAATTTTCCCCGGATATCTTTTAATCAGAATGGTTCTTGACGACAAT
The DNA here is from genome assembly GCA_016183325.1 of Candidatus Curtissbacteria bacterium. Classification (GTDB taxonomy): domain Bacteria; phylum Patescibacteriota; class Microgenomatia; order Curtissbacterales; family GWA2-41-24; genus JACPEV01. The sequence continues at coordinate 10,141 of JACPEV010000028.1, forward strand.
ACTTGGCTTGCAGTCAGAACAACCCCTGGAATAACTAGCTTCGTTGGCATGGCCAATAAACCAACACCGCTCCCAGATCAGGAAGTCGCCACAATTCAAAAGTTCATGAGCATGGAAGCTCCCAAATTCAAGACCGCTTTCTCTCAAGGTGAAGCAGTCAAAATCATTGACGGCCCATTTTCCGAATTTTTGGGATCTGTCTCCGAAATAGACGAAGCCAAAGGCAAACTCAAAGTCATGGTCTCAATCTTCGGCCGCGAAACTCCCGTTGAGTTGGATCTTTTACAAGTAGCTAAATTATGAAAAATCCAACGAAGACCCTGAGTGAAATCGAATGGGTTGAGCTTGATTTACTTCAAGTCGCTAAATTATGAATGAAATCAAGCGAAATCCTGAGTGAAATCGAAGGATTGAGTTAGACTTCCTTCAGATGGCTAAATTATGAAAAAGTCAAGCGAAAAACTTTAAATCAGTGACTGCTCCCCATCTTAAAATTCTCATCCCTTCCTTATTATTATTGATAATAATCGCTGCGCTGGCGGCCCAAGTCAAATTCCCAAAAGAAACCGGTTTTGATCAATTCTTTTTTGGAAGCAAGAATCTGGCCAGACTTTTTGCCCAAGAATTATTGAATCAACAAACTCAGCAAGAAATCGCAAAACTCCCTGGTCATTGGGGCATCGCCATTCGCGATCTTAAAACTGGCAAAACTTATCTAAAAAATGCCACTGACCAATTTACCGCTGCCAGTCTCTATAAACTGGCCGTTATGTGGGCAGCCTTTGAGGCTATCGACAAACAACAGGTCAAAAAAGACGATCTTGAACCCCAGCTCACCTCCATGATTACTTATTCGGACAATGATTCTGCCGTTTACCTTGCCGAAAAACTTGGCTGGGGCAACATTCAATCGTTGATGGATCAAGAAGGTCTTGGCGCTATCGACCTTGCCGACCCTCCCAAAATTAGTGCCCAATCAGCCCTAACTCTTTTAGAACGCATTTATAGAGGTAGTGCAGTTTCACCAACCGCCTCCCAAGAAATGAAGGAGCTTCTCTTTGCCCAAACTATCAATGACCGCATTCCCAAATATCTGCCAGAAGGTGTCAAAGTCGCCCACAAAACCGGCGAGCTTGACAACCTGCGCCACGATGCCGGCATCGTCTTGGGCAAAAATAGCCATTACATTTTCGTATTCTTATCTGAAACACCCGTCCCCGAAGAAACCTCCGAGCAAATCGCCCAGCTTTCCAAAAAAATTTACGCAGCTTTAGAAAATCAATAAATGTGCTCCAACCCCGCAGGTCGGAGGCTTGGGTAGTCGTCCTAGCACAAACTTGCATAATGGAAAGACTTATAATACAATTTACATCGATTCTAACCAAAGGGGACAAAGAAATGAAATGCGCAATGCTTAGAGGATTCGTTGCCCCCAATTCAATATGAGCCAAGAAGCTAGACGGAAAGAAGAATCTCGAGGAAAAGAAATCTCTCCTCAACACTACTTAGAAGCTCTTTTACCAGCTGATCGGCAAAATGTCGAAGCTATCTTAGATTTATTTACCGACATCCAAGAACAAGTAATTCCAAATCGTAAAGCCGTTATCGTGGCGGTTGGCAGTTCAGTTGACCCCTCAGCAGATAAAGAGCCAAAAGACATCGACCTGCGTTTGGTAATTAACGGGCCATATAACGCCGATGTTTTAACAAAACTCTCCATCTCAATTTTTAACGCTCTCCCGTTAAAGGACAAAAATAATCGAGTTGTATTTAGTGATCCAGACACAGACGGAGAACAATATAAAAGTGTAACCATGCACATTCAATCCCCTTTGGGTAGACCGATTGACCTTATTCTTCCTACAAAGAAAGACGCAGGAGAAAGCGGAATGTACCAGTTCTCATATGTCGAGTATGAGAAGCATCTGGATGAACGGGTTGATCGCTACCTGGAAGCAGAGCGCAAAAGAGAAGTGTGGTTGGGTTATCAAGAAAGCCCATCAGCCTTTTCTGTTCTTAGGATTTACACCCCTATATTGTAATGCTCTATAAAAGTTAAACATGGATGAAAGAGAACCAAAAAGAATAGAAAAGGTAATCGAAGGTTTCATCGTCTATCCGTCACCTGATGAGGGTGCGCATTTTTTAATAACACAAGGTCTTTCCGAAAAAGAAATAAAAGCATATCAAACAGCTTTGGTAGAGTTTAGGAATACAGGCCATTTCCCCCAAATTCAGCCTTTGATAGAAAAAGCGAGAGAAACAGGTAGATTAGTAGCTTTCGATTATTACATAGGTAATTTTAGGCGCATAGATGAAAGTCCTGTTAGACTTAGGTTAATAATAGAAGACCTCAGCACTCCATAAACCCCAAATCCTTGAAAAAATAACCCTGTTTATCGTATACTCACTAATCGCTAGTTGCTAACTGACTAGTTGCTTATTTTTATGGCTAAAAAAATCAAAACCATCATTAAACTTAACGTTAAAGCCGGCGAAGCAACCGCAGCTCCTCCTGTAGGAACGGCACTCGGTCCACACGGCTTGCCGATCATGGACTTTGTCAGAAGCTTTAACGAAAAGACCCAAGATCAGAAAGGCACTATTTTGCCTGTGGTTATCACAGTTTACGAGGATCGCACTTTTTCCTACACTATCAAAAAACCGCCAGTTGCCGAACTAATCAAAAAAACTCTCGGGCTTGAAAAGGGCTCTCAAACTGCCGGCAAAACAACAGTCGGTAAGCTAACAGCTTTGCAAGCCAAAAAGATTGCTGAGGTTAAAATGCCCGATCTCAACACCAAAGACCTGGAAGCTGCCATCAACATAGTCAAAGGGACAGCCCGATCGATGGGAGTCGAAACTGAAGAATAGCTTGCCCTGAGCGGAGTCGAAGGGTTAAAGGCACAGCAAGAAGCATGGGGGTGGAGGTGGTTGAATAGTCAAAGTGTAGAGTCAAAGTGAAAAGTCGAGAATGACTTTATACTTTACACTTTCAACTTTGACTTTCGACTTAACTTATGGGTACTACACGCATTAAAGTCATCGACTTATCAAGCGAACAGGCGGAGATTAAAACCGCCAGAAAACACGCTCGCCTCGCTGCGAAGCGGGCTGGAAAGCTCTCAGGTCTTGGCAAACTCAAAACGGAAAAGAAACCGGCAACCGGCAAGAGCACTGAGAAGAAACATGAAGACACTTTATCAGTACAAACTGCCTCTGTGCCTTCAGCTCCTTCAGTGCCTTCTGTGATCACAAAACAATCCGCCATCTCGACAACAGCCCGAAAACATCAACATCACATCGGCAAAAAATATCAACAAGCCGCCAGGCACATTGACAAAAACAAAGCTTACCCGATTAAGGAAGCCATCGAACTTCTACATCAGGCCTCGTACACAAAATTCGATCCGACTGTTGAAATCCATTTGAACGTCACCGACAAAAATATCAAAGGCAGTGTTAATCTTCCCCATCCGGTTGGCAAAAAGAAGGAGAAGAAGTATCTGGTATTTTCCGATAAACGATCACCTATAAACGATAAACGTATAATTTGGGGCGACACTAAAACAATTGACGATATTCAAAACGGCAAGCTTTCCCCAAACAGAGACTTTGATGCTGTTATCGCAGAGCCAAAATTCATGCCGCAACTCGCAAAAGTTGCCAAAATTCTTGGCCCCCGCGGTATGATGCCAAATCCCAAAGACAAAACCATTGTTGACAATCCCCAAGAAGCTATTCAAAAACAGGCAAACTCAAATTCCCTCCAGTACGCGACGGATCCAACTGCTCCGATCATCCATTCAACTTTGGGCAAACTTTCAGCAAAACCCGAACAGCTCGAAAAAAACTTCCAGGCATATGTTGCCGCCATCGGCCCCACAAAAATAAGCAAAGCAACTGTCAAATCAACCATGAGTCCGCCAGTTAAAGTTGATATTTCTTCTCTCACTTCTTTACAGGGTTGACAAACACACCTCCATTTTGTTAATTTTCACCTACTCAAACAGCCTGCTTTCCCACTGCCTAAAGTTCACGAAAAACTTTTGGCACGGGGGAAACAATGAGGCAAAAAGGGGGTGACAAAAATTATGATCGATGACATTAACCTTATGGATGATCCAAACGGTGACAATGGAAACGGTAACGGAGACGGTGATAAGAAGGACGGAGATGGTGACTCCTCTGAGAACGGCGACAAGGACGAGGACAAGGATTAGTAAAGGATTAGTAAAGGATTAGTAAAGGATTAGTAAAGAATTAGTAAAGAATTACAAAAAAGCCTCGACTAGCTATTTACTCGAGGCTTTTTTGATGGCAACGTCCATTGACAAAGGCAAAAACTTCATTTAATCTGTAGTAAGAACCCACTTTATGAAGCATAAGCTAAAAGGCTTCACTATTATAGAACTCTTGGCGGCAGCCTCGATCAGTGGCATCCTCTTTGGAATCTTGTACTTCACTTGGTGGAACAAGACTCAGGAAAAAGTCCGAGACGCCCAGAGGATTGCCGATATCAACTCCATCAAAGTTTCAACAGAAGCATTTTATGAAAAAAACAACAAGTATCCGCCACTTGGAGCTGCTTATCAACCGTACCAGGAAGAAATTTTTACCTCCAACACTATCCCCCCAGGTGCCACCGACTGGATCCCAGAACTCGTCCCGGCCTTTTCCAAACCCCTACCCAAAGACCCCAAACAAGCCACATTGCCCATATTTTTAGCCATCAATAATTTTTATGATAAAGTTGCCCAGGTTTTCAAAGAACAACTCAAAGTGGGCGATGTGCTGGCTGCGCCCAGTGTGGTCACTTTGGATTCAGTTGGGTACGTTGGCGAATATACCTCCATTTTTTGCTTATCGAGCACCGAATGCAAGATAGCTTATCATGATAAGACCAATACATCTTTAAAATTAGTCAGCTGTAATGACGCCACCTGCTCCCCGGCCGCCAGAACTGTCGCTGTTCTTGATGGCGCACCGGGCTGTATCGTGCCCACTTGTTCAGAAACCGCATATGCTGGCCAACACTCCTCCATTTTTTGCTTGTCATCCACGGATTGCAAAATCAGCTATCAGGTAGGCGCTTATAGCGCAGCTGTTCTCAAGATGATCGACTGTGACAATGCTGCTTGTAGTGCAGGAACCATAACGACGATCGACAGCGCAAACCCTACTGGTTATTTTTCCAAAATCAAATGTCCTACCACCTCAGACGATTGTAAAATTGCTTACAATCAAGACCCAAATCCTTTCGCAGGCAATGACCTAGGATTATACCTGACTGATTGTAACGATCCTAGCTGCTCAACACGCACCCGCTTCCTTCTTGACGGAGGCGCCGCTTGTGCCCTTAGCGGTTGCGACTCAATAGAGGCAGGACGTTTTGATATGGTCTGCCTAACCACAGATGATTGCAAGATTGCTTATGAAAAAGACGGAGCCCATCTCTGGTTTGCCGATTGTAACAACTCCGCTTGCAGCCTAGGCTCTGTAAACGAGGTTGATAGCAATACTGATGGTTCTGGATGGGGAGCCAACCCTGCGTTAGCTTGTCTAACCGCAGACGATTGTAAAATTGCTTATTCAAATCTCGACACTGGTGCCCTTGTTTTTGCCGATTGTGGTGATCCTAATTGTTCAGCTGCCGGTGTTACTAAGACTCCTATTGCAGCCGCCGGTTGTAGCAAAGACAGCGTCTGCTTAGCTACACACGTACCCATGGAAGGTACAGTCAGCCAAACTGTGGATATAGCCTGTCCCTCTGCCACCGAGTGTAAAATTACCCATAATAGTGGAGGTGTTTTGAGACTCATTGATTGTGATGATGCAACTTGTACTACCCGTAACACCAATATCCTCGACGGCGCGGGCTGCACTCTAGGCGGTTGTGATACTGCAACTCTTGCTTTCTTTATTCCCATCTATTGTTTAACAACCACCGATTGCCGAATTGCCTACCTTGACGACAACCTTGGCGATTTAAAATACATCAACTGCGACAGCTTTCCCTGCGCCGGTCCGGGCCCCACCCCCTCTCCCACACCACCACCCCCTTTTCTCTACCTCTACCACGTTTCGGTAGACCGCAAGACTCACAATGTCTGGGCTTACCTGGAAAATGAGAAGGATCCCAGAATCTATAATAATCCGCAAGCCCAGTGCAAAGCCACCCCGCCACAACCTGGGTACAATTTCTGCGGCTCGTTCTAAAAGAAATTGACAACCAACTGTTAAGCAATTACTATAAACTTAGATGAGATTTTCACCAAAACCTGGGGTCACCATTATCGAAATTATTATCGGCCTGCTGCTAATTGGTCTGGTAGCAGTGTTAATATCCATTGTTTTCTCTGCCAATCTGCGGCTTTTTTTGACCCAAATCACCGGCATTGGCATAGCAGAACAAAACAAAATCGTCATAAATGACTTTACCAATCAAACCCGCCAGGCAGAAAGTATTGTTTCTACTTGCCCGGGTGGCGCATGCCCTGATGACACAACTGGAGATTCGGTTATCGTCTATAGAATCTGGTCGCTGGATGCCAGTGGCAACCCCACCAGTTCCACATATGACTATGTTGTGCTGCGGCAAGACCCGCTAAACACAACCAATTTTATCCGTAAAATTTACCCAGATCCGGCAAGTTCAAGAACAGGCGGTACCCACATCATTGCCACCAACCTGGCAGCAAACGGCCTGGATTTTGATTATAACGACCCCGATCCAACTCAAGCTTCTTATGTAACCATTACAGTCACTACAACAAGTACCCAAAGCGGCAAAACCCAAACTATCACCAACTCGGCCAAAGCCAAATTAAGAAATAAGCCGATTGCTGCTATTGTCGAAAAATTATTCATTAAGAGCATCGGCGGCTCCAGCTGGGATAGCGGTCAAGGCGCCACACCAACCTCAGACAATGGCACTCTTTTAACAGGTCAGCTTGATCTCGGCAGCGCCGGTGATGTCCTTGTAACTAAATACGATAGCGCAGGTACTGTCCTGTGGGCTAAAAGCATAGGCACCCCAGGTGAAAACATGGGCAGAGCAGTTAACGAAGGCCCTGCTGGAAGCTACTTATTAGTAGGTACATCCCCAAACAATGGCGGTGATATCCTATTTGCTAAACTTAACAGCAGTGGCAATCTTGATTGGGCAAAAACAATCGGAGGCGCAGGCAGTGAGTATACGGCCGATGCTGTCCAGCAAACCACAGACGGTGGTTATATGGTTGCAGGTAGAACAAACAGCTGGGGTGCCGGCAGTAACGATCTTTTTCTTGTCAAGCTTGGTAGTTCCGGAAATTTTCAGTGGGCAAAAACTGTCGGCGGTCCAGCCTCAGAGACAGTAAGATCCGCTCAGCAAACTTCAGACGGCGGTTATGTGCTTGCAGGCAACACATTAAGTTATGGCGCGGGCGAAGAGGATTTCTTTCTTGTCAAGCTTGACAGTTCCGGAAATTTGCAGTGGGCAAAAACTGCTGGTAGCACCGGCATTGATCGCTGGGCAAACGGTATGCAAACCGCAGATGGCGGTTATATTATGGGAGGTGAAACATTCGGTTTTGGAATGCCAGGAAAAACGTTACTTTTGGTAAAATTTGACAGTTCCGGAAATGTCACTTGGGCAAAAACCGTCCGCGAGCCTTCTTATGACTATGGACATCAAAAAGTCACTCAAACACCAGACGGCGGTTATGTGGCTGTAGGTGAAAGAGGGTCTACCGCCGTCATGGTTAAACTGGATTCAAGCGGTGATCACCTTTGGACTAAAGCCTACTCCTCCGCAGGCCTTGTTCAATTTTCCTATGTCAAACCAACTTCTGATGGTAAACTTGTTGCCTCGGGACACCGCAATAGCCCTTGGGATAATGGCATAGTCAAAACTGATCAGAATGGGCAAATCCCCGGCTGCAGTGATATCAGCGGAGTCAGCCCCAATGTCACTGCCCAGACTCTGGCTTCTCCTGCCCCCTTTTTAGTAGCTCCTTCTCCGGTGACTCTAATAGTGCCTGATGCAGCAGTGACTGTTCTGGACCAATCGTCTCTGACTATCGAAACTCGATGTGAAGCCCCGGGCTAAAACCACCAGTCCAGTTGATTTTTGGCGCCAAAATCCTTTAAGCTTAGGTTAATGCCCTTCCATAAAGTAAATGGTAAATGGTTAATGGTTAATAGAAATAGAGCTAAAAAATCTATTCACTATTCACTATTCACTATTCACCGTAATGGTTTTACCCTCGTCGAAGTCCTCATCTTCCTTATACTAGTTTTAGCCATGGTTACCGTGCTTCTTATTTCCAGTGGCAGCCTGCGACAATCAAGAAATACTAATTTGCAAACGATTGCCGCCGGAATTGCCACTTGCGAAATTGAAAGGCTCAGAGATTTAGCCTACGACAGCCTTCCTGCAGACGGTACTGTGGCTATTGGATCACCTTGCGCAAGCGACCTTGCAAAGCTGCCCACACCAAGTTCTGCCAATCTGACTCTTGCCAACTATCAAAGTGACGTCAATATCAAGCAGATTACCATCGTCGTCTCCTGGACCGAAAGTGGCGTTGCCGACAACATCCAGATGGACACCTTAAAAGCAAAGTATGGAACGTAGATGACAACTGACAACTAACACTTGACACTTGACAACTGACATTTGATATAAAAATGAAATGAAGATTAAACAACTGACAAAAAAATATTTCCCAGCTGAAGAAAAATATTGGCTGACTGATCAAATAATCAGAGCATCAAACTCTATAGTACTAAACATCGCAGAGGGTGCAGATCGGGGAACTGATAAAGACTTTGCTCTCTTTCTTAACCGCTCGCATACATCTTTAAATGAGGTAGTTGCATGCCTAGATATCGCCCTAAAAGAGAAATACATTACTGTAAACATCCATGATCAGTTTCTACAAGAAGCTGAAAATTTGGCTAGCCAAATTACTGCATTTAGGAGAAAATTATTCACAACGCCTACAAAATGAGCGCTTCGCAAATATTTAACAATTTACATCTAATAACTGACAAAATTAAAAATGTCAAGTGTCCCGACAAAGTCGAGGCTCGCCTCCGGCGGCAAATGTCAAGTGTCAAGTGTCAAATGTCAAGTGTCAAGTGTCAAATGTCAAGTGTCAAATGTCAATCCGGCCAACTGATTATCATTTCGCTAATCTTTATTACTGTGGTCTTAGTCTTAACAGGTGCGCTTTTTGGCAGAACCGCATCATTCTTGCGTTTTGGCGGCAACAGCCTTCGGCAAGAACAGGCCAATACTCTTGCCGAAGCCGGCGTTAATTACGCCCTCTGGCAATTAAACAAAACTGCCGGCGACTTTGGGGGTATTGGCGAAACTGCACTTGGACCCGTAGGGACTTTTGAAGTTCAAATAGTGCCTAAAACCGCGATTCTCAAAGGCATAGTCGCAACCGGTTACGTACCAGACAAGACAAGTTACAGATCTAAAAGGACTATAAACCTTGATGCTTTGGTAAGCTCTGAAGAAACTGCATTTATCTATGCGGTGCAAGTGGGAAACGGTGGCGTCTTTATGAAAAACACCGCTAGAATTACGGGGACTGTCTGGGCCAATGCTAATATCGCCGGAGAAAACTCTTCTCTTATTGACGGCGCAGCCTATGCCACCGGCACAATAACAGACCCGCCCTGTACGCCTGGCTCCCCTCCAAGCTGTGTAGCTCACCCAAACGAACCAAGTTCTCCTCCAATGCCCACAGTCGACTACGCATATTGGAAAGATCAGGCAACCGCTGAAGGCATCACGCCCTGTCCTGGAGGCATTTGTAGTTATGATACCGGCAGCATTAACCTTGGTCCCCAACAGTTTGTGGGAGACTTGGATCTTAAAAACACAGTCACAGTAACTATGAACGGGCCAATTTATGTAACCGGCAATGTCATTCTCCAAAATTCTGCCATTTTGAAGCTTAACGAAAATTTCGGTTCCTATAGCACAGTCCTGATAGCAGACGGTACGATCACGATTAAAAACAGCGCCCAGGTTCAACCCACCAGTGCTAACCCCAAAGGGTACATTATGATCGTCACAACATCCATCCTAGACCCTGCCATAAGTATCCAAAATGGCGGAGCCAACGCTGTCTTTTATGCTTTAGATGGTGGTGCCGAATTGCAAAATTCTGCCCAAGTGAATACCTTAGTAACCAAGAAATTGACCATGCAAAATTCTGCCACCCTCACCTATGACTCGGGCCTTGCCAGCGCCCAATTCTCCTCCGGCCCAGGCGGTTCCTGGCAAATTAAAAAAGGCACATATAGATTTTAGTGATCCATTGATTTGACAATACTTAAATAATCTTGTTATATTTTACACGTCCAAAGACCGTAGGCGTCCTACGTCCTGAGCAAACTTGAAGGATCGAAGGACTTAATTTAGAACCTACGCAGGCGAAGTCGAGTCTGACTCGACGGAGTCCGCCAAATTGGCGGAATACCTTAATTATAGGTAAGCCCTGATGCGCTCTTTGGAGCGCTTTTTATTTTCGACTTCGCGAATACCGTGGACTCTTAGTCCACGGATGAAGCGAAGAGAAAACATACTTTTGAGTCCGGCAAAGCCGGACGAATACCGAGGGCTATTAGCCCTCGGAAGTTTATATGAAAAAACAGAAAACCGTTAAAGCCAAAGATATCAAAATAGAAAAAGTCAAACAGTTAACTGAAAAAATCTCGCGTGCCAAAACTATGGCATTCGCCGCCTACTTTGGACTCTCCGTCAATCAACTCAACCAAATTCGCCAAAAGGTCAAAGAGGCGGGCGGTGAGTTAATAGTTACCAAAAATACACTTCTTTCAAGAGCCTTAAATCAAAATCGGCTGCCAGTAACCGTGAATCAACTCGCGGGCGCAACGGCAACTCTTTTTTCTTACGAAGACGAAATTGCCCCATTAAAAATCATTGCTGAAAGTAACAAATTGCATGGCGCACCGAATTTTAAATTTGGATTTTTCGGCAAAAATTTCTTGGACCAACTGGCTGTTGAAGATTTAGCCAAAATCCCATCTAAAAACACCCTCCAAGCAAATTTAGTTGGGTCTTTATCGTCACCAATATATGGAATAGTCAGTGTGCTTCAGGCCAATATTAGAAATCTAGTATCAATATTAGACCAAGCAGCCAAAAGTTAAAAGTCATGATGTTTAATCAAAATAAAATTAAAATTGGAACTGGCTTTGCCAGGCCAATTTTTTCCTTTAGAGGAAGAGGAATACTAAGGGGAAACCTAGGTGTCCCCTTAGAGTGAAAGGTGGTGAGTAAGAATATGGCAGATCAAGAAGAAGTTAAAACAGAAGACCAGCCAAAGGCTGGTCGTCCTCTGGACGAAAAAACTGCAACCACTGAAAACAGATCTAAATCAGTGAAGTCAGCAGTTGCAGTGTCCTTGGTGGTTACAAAGTTAATTGAACAAATCGAAAAGCTCACAGTAATTGAGCTTTCTGGGCTTGTAAAAGCGCTAGAGGAAAAATTCGGCGTCAGCGCCGCTCCGACTGTTGTTGCCGGTGCCACAGCCCTTGCACCGACTGGTGCTGGGGCAGATGAAGGTGTCTCTGAACAAACAACGTTTAATGTTATTTTGGCGGATAGCGGTGCTAACAAAATTTCAGTCATTAAAGCGCTGCGAGAAATCGTTCCAACACTCGGCCTTAAAGAAGCCAAAGACATTGCCGACGCTCCTCCAAAACCAATTTTGGAAGGCGTCAACAAAACCGCCGCGAGCGAAGCAAAAACTAAGCTCGAAGCTGCAGGTGCAAAGGTTGAGCTCAAATAAATTGAGAGTTGAGAGTGGAGAGTTGAAAATTACTTCCCGCTCAGCTTTCTTTTAATGGATTTAACGGTCGAAGTCAAAATCGCCACTATCTGATTACATTCGTCCAGCTCACACTCAACCAAGTGGGGAGAAATTAACTTCGATTCCAATATAACCCTCAACCAATAACGAGTTTCTCGAGCTTCTTTTAGTGAAATATTCATCGAATGTAGAAACTCCCTTGGAGAAATTGCATCTTGAGCTTCCTCGCAGTTAGCTCCTATAGAACAAGCTGCTCTTATAACTTGGTTTGCTATTGCATATCCAGCAGGGGTTTTTGGTAATTTTGAGGCAAGTACAATGATCCTCACAGAAAATTTCAATAACCTATTTAGTAGTTCTTCTTTGTAATTCTCATTCATGCTTATTTAATTTTCCACTTTCAACTTTCAATTTTCAACTTTTATTCTTTTCCCCTCTTGACCCCATTTTTTCTCATGTGATATATATAAGTCCATAAAAGAATTTATTAGTTTGTAGTTGGACCGCTTTACTACCCAACTACCCTGCTACCCAACTAATTAACTAACTAACTATGTCTCTTGGCGATGATTGGCCTGATCTGTTAACTGTCAAAGAAGTTGCCAAAATCCTGCGAGTTGCCCCGCTGACGGTCAAGCGCTGGGGCAAGCGTGGAAAACTGCCTGCAATCAGGATCAATTCCCGCGGCGACCGCCGCTATAAAAAGGAAGCAGTCCTTTGGCTCCTCGGCGCAACTCCAAAAGTTCAATGACAATAAATTATCTACCTCTTTTTTGCGATCCTTTATTCCCGACATTCATTTGATCTATAAGCAATTATTCTTATTGCTATGGTGACAAAATTGAACGATCGTTTTGTTTTGTCACCAGATATGTTAGACTTGTCCCGGTATGAAATTAGAAAAAATTCAAAAATCAACATTAACAAAAACAGTTTTTGCGACTCTCGCTGTAGGCACAATTGTAGGAACACTGCTTGTATTCCCTTCTCTCGGATATATCATCAAATACTTTACGGATGACAAAAACCAGCAAAAATACGTCAAAAGAGTTTTTCACCGCCTAGAAAAGCAAAGGCTAATTTCCACTCATGAAAAACCGGACGGCAAGATCACCATCACTTTCACCGACAAAGGCAAACAAAAAGCGCTAACTTATTATATCGACCAAATTGAGATTAAAAGGCCAAAAAATTGGGATGGTTTTTGGCGCGTTGTCACCTTTGATATTCCGGAAGGTAATAAAAAAGCCCGGAATATATTTCGAGAAAATTTAAAAACCCTTGGATTTTATGCTCTACAAAAAAGCGTATTTGTCCATGCTTTTCCCTGCAAAGACGAAATTGATTTCCTGAAGCATAATTTCGGCGTTGCCAGCCACGTTGCCTTTATCATCGCCAAATCCATCGACAACCAAAACCTACTTCGCAATTACTTCCGAGTCTAATGTAGTATTTTTACAATTACTAACCTAAATGAACTCAATTTGGTGCCAATTTAGAACGATCGTCGTATTTTGTCACCTGACATTGTTGTTTCTACATCTTTAGGTATTTTAGGTATTTATTGAAAAGCCTCTCGCAATTGATTCGGGATAAATTATTAGGATATACAAGCTCACTATGATCGACATTACCATAAAAACCGCCAGGGAAGCCGGCGCACTTGCCTTGCGCTACTTTAAAACTCAACCAAAAGTTAGCTATAAACTAGATCAAACTCCAGTAACTCGCGCCGACATTGAGGCCGAAAGGCTCATTAGAAAAATCATTACTAGTCATTTCCCCGACCATGGCATCATCGGCGAGGAGCTAGAAAACACAAATCCAAAAGCGAAGCATCAATGGGTCATCGACCCAATCGATGGAACCAAAAGCTTCATCAGGGGAATTTCTTTTTGGTCGACTCTGATCGCACTTCTTGAAAATGGAAAACCAATAATCGGAATCTCTTTCTCTCCTACAACCGATGAATTATTCATCGCTCAAAAAGGAAAAGGTACTTACTTAAATGACAAAAGAATTCACGTTTCCAAGATTTCCAATCTTAAACATGCCTACCTGACTCACAGCTCCGTCGACGCTTTCGAAAAGAAAAGCATGCTAACTGGCTTCATGAATCTCTACAAGTCAACCAATAGCCACAGAGGTTTCGGCGATTCGTTCGGCTACCACCTACTCATTCAAGGCAAAGTTGATATCATGGTAGAGGCAAAAGACAAGCTTTACGATATTGCCGCACCATCGATACTTGTCGAAGAAGCAGGAGGTAAGTTTTCTGACCTTAACGGCAAGTTTTCGCTGACTTCAGACTGCGCGGTTGCTACCAACGGACTACTTCATGACCAGATACTAAAAATACTCAATTCTTAATCCCGTTCCATCTCAATAATCCCTCCAAAAATGAGATTACTTCTAACAGGTTATCTGTTTCGAAATCAGCCTCAACTTCACCCTTTTCCGCATGAGTTCCAATTTTCACCCAAACCGCGCAAACGCCGTCTAAAGCCTTTTTTGCCACCGACAGTACTTCTGGGCGGTCATCAATAATAATAAAAGGCGGGGAAAAATCTTCCTTTATTTTCGGAAACAATTCCGCCTTTGATCTAGAAATAATCACCTCAGCAGCACGTTTGTCCAAACCTAATTTCTCAATCTTTTGCCTCTGAAACATTTCATGTCCTTGACTAAAAATTACAAGAGTTGAATTTTTGGATAGAAAATCCACAAGCTCTTTTGCGCCGGGGATCAAATGTTTCTTGAAATCAACTTCGAGAAAAGCCGCTATCGCCGAGGCAAAATCATCTGAATTTCTTTTTTTTGCAAAACGCAGGGCAATTTCCTTGAGGTCGACTACCCCCAACTCTTTCTTAACCTCCCCATAAATTTTCCAAAAATCCTCTTGGGCACCCTCACCGTAATTAGCCTCAATAATCAACCCTGCTTGCTTCTTTAGGGAATCAATATCCAAAATCGTATTATCAATATCAAGAAGGACTGTCGGCTTATCCATTCCTTTGAATATACTTCTCTGCTTCAGCCAGTATTGAATCCTCAAGCAATCTCGCCGTCTCATCTGTTGTTCTTTTAACTTGATCCAGATTACCCGAAACACCTGCGTAAACCTGAATATAATACTTAATCTTCGGTTCCGTACCAGAAGGCCGAACCGTCACTCGCGTCAACTCGTCGCCGGAGAGTACAAATGTCAGCTGGTCTCCGGTAGTCCCTGTTTTATATTTATCCGGCGCTGCTTTCTCGGTAGGCAACCTGTCAATTACGCCCAGTACCCGAAAACCGGCTAGTTTTTCCGGCGCCCTGTCTCTAAGTCCCCGCATTACGGATCCTATATTCAAAAATCCGATTTTGCCTCTCATCTCCTGCATATGAAGAATATTTTTAAAGTAACCATACTTTTCATAAATCTCGTCAAGATAATCAATCAGCGTCTTCCCGCTATCCGCAAGCCAACTAACCAGCTCGGCTAAAGTTAGCGCCGCAATTGCCGCATCCTTGTCCCGTACGAATGTGCCGCGTAAATATCCCAAGCTTTCTTCTGCGGCAAAAACAAAGTCGTCTTTATTCCCCAGTTTTTCAATAATCTCCCCAATAAATTTGAAGCCGACCAGCAAATCATCAATCACTCTAACCCCAAAGTCCTTGGCAATTGCGCCTATCAAAGAGGTGGTCACATAAGTCTCGATCACCAGATTTTGAGGCCTCAGTCTTCCGGAATCCTTAAGCCTTGAAAGAATAAAATGGCACATAGCTACCCCAACCTCGTTACCTGTTAAAAATTGCATCTCGTTTTTGACCAAAGCTATTTTGGCCGCCACTCCAATTCGATCGGCATCAGGATCAGAGCAAATCGCCAGATCTGCCCCCAATTTTTCACCCAAAGCAATTGGTAAACTCATAACTTCCTTATATTCAGGGTTAATTAAATCACCGACTGCGGTCGGAAAATTTTCGTCTGGCTCAGCCTGTTCAGGCACCACAGTCACCTTAAATCCCTCCTGATTTAGAATGGGCAAAACATTGGTAATACCCACTCCATGTATAGGGCTAAATACAATACCTGCGGAACGATTTTTAACAAGAGTCAACTTTCTAACTGCCTCAAAATATGCTTCATCGACTTCCTTGCCGACAATAGTCACCATTCCCGACTTCAGAGCTTCCTCAAACGAGGCCTTTTTAATTTCACTAACGTTTTTGACAAACTCCATAAACTTTTGATCCACAGGCGGCACAACTTGTCCGCCGTCTAACCAATAAAATTTAAAACCGTTATCGGTCCTTGGATTATGAGACGCGGTCAGCATCACACCCGCCAGAGCACCCAAGTGTCTTACGGCAAAAGAAATCTCCGGCGTGGCGCGCAAACCGTCAAACAGATAAGACTTAATGCCACTGGCGGCAAAGACCCTGCAACACAACTCTGCAAATGGTTTGGAAAGTTTTCGGGCTTCATAGCCCACTACAACGCCTCGCAGCTTCGCGCCAGACCCAAAATCCTCAATAAAATTAGCAAGTCCTTGAGCAGCTTCTCCTATTGTTTGTAAATTGATTCTGTTCGGCCCGACTCCGATCGGCCCTCTTATTCCGCCAGTCCCAATTTCGATGTGTTTATAAAATGAATCTTCGATTGCGGCTATGTCTGGGCTTTCCAAAAGTTCCGCAAGCTCAGGCACAAAATCCTTGAAATTTTTATCTGTTGACCAGACTTTGAGGTATTCATAAGCCTCATTAGAAAGCCGGTCTTTAATATTCTCAATTTTGACAGAAAGATCCATAGAGATCTATTTTATCTCTTCCTTTAAAATCACCGCTGCATCGGCAGGATCGATTATATTAACGGAAAGCCCGGTTCCAAGCTCAAATCCGGCCCTGTGAATTAGCCTGGGAATTATTCTTATATACCAATCCTGGCCATGATAAATGTAGAAATTGTAAGCCGGCCCGTTTTTGAAAACCACCGCCGGAACTCCCGGATGGAAATGAGAACCTCTTGTCAGGTGAGTAATTAATCTCCTCAGCGTATTTTGCAGGACTGCCGCAAGGTCAGAAACTTCTTCTGCCGAAGTTTCCCCAAAATATTTACCCCGGTTTTTAGGTGCAATCCAAGTTTCAAATGGCCACTGGCTAAATTCCGGACAAAAAACGCAAAAATGAGAACTTTCCTCAATCACATTCATTACCGGCTCAAAAGCAAGGGTATCAAGGTTAATTTGCTTTGGAATCACCACAAGCTGCGAATGTGGATGAGAAATCGAGGCTCCGGCCGCCTCTCCAACATTATTAAATATCAAAACGTGCCCATTTTTGGCGTTATAGTTAAATCTTTCCTTAAAAGTTAAAAGAACTTGGTGAACTTGGTCTAAAGACAACTTGTCAAGATCCAAAACATCATCCGGCGAATGAATAATAACCTCATGGAAGTCGGTAATCGGGTATTTATTGGCAATGACGCGAACCTTCCATCCAACTGTACTGGGCTCACCATCGGGAGTTCTATAAAGCTCAACCCCCGGGATTTTTTCATAACCAGGACAAAATATGCAAAATTTATCGACTCCCGTGCCCGGTTTTACGTCCGATGGCCGCTTTATTCTGCCTTCGGCGATAATTACCCACCTGTTTGTCGTTACATCCGGTACAAACTTAGCCACAAGTTTAGTGTACAGTGTGAAGTGTCAAGTGTAAAGAGAAGATTTGAGAAAATCCCTAAACCCACTTTTTAGTCAAATACCGTGCCAAAAGCCTCATCTTTATTGCGAAATCCCGATCAAAACCATCGGTAGGAAAACTTATAATTAAAGACTAAGAGTCCAAAAATTACAATCAAATTCAAGCGCCATAAATTTAATTACAAGACAAGATTAGCATAAAAATTACAAGGCTCTAAAATATAAAAATTGAACATATTTATTACTTTAAAATTAGTCCCATTTAACAATCTAAACAAGTTTTAAAGACACACTTTTATAGGAATTATAAGTCATAAAATTGGGAAGTAAATTGCACTATACAAGCCTTTCGATCATAGACATCTGTAAACATTATAATTTCAGCAATCTTTAAAAACACTTAAGCCTTATAATAAAATCTACTTTAAGGAGATTTTGTCAGCTTTTTTGCCAACACCAATACCAAAAAAACCGGTAGAACTCGCATCCGCCAAAAACGCCAAGGTTCCATCACCAACCGCCAGAGCCATTCCATTCCCCATTTTTGTACAAAAATGGGGGCCCTTTTTTTCACGCCAGCCAGATAATCAAACGCCCCGCCGACTCCGATAGCAACACCGCAATTTAGGCGATTTTTGTTCTTGGCAATCCAAAACTCCTGCCGACCCATGCCATATGCCACAAAAAGAAGGTCCACCCTAACTTTTTGGAAATTTTGACCTTTCAGCTTCAATTGTTGACCTATAACCTCTTCATTTGGACCAGCAAATACCACTTTAAGCCCCGGATTTTGCAATTTTTGGCGCTCCGAAACCATATTTGCTACATCACCAAAACCCCCCAAAAAGCCAACACCAATAGTCTTTTTGGCTGATCGTTGACATAGTTTTTGGACTAAATCCACCCCTGCTAGGCGCTCATGTATCTTACCCCCGAAAATTAGCTTCGCCCAAACCACTCCCGCCCCGTCAGCCAAGCACAAGTCCGCATTTTTCAATATCTGCGAAAATTCGGGGTTTCTCCGGGCTAACATCACAATTTCGCTGTTAACCGTCACTACCAAGTGGTATCCCTTTTCATCCCGAGCCAATTGCAAGATTTTACTAATCGCCGATTTTTCGGAAATATCGTCAACTCTCACCCCCAAAACATCGACCTGTCTGTCGACAGGCAAGATCTTCTGCCGTTTAAAAGCCTCTAAGCGTCTCATTATATTTTTGGAACAAAAACTTCTCTTTAAACTCTACCTAAATTTTACCCCAAATTCGCTCGAGTTGCTTATTTTAGGAAAATAGATCCTGAATCCCTTCGATTTCACTCAGGTCTTCGACTCCGAGGTCGCTCAGACTCGAGGAGGTCTACGACAAGTTCAGGACTAAATGTTCAGGATGACAGGAGGGGTTTTGAAACGGGTTCTAGTCAAAGCTAAAATGTTCCTGGCTAAAATGTTCCTATTTTTAGCTTCAATTTTCTAGCTTCAATCCAAACCGAAATGTTATAAAAAGTTAACTATATATCATATTACGATATACCTTGTTATAAGAATCTTTATCATCAGGATCAATAAATAGTTTTGGGGAAATATTAGCCGTAATTAGTTTTAGGTATAGTTGTAGTTGTCGCAACCAGTAACGTTAAATGTTTTCGTTATCGGGTAATCTTGTCACAAAAACGGTGACCACAACTATACGAGCAGCTAAACCCAAAACCAAACCTTACCTCACCTGAATCTGCCTTCGCCAGGCCTCTATATTCTCAAGCGCCACTGCGCACCCGTACACTACACACTGCATCGGATCCTCAGCCACGTGTGCAGCCACGTTTGTTTGAGAAGCAATCAGTCTATCAAGTCCCCGTAGTTGAGAAGTACCCCCCGTCATAACTATCCCTCTCTCAATTATGTCAGAGGCCAACTCTGGCGGCGTCTGCTCCAAAACACTCTTAATACAGGCAATAATCGCCGAAAGTACCGACCCCATCGCCTCGCAAACTTCAAAAGTATCAACGGTGACCGTCTTAGGCAAGCCGGAAATGGCGTCACGGCCGCGAGCTTCCATCACCTTTTTAGGCCCACCGGCAACAGCCGAACCAATGTTTAACTTGATCTCCTCTGCCATCCGCTCACCAATTATCAAGTTATGATTACGCCGCAAATATGTGATAATGCCCTCGTCAAGCTTATTCCCACCGACTTTGGCCGTGGCCGCCACCACAATTCCCCCTACTGAAATTACCGCCGCACCAGTCGATCCGCCTCCGATATCCACAATCATCGAACCATATGGAGCATCCGTCGAAAGCTTAACCCCGAGTGCAGCAGCCAACGGCTGCTCAATTAAATAAGCCGTCTTTGCGCCCGCGCTTAGCGCAGCCTCCAAAACAGCCCGCCTCTCCACCTGAGTAATACCATAAGGAACACAAATCATCACCTCTGGCCTTACAAATCGGGAAAAACCTGAATCGCCTAAAACCTTTTCCATAAAATACTTAAGCATGCTCTCGGTCACTAAATAATCGGCCACAACTCCATCGCGCAAAGGCTTTTGGGCGATTAAATTTGTGCCAGTTCTACCAAGCATCTCGCGAGCCTGACTGCCAACAGCCACCACTTTTCCAGACTGCGAATCAACTGCAATCACGCTCGGTTCAGAAAGCACTACTCCCTCGCTCGAGGACCAAACCAAACAGTTGGATGTTCCAAGATCAATCCCGAGGCGTTTTGTGCGCAATATGGGCAAAGAAAACATAAATTAACAACTTAGAAAATAGAAACAGAAAATATAAATTTTCTAATTTCTAATCTCTAATATCCATTACCACTTTCTCATTCACGAGTTTCGCACATGATGTCATCCTGGAGCGAATCCGGCTCAGCCGGAGAAGCGATAGGATCTACTTTAAGAATTAAGATTCTATCGTGGTCGTTGCCACTCCAGAATGACAGATGAAAGTAGTTTAGTGCGAAACTCGTGTCATTTCCAGCAACTAATTTCTTTTGGTATTTCGATGGCCGGCAAACATTGTAATCACTACTGTATCAAAAGGGCAACAGGTAATTTGGAGTTTTACGACCTAAATATTACCTAAAGGGATCAAAGGATAGTCAAAGTCGAAAGCCAAAGTGTAAAGTCGTCTCATCGAATCTTTTTTATTAGACCAGTAAGCATCGCGATAATTTCCTGACATTCCTTGCTCAAAAGATCACCTTTTTCTTTATCAATTTGTCCAATTTCTACAAGAACCACAATCCAATAGTCCGTTTCACCTTCAGAACCTCTTGATATTTCCAAGTGTGAAGCAAAACTTTTTCCTCTGTGGCTATGAAACCCCTCGGCAATATTTGCAGGAACTGAAAAAGCTGAGGATATTGCTTGTCTCCAAATCTCCCAATCAGCAAAACTCTTCTTCTTTGATTTAGATAATTTGTACAGTTCAAGTGCTAGTTTATGTGCTCTTTGCCAAACAATTAAATCCTGATAAGATCTTACTTTTGGCTTTGACTGATCACTTTGATTTATTCCCGACTTTTCACTATTCACTTTGACTTTGACTCCTGATGCTTCGCGTCAGGGCGCTACTTCTTTCCAGGAGATTGAAGGGCTGCCAAGAAGCGGTGCCAACTGTACTAGATATTTGGGCTCAAAGGTGATCTGCTCCGCAGGATCAGTCACGTTGTTGCAAATGGCTCCACAAGCTCCACCCAGCTTACGGTTTAAAGTCGTCGTCCTGGCAACCACTCCGCCGCGCATAATAAGTTGTGCTCCCAAGATAGTGGCATCATCTGTCGTATCCCGGAAGTTGCCATTGGTGATATAAATACCATCGGCCCTGGTAACCTCCGTCTTAAGGGTAATGTCACCTTTGACTACAAAGACTATTGTATCCTCTGGGGCAAGCTGCAGGTTTTTTTCAATCAGCAAATTCCCGTCAATAAACCAGACCGAGCTGCCCTTGGGTGCAGTACCGTCCTGGAATCTGCCGTTGACTGCACAATACTTCAAGCCAGTCGAAACACCCGCCGGTATTGTACAGTGACCGCCTACTTCTGGTTGTGGATTTTTCTTGGCCGCTGCCAAAAATCTGTCAGCAAGATATTGATAAGCGCCACCAGCAGGAATCAAAAGTGGTGTGTAAGAATTAGTCCACCAGCCACCAGGATCAACTGCCACAGACGTATCGATGGGGTTAGCAGCCATCAGATAGCTCGTTTGGTATCTACCCGCCGGCGGTGTTTGGCTGACTTGCACCCGAGATTTGGCACCGACATCTCCGGCTATTGTCTCAAACCAGGCGCGGGCACTAACTGTATAGGTAACACCGCCACTTTGGTTGTTTGGCCAACTAGCATCAGGTTGGTTACAAGCCGGAATCACATAGGCGTAAGCTGTAAATGTTCCCGGAGTTAAACCCACATTAAAGCTAATTGATATATCCGTAGATGCTCCAGGCGCAAGCTCCGAAACAACATATGATTGACCCGCGGGCGGTGTTTGGGGACTGCCTGGGCAAACAGGCAAAGGTGCACCGGTTGGCCAGAGACCGACTGTGGTCGCAGCACTTTTGGTACCACCGACATTAGTCACCCTCACAGTGGCTCCTGCTGTCTCATTTGATGAGAAAAATTGTTTTGGCCATGGCAGAAATTCCGACTTCAAATCTAGCGGCATGGGTGACGGTGACGGCGACGGTGGCGGTGGCGGCACGCAATCAGCGTCATTACTGCACTCATTTACCCCTGGCCCGGCTACCACCACACACCTATTACCGGCACCACATTCAGTGTGATTCAACGGAGGCGACGGTGAGGCTCCCGGCGACGGCGTCGGTACCGGTCCCGCGCAACAGCCTACATCCGGCCCGGAAGCCGGAGCCCCCGCATCACACTGGGTACTATGAGTATGATAGGAGCAATCGGTATGCTGATGAACAGTCCGGCTCTGACAAGCATTTCCACTCCATTCATTATAAGTCCTTTCAGCACAAGGCGGCGGTGACGGAGTAATAGCACCGGGGCAATCCGCAAAACAAATTCCATTATTATAAGGACCATCTGCTGGATCACATCTCCCATGGTTTTGACCAACACGAGAATTTCCAATGCAAGGTGGACAACCAGGTAACTGCCTGTAGGCAACCCAATTGCAAGTTTTATCTCCGCAACAATAAGTTGGCCCAGGATCATAGCTGGCAGGACAAGCATCCTGACAACTTGGAAGACCACTGCACAAAATGCAAGTGTTGACCTCTTCAACACAACCGCCGCAATAGTTTCCGCCGGGATCATACACACAATAGTTATGTCCAGCACCACAAACTGAGCCTGAGCCATCCGAACAAGTTTGAGTAACACACGTGCCACATGCTGAACCGGGAGGATCACATGCACCGTATTGAGCAAAAACATTCGGCGCATTCAAATTAATAGTAACCAAAAGAAGAAAAACGAAAGTAATAATTAGGGATAAATAGCTGAAGTAAAAATGTCTTGTCATAATTTATTGAAGGCTTTCTTTTATTGCAAATGTGACGCCCACATTCTTATCAGGATATACCCAAAAGCTACCAACAAGCTCAACCCCGAGCCGAATTTCATCAAGCGGCACTTCTTGACCATTCCATTTATAGAATTTCGTCCCGTATACCTGCTCAGAACTTGGATTAACTTGAACAATAATTCTATGATTTTCTTTTCCCAAAGTTATACTATTTTCATCTTTTGCCACTAGATTACCCGTTACCCTCGCTCTCCAAGTTGAAACAGCAGGATTCTTTAGAATCTGCACAGAAAATGGTAAATCCTTCTCTGCTATCTTTGTACCGCCTGGAATTAAACCAACTGAGTTGGTAATAATAGACGGGGGGCTAAAAACACCAGTACCTACAGTCATAGTTTGCACTTTTATTATACTTTTGTCCTTATCTTTAAGGGAAAATTCCCCAATCACAACATCTCCAATAGAAATATCAGCAGGCAAAATATCTACTGCTTTTCCTGTACTCGTTCCGTCATTTATAACTTTATTTAGCGCTCTTCCGGTAGAATCGGTCTTTTCCAGGCTCATTGTGAGAGAATAACCACTGTTAGTTACGATTATCGAGTCACTATCTTTCGCAGACACAAGTCCCTTAAACGTTCCCCCCCAAGCATAAATCATTGGATTTTTAAGAAGTACCAAAGGGATTAGTAGTTCACCTTCAGTTATCGTACTAACAATTGGTTTCTTGACACCAATTTTGGAAACGAAATTAACCGGATCTAAGAAGAAAATCGCCATTAAAAATAGAATAGCGATTATAACCAGAACACTTATTAATGAAAAACCAGCAGGATTAAAACTGCTGACAGACTTTGGCTGGGCAGAAGTCTCCATTTATTTACCTATATTCACTATATGAAGTATCTTAACACTAAGTCAAGCTGATAATTTTGTTTGGAGAGTTTGATAAAGAAAATATTGATAATATCTTAGCGAGGTGTGTTGAAAAAATCCCAGTTAATGCGTTATGACCATCGATAACGCCGCTCCAATTTGTTATGCAGAATATGTGTCTAATTTAAGGGGTACTTGCCAACCACATAAACTATTTTTCAGGCAGGTCTAGTCTTTGGAGTTCTCGGAGAACCTCCTCGTCTGTGGGCTTTCGTCCCTCAGCTTTGTAACGATACTGGTCACTTTGGGTCATCCATGGACCAACGCGCTCTACGACTGCCTTTCTTCCTGAACCGACAAAGGACGCTTCGAAGGCTCTGTCTGGAAGGGTACACCTGACTACACCACTTGGCTGGCGAACTGCGTAAAAATAGTTTTTCATTTCCCCTCTTATAATCGTTGAGCTAGTGAGCACCCCCGTAATTCTAGAACCGGCACTGATTGGGCCAAGAGTACCTCCGGCGTTATAGTTAGTATTCCCGTCAGAATAATCAAGTCTGTCACGGGTCACCGCGACTGAAGGCGGAAGCGGTGTGCCGTCTGCTTGAACACAATTTAAGTTCTTTCTCCACTCAATGACTGACAGCTTACCGTCACGGCGAGTCACAATCAAAAGCCCGCTGCCGTCTGGAAATATGGCCTCATATACCCCATCTGGAGTAAACTCAAAAGCCAACTTAGTCTCCGCCGTCGCCGTCGCGCGGGCGACTTGCGCGTTTGGATCAGTATCCCTAATCTCATCGATCCAAGCCCACGTGGCTTGTTCCTGATCACCAATTTTCGCCACTAACCTTCTCCAGGCACCGGTGCCGCCGCTAGGAATCGGACCGCCTACCCTACACTCATATTTGAGCTCAGTTTGCACGGGCATAAAACCAATCTTGGGCGCGTCAATCTCAGGTTTAGTTCTGATCGGCACACCAACATTAGACCTTGCCCACCAGCGATCTTGAATCAAGCCCGTATTCTGATTAGCTGTCGGCGTTTTATCAACTTCTCGAACTCTTCTTTCATCACAAGTGTCTATGTGTATAGCTTTTGCCCACGCCTCGTTCATGTAAATAATGTCTTCTTCCCGAACAGTTGCTTTTATTGCGGGATCATTGCTGGAAAGCCGCGCGGCCGTCTCCCGAGCTCGATCGTCACCGCTGAGTATATCTCCATAATTCACACCAAAAGGTACGGGCGTGGCCGTTACCGTGGCCCTAACTTCCCCGCCGGCAGATGTGCAAGCGGCAGCAAGTAAACTCAGGCTTCCGCCCCAATAAGCTATTTGTCTTTTAATTCTATCTGAGAATGAATCTGCTAATTTAGGAGAATTAGCCCTGGCAACATCAGCCGTCGAGGGACCGATGACACCATTTGCATAATCTATGGATTCGTCAGCACCAACGTTACTGTGTGCTCGCTCTGTCATTTTAAAGCCCTTTTCGCGGAAAATATAGCACACTTTCCCGCAATGTGCAAATCCTACCACTATTTTTCAATCTTGTCAAGACTATAGGTTGAAATGAAAGTTCAAGTTTGAAGTGCCCCACCCTAGACGAGTAATATGCAGGGCATGAAAAACTATCATCAGCTAACAATCCATGAAAGAGAACAGATTAAACTGTTCCTGTCACAAGGCAAGAGCTTAAGAGCAATTGCCAAA
>JACPEV010000030.1 GCA_016183325.1 Candidatus Curtissbacteria bacterium
GGATTTGGGAGAGCTGATCGAGGCAGTTGCCAAAACCCTGTATTACTACAATAACTTAAGGATTCATACCGGGCTAAAAACTGCACCGGTTAAGTTTCGTTTGGATAGAGAATATTTGTTCAAAGAAATGGGTACTTGACATTCTCGGCCTCGCCCCGTACCAGACGGTACAGGGCTTCGTTCGAAGAGTAACATGCGAAATTATGTCAGTTTCGCCATGCACGGTAGACAAGGCCTGCTTTGTCATCGGAAATGAAAAGGCTGCCTTTTTTATCAAGTGCCAGATCAACCGGCCGGCCGATTGTTTGACTTCCTGATAAGAACCCGGAGAGAAAATCTTCTTCGCTTGGTGATGTCTCCCCTTCTATTTTGACTCTAACAACTTTGTAGCCAACGGGTGTGGACCTATTCCAAGAACCGTGATAGGCAACTAAAAGATCACCCTGCCAACTCTCTGGAAATTGACTGGAGTTAATAAAGGTGAGCCCAAGCGGGGCTGAGTGGGCAGGAATATTATAAACGCTTGCAACAGTATCTTCACATGGATCACGAACGTATTGATTTTTATCAAATTGAGTATCATGGATTTTGTTTCCGTAGCAAATAGGCCAGCCGTAATCTTTTCCATCTTCTATGATATTAATTTCGTCTGGAGGCAAATCATCGCCCAGAAAATCTCTGCCCATCTCTGTTCCCCAAAGATCCTGTGTTTTGGGATTGACAGTAATAAAGACAGAGTTTCTCAAGCCTTTGGCAAAAAGTCGAGGACTGTTGCCGTCTTTGTCTGAGACAATAACCGCAGCGAGCCACTCGTTCTTTTCAAAGCAAACATCGCAAGTCGATCCAATTGATATATACATACGGCCAGAATTGTCAAAAGCGATAGTTCTAGTAAAGTGTCTACCTCCATTGGGTAGGTCAAAAAGATTTTTGTCGAGTGAAATCGAGAGGTTTGTTTCATCCCAATTATATCTGGCAACCTTTGTTTCTTCTGCAATAAAAAGTTTACCTTGATAGAAAGCAATGCCATGGGGTCTCGACAACCCTGCGATAACGGTTTTTAGACTATCTGATTTACCGTCTCCGTCTTTATCCGGCAGGGCGAGTATTTTACCCTGAGCAGGAGTTGACACAAGTAATGTACCCTCCGGTGAAAACTCTAAATCACGAGCATTGCCTAAATCTTTGGCAAAGATATCAATAGAAAAACCTGCTGCCAATGTCAGTCCTAGATCATTTTTAACCACAGTTTGAGAGAATTCCTTAGGTAACTGGTTTTGCTGCGGTAATTCTTTAGGGGGCAAAATCGATGGTAGAGCACCTTTGAACTGGTTAGATTTGAAGATAACAAAAGAAATAATGGCAATGGCAATAATAATTGATATTGTTTTTGTCATTTGACTAAAGTTTTGCGTTGGTCTATTCTAACAGAAGAAGATAAAATTCGTATGGATCAGGGAAAAGTCATTAAGTTTTTAATTTATTGGATTGTTAACTCCGCTATTTTAATTTTTACATCTGCAATTTTTGTCAACAATGTAGTTTTGGGCAATGACAAACTGCCGGGATCTTTGGCAGGAGTTTTATCAGGCCTAATTTTGACAGGGCTATATTACTTTATCCCGGTTGGGGTCAGGAAAATTGACTATAAAGTAAAAGACGAAAACCACTTGACAATCATTCTATTTGTGGCCAGTGTGGTTGTGATTTGGATAATCAAAAGGTTGGCCATTATTACGGGTCTTGGTATTTCCAATAACTTATTTGTACTTTTGGTCGCTGTCTTTGTAACCTTTGGTATTTGGGGTACAAATAAAGTAATCAGAAGAGTTAGTGGTAAATTACCGATCTCTATTTGATAAAAAAGATTATTCTCTCAAAAAGACGTTCTGCGGCAATTTTGTGGACAAATTCATTGGGATGGGGATCGAATTTACTGGCCATCAGGGTTTTTTTATTTTTATCTTTAAGATCCGGCAGCAGGTCGATAAAAATTACTCCTTGCTTTCTGAAATAATCTCCCATGATCTGGTGTATATGTGATGGATAACTCGGCCCTATAAGAAAGTTTGACGGAAACATGATAACAACAACTTTGATTTTGTCCTTATTCAAACTATCAATAAATTCGGTAATCTCTTTTTTGTGATTTTCAAGAACCGACTGATTGCTATATTGATCAATATCAGCTGTTGCTAGTTCTTTGAAGGTATTCTGATATCGTTGAGAAAACCTCCAGTAAACGTAATCAAATAAAAATGAACGGTCTGAAAGAAATTGAACAATTTTAGCTTTTTTACTATGTTTTACTAGAATTGGAGTTCCGGTGCTTGTTTGTGGTTGAATATCGTTAATGAAATACTCCCAAATCAAAATATCAAATTTTAGATGTCTGACATTTTCGTATTGTTTGATTTCTTCCGTTGTGTCGTAGCCAGACTTGCCTAAGTTATAAACCTCAACCTTTTTCTCGGCACTTTTTAATTTCTCTTCCAAAATGTTTGAAAAGCGATCTTCGACGTTCTCAATGCCGCCCCCTTGAGTTATTGAATCTCCCATGACTGCTATTCTGGTGACACCAGCCGGTTTTTCAACTTCGAAATTTCTGTCCCTAAAAAAATAATTGTTGAAAACATCGTGTCTTTGGTGCCAACGTTTGTCCACTTTCAGAAAGCCCAAACCGTCCGGTTCGTCGTAAACATAGCGGAAGTATGCTTCACTAAGGGAAAAAACAAGGATTATAATGACAATGGTGAAAGATAGAGAGAGGTAAATTGTTTGGCTTTTTTTGTCAATTTTTGCTTTGTACAATTTGTATGACATAAAAATAAAAGTGACAATGGCAATAAAATCTAATAATAGATAAAGTGAGAAATCTTTCAGGAAGTAAGTAATTCTTGCTGCGAGATTAAAAAACATTAAACTATATGATAGATTTAAGGCTTAAGTTTTTCAATATTAGAAACATTGGACTTTAAAGTTGTTCAAGAATAAAATAAGTGTTCAACAGATATGATAAAAACGAAGCAAAAATTAAGAGAACGCTTTTTGGAGAAGCGAAAATTGCTTCTTAGTGATTGGGTGAAAAGGAACAGTGAAAAGATAAATAGACGTTTATTAAGCTTTCCCGAAATTTTCGGAAGGAGAAATTTTTCTGTTTATTTGCCGATTAACAATGAGGTGGATACTAAAACACTAATAGATGCTCTTTTGAGAAAAAGAGTTAATATAGTTGTACCAAGTTATTCGAAAGAGAGTAGAAATTATTTTTGGGCAAAATTTTTAGGATGGAATAATTTGGAGAAAGGTCCCTTTAAAATCCTGCAACCCGCTAAAATTTTTCCTGTAGATTCTTTACAAATTGAAGTAGCAATAATTCCTGGTCTTTGTTTTTCAAAGACTGGGACAAGACTGGGATACGGAAAAGGAGTCTTCGACAGGTTACTTAAGAAAACTAATGCTTTTAAAATAGGGTTGGCTTATGATTTCCAGATCGTAGATAACTTACCGAAAGAAATCCATGATCTTGCGATGGATGCGATTATAACAGAGAAGAGAGTTATTCGTTCATAGTTCATAGTTCATAGTTCATAGTTATTTTATAATAATGGCGTTGGGAAGACTGCGACCTGGGCCTACCCTGTATCCACCGCTATAAAGTGCTACTGATCCCCCACCATCCAGATTTAAGGCATCAGTTGCTCCAAGGGACTGAAAAATATTAACCATGTCTCGCATATTAGCACTGGTTGCAACTACCAGAAAAAGCTTTCCACCACCCATACCGATACCGCTTCTGGTACCTTTGGTAATTTTTAAATTGTCAGAAAGAGATCCTTCGTCTAGAACTGCCTGGCCGCCGGCAAGCAGTGAAGGGTAATTAACGATCCCTCCGGTAATATCACTTGGAGCGCCAACCTTGGATTGGTCCGGAAAAAATTGGGCAGAGCCACTTCTGAAGACAAACATGCCTCTGCCATTCCAAAAAAGCGTAGAAGAGTTAATCCATTTTTTCTGACGGTTGTTCCAAACGGCAAAGTCAAAAGAGTTTACCTTTGACGCGCAGGACGCATAATCTTGAGGACAAAAATAGGTGCCGTTCATGCCAGCCCTACCACCATTTTCGGCAACATAAGTTGCAAGGGGCTTGGTTGGACAATCGCCAGAACAATCATTATCGTTTGCTGTATCTGTAACTACTGTGGTAGATGCTAGATCAAAAGCAAGAACGCTAAAATTTCCGTAGCTTTTGACGGATGTGTTAGTTGATGTAGGTTGACTGGTTGCCGGTGACGGCTTTGGAGATGGGGCAGGTGTGGGCGAAGGATCTGGAGTCGGAGTGGGCGTCGGAGTCGGATTTGGCGATGGTGAAGGGCCAAGTGTTGGTAAAGGTGAAGAAGTTACAATCTTAGGTGTGATGTTCTGGCTGGAGCTGATAGTAATGACGGCGATTGAGACAAAACTAGCAATAGCAACTGGGATTAGAAGAAGGATAGGGATAAAACCGAGTTTTTTGGGCACGATTAAAGTAGTAACTGTTCACCGTTACTGACACAACGCATATTGTTCGAGGCTGAAAGCCGAGAACTAAACTTCTCGCTCACGCTCGAAGAGTAATAACGTGTCAGCGATTGTGAACTCTTACTTAAAGTATATCAAACTACCAAATACTGGCCTGATGTACTATGATTAAATAAGTTACTTTTGCATAAGATTTTTACAGTCTAACGGGGTTGACAGAAATTAAGTAGAATGGTAAAAGAGTGGGTACTAGATTTATCCATATTTTAAGGAGGAATAGGAAGCAGACGCTGCCCACCCCTAAAACCTTTTGGGTTCCGGGGTAAATAATTAAATTGAAATCAAAGAAAATACTTTTAGTCGTACTTGGTGCGGTTATTTTATATGCCCTTTCTGCCGGAGTTTCATACATGGCTTTTAATTTGTTACCAAAGTCTTCTTCTATCAACATTCCAACTCCATTTGGAAGCTTAATAGATTCTACTTCAGGCAGTGAAGAAGGTGCGAAAGACAGGCCGTGTCCTCTAAATGGTGCCTTATATACTAAAGCGCGGGAAGAGTTATGGAAAAAGCGAAGACCGCTTGGAGTGATGATCGAAAATCACCTAGACGCACGGCCGGCACTGGGACTTTCAAGGGCTGATATTATTTATGAAGCTGTTGCTGAAGGAGGAATAACAAGATTTTTAGCCATCTATCTTTGTCAAGATGCCGGTGACATAGCTCCTGTTAGATCCGCCAGAACTTACTTTTTGGATTGGGTTTCGGAATACAATGCTCTTTATGCTCATGTTGGCGGAGCTAATACGCCCGGACCTGCAAATTCCTTGGGGCAAATTAGAGAATACGGAATAATGGATATGGACCAATTCGGACTTGGTTTTCCGACTTACTGGCGTGGGACTGACAAGCTTGCACCGCATAATGTTCACTCAACAACTAAAAAACTTTGGGAGGCGGCTGAAAAACGAGGTTTTGGGCCTGAGGATGAGGAAGGTGTGCGTTGGGACGAAGATTTTGAAAAGTGGAAGTTTAAAGAGGACGCTGAGCTTGCCAAAAGAGGCGACGCGAAACCAATAATTGTGCCTTTTTGGCAACAATCCCCTGATTACACAGTGACTTGGAAATATGATAAAGAAGCAAATGTTTACAGAAGATATCATGGGGAAACCTCCCAGATTGATCCTATTACCAATGAGCATTTATCAGCAACAAATATTGTTGTCCAATTCCAAAACGAAAGAGATGCAAATGATGGTTATCCGGATGGGCATCTACTTTATGGTACGACAGGATCGGGAAAAGCATTAATTTTTATGGACGGTAACGCAGTTGAAGGTAGGTGGGTCAAGCAGAACCGGACCGCAAGAAGCAAATTTTTAAACCAGCAAGGAAAAGAAGTGGAATTTAATCCTGGAAAAATCTGGATAGAAACTGTTCCTGTCGGCAATACTGTAGAGTATTGAAATTGCTGCCTCAACCTGCCTCTGAAGAATTAAGGGTGTAATTCTGCCAAAAAATATGTTAATTGACCTTTTAATATCCAAAGTACGAGTAAAAATCCTGGAGCTTTTTTTAGGAAATCCCGGCGAGATTTATCATGTGCGGGAAATTGTCAGAAGAGTAGATGAGGAAATTAACGCAGTCAGACGTGAGCTTGCAAGACTTGAAAAAACAGGACTTTTGGCAAGCGAGTGGCGGGCAAATAGGAGATTTTATTCGGTAAAGCGCGATTTTATTTATTTTTCTGAGCTTCTATCGATGGTAAACAAAAGCGTGGGGCTCGGGGGTTCGATATTAAAAAACAAGGGGAAACTTGGCAAAATAAAATATGCAATGCTTTCCGGTTCTTTTGTAAGGGGTAAACCTTACGCTCAAAACGAAGTGGACCTTTTTGTTGTTGGCAGTATCGTGTTGCCGGAGTTGGGGGCAATCGTTCGTGATGAAGAAGCCAGACGAAATAGAGAGGTAAATTTTACGCCAATGACAGAGGAAGAATTTAATTTTCGTAAAAATAGGAGAGATCCATTTGTAATGGGTATTCTTTCAAAACCTCGAGTGATGTTAATTGGTGATGAGGAAGAAATGGTGAAGCTGTAGTAAATAGTTAATGGTTAATAGTTAATAGTTTATGGTTAATAGTTAACTTCAAGTAAACTCCTGATATATAATTCCTTTTAGTGATTAAGCGCCCAAGGTTAATTCTTTTGTTGATTATTTTTTTGACAATCTCTTCGGTGTTAATTGATCTGCCGAAAGTTTCGTTTGGCGGTCGCGAATTTTCTCACCCTGTGATAAATACAAAATTATTTGCGCGTGATTTAGAGCCTAAACTGGGACTTGATCTTGCTGGTGGAGTTCAGTTGGTGATGTCTGCTGACATGTCCAAAATAGAAGACAGAGACCGCGATAACGCACTCGAGTCAGCAAAAAATATTATCGAAAATCGAATAAATCTGTTGGGGGTTTCGGAACCGGTCGTTCAAACGGCAAAGGCGGGCGATCAGCATAGAATAATAGTTGAAATTGCCGGAATTGCGGATATTGAGGCGGCAGTTTCAACCGTTAAAAAAACGGCTCATCTTGAATTCAGGACACTTAAAGCCGACTCACCGGAAGCGACAATTGCGGCACTACCAGACTCTTTTGAAAGTTCAGGACTAACAGGAAGTCAACTAAAAAGGGCGAGTGCTGCGCCAAGTCAAGATCCCCAAACCCCGGGTTATGTGGTCAATATTGAGTTTAATGACCAGGGAGCAAAAAAGTTTGAGGAGATAACTCGCAATAATCTTTCAAAACCTGTGGCAATTTTCCTTGACGATCAATTGATTTCAGCGCCAACAGTTCAAGCTGTAATTGCCGACGGCCGGGCTCAAATAACTGGAGATTTTACTTCGTCTGATGCCAAACAATTAGTAGTAGAGCTCAATGCCGGAGCTCTGCCTGTCCCCTTGAAAATCGAAAGTCAGACAAGAGTTGGTCCAACTTTGGGGGCGGACTCAATTCAAAAAAGTATTCTAGCTACCGGTGTGGGGCTTGCATCTGTTGCCATTTTTATGATTTTGTACTACCGCTCTTTGGGAGTTTTTGCGGTTGTTGCGCTTATTATATATTCTCTTATAACGTTTGCCATTTTTAAGGTGATTCCTGTTACTTTGACTCTCGCCGGAATTGCCGGTTTTGTGCTGTCTATTGGCATGGCAGTTGATGCCAATATTTTAATTTTTGAAAGAATCAAGGAAGAAATTCGCTGGGGTAAACCTCGCCATGAAGCACTATTTTCTGGATTCGTCAGAGCCTGGTCTTCTATTCGTGATTCGAATGTGTCTTCACTAATTACGACTGCAATTCTATTTAATTTCGGCACGGGATCGATTCGGGGATTTGCGCTAACTTTGGCTATTGGAATTTTGATTTCCATGTTTTCGGCAATAACCGTAACGAGGACATTTTTGAGGATGTTCTGGGTAAAAGACACCTCCGAGGTGTAGGTTTTTCACCTCGGAGGTGAGACTGGGAACAGAAACTATGAATTTAATTAAATACCAGAATTGGTTTTTTGCATTTTCGCTTCTCTTAATAATACCCGGGATCATGGCCTTTTTCTTGTGGGGCTTAAAGCTTGGAATTGATTTTTCGGGAGGAACGCTGTGGGAAATAGGATTTGAATCTAAGATTAGCGCGAATCAGGTTAAAGAATTATTTACCGAAAAAAATGTTGAGATTGCTTCCGCCGCTAATACGTCTGACCAATCGGTTATAGTCAGAATGAAAGTTACGGACGAGGAAAAAATTAATGAGCTAAAAGGAAAGCTCGCCGAGTCATTCTCGAAAACTTATGACATAAGGTTGGAAACTGTCGGCCCGACAATTTCAAAGGAGTTGACACGAAACGCACTTTTGGCCGTTGCCATTTCCATTTTGGGAATAATGCTATATGTGACTTGGGCATTTAGGAAATTGCCAAAACCAGCTTCTTCAATCGCATTTGGAGTATGCACGGTTGTGGCACTGGTGCATGATGTTGTAGTAGTTGTTGGTATTTTTGCAATCTTGGGACACTTTTTTGCAGTTGAGATTGACTCACTGTTTATAACGGCACTTTTGACTGTTTTGGGATTTTCCGTCCATGACACTATAGTTGTTTTTGACAGAATTAGGG
This sequence comes from Candidatus Curtissbacteria bacterium, assembly GCA_016183325.1. Lineage (GTDB taxonomy): Bacteria > Patescibacteriota > Microgenomatia > Curtissbacterales > GWA2-41-24 > JACPEV01. The sequence continues at coordinate 8,684 of JACPEV010000030.1, forward strand.
AAAACCTTGCAAAGCACGATGATTTTTCTTTTTCGGAAGTGGTAAATTATTCGATCGTTCAGACACTTGGAAGGTCGATGAATACGTCACTAACTGTAGTTTTTGTGCTTTTGGCACTTCTTTTATTTGGAGGGCAATCAATTAAGACTTTTGTTTTAGCACTTTTAATCGGTGTGGTTTCCGGCACATATTCTTCCATTTTCAACGCCGCTCCCCTTTTGGTCGTCTGGCAAAAATTTAGAAGAGGAAAGTCATGATTCAAATTTTAGGTCTTGTACTTTTAGTAGCCGGGCTAATTTATCTCTTAAAGAAAGACATCAAGTTTTTCTCTCCGAGGGTCTATAGTTGGACTGATTTGATAGAGTACAAACTTTTAGCCAAATTTCTTTTTAAGGAAAAAAGTATAGAAGATGCAAGAATTAGAGGGCTTGCAAAAAATATAATAGCTTTAATAATTATTTTTGGGGGACTCGCTTTGATTTTTTTGGATCCAATCTTAGACAATATTTAGTTAACTATTCTTCAATTCAGTTATCTTATTTATTAGGTAACTTTTCTCGTTCTTTTTTGCGTCTTCTTGGACTTCTTCGAAGAGTTTGCTCAGGATTTCGCCGACTTTGGGGCCGGGTTTAATGTTTAAAATCTTCATGACGTCGTGGCCGTTTACTTTGAGATCGGCGACAGTAAAGGGTTTTGTCATCACTTCTTTTAGTCGTGCCCTAAAGAGTTTTAGGCGCCAGCTTTCCGGCTGCTGGAGTCCACCGCCGAGTCTGTCCCCGACTCGCAAGTCCATCATCGGCTCGATATTTTCTGGACCGATATTTCTGATGAAGCGACGCAGAGCACTGTCTGTTTGATTTTCATTGACGGTGAATTGATGCCAGCGAACTAGTTTGTATAATTTTTCTCTTTGATCTTTTGATAAGTGAAGTCTTCTTGCGATATCCAATGCTTGCCGCCCCCCAACGACTTCATGATTATAAAAAGTCCTAACACCTTCTTCTGTAACATTGGCAACTTTGGCTTTACCGATATCGTGAAGAAGAGTCGCAAATCTGACAATAATGTCTTTTGCAGGACAGTTTCTCAAGCTTTCAACACAATGAGTGCCAACGTCAAAGATGTGATGACGTTTGGGGCTTTTTTGCTCAACGGAAAAACAAACCTCCAGTTCGGGTAAAAAGATTTGAAGTAGACCAGCTTGACGAGCAAGAAGGATGCCATCTGCTGCATTTTCAGACTCGAGTATCTTGAAAATTTCATCGCGGATTCGCTCTTGTGAGATCTGACTGAGCAAATTGGCATTATTCTTGATAGCAGCGAGGGTCTTTTCTTCGATAGTAAATCCAAGAGTGGTGGCGAAGCGAACAGCTCGAAGAAGTCTTAGCGCATCCTCTTGAAACCTTTGATCAGGATCACCTACTGTCCGGATGATCTTACTTTGTAAGTCCTTCTGCCCGCCAAATGGATCAGCGAGAATAAATTGAGAATTGAGAATTGAGAGTTGAGAGTTACTTTTGGCACTTTCCACTTTCCACTTTCCACTTTCCACTTTCTTCAGGGCAATGGCGTTGATAGTGAAGTCGCGGCGGGATAGATCTTCTTCAAGAGTTTTTCCCCAGACCACTTTGTCCGGATGGCGTTTATCTGAATAACCCATTTCGCGGCGATAAGTAGTGATTTCGACTGTTTGGTCTCCCGTGGGCACGCCGACTGTACCGAAGCGATTGCTATAAAAACCATTTTTAAAAAGCTTCAGAATTTCCTCTGGCTTGGCATTTGTTGTTAAATCCCAATCAGTTACGGCCTGATTTGATAAAAGATCGCGGACGGCGCCACCGACAACGGCTACTTCAAAACTGGCTTTGTCCAGTTTGGTTATTATTTGTTCGACTCCCAAATCAAGCTTCATACCTAGATTTTACTATGAATTGTGTAAACATTGTTCTAAAATTACTTAAATGATAAAACGCGACTGGAAGATTAAATCGAAAGTTGCAAAAAAAAGCAAAAGCTGGCTGCTTGATATCTTAGCGAAAAACAGGGGGCTTAATTCATCTTCTAAACTTAAAGGATTTTTAAATCCGACTATCGATCAAATACTGGATATTCAACCAACAAATCTTCAATCCGGCGTCAAAAGGATCGAGGCAGCTATCAAAAAAGGCGAGAAAATAATCGTTTATTCTGATTATGATGCGGATGGGATGTGCGGTACGGCAATCATGTGGGAGACATTAAACGACCTTTCGGCAAATGTTTTACCATATATACCTCACAGAATTCGCGAAGGTTACGGACTTTCAAATGGGGCAATTTCTGAGCTTGCCGAGCAGAAAGTAAACCTAATTATTACTGTTGATCACGGTGTAACTGCGGTTTCGCAAGTTGAACATGCGAGAAAACTGGGAGTTGACGTTGTTATCACAGACCACCATGTTATGCCTGCTAGGCGACCAAAACCAACTGCAATGGTGCATAGTGTTGATTTGTGTGGGGCTGGTGTTGCCTGGCGGCTTTGTTTTGAAATTGTTAAAAAATTAAAACCTGATTACAAGGATACTTTGACTGGCAAGCTGGAGTTGGCGGCCTTGGCGACAATTGCCGATTTGGTACCGCTTATCGGCGGCAGCAGAGCAATTGTTAAACTTGGACTTGAAATACTTTCTAAAACAAAGCGGCCAGGACTTTTGGCACTAATTAGAAGTGCTGGTATAAACGGCAAGATAGGAACTTATGAGATCGGTCATATTTTGGCTCCAAGAATCAATGCCATGGGCAGGATTGAGCATGGTATGGATGCGCTGAGGCTTCTTTGTACTAAAAGCAAAAGTCAGGCGCATGATTTAGCGGAGGTTTTAAGCCGAACAAATAGTAAACGTCAGGATTTAACTGTTTCTGCAGTCAATAGTGCTTTATCGATGGTTGAAAGTGACCAATTGGTCGGAGTAGTTTCTCACGAGGCTTGGCATGAGGGCGTAATCGGGCTTGTTGCCTCGAGACTTGTGGAGCAGTATTGGCGGCCGATGATTGCAATTTCCAAAGGTGAAGTTTATTCAAAAGGCTCGGCAAGATCTATTCCGGGATTTAATATTGTCGAGGCAATTCGATCTTCTTCCGAATATTTGGTGGATGCCGGCGGGCACCCGATGGCAGCAGGATTTACGATTGAAACGCGTCATATAGAAGTTTTTTCTGCGCAAATTAATAAATATGCCGCCTCACGAATTACCAATGAATTACTGACTCCGAAACTTGAGATTGAATGTGAGCTTGAAAAGGAAGACATCAATCACAAAACTCTCGATGAAATTAGCCAGTTTGAACCATATGGTATGGCGAATCCCCAACCGATTTTTTTAACCCGCAACCTGATGGTTGAGGATGTGAGAACGGTTGGCGCTGATAATAAACATTTAAAACTTCAAGTCGACGGATTTGGCGCAATTGGATTTAATATGGGAGAAAAAAAAGCGGAGATTCGACCGGGGTATTTAGTGGATTTGGTTTATACTTTGGCTGAGGACAAGTACAATGGGAATGGAAGTTTACAGTTAAAGATTAAGGATTTGGCAATTAATAACTAGTATCATCACTGTCTAGTTTCCGGCATTAAACACACTCCTTTTGTCTTGAAAACCCTCGATGAGCTTCCTAGCCTCTGTCTTTTATTTCTATTTATACCCCTAATCGTCCGTTAGGGAATTTTTCAGTCGGATTAAAAAACCCCCGCTCCGTGATTACCGGTTTATTAGGAGAATCTGGTCTGTAACTATAACCCTCCCTTACGACCGGGACGTCTTCTGATTTATCCGGTTCAACTGTTGTCTCGACAACCGGCTTAGATACATCTTGTATTTCTGAAGCCGGGAAAATGGCAGGTGTGAATTTTTCAGGGCTTGGTACTGGAACATCCTCTACGCCATGTCTCTCATGGAACCAACCCCTGCCGCTTGGTTCGACTCCGAATCCGTTGATGCTTTCTTTTTGTACTGACATTTAAATTTCACCTCCTTTGGTTCGCCGAAATTTATATGAAGGCGACCTTCAATTTAAAAGTTAAAATTGCCAATAAAAAACCTCCCTTTGGGGAGGTCTGTTTCCTTATGGTCTTTAAGATTATATCTTAAGCCATAACCTCCCCTAGTCTCTTGCCCAAAAGCAAGAGGCCGCTAATAAGAGAGCTTGTTATGAGCAAGCTCATAATAAGGAGAGTAAGGATTAAGATATTCAAATACATTAACGTGTACTATACGATACTTTGACTTTGATTGTCAAATTTTTTAGTCTACCAAGCTTGGTGAAAACCTATTGACCTTGACCTTGTAAGAAAACGTTGTTGTAACAAACCAACGATTTGTCATCCTGAACTTGATTCAGGATCTAATCTCAGATTCCGAAACGAGTTCGGAATGACAAGAAAAACAAGGTTTTCACCAAACTCTAGTCTACAAAATTATGTAGGTATATTAAACTTGCGAACAACTCTGTCAGGATTTTTGAGAAGGTTTAACTCCATCATTAACTGAGAAACAGCGTAACCTTCAGGATCTTGTCTCTTCATATCTTCAAGTTGCTTTTTCGACAAGACTTGAGCTTCTCCACTTAAATTCCAATGAAAACCAACCCTCCTGACTATCCTTTCTGCATCTGCCTCGTTATGATCAATCATGTTTCTTAATCTGGCCAGCTCAACCAGTGTCCTTAAGACACTCGACGGTTGTTTTCTATAGTGTTCAAGACATACTTGTTCCCAATCTATCGGTGCAGTAGATCGTTCTGATGCCATAGTCACCTCCTTTTGCCACAAAAAAACCTCCCGTTTGGGAGGTTTGTCTCGCATTAGGTTATTTTTAACCTTAGTCGAGATACCTCCCAGAAGAGGTAATAATAATGCTAATTGCGATGGCCGAATTTTTCATTGTTTGTAATTCTAATTGATCCTTTTTAAGTTGTCAAATAAAATTGACAGTTTCATTTTAAATTGTTAGCTTTCCTCATCGAGCATTTTATTGAGTTGCGACGTCACGAACTGCCGTCTTTTTAATTGATAATACTCCATTCCACCTATTCTTACCAAAAGTGGTTGCGATGACAACCAAATCATAAGATGCGGGTTTTCGTCTTTATAATTGTCGGGGGGGTTCAACATATTCGTTCACCCAAGTCTAACCACTTTCCGACACGACGCCTCCATCCGCTTCATAAGACTTTCAACTTTAGCATCGTCGCCTGGATTGGCAAAATCTAGATCAAATCCATAAATACCCATAACTCCAGTTGGCCATGAATCGACTTTCGTTAAATTGGTATTGTCTTCCTTAAACGGTTTTATTGCGTCGCGGAGTGCACCTTTCCTGTTATTCAAGATAAAAATCAAATGAATATCGCCACCATTTTTAGAACCATTTTGCCTTCTCATTTCCTGATTCACTAAACTTTCCCAATCAACTTCAATTGCATCGACTGCAACCTCCGCAGCCTTTGGGTATGATCCTAGATTTCTAAATTCGGAAACGCTATTCTCTATTCGTCCAAGCGCCCTTTTTATGTCCGGGTCACCAGAATGTCCATCAATCGTGATAAAAAAACCATGATCAAGAGTCTCTTTGTGGTTATCAAAAGATTTATAAGATTTAATCTGAGTCAAATTAATATGTCCCGTGGCAAAATCGTCGAGTAGATCATGCAAAAAACCGGGTTCATCCTTAAGATAAATTATCATTGAGGTTTTATATGAACAGTTGGGGTCATAATCCATTGGTTTATCTCCAACAACAATAAATCTTGTCGCGTTATACGGGTTATCTTGAAAATTATGCCTGTGAACAGTCAAACCATATTTTAAAGCCGCGTCCTCGCTGCAAATTGCCGCCAGCCTTGGATCATCCTTGGCCATCCTCGCTGCATCTGAGGTTGGAATATCTAAATCATTTTCATCTTTAGTTTTATAAGGTATTCGTCGGCTCATCTGACCAAAAAGTTTTTCAAGATTTGCGCTGCACTGAGAAACTGCTGCTCCATGAGAAACAATACCGGCAACTTCCGAAAACGGTCCACAAGAAGCAAGAACATGGGAAACAGGCATATCAATCTCTCCTCTTATATACAAGCCACTCTTAGACCTTACAGAATCTAGGGCCAAAAGTGTCATCTCAACCGCTCCTACATTAGTATTCTCGACAGGCAAAATTCCAGTACCACGACCTGCCAAAACGTGTTCTATGATCTCTGTTACGTTTCCACTAGGAATTAAAACCGCGTCGCCGATGTCTTCCCTTCTAATGTGCCTTATCGCAGCCGCCTCAGTAAAACTACCAGTGCTTCCATAGTAATAAACCCGTGGTGCCTGCTCCATCTCTTTCTCGATTCCTGAATGATTTTGCTCTGTCATGTTTTGCTTTTTTTACCATAAAAAAACTCGCCTTATCTGGCGAGTTATGTTTGGATTTGTTTTAAGTTTTACGGCTTAAAAACCACCAAGCAAACCCGCCTGTTAGCGAGTAAAGCTTGCGAAGATAAAACTTGTGGCTTTTAAGTTCAAATACATTGTGGAAAAGTTTATCAAATTCCCCTTTGCTTGTCAAATTCAATTAAGTTAGAATTGTTCCTGTGAATCGGACACTGGCAGTTGAAACTAGTAAAAAAATCGGCGAAAAGGTCGTTCTATTCGGCTGGATTAATACTATTCGGGACCACGGAAAGGTCTCTTTTTACGACTTGCGCGATGCCTCCGGTATCGTACAAACAGTGACTAGAGAAGGATTTGATGTATCAAGCGAGGATGCAGTTAAGATAGTGGGAACAGTCAAGGAAAGACCCAAGAATTTGGTCAATCCTAATATTGAAACCGGAAAGGTTGAGATTGAAATCGAATCTTGCGAGATTATAAGTAAAGCCCACGAGTTACCTTTTCCCGTAGATGGCGACGGACTGGATATTGACGAAGCTTTGCGCCTCAAATACCGTTATCTTGATCTTCGGCGGCCGCGTCTTCAGAAAAACATCAAAATGCGCCACGAGATGATTTCTTTCATGCGGCAGTTTTTGACGGAACGGGGATTTTTAGAGATTGAAACGCCGATTTTGACAAAAGCTACTCCTGAGGGAGCCCGTGATTTTCTGGTACCTGCAAGACTTCAAAAAGGTAAGTTCTATGCTCTGCCTCAATCCCCACAGCAATACAAACAACTTTTAATGGTAGCCGGATTTGAGCGCTATTTCCAAATTGCCCGCTGTTTTCGGGATGAGGATCCAAGGGCGGACAGAGCATATGGCGAATTCTCTCAACTTGATATTGAGATGGCATTTGTCCAGCAAGAAGATATTTTAAAGCTGACTGAGGAATTATTTAAAGAAATCACCGAGATAGTTTTCGGGAAAAAGGTATTACAATTTCCATTTCCAAGAATCAGTCACGAAGAAGCAATGAAAAAATATGGGGCCGATAAATTTGATTTGAGGGAGAAGAAAGATCCCAATATCTTGGCGTTTGCGTTTGTTATTGACTTCCCGCTCTTTGAGAAAACAGCGGATCAACCTATTTCGCCCAGTCATCATCCATTTACAGCGCCGAAGGATGAAGATATTGGACTGTTGGATACGGACCCGATAAAGGTCCGTTCTTGGCAACATGATTTAGTTTGTAATGGCTTGGAAGTTGGCGGAGGAAGTATTCGAATTACGGATGCTGAAATTCAGAGAAAAATTTTTAGGATATTGGGATATCGCGATTCTGAGATAGAGGAAAAATTCGGCCATCTCCTTTCTGCCTTTACCTACGGCGTTCCGCCACACGGCGGAATTGCTCCGGGAATTGAGAGGCTTTTGATGGCAGCAATTGGGGAGGAAAATACTCGAGAAGTAACTGCATTCCCAATGACTTCATCCGGCCAAACGGCAGTTATGGATGCGCCCTCTTTCGTAGACGACAAATCCCTTAAAGAGCTTGGGATAAAAGTAAAGTGATTTTCATACGTTTTTTTATCGCTTTGTTGATTGTTGTTTCTGGTATTGCTGTCTTTTTTTATCCGGGCTTCTTAAAGGGGAATGCACGACAGGGAATAAAAGGGGTGACTTTTGTGGCCGAAAAATTTCATCCGGAGCCGGCACCAGTTGAAAATTTTTCAGAGCCTCTTGAAATTTCTGCTAAGAGTGCAATTGTAATTGATAATTTGACAGGAGCTTCGCTCTTTGAAAAGAATGCTAAGGCTCGCCTTTTACCTGCCTCTACCACAAAACTAATGACCGCTCTGGTGGCACTGGAGTCTTGCAGCCCTAATCAATTGGTAACAGTAAGTTCGACTTTTGATGAACCAGCTACGATGGGACTTGCGCTCGGGGACGTTGTGACAGTCGAAACGCTGCTTTACGGCATGCTAGTAGCATCTGGCAATGACGCTAGTTATGCTCTCGCTGGTAGTTGTGCACCATCCATTGAAGAGTTCGTGATGAAAATGAACGAAAAAGCTAAAAAGTTAGGGATGGAAAATTCTCGCTTTGCCAATCCGGCGGGGTTTGATGATATTGTTGAATACAGCACGGCTTTTGATTTAGCAAAACTGGCGAAGGCTGCAGTTACTGACCCTTTAATTGCCAAAATTGTGGCAACCAAAAGCATTGTCTTAAATGACATGAGCGGTACAAGAAATTATTATCTTGCAAATGTGAATAGATTAATTGGTGAAGTACCAGGAGTTGAGGGAATTAAGACTGGCAAAACTGACGGCGCACAGGAAAACTTAATAACTAAAACTACAAGAGATCATAAGACAATCATTGTGGTGGTTCTTGGTTCCAAAGACAGATTTGACGATTCCAAAAAGCTAATTGAGTGGACCTTTCTCAATTACCGGTGGAACCAGTAGCCGTTTTGATAATCCACCCGTCGTCAACAGCGGGAACGTAGGCAATAAAGTCGTTTCCTTTAAAGAGGTAGACTGGCTGTATGTATGGGCCATTCATTTTACTTTCCAAATATCCTAAAGTTACGTCTCTTATGGCAAGTTGATTTGACTGGACATTCTTATTAAAAGCCGCCTTTTTCGCTTTTAATTCTTGGAAGGCTTTCTGGACGCCTTTTAAGGGATATGTAGCGAACTTAAATCTTTGGACTTTGGCTATATCAACATTTGCCTCAACAATTTCTCTTGATGAGACCATGACATAAACTGGAGGAGTTTTGTCATTTGGAGAAATGATTGGGATTTTATCTAAAGGTGCTCTTTTGAAAATAACTTTAGCTAAGTTTGTTTGGTGGAGAATGAGGGCGTCTGTTAAACTACCTCCGTCAATTCTTAGTTTTTGGACTTCTGTGTTATCCAGTGGAAATTCATCACCATTTACACCCAGGTTTACCAAGAAATCCCTTGCTCTATTTTGGACATCGTCAAGACTTGCAATTTTTGTGGTTATAACATTTGGATCATTCTTGAAATTACTTTTGAGAGTGAAATTGTCCGTTGAGGTTTCTATGGTAAGAACTCTTTGGTCATCTTTAGGATCTATGAAGTTGACCAGGCCGGGCGAGATTTGTTCGGGTTCATTAGTAAAGCCAATATTCTGGGCACGCCTTTTGGCTCTATCCAGATCCCCGAAGGAAAATTTATTTGCTTCAACTGCATACACTTTTGCGTAGGCAGGAAGTTGCGGTAGATCACCGGTGAGGGTTTCTACTGAATACTCGGCACTGGCAGGTGGACTTATTCCGATGCTTAAATCTAACTGGCGAATTTTGCCAAAAGCCACCGTAGCTGGAGGCGCGGCTGGCGCAAAAATACTATCTCTCACAGATTTGCCAAAAGCTAAAAATACGATCAAGAAAACTGACAGAATAATTGTTAGAATTATCCATTTAAAGGCTTTTTTTGAAAATATCGAAGCTTGGGTAAGAGTGGCCATGTGATACAATTTTACCATGTCGCAAGTGGTAGTTCGCTATGCTCCTTCGCCCACTGGAGTCCCCCACATCGGGAATATCAGAACAGCCCTTTTTAACTTTCTTTTTGCCAAAAATCAAAAAGGGCAGTTTATTTTAAGAATTGAAGATACAGATCAAAAAAGAATCGTGCCCGGAACGATTGAAAAAATTAAGGAGAGTTTAAGCGTTTTGGGCCTTATGTGGGACAAGGATTATAAACAATCTGAACGGCTTCCTTTATATAATAGGCATTTGGAGACTTTAAAAGATAAGGGAGCGGCGTATGAGCAAGAAAATGCTTGGTGGTTCAAAGTTCCAGATGGCAAACAACTAAAATGGGCTGATGTAGTTCACGGGCAGATTGAATTTTCTTCCAATGTAATTGAAGACTTTGTAATTGTTAAGTCAGACGGCTTCCCTACTTACCATTTTGCATCGGTCGTTGACGATCATGATATGAAAATATCACATGTTTTGCGAGGTGATGAATGGATATCATCTACTCCTAAGCATTTACTTTTATACGCAGCTTTTGAATGGGATGTGCCGGCTTTTGTTCATTTACCGCCAATTTTAGGGGCAAATCGTAAAAAACTTTCCAAAAGAGAAGGCGCAAGGTCGGTTCTTGAGTATATTGAAGATGGATATTTAGCTGAGGCAATTGTTAATTTTTTAGCGCTTCTTGGATGGGCACCAAGAGATGATCGAGAAATGTTTTCACTTGATGATTTGACTCGGGAATTTTCTCTTGAGCGACTTAATAAAAACAGTCCGATTTTTAATTTAGAAAAATTGAGGTGGTTCAACCGAAAATACATTCAGAAGTTATCCGATGAAATATTGGCTTCAAAAATAAAGGATTTTTATTCTCCGAGCGATAGCAAGAAGAATAAGCTCTCTTATCCTTCGAGCGATCCGGCGAAGCCGGAGAGTCGAGAAGTAATGTCATCCGCCAGCGAAGCGATAGGATCTAAAAAGAGATTCTATCAGTCGTTTCACTCCTTCCAGAATGACAGGGTAAGTTCTCGACAAGCCCCGTACCGTATGGTAACGGGACAAGCTCGAACAATAACGGCTCAAACTTTACTGAAAATCATTCCTCTTGTACGCGATCGAATGACAACATTATCTGATTTTGAAAGTGTCTCGTTGGTTTTTTTTGTGAAAGGCAAAGAAAAACCGCCGGAGAAAAGCAAAATAGTAAATGCGAAAGAGGCAATCGAATCAATTGACAATTGGAATGAGGAGGCTATTACAAAAATACTTGACGAATGGATTGCCAATAATAATCTAGTTTCGGCCGATTTTAAAAATACACTGCGACTGGCGGTTTTTGCCGACAATACCCCGCCGATTTATCCGAGTCTTGCGGTTTTAACTAAAGAGGAAGTAATTGACCGCATCGATGACGCTCTTGAAAAATCCTAAAACTCTGGTTGCTGTTTTTGCCCACCCGGATGATGAGGCATTTGGACCGGCCGGGACCTTGGTCAAACTTGCAAAGAAAAATGACATTTATATTCTTTGTGCTACTCGTGGTGAGGCCGGAGGAGATCATCAGGAGCTGGCAAAAATTCGCGAAAAGGAGCTTTTAAAATCGGCGGCAATTTTAGGAGTTAGAGAAGTTTATTTTTTGGGTTTTGCCGATGGAACTCTTTCTAATTCCATCTATCACAAACTGGCTGAAAAAATAGAGGAGAAGATTAAAATACTCCAACCTGATACCCTTTTAACTTTTGAGCCTCGAGGGATTTCCGGACATATTGATCACATTGTTGTTTCTCTAGTAACCACTTACGTTTTCAATAAATTGTCTGTGGTCAATAAATTACTTTATTACTGCATTTCGGATCAGGAAAGAAAATTAATAAAAGACTATTTTATTTATTTTCCTCCTGGTTACAAAAAGTCAGAAATCGATGAAATAGTTGACATAAATGATGTGTGGCCAACAAAACTTGCCGCAATGATGGCTCATAAGACTCAGCGATCCGATGCTGAAAAGATTTTAAAGATAATCAAAAAATTACCAAAAGAAGAATATTTTTTGGTTTTGGAAAAAGGATAATTTCTCGGCAAATTATGAAACTTTATAACTCGCTTTCCGAAAAGAAAGAAAGTTTGAATGACAAAAAGATAGGAATTTACGTGTGCGGGATTACTCCGTATGATACAACACATTTGGGGCATGCTTTCACTTTTTTGATTTACGATGTTTTGGTGAGATATCTGAGATTTTTGGGGCGTGATGTAACTTATGTGCAGAATGTAACAGATATCGATGATGACATTTTGATTAAAGCAAAATCACTTGGAATCAGTTGGCAAACTTTAGGAAAAAATGAAACCCAAAGACATTTAAAAAACATGAGGACTTTGGGCGCGCTACGTCCTGATTTTTACCCAAAAGCAACAGAACATATTAGTTCAATGATTCAAATCATTGAACTACTTTTAAGAAACGGCTTGGCATATAAAAAAAATGGCTCTGTTTATTTTGATGTCAAAAGTGACAAGAAATTTGGAAAACTTTCAAAACTTCCATATCGGGCAATGCTGACAATTGCCAATGACCGGGGAAATTTCCCACTTGACCCCAAAAAACGTGACCCCCTGGATTTTGTTTTGTGGCAAGACGGCAAAGTAGGAGAGCCGACTTGGGATTCGCCGTGGGGACACGGCAGGCCCGGCTGGCATATCGAATGTTCGGCTATGAGCATGCGCTATCTGGGGCCGACTTTGACAATTCATGGTGGCGGAGAAGATTTGATATTTCCTCATCATGAGGCGGAGATTGCCCAAAGCGAAAATTATAGCGGTAAAAAATTCGCAAAGTTTTGGATGTATACCGGCATGGTTTATTGCGAAGGGAAAAAAATGAGTAAATCTTTGGGAAATATGATTTTTATTGATGACCTTTTAAAAAAATACAGCGCCAGTACCATTAGAATTTACCTTTTGTGGCACCATTATCGCTCTTCCTGGAATTATAGAGAAGAAGATTTAAAAAATGCCAAAAAAATTGCTGTCATCCTGGAGGCATCCGGCAACAGCCGGAGACCGATAAGATCTAAAACACAGGAGACTCTATCGCTTCGCTCAAGGATGAGTTGTGGTGAAGTTAAAAAAACTCTACCTGATTTTTTTGCGGCAATGGACGACGATTTAAATATTGGCAAGGCAATTAAAATTTTAATTGATTACGTAAAGTTGAAAAATGCTAATGCCGCTGTTGTTGCAAAATGCGGGAAAATTTTAGGGTTGATACTCTAATATTTCGGATAAATAAGGAATTGATTCTGTTTCTTGTTGGGAAAGAGCTGCCCCTTTTAGTTTCTCTGCTTCTTTCAACAAGACCATTGTTTTCTGATCATCTCCTTTTAGGTGAGACATAGCAGCTTTGATTGCTCTGGTTTCCCAGTTTTTATTATCAATTTCTTCTGCTTTTTCAATAAAATACTGCGCTGCATCAAAATTCATTAATGGTATTTTGAGGGCAAGAGCTGCTGATTTTGTGAAAGTAAAAAAATCATCTTCTTTGGTAATTTGCATAAATTTAAATAAATCTTGGCTTGGGAAAGGGTCTTTAATGTCCTTTAACCATTCGGGATAAACTAGTTTTTCCAAAATAATAAAGTCCGAAAGGGTTTTGGCAATTAGATAAGCCCCCTCTTTATTGGGATGGGTTCCGTCAAGAAAGAAATTAAATCCTGGAAGTTGATCTTTTGAATTTTCGCGAAAAACTTCTGCAAAATCGACTACCCAGACATTTTTATGATCATCAAGTGATTTAATAAAGTTGGCATGGGAAGTGGTGGTTCTCCAGGGGACTAAATCGTTATCTTTAGCCTTTTGGAAAATTTCGTAAGCGTAAGATGGTTCGCCCTGTTTTTCAAGAACTGTTCCTTTAAGAAACAGGAGCGAAGCATCATCTGGATACTGAGTTAGATGATAGTTAATCCAATCTTTTGCCATTTGATAGTCTCTCTGGTCGATCAACTGTCGGGCAATTTGTACCCCTTGCTGATAAGAGATAGACACACCATTTTCAGTTGTTTCTCTTTTAACGGGTGGCCAGTCAGCGATATTGTGACCTGGAATCGCCAATATTAACGGGATGCGGCTTTTTTTGGCAGCTCTTGTTATCGCCAGAAGATTGTTTTGGAAAATATTCATTTTTAGACTGACGTAAAACTTATTGTCTCCATAAGCCGGGAATTTTTGAGAAGACAACGGCTTCTGTGTATTGCGAGATTGTGCTGAAGAAAGAATGATTTTTGCCAAATCGCTTCGGTTTTTGAGTGCAGTCACTGCCCTGACTAACAAATAATAATCGAGTTGAGGATAAATGAATTCGTTTTCTCCAGTATAGATAATTACTAGATCCGGTTTTTGTGAAATTGTTCGATTAAATAAATAGCGGATTCTGGTGGAATTAAATCCGGCCCAGCCAAAATTGTAGACTTTAACGTCTTTATAGTCGAAAACTTTATGCAGTTGATATTGAAGCTGGTTAACAAAACCGGTTTTTGGTAGAGGAACACCCTGGACTGTAGAACCACCGTAAACGAATACGCGAAATTCTTCTGGTTTTTTTTCTTCAAAAGGCGGGATAAAAATTTCTTCAAATTCGGTTTTTAGATTCTCGGAAGTAATTTTATCTTTAAGAAAAGTTCTGAGTGACAATTTTGCTACCAATTCGAAAATTATGATAATTAAGAGAGATAAAAGAAGTATTAGCAAAAGATTAGCTTGCTTTTGGTCGGGCAACATAACGCAGAAAGGTAGCTTTTAGCCTTTTGGCTTCTTGCGAAAATACCTTGTTTTTTGCAAAATCTTTTCTGACAGTAGCAGGAGTTTCCACCTCGATAATTCTTGTGATTTTCCCTTTATCCTTGACCACGATATCCGGAATGTATCCATCAATAGCCGATGGTCGCCTGTGTCCCGGCAAATCAACCAGTACTTGGTGGCCGACTCGCAAATGTCTAATGGCAATTTGCTGAACTTTTCTATCGTGAAGAACTTGGCTTGACTTTGCTCGATGCGCCACGCTAGTTTAATTATACTTTTTTAAAGTTTCCATTATTCGAACCTACTGGACACAATGACTTCAGCCATTTTTTGTCTCTAATTATAATAAACAATTAAATTTCTAGTGTAACCGAAATTGGTAAATGATCGGATGCGTTTGACTTCTCGACTTTGAATGAACCTGTCTTAATATCATTGCTTGTAAAAATGTAATCCAGTCGAGTGTTCACTTCCTGAGGATTACATTTTATACAACCATCTGGATACATGCTCCAAGTCGGTAAAGAGGCTGGATCAGAATCAAGTAGGACTTTCTTGATATTAGTTATCGCTGAGCTATCAGGTATTGCGTTAAAATCTCCCATGAGTATAGTCCATTTAGTTGTTAGCAGTTTAATCAGATTGGACACCTGTTCATTTTGCTCTTTTGATTCTTGCTGATGTGTATGGACAAGGTGGGTGTTCAACACATGGAGTCTCTTATTTTCTATCGAGATATCAGCCCTGACAGCAACCCTAGGGTTTTCTCTCGAAAGAATATAAATTTCACTTTCGATAATTTTTTTGCCATATTGACAATTATAAACATCAAGTGTTAATTTTTGGTGAATTACGCCATGGCGCCATTCAGGAGACCCTCCCAAAAATTGTTGTTATTCGCTTTCCTGCCAATACTTCTCCTTTTTCAAATACAATCTGCTTTCGCTGTTAATTTAGATGACTTCCTCAAAGATATAAAAAACTTCATTAATCCGGGAAAGTTGGCAATAGATTCGGCTATCACCTTGGCTCCGGGCGGAGATGTCGCAAATAATGGGGAAGTTGATGCGGGGGATATTATTAGGTTTTCCTATACGATAACAAATCCGTCAGATAAAAAATATGCCTTCGCCACTCTAAAGACAAATATTGACCGCAGACAACTCAGCTTTATTCATAATGTCCAAGGAACGTCCGGTATAACCGATGACGGCGAGACCATTTCTATCCCTAATATTCGGCTTGAGCCATCGCAATCTTTGGAAATTACCTTTGACGCCCGAATAAACTACTACCAAGATGCCGACAAGACTGTCTCTACCGAGTCTGAATTCCTCAACAGCGATAAAAAACTTATTGAGAAATCAGCGAAAAAAGAAATAAAAGCTAAAAAGATTAATGTGGATAAGATTAATTCAACACTAAACGAAAAACAACAAAATAGTGAGTAATAAAATCACAATCGCCAAGAAAATCCTCAGAAAATTTTTCGGTCTGGCGATATCTGTCGCGCTTATATCAACCTCTTTAGCCCCGATAGATATATTTGCAGAGGATACTTGTACAGCTTCGGCAAGCCCGGGATCAAATTCTGGCGCCCAGGCTCATCATGCTCGAGTTGGCGGTGTTGCACTAGATCAAGCTGCAAAATTCTTGGCTGATATGACAGACATCACTGGGGCATATTATGATGCCGTTCTTGATCGAATAGTTTTCGTCGGCAAGAAAAATACAACGTTGCCTAAGTTTGATAAAGACGATATGGCAGTTGCCATTAAGTCTGTCATTTATAATAGAACTATTCCTGCTGTTAGCATGGAGGAGGATCCAGCTGATCCAAGCGGGCCAAATTTAAAAGTTTTATATTATGGTGGAATCGAAAATACTCGATTCGGCAAAGTTCTTTTTGACGCAGATAATAAATTGAAATCCTATGCACAAGGATATGATGAAAATGGAAGTGTTCTGACATCTTCGGTTCCGGGCTATAAATCATTCTTCGATCTCTATTTAGAAAAGAATCCTTCAGTGGCTTCTGTGGGTTCATCAGCTTCAAGGTGGTGGATAACTCCAAAATTGATAACTTTGAAAAAAGACGATGCGGCAAGTGCCTTTGTCTTTGAGATTGCGATAATGCAAGTAAAAACAGAAGCACTAAATCCCAGTAACGATCCAAAATGGAATCAGGCTGCGCAGGAATTTGCAGATCATCAGACGAACAATTATGATACTTATTCTCAAGAAGCGCCCGCATATTCTGACGCAAAGCAGCTCGGTAAAATAGTTTCTGTTATTAAATGGTTGGCTGATAACGGCATTGCAACTGATTTCCAGTTTGCTCGTGATTATGCTCCAAAATATGTTTCAACCCCGGTAAATGTGCCCAAAAGATATACACCTTGGAAACAAATCTCAGGTGGCGAAATTCAGCTTGTTGGTGGAGTGGATTACAATACTGCAAATACCTATAATCCAGATAGTAGTGGTACTTCATCTAGCCTGAAAACTTCTTCTCAAAGTGTACCAACTACAAAAGAGGATATACACTGGACTTTCACAAAAGATGGCCAGCAATACGAATCCGTAGCAGTTGCAGCTGATGCTTTCAGGAGTCTTGGATCCTACAACACATCTGCTGTTGATATGTCTTTCCCAACAGCCGGAGATTTAACACTTGCGTTTCAGCGGACATACTCATCGTATTCCGGTGGCCAATATGGAGTAGGACGGGGCTGGAACATTTATCCGGCAACTTTGTATGACAATAATCCCACACATGCATTTGTTTGTTCCGCCGGTACATATCCAAAATCGCTTGCCCTACAATCTCAATTCGGGGGCTTTGAATCATTTACAATTAACGATTGTAATATCGGTTATGTTCCGGATGATGCATCATATAATTCTCAAGTGTTCCGAAACGCCGATGGGACATTCACAGCTCGTCTAACAAACCAAACAGAGTTCCTTTTTGATTCAGCATATAGGTTGACTAAAGTTAAGGACAAAAACGGCAACACCATTACGTATAATTACGAAGGCGCATCAAGAAAGTTAATTAACATTATTGATAGTAAAAATCATCAAGTAAATCTCAATTACACAACCATAAACGGTCAAGAGTTAATTTCTTCGATCTCTGATTGGTCCGCAAGAGTCGTAAATTATACGTACGACAATGATGGAAACCTTTTAACTGTAAAAGATCCCAATAACGGTGAGACAATATATACATATGATAGTAACTTCAAACTCACTACCGTTACCGACCGCACAAATCAACTAATTCTTACCAATACTTATACGGAGGAAGCGAAAATAGCCACCCAGAAAAACGCGGCTAACATTACAAATACATTTAATTACGACAAGGTTAATAGGAAAATTACGCAAACCGACAATCAAACTTCCCCAAGGTCACAAGTTACAACGTATGACACTAAAGCCCGAATTCTTGAACAGAAAGATCCACTGCTGAAGAGCGTAAACTATACCTACGGGGCAGAATATTTACCGCTTACTATAACAGACAAAAATAACAATAAAATAACAAACACCTATGATACTAATGGGAACTTAACTTCATCTACCTTTCCGGATTTGAAAAAGGTAACACATCAGTTTGATTCAAAAAATAGGTTAACTAAGATAGTTGATGAAAGATATGGTGCGCTGGCAAAAGAAACAATTTTTACTTACGATGCAGCCGGCAACCTAACTAAATCACAAGAAGCCGGACTTGCCACAAATTACACTTACGACACGTCGGGCGAAATGCTCACACTTACCGATCCGCTACTCCACAAAACAACCTGGACTCGAGACAGTTTCGGCAATAAACTTACAGAAGTTGATGCATTAAACAACGGGATTGCATTTGTATATGATGCGATTGCAAGATTAACTAAAAGAACCGACCCTGATTTGAAAGTAACATCGTATAGCTATGACAATAATGGAAATCTGTTAACAGAAACAAATGCATCCGGAACAACTACCAATTTATTTGATAAAGAGAATCGGCTTGTAAAAACTACCTTACCCAACAATACAATTTCAGAATACGGCTACAATACATCTGGTTCGCAAACATCAACGAAAGACGCCTCGCTAAACGTTACCTCATATGGTTATGATTCCTATCAAAATCTCACCTCACAGCAAGATGCTCTTCTAAAAACGACAACTTACGCATACGATGCCCTTAATCGACAAACGCAAACAAAAACACCACTTCTCAAGATATCTAAGTGGGAATTTGATGCCAACGGAAATGTCACAAAAAGAATTGACGCGAACAATAGTGCAACTACTTATAACTACGACTCATTAAACCGTCTCACAAAAATAACTTACCCGGATGCAAAAACTGTTGTCTTTGAATATGACAATCGGGGCAACAGGACAAAAATGATTGATCCTGTAGGTACATCTACTTTTACATACGATAATTTTGACAGACTCACACAGGCAACAAATGCTTATGGAAAAATCCTCAAATATACCTATGACAATGCCCATAACCTCAAAACGATCACATATCCGGATAGTGGCACTGTTACGTATACGTATGACAATAACAATCGATTAATAAAAGTTGCTGATTGGAACTTTAAACAAACTACCTACACCTACAATAAGAACGGGACAGTTGCCACGCGTACCTTACCAAACGGAGTCAAAACAACTTACACTTACGATGGTGCAAACAGACTAAAAGAGATTATCCACGCTAAATCTTTAACAACACTGGCTAAATTTACTTACACTCGCGACAGTATTGGGAATATTACTTCTGTTGTTGAATCAGGCTCATTTATTTCATCCACGCCTCAGACCACGACCTTCAGCTACGATTCTTTGGGAAGAATAATAAAAGCTACCTATCCCAGCAATAAGACATTCGAATATACCTACGATAAAATGGGTAATCGCCTCACCCAAAAAGTAGATGGTTCAACTACTGCGGCATATACCTATGACGATGATTATAAACTTATCAAAAAGAATAACTTTACCTCATATACTTACGATAATAACGGGAATCAAACCAAGAAACCTTCAGAAAACTTTAATTCAGATCCAACATATACCTACGATTTCGAGAACAGACTAATTGGTCATACAACATCCGTGGGTAATGTCTATGACTGGAAGTACGATGGATTAGGCAATAGATTGCGAAAGAACATGGCTACAGCTGTTACGCGCTATATCAATGATACTTCGGGTCCGCTCTCGAGGCTCATGGCCACCAGTGGAGATCAAAACTATGCATCAACGTTTTGGATCTATGGATTAGGACTGCTCTATGATACTGAGAGTAATTACTATCTCGAAGATGCGACAGGTAGTATGCGATTTATAGCCAATTCCTACGGTTCAAAGCGGTCCAGCGCCAACTATGACCCATTCGGCAATATCCGCTCATCATCGGGCATACTTCCGGACTTCCAGTTTAATACACAAAAGTTTGACAGTGGAAGCAATCTCTATTTCCTGCGGGCACGCTATTACGATCCGGAACTTGGCCGCTTCATTTCCAGAGATCCGGTCAAAGGCACTCTCACCAATCCCCAAACCCAAAATCCATACGCTTATGCCCTAAATAATCCGATTAATCTCTCTGATCCTTCAGGAGAATTCATAGACACTGTATGGGATATAGCAAATATTGCATATGATATTTATACTTGCGATTGGGGCTCTCTTGCTGTCGATACTGCATCCGCATTCATACCCTTTGTCCCTGCAGGCTTAACAAAAGTTGGAAAAGTTACAGGGAAGATAGACGATGTAGCAGACGCGACAAAACAATTCAAAAGGCTTAATGAGCACGAAATAAAAGAGGTAGAGAGAATAACTGGTCAGGATATTCACGAAATTAAGGGACCTGGGGGAGGAAAATTTGATTTGTTCAAGGATTCAAATGGAAACGTTATTATCAAACCAAAAGATGGTAGTGGCCCGGGCGACCCAATAGGAGTAAACTTACGTGAATAAAGATAGAGTAACAAAAAACGAAATTCGCGCCTATTTTAGTGTTTATCCCAAGAATATCGCTCCGGAAGAATTAACAAAGCTGATAGGGTTAAAACCCTATAAAACACATTTAAAGGGTGATCCGGTAGTTCAAAATAATCTGGAAGGTCCAAAATTTAAAGATAATTTTTGGAGTATAAAATCCCAAGCAGATCCTTCCGTTTCTCTTGAGGAACACTTGGAGAATCTTTTAGATCAGTTAAGGCCGTACAAAAATAAAATCTTGCAGTATACAGGAGATATGTATAAAGAATTAGCATTTACCATATTCTGTAACGAAGGGCGCCCAGGAGTACATATCAACAAAAAACTACTCCAGGAATTAACAGATTATGGTATAGAGATAGATATGGACATTTATTTTAAGAAATCTTGAGGGGTTTAAGCTTTCACAAATAACAGAATGGGGAATGAGGGAATGAGGGGACGGTCCTGAGAAGGAATTATTATCTCGAAGATGCGACAGGTAGTATGCGATTTATAGCCAATTCCTACGGTTCAAAGCGGTCCAGTGCCAACTATGACCCGTTCGGCAACAATCCGCTCATTTTGAACTTTAGCTAACTTTTGTAAGCTCCTTGCCTGTGTTTAATTTTATGTACCTCGATTCGCTGCTCCGACTCATTGACTTCATAAAATATGCGGTAAGGCCATGCTCGCAGTGAACGGACACCTTCGAGCTCTCCTGTAAGTTTTTTGCCAGCAAATGGATTCTGTTCCAAAAGAGCAAGCTTTTTCCGTACTTTTACTTGGTCGTTTTTAGGAAGATGTTCGTATTCCTTTCTCGCATTTTTGGAAAGGATAATATTCATCGAGAGACTTATTTAAGGTCGGAGAGTCGAGTGAAATGCCCTTTTTTGATTTGCTTTCTGCTTTCTTCAATATCTTTCTTAATACCTGGAATAGAACTCAAGACTTCTGCCGTTTCTTCAAGCGATTCGAGTTCATCAATACTAAGCATTACGACCTTTGGTTTACCATTAACAGTAATAATGGCTCTTTCCAAGTTCTTGTCAATCTTTGTCACCAAATCTGGTAATTTTGCCCTGGCATCAGATATTGCAATGATATTGGTCATGTTAAATTATTTGTACAATATCCTGTACAAAATGTCAATATGTAAAAGATGCAACTGGCCTTCAATGTGGATTAGCTTGACATAATTCCTTTTCCTTGATCGTTCTCGTTGATGATTTCCATTATCCACGAAGCTTTTTGCAAATGGCATCAAAAACTTAACGATACACGTCTCTCCTGTGTCTAATTATAATAATAGTTACCGTTAAGTAATTACCACTACAGAATTAAACTATGTTTGCACATCGGAATTATTCTGCCGATTTAAAACCCAACTTAGGGTACCAGGCATCAAAGGAAAAAATTGAATCTGCGCCCAATTTCTCTGCGGTAGCCGCCACAATTGCATCAAATAGGGTATTCTGCTTCGAACTAGCTTGGTCAAAGATCTCACTGGCCCGCAAAAGAGTATTTTCGTCTAAATAATCAACATGGAACGATCCCTGCCTAAGCTGTTTATTGATAAGGTGTGCTTTTTCTGGTTGATTCGCCGCTCGCTTAAGTGAAGTTATGGCCTCTGGAAAAACTGTTACAGGGAAAACAACGGTGATGCCTTTTTCAGTTAATACGCGACTGATTTCAACGGCTTTTATGTGATTAGGATCTTTCTCTAAAACCAAAGCTATTAGAGCATCAGTGTCCGCTACCGTGATGGAATTAATCACGTTTTTCCCCACCCCAAGTGTAATAATCGAGGTTCTTAGAAAAATCTTTAGGCACTTTTCCTTTAGTGGGTATCTTCTTTGCCATCTTAGCCAGATCCAGTAGAGCTTGAGCATTGCCGGACTTAGGCTGAATTATTTGAAGGCCGTGGTTTAAAGCTTCTCGAATCACCTCAGCTTTGGCTTTACGCCTAGATTTAGCCGCAAAATCGAGCTTCTTGTTTAAGTCATCGGGTATATAAATGTTTATTCGCAGCATTCCTTATAATATACATCATACATATAGGCGATGTCAAAACCATTTTATCAAAAGAGAGGCTAAAATTATTTAAATCCACCTTCAATGTGGACTAGCCGGCGAACCAGAACTGTTCACGGCCCCAAACCAAAATATCTCTGGTTAATGGGCTTGGCACCACGTCAAACGTGGTAGCCGAGTCTGACTCGGCACCCCTCTTTTCCTGAGGCTATAGCCCTGAGCGAAGTCGAATGGGCAGAGTCGAGGAGGTCGAAAGACTTCTCGATTCTCCGCCAGTTGGCGGGGATCACTCGAAGAATAACGTGTCCGGAAGTCTGAGCTCTTACCTTACGGCCCCTAGTAAGTATTCACCTCTTTCCAATATCATCCTCGCGAAAGCGAGGATCCGCCTTCAAGAACAATAGATTCCCGCTCTGAATTAGAAATTCGAGTCGAAGACCTGCGCGGGAATGACAATAAGTAAGGCTATTTTGTTAAAAGGTGAATACTTATGAAAGTTCAAGTTTGAAGTGCCCCACCCTAGACGAGTAATATGCAGGGCATGAAAAACTATCATCAGCTAACAATCCATGAAAGAGAACAGATTAAACTGTTCCTGTCACAAGGCAAGAGCTTAAGAGCAATTGCCAAA
>JACPEV010000008.1 GCA_016183325.1 Candidatus Curtissbacteria bacterium
AACTATGAGACTTGCTTTAGTGGCATCAATATCGACGCAAAAACACCAAATGACTTTTTTAACTTTAAAACTGCTTAATTTGCTTAATCTGACAAGCATTTAGACTAGTTTAGCAGATGCTGTTCTAGTCTAGAGCCATTGATATATCCTTCAAGCTCTTTTTTGGAGGCAAATCTTACTGGTGGTAAAGAATGTTGTTCTAGCCTCATATGATTAGAGAATTATTTCGAGTGAACATATAATATTTTAGATCAAAAGTCAAGACAATCAAGTAATAGTCTTCACAAAAAAATGATAAAATTGAAATCCGATGGAAATAGATGAGTTCGAAAAAATAGTCAGTGAGGCAGTTTTGGCTCTTCCGGATAAATTCAAGAAGGCGATGGATAATGTCAGTGTGGTAGTTGAAGAATGGCCCAAGAGCTACATTGCCAAAGGACTACTTCTTCTTGGGCTTTATCATGGTGTTCCAAAGACTATTTGGGGAAGATGGCAGGGCCTACAGATTCCCGACAAAATTACAATTTACAAAGGACCGATCGAGTTTTTGGCAAGAGGAGATAGGAAGAAAATTCGAAAACTGATTATTGACACAGTAGTGCATGAAATCGCCCATCACTTCGGAATTTCCGACAGAAGAATCGGAGAAATTGAAAGAAAGACTAAATAGCAGTCTATAATTGTTCAAGAGTACCACGGGTTTTTACCCGTGGGTGAATTGAATAATTACGTACTCGCCGAAGGCGTAGCCTGAGGATACCACGACTGTAAAGTCGTGGTAGTTCATTTTGTTTCAGAGATCAGCCAGTTAAGATAAGTCTCGCTGACTTTTGAGGATTTGATCGCAACAACTTCTGGAACTTCATAACCTGAATGTTCTTGGATTATTTCTTTGATTTTTTCGAAATTAGAATCTTTCGTTTTCAAAATTATTAAAACTTCGTTGCTTTTTTCAATTTTCCCTTTCCACAAGTAAGCTGATTTAACGGGGAACAAATTGTAACAGGCAATAAGACGTTCTTTTAACAACAGATCGCCGATTTTTCTAGCTGTTACCAATTTGTGGAAGGTGGTAAAAATCAAAATCATTTCATTTATTTCCTATTCTTTCAATTTTATGTACATTTTAAATCATCACATTTTACGACATGTCGAATTTTGTGATGGTATTAAATTCCAAAATATTTTCTGTAAGCAGTTTCGTTCTCTAAACTCCCAACTGTTAATATTTGAACTTCATTTCCAATAGCAAACAATTGTCTTAGATATTCTATTTCATCTTCACATTTAAATGGTGTTAAATAAACGCTCTTTTGAAGCTTTAGCAAATTTAATTTTTTAATTGATATCCTAAATAATTCACTATTTGCCTTTTTTGACTTTACAATATCGTATATTACAAGTCTCCATTTGCCGTCCCATTTTGATTCGTCCAGTTCCATTTCTTCGATCTTGTATCTGAGCAATTTCCTCTTGCCTTTTTCGGTGATTTTGATAAGCGGATTTCCATTTTCCTCTTTGATCTCAACTAGTTTTGCCTGTTGCATTCTCTTGATGACTTGCCGCAGCCTCCACAAGTTAAACTTTTCCCATTCCTTTTGTCTCTTTTGCAGCTCTGATTCTCTTTTGGCATCAATAAGGGGTTTGGCAGCCAAAGGCAAACCAGGAAAAATAATGCTTCCAACAAGAAAGGTTCCGGCACCGAGAAGTATTAGAACTTCTTTAACCTTCGGATCAATTTTTGGTATTTCTACTATTTTAGGCACGGTTTTATATTATCACATTTTATGACATGTCAAAAAATGTGATGGTTATGCTATAGGGTGCCATTAAGAAACTGTTCTGTTTTAGCTGACAGTCATGAGCTGAAGACGGAAAGAAGAACGATACCGATTAAAGTAACAATAATGCCTACGATTTGTTGTTTGGTGATCTTGTCTTTGAAAACAAAGAATGCTAATACAACAAATAAAGTAGGGTATGAGCCGGCAATAGGAGCAATTATCGAAACTAGGCCTTTTTCAATAGCTACATTATAGGTAAAATCCCCCACTCCAACAAGTATAGCAGCACCTAATGTTGGAATAAGAGATTGTTTGAGTAGTTTCTTTGAGATTTGAAATTCTCTAAATTTCCAAAATAGCAAGATTAACGGGGTCAGCATTAGGGGAATGTACGAAGGCCAAAACCAGCCGATTTCTCGGACGGGAATTTTTACAAATGTGATATATATTGCCCAACACAGCATAGCAATAATTGCAAAAGTAATTCCACGATCGATGGTTACTCTTCTATTTATGATTTCTTTAAGATTTAAAAGTGAAAAAGTTAAACCAGTAAAAATAATTAAAATTGCCAGAATTTGATTAGAAGTAATCTTTTCTTTTAGAAAAATTATTGAAAGGAGTACCACTAAAGCTGGAAAAGAGCCAGCAATACTACCAACTAAGGGTGCGTTACCGACTCTTAACCCTTCAAAAAAGGCGAGAAAACCTATGATGAGAATAAAACCAATTACTATGTTTAAGATTAAAAGCCCTAAAGTGATATTTTGAAGTTCGTTCAACTGGGTGAATCCATAAAAGCTGAATAGTACTAAACGGATTATCCGTGTCCAAAAAGTAGTCTGGACACCACCTATTTTTCTAGTAGAAATCGCTCCGAATATATCACCTATCCCCAATCCAAAATAAGAAATAAAAGCAAAAAAGATCGCTGGCATTTTTTGATTTTATCAGAATTTCAATTTAAGTTTTGGAAAGGTTTGTAAAAATTCCTTTGAAGTAAAAGGTTGCTCCGACTAAAAGCGAAACTGCAGCACCAAGGCCAATAGAAAAAAGGGCAGAAGTGTAGTGCGCTACTGTTCCGGCGAGAGCATTGCCTAAAGGCATCATGCCGATGAACATCGTTAAGTAAACCGCCATGATTCTGGCGCGCATTTGATCAGGGGATGCAAGCTGGACGAGGGTATTAACAGTTGAAACCTGGGTTAACATTCCAAACCCGGAAAAAAATAACAGGACGTGGGCAAGCGCAAAATTTCTGTTAACGGAAAAGAGGATAAGACTGATTGTTGAAATCAGGATGCCTACCATAACAAACGATATTTTATTTTCCTTTCTTGAATTTGCGGAAACAAAGACTGCTCCCATAAGACTGCCGGCACCGGTTGCGGCCAATAATGATCCAAGACCCGAAGGTCCTGAAGAAAATACTTTCTCGGCGACAGGCGGCATTAATGTTTGGTAAGGCCAGACGAAAACAGCGGAAACAAATCCTAGAATTATGAAATATAGAATTTTAGGGTGAGTAAATGCATATTTTATTCCTTCTTTTAAGGAATCCATTGGGCTGTTAGCGTGGTCGGGTGAAAAACTATAAATCGGCCTAATTTTTATGATAGCCCAGATGCCCGCAATGAAACTCAGGCCGTTTAGAATAAACGGCCAGCCGACACCAAAAGATACGATCAGTGCTCCGGCAATAGCAGGGCCAATGAAGCGAGCGGCATTAAAAAGACCGTTATTGATTGGAATTGCGGAGGCAAGATCGCGTTTGCCGACCATTTCGACTATGAACGTTAATCTTGCCGGTAAGTCGATCGCGGCAATCGTGCCGCTTATGAAAAATAAGAGCAAAACAAGCTCAAGGTTTGCTTTTTCAAATAGGACTAAGACGCCTAAGGTGATGGCCACTACAGCTTCCGCAACTTGTGTCCAAATCAATAGCTTTCGCTTGTCAACTTTGTCGACAAATACTCCAACGAAAGTCGTAAAAAACAAAAATGGAAGTCCGCCTACTGCCGCCGCGGCCCCGACCCAAAAGACGGAGTTGGTCAGCAAAAAAACAAGCCAGCCGATAGCAACTTGCTGGAGCCAAAAACCGATTAAGGAAATGGCTTGGCCAAATACATAGAGCTGAAAATTCCTGTGGGCAAGCGCAGGGAATATAGAGATAATTTTTCCAGGGAGCTGTACTGGCGCCGTACCTGAAGTAAGAGCTATTTCTATATCTTCTTCAATTAGTTGATTTTCTTTTTCCATTCTTTATTAGTCTTTCATTTTAACCTATTTTATATCTGACTTTTGAATGGTATATTCTAAAATGGCACGAAAGTCCTCCTTCTCCGGCTTCGCCGGATTCGGAGGGTAAAGGAGGCGAATTTTAATGCTACCATTTGAATCAAATTTTGTAGCCATTATAGTTGCTGCTGTTGCGAATATGGGTTTGGGCGCTTTTTGGTATTCGATGAGCGGACTGGGCAAAACTTGGATGAAACTTTCCGGCATTTCCAAAGAAGATATTGAAAAAGCTAAAAAAGCCGGTATGACCCAATCATATGTAATAGCCTCAGTAGGTTCACTGGTTATGGCTTATGTTTTGGGCGTCTTAACCTATTACCTTGGAGCCATGACTTTAATGGGCGGAATGAAAGTTGGAATTTTAGCCTGGCTTGGTTTTATTGCGCCGGCGATGCTGGGATCAGTTCTCTGGGAAAATAAGTCGTGGAATCTTTACGCAATTAACGCCGGGTATTATCTTGTGTCGCTATCAATTATGGGCGCGATTTTGGCTCTTTGGAAATAATTTTAATTTCTTTCACCAACCGAGAGCTTTTACGACCTCATCAGCAGAGTTGTAAGATCCTGCCGGCAAATTCTCTGAGAATTCTTTTTTATCTTCTTCTGAAAAATCAGAAAGGCCGTCGCACTCTTTAACTAAATCAGCTTTTGAAGCCGGATAGCTTTGATGATTTTTAAGATGGTCAATGGCACCTGATTTGTTTTGCATGTTTATTCACCTCCTTTACTTTAAGGGCAAACCTGACGGTTTTCCCTTAATATTCCCTTTCCCTACATGGAGTAAATTTTACTGGCACAGCCAGATAAAATTTACATATTTTAGTTTGCGCGGACCTGGACTAGTTGGAAATAGTTGCCGTCTATATCCTCAAAGGTTGAAATCCAGCCATAACCCTCTACGTGATAAGTATCCTGAATTTGTTTTACTTTTGCTTTCTTAAGTCTGGCCGCTTCCTTTTTAATATTATCCACTTCTAAATTGAAGATTATTCTATCCGGGTTTTTATTTTTGCCTTTGACTTTTGAATGATCAATAACATAAATGCTGGGTCCTTTACCGAGTTTCAACTCGTAAAGTTCCTCGCCTTTTTCACCCATTACTCCCTCAAAATTAATTTCCAAACCGACTTTTTCCATATAAAAGGTTGCGAGTTTTTTGGCACTTTCGCTGAAGAGATTGATGCTTTCTAGGCTTGTGATCATAAAATTTATCACCTCCTTCTATACTTACCGTGGATTCACAGTTTAACTCTAAGGTCGCCAAAATTCAATTGGGATTTTTTTAAGCATTCCCTTAAAGGTCCGACCTTTTGCAGCTTCAGCTTTTTTTCAAGGTCGGACCTTTTAAAAATAAGACATTCATTGACAAATTAATAATATAGAGAATAATGTATGTGAGAAGAAAAGTTTTATTTCATAAAAGAAAAGTTTTATTTCATAAAATGGAAAAAATTGTTCAGCTTTTGGCAGACCCGAAAATTAAGATTATTTTGATAGCCGGCCTTATTATTATTTCCTCAATCATTTATTTTGGAGTCAAAAATCCCCAAATTGAAAATGCGACGGTTGTTAGTCAAACTTCTTCCCCGTCACCACAGACACCGGCCCCTGAAATTGATGCGGAAATTTTGAAAAACGCCCTGAATCTTTATATTGACAAAAGAGCGGAGAGTATAGACTTGAAAGATGGTCCATGTCTGGGCAAAATCGCAGAAGATTGGGTTTTGGACATTGCACACAGACCCCGAACTGCCGTTGATGATCTTCCGGAAAATCAGTGCGCGGACTTTCGCGAAGGCCGCGCTCATCACTTTATAGAACTTGACCCTGACGGACAATTAATCAGAAGCTTTTAATCCCACAATTTCTTTGTGGCCTTTATTTTGGCGGGGTTAGTGTTGCCAATGGCAATGATCATAAAAACTTCACCTTTAGTTTATCAACAAAGATAGTAATTGCTCAGTCTCTTTGACAAAGTTTTATTGTTCGAGCGTAGCCAAGTCTGACTTGGCGTAGTCGAGAACTTCTCGGCTCCCGAGTCTGACTCGGTCGCTCGAAGAATATTGTGTCAAGGACTCTGAGTAGTTACAGATTTAGTGCGTCGCACAATCAATGCAGTGCGACATGATATAATACTAGTAACATGAAATTACCATTGACCATAAAGGTTTTCTATGAAGGGACCTCTAAAGACGCACCGTGGGTTTCTTTTAATCCCGAATTTAAAGTTGCATCTTGTGGACCTACACCTAAAAAGGCCGAAGCAAATTTAAAAGAGGCCGTTAGAGGAGTTTTGAAAACTTGTGAAGACATTGGTACCTTGGAGGATGTTTTGAATGACGCGGGATTTTTAATGGAGGATAAGAAAGTTAAACTAACAAAGGCTACGGCAAAAATTGAAAACGTCGAAGTTGCCATTCCTGTTCTTTAATTTTGGAATCTTCTTGTGTCTCGCATCATACCAATCCACTACCGCAAATTAGTTAAAGTTTTCGAGAAGGATGGCTGGAAATTCCATAACCAGACAGGTAGTCACATTCATTTCGTAAAGTCGGGGTTCGAAAGACCTGTGACGATCCCAACATACAAATTAGTCCCTGTTTTTATAATTAAGAACAATATGGAAACTGCAAAAATGTCAAGACAGCGATACTTGGAACTTTTACAAAAAGTTTAGACTAGCGGATTTGACGAAAGAAAATGGGAATTACTAAGTAGTCTTCGTCTTTTGTGTTTCAGGCTCTATTTTTTTAATAGTTATAAAGCTTTTAAGTACAGTGTCGTACATGTCATGAAAGTTCATAAGTGAAATTACTAGAGAATACAGAATGCAAAAAATGAATATCGTGTAATTTATTTTTATATCCGTTGCAGGTAATTCTATTTTAGTTTGGTTAAAAATTAAATCATTAATTATAAGCGAAATCGATAGAGCGAAGAATATGTTTGACCAGAAAGCAAATCTTGCAGAGAAATACTCAGGTAATCTTTCTCGACCTACGCTTGCTAAGTAATTGTGCATTAGGTAAAAATTATTTACAGTATCACCTGGTTTCTTTCGATTAATTTTTTTTAACTCTGAAACTGCTGCATCATATAAATCTAAATCGCTAAACTTTATCCATAAAAATATGATTTTATTGAGGAAAATTTGTCTGAGAAGTTTAGTAAGAGACTGAAATATAAAACCCATAAATAATCCAAACGCTATTAATAGAAGAATCTTAAGAGCATTACCAGCGGTAGCGCTTTCTATATTAATTATTTTTAAGTTTCTATCGTTAATGTAGAAAAAAAGCAGACCGGGAATTATATTATAGAAAAAACCAATCACTGAGTTTAGATTATCCATTTTTTTTCTATAACTATTACGTCCACTCCCGATGTGAATTAGGTTGACACATTTCAGCTACTCGTCGGTAGATTAGGTCTTATCCCTCTTCAAGAAATTGCTTTTTCTCAAGATGCTATTTCGCACTGCCTTACTTCAATAACACCTATTGTTTGTGTACCAACGACTCCACGGACCGTAACTGTTTGGCCATTTTTGAGTGGTAAGAGTTGGGTTTTATCTTCAACACGGCAACTGATTTGGGTTAGTGAAAAGTCTTTCGTGGCTACATTATGGAATGATATCCCCGATTCTGTGATATTTGAGATTGTGGCCGAAAACTCGACAAACTTATCTTTCCACTTTACTTCGGCTGCTACCTGATTAGCGTCGAAGTCATCAGCCAGATCCCTTACGGCAATTTTCATCGGTGTTGGTTTAGGTAACTCTTGCTGTACTTCACTTTTGGGTTGTTGAGTAGTTGAGGAAGTGGCTGTATCTTTCTTCTGACTGCTACTACCGGTCACAAATAACCCTACTACCGGTGGTATTACTACAAAAGCTAAAATTAGAGCCAATATCGGGTGTCGTGCTGGCCAGCTTCTAAGATCAGTTTGGCAATGAGGGCATTTTTTGGCCTTCGCATCAATTTCCGACTGGCAATCCTTACATTTTTTTGTTGCTTCCATGTTTCACCTCCTTCGGCAGATTACCTCTTGGACAATATAGTAACTAATTTAGGCCGACATATCAATCATTTTAGTACTTTTTATTGTCTTTGCGCTAATAGAATTTTACATCCACTCCCCGATGTGAATTAGCTTGGAATCAGATCTGAATTTGAATTTGTGTCTGTGATTTTAGAAGGCCAGAAGTGGCATTTCTTACTCTTGTAACCAAATCAGGTTCTTCCCCTCGATACTTTATTTCTATTGAAATTTTAGTTATTTCAATTGTTCCTTGCCTATCTTCTAACACCCACTCAGCTTTTTGAAGTTGGGCAACAACTCCTTCGTTTCCTCGATCAGCTCCCTCTTGGTTTATCTGCTCACGTAACAAAGGATCTCTTTCTCGATTGTATCTGTCCCGCCAATCTTGAGCCTTTTGCTCTCTTTCCTGCGCGTCTCTTAGGAGCTTTAAAATATCGGCCTTCGTTCCTCCTTCAAGCTTGAAGCCGCCAAATTGAAGGGGGTCGAAAGTTGCCCTACCTTGAATCCCGATACTTTCAAATACTCTCTCAAACGAGTTTCTGAATAGATCAGCTTTGGCTTCACCGAATAAATATATCGTGACTCTTGTTGGCTCAGGAAGTACAGCAAGTACACGTTCAATGTTCTCGTGAGGGATCTCTGGAACACTTCTTATGCTTCTAATTGCCTCTCTATCCATTGTGAGGGAAAAATATCATGAATCATGCTTTTTGTCAAAAGAAAAACTGAAAGCGCCGCGCAATAGATAAACGCGACGTAAAATATTTAGCTTCAATTAGCCTCAATAATACAAAGGGGCAAAAATTGTCAATTTTAGAATTTAGCCCTTCCACTTTGCTCAGGATCTATGATCTCGACTCCCCTGTCGATACCATTCCAAAGTTTTATCTCATTCATTTGGACGTATATTGTTTGTGACAATTGAAGACTGGCTGGTATAATTAATCTATGAAAACGAATGTTGAGCAAATTAAAGAGACTTTAGACCAAAACATGAAACTTCTTAGGGACAAATATGGTGTAAAACAACTCGGGGTGTTTGGCTCAGTCTCTCGCGGAGAAAATATTGAAACAAGTGATATTGATTTACTTGTTGAATTTTCAAAGCCAATCGGTCTTTTTAAATTTATCGAGCTAGAGGAATATCTTGGTGAACTTTTAGGTAATAAGGTCGATCTAGTCACAAAGGACGCCCTAAAACCAGCAATCAAAGAAGATGTTCTAAGGGAAGTGATTTATGTCTAAAAAGAGATATAGAGTTTATCTAGACGATATATTAACTTCGGTAGAAAGAATAAAAGATTACACAAAGAATTTATCCAAAGAAGATTTTCTCAAAGATCTGAAAACTATAGATGCTGTTGTGAGAAACATCGAAATACTAGGCGAAGCGGCAAGAAATATTCCAGAAGATTTTAAAGAAAAATATCCCGAACTTCCATGGTCAAAAATGATAAGTATGAGAAACAAGGTGATTCACGAATATTCAGGGATTGATCTTGAAATACTTTGGCAAACGGTCCAAGAGGATATACCAAGCCTAGAAGATCAGGTTAAAGAATTAGTAGAAAATTGAGGCAACTTATCGAATCTGCCTGAGGAATGTGGGAATTCCTAAGTCGTCTACCATTTTTAGGTTCAAAACCAATCAATAACTCCAAGAATGTATTAAGCCATTCTTCAGTTCTCAAAAGGTAAGACTAGAATAACCAATAGTAGGGAAAATAGCAACAAGTTTAAAGGCTGCTCTAGGGAGTAGGCTGGCTTGCCTGTGGCTTGTTACTTGAAAATTGACCAAAAAGGTCAGAAAGATTTTTGATCTGATCAGAAGATAAGCTAGTTTTGATATCATCAAACCATTCACTCAATAAGGCATCGTATTCATTTTGAAAGGCTTGCTCTAGCTGCTCTGCACTAGCCACTTGATCTATTGAGGGATTTGTATCGGTGGTGGCACTTTCTTCGAAAACTTGTAACTTTTCTTGAGGAATTTCCTGTAACATTTTTGTAGCGGTTCTTTGCTTGATTGTTGTAAAAAAATCCTCTACGAATGCTTCTTTATCGTCTTGATACCCAATTATCTCAAGAATTTTTAAAATAAACTCTTTTCTTTGCATTATTAGCTTCTTTTTGTAAATCTTCCTTTTTCATCTCTAGGTTGTTCATATCTGTGAGGAAAAAACCTTCGACTACCTCCAAGAATGAAGTAATTAGCTCCTACCGCTGATGAAATAAGTCCAGCTGCCTTTACAATATCTCCTTCAGCAATAGCAATGGACCCGAACGTGGCGGCAGCAGAATCCAGCGCAGTCATAAAAACAAGACCAGCTTTTGTCAGTCCAGTTTTATTCTCTATAACCTGCAAGGCATTTTTTGCTGATGTCGTTGCTTTTTCTAAAAAAGATTTTGACGAATCTGTAGGAGATTTTTCGGAAAGACCTTGATTTTCGCTAAATTCACTGTTACCTTCGCTCATTACATATATTATAACATTTTCTTACTTAATACGATTTTTAAAAAAGCGTCGCACAATTATGTTTGTGCGCCTATGAAAAATTAGTCTCGTTTAGCCTCGAAAATAAATAGTCGCAAAACGGGTGGTTTTTAAATTTTAGCCCTTCGATAAACTCTGGATTTTCAGCCTCAACTCCCCTGCTCGGACTACCCTGTAGTTTTCCTATCGGAGCGGATTTAGGGTTTTTATGTCTTGCATGGGGAAATGCTTGGTATTCAGAGAGACCAGTTCAAGATCGTTTACATTGGCACAACCAGCAATTAAACAATCATCTAAGGTGAGATTTTTTAGTTGTTTTGAGTATTGCTGGCAGTAGAGACCGCCAATTTTTGCGGTTTTTTGGTCTAGATTGAAAATTATATGCTGGTTTAAAAAATCCTCCGTAGTTGACAATTCAGATGGAAAAACATTTCTGAAAATTTCTGCGATTGAAATAACGGATATTGCCAGTGGTGATTTTTCTTTGAGTTTTGAGACTTTCTCTTTAACATCCTTTTTGCCTCGCAAAATCCAAATTAAGATATCTGTGTCTAGGAGAAACATTATTTA
Organism: Candidatus Curtissbacteria bacterium; assembly: GCA_016183325.1. Taxonomy (GTDB): domain Bacteria; phylum Patescibacteriota; class Microgenomatia; order Curtissbacterales; family GWA2-41-24; genus JACPEV01. The sequence goes on from JACPEV010000008.1 coordinate 11,188, forward strand.
GAATGTTCGTTGGTTTTTGATGCGATTATTCTTGACCCAATCTATTACTTTCTTCTTTGTAGCCCATTCGGGATGATTTTTAGCAGTAAAAACACCGCTTGCTTTCCTAAGCGCTCTTTCATACGCGTCTTTGTCAAAAGTAAAGGTCTGAGTTATTTGGGCAATAGTCTTATTCTTTTTTTCGTCACGAATGAGCACACGGTTTCCTTTTATTACTTTATCCAAATAGCCAGATATATTTTTCCTGAGCTCGCTCACAGATACTGTTAGGGTCATATTTTCATATTAGTACAATATGTACAGATAGTCAATTATTGAGGAAGGATTATCGAATTTGACGAAGGAATGTGGGGATTCCTAGGTCGTCTATCCTATTTAGGTTCAAAGTAGTTAAGACTGCCAAGAATAACGATTGTCATTCTTGGGTCATAAAAGATAGGTTAATACTAACCAATAGGTCAAGAAATATCAACAAGCTTCAGCATTAGCCAGCTGAAGGTAAATATCGTATAATTTAACTGTGAAATACAAGTTTACAGCTTTAACCTTGTTTGTAGTTTTACTGTTGGGTATTGCCCTAGAATTTAGCGAAAGTAAAGAGCACTTCAACACAGATAGAATTTCGATAATCCCTCTCAAGTTAGAAATTCCGAAACAACCACATGAACCAGTTCAGCAATATCCCATAACTCAAATTAGGTTGTCTGGCATGGCAAATATTGGAACTTCATCTATCAACCCAACGAGAATAAATTCTTCTGGAACAAATTTAACCTAAGATGAAATCAAAAGTAGAGACACAAAACGCACCAAGTGCCCCTGGTCTTTTGTCACAAGCAGTTGTAAATAATGGAATTATCTATGTAGCAGGCCAAATACATAGCTCTCCTAATGGAAAGTTAGTCGAAGGAACAACTGAAGCTAAAGTAAAACTGATAATGAAAAATTTACAAGCTATTCTTAAAGCTGCTGGTGCAGATTTTGATGATGTACTTAAAGTAAATGTGTATGTCACGGATATTTCAGACTTACCTAAACTAAACGCAATTTATAAAACTTATTTCACGCAGGAACCTTTACCAGTTCGTGAAGCTGTTTGTGTTAAAGCCTTGCCACTTGGTGCAAGTATTGAAATGAGTTTAATGGCAGCAAAGTAATAAGTTAGGCTGTTAAGAATCAGTACGGTACACCCCTACCCACCCAGTTTTTCTGTATCCCAAAACCTATTAGACCTCGAATAAATCTGCGATGTGATTTTAGGTTTGACTGAAGAATCTAGCTATCATATCCACCACTTCAGATTCATAGGGCTCATCGTGAAATCCGTGCTTTGACCCCTTGATAACGCGAAACTCCTTGCTGGCGTTAGATAACTCATCAAATCTATGTTGCACATGTCTAATGTCAACTTTTTCATCTCGGCTACCATGAACAGCAAGTAGCGGACCCATATAATTTTCCAACTCTTGGTACGGATAATAACTTCTCATTTCATCTATTAGGGGTTTACCCATTTTGAATCTCCTTGAGGCTACTTCAATAAAACCAAATCTTTTTAATCTATCGGTTAAATTGATAAATGTTCTCATTGCCCAAACCGTGGTTGGGTGTAAAAATGCTTTATCGTAATCGAGCACGGGATTTGCCAAGAACAGCATCTGAACTGCATCTGGATTGCGTCCGGCATATAGGGCAGCAATACTGCCGCCAAAGCTGGCACCTGCCAGACCTAACCAGTCAATTCCCTTTGCTCTCATAAAATCAACAACTGCTCCCAAATCTCTTACCTCACCAGAAATAGTGAAGTCCCTAATTGAATCTCCAGAACTTTTACCATGTGCCCTGAAATCAAACCTGATAGTAGAAAACCCGAGTCTATTTAGTTCTGGTTCTGCACGAACAAATATTCCTTCGTCATCTTTATTTACAGTCATTCCATGAGCAAAAATTATCCCTTTCGAGGAATCTTCGACTTGGATAAATACTCCATCCAAACTAAACTTATCCGCAGTTTTTATTTTTATATCTTTACGCTCCATAATTTATTTAATCCCATTAAAAGGTACAGATTTGCTTTGTCCGAAATTTAAAATCTTTGATTTAGATTGAAATAATGATTTCTTCTTCTTTTCTGTTGAATAATACCTTATGGCACTTGTCGAAAAAGCCATTTTGACCCAAAAGCGGAATTTGCTGTTGGTAGCTAAAATAGGCGTTTGTTTCGATTTTGTGGCCTTCTATAAAAATTCCGATGCCTTCATGAAGGAAGCTGTCAATCTGGATATCGCCAATTCCTGCGATTTTGTGTTTTTTGCCCTTTGGAATATTAATTCCTAACTTTTCTCCAAGTGATGCTGGGAATAAATTGACGCTCGCTCCTGAATCGACAAGTGCCAGAACATTGAACATCTGTCCTCTTTTGTAATTAATAACAACGTCGATCAACGGAATGGGAACGTAAATTACTTTTTCATTTTGCTGTCGTGGAGCTTGAAAATATCTAAATTTGTGAGCGGACATCAAGGACAATAGGGCACTAGAGGGGGAACTGCCATAAAAATTACTTTTTCCCTATCAACTTTTTTTGATACTTCCTCAAGGCTTTTTCCGTGGGCAACTATTTTTGTCTTATTTTTATCCAGAGCTACCCACTGCTTTGCATATTTTTCTAATCCTTTAATTGGTTTCTGTTTCATAAACCTATTATACTCCAATTTTCAAATGAACTACCACGACTTAACAGTCGTGGTATCCTCAGGCTACGCCTTCGGCGAGTACGTAATTGTTCAATTCACCCACGGGTAAAAACCCGTGGTACTTGCGAACAATTATAAATCCTGAATCCTTAACAGGTCGGAGTCGTTAGACTCCAGACAAGTCCAGGATGACAAGAAGGTGGTTATCTAATTTGTCTGAGGAATGTGGGGATGTCGAATTCATCCTCGTCGATTGAGGTTGGAGTTTCTTCAGAAGGTTGAGCTGTCTCCCCATCTTGCTGAGGAGTCACCTGAACGAACTTTCGTCTGGTTTCATCAAAACCTGTGGCAATAACTGTGACTTTAACCTGGTCGATGAGCTTTTCGTCGATAGTGGCACCAAAGATAATTTGGGCATCGGGATCGGCTTGACTGGTGATGACTTTGGCAGCTTCGTCAACTTCACTCATGGTCATATCGCTACCGCCAGTGATGTTGAAAAGAATGCCTCTTGCGCCGTCGATTGACGAATCTAAAAGCGGTGAGGCAATAGAAGATCTGGCTGCAGTTGATGCTCGATTTTCACCAGAGGCGGTACCTACACCCATCAATGTTGTACCGGCACTGGTCATGATAGTCTTAACATCGGCAAAATCAACGTTGATTAAGCCCGGCATGACGATGATATCTGAAATTCCCTGAACACCTTGAGAAAGAACAGAGTCGGCAAGTTTAAACGCCTCAAGGAGAGAAACGTTCTTATCGACAACTTCAAGTAATTTTTGATTGGGAATAACAATCAACGTGTCGACTTTGTCTTTAAGACTTACAATGCCATCATCGGCGACAACCATGCGGCGAGTACCTTCAAATCCAAAAGGTTTGGTGACTACGGCAACAGAAAGAATACCAAGTTTTCTCGCCAGCTCGGCAATAACTGGACCAGCACCTGTCCCGGTACCTCCTCCGGCACCGTAAGTTAGAAAAACCATGTCGGCACCAGTTATTACTTCTTTGATGCGCTCTAAAGATTCTTCTGCAGCTTTTTTGCCAATCTCAGGGTCGGCACCTGCCCCAAGACCCTTGGTCAGGCCATCGCCGATTTGAACTTTAGTTTGAGCTTGATTTGCCAAGAGATGTTGTTGATCAGTGTTAACAGCCACAAAATCTACACCTTGGATTTGAGCATTGGCGATCATGGAGTTTAAAGCATTGCAGCCACCTCCACCAATGCCAAGAACTTTTATTTTGGCGAATCTATTGACGTCGGGTTTAATTAACATTGAAGCGGTGACAATTTAACATAGAGGCAGGTGATTTGCAAGCGTTTTTTGCGTAAGAGAAATTTACGGCAAGAGTGATTTAATCCAGTTAATACCTTTGTTAACTACACCTTTTATTTCGATTCTTCCTACCAGAGGAAGTCTGACTTCTTCCTGTTGAAATTGAGTACCGTAGATAACTAGCCCAAGAGCAGCAGCAAAAGCCGGCGAGGCAATTTCATCAACAAGGCCTGTTGCGCCTTGCGGCAAGCCGAGCCTAACGGGCATCCCGAGTTCTTGCTTGGCGATATCAATCATACCAACTGTCGATGCTCCCCCGCCAGTTAAAACTACGCCAGAAGGAGTAAGACCAGTTGCGCCTGATTTTTGAAGCTCGAGTTTAACCATGTTGATAATTTCGCGAATTCTAGGTTTAATGATTCCATCACTAAGAGTTTTTCTGGAAACTTGCCTTAAATCTTCCTCAATACCAAGGCCTGAAATATCTAAGTTATCTGGTTCTTTTTTATCTTGAGCCTTCCCGTTTGCACTGGATTCAACGGCGATTTTAGGAGGCTGAGACAGAGCAAGTTTAATTTTTTCAGCGGATTCAAGGGAGATGCGCAAGCCGATTGCCAAATCGTTGGTTACGTTTCTGGCGCCAATAGGTAGAACAGAGCAATAGGCGGGAGCTCCATCGGTGAAAACACAGATGTCAGTGGTACCACCTCCGAAATCTACTAAGATTACTCCGAGTTCCTTTTCAGTATCAGTTAAAACTGAATAGGAGGAAGCAAGACCAGAAAAGACCATCCCTTCGACGTCAACACCAACCTGACTAATGCATTTGGCGATATTTCTGAAAGCGGTGGCTGCACCGGTGACAATATGAGTTTCAACCTCCATCCTGACACCGTTCATGCCAATTGGATCTTTAATACCGCTTTGGGAATCGACAACAAAATATCTCGGGATGACATGAAGAATTTCTCTAGACGAAGGTAAAGATATTGCCCTGGCAGCTTCAACTACTCTAGTAACATCTTCTGCTGAAATCTCTCCGTTTCTTTCAGAAACAGCAACGACTCCTTTGCTATTTTGTGAATCAATGTGAATACCGTCAACTGAAACGAAAGATGCACCAACTGAATACCCAGCCATTCTCTCAGATGATTCCAAAGATTGAGTTATGGAAGTAACGGCTTCATCAATATCGACAACCTGGCCTTTTCTTAAACCTCTTGAGGGAACCGAGGAAACTCCAATTATATTAACCTGGGACTCATTCTGGATGGTAGCAATAATGGTGGTAATCTTCGACGATCCAACATCAATACCAACAATAACTTTATCTTTAGACATATTTCCTTTTTCTAGAAATTTGTTAAGTGGAAATTAGAAATTGGTATTGAAATTCGAAATTTCCAATAACTAATTTCTTTAAATTTCGGCTTTCATGCTTCGAGTTTGGGATTTATTGTTAATCATTGGAATTCCTTGTACTCCACAACTGGCTTGTCAAAGCGTAGATCAATTTTTGCGATTTTTGACGAATTTATTTTAGATACTATCAAGACCTGCTGTAAAGAGTCAACCTGCTCATCTGGTGATTTTTTAGAGGAAAAGATGGCGATAGTTCCCTGTTGATTGTAAGCGGCCAGATCCTCGTTTGATATGATTCTAATATTCTGGACATTATAATCAGATTTCATAAGGGGCATTGCTAATTTTAGCGCAAAGACTATAATTTCGTCAGTGATTTTTTGCCCAAGTTGAAGTTTTAAATTTTGAGGCAAATAAAGAGTAGGCAGATTTTGATTATCATTTTGGACTATTTGGCCGTCTTCTGTTAGGGAAAGATTACTTGCTTCAATTTTGACGACAGGTTTTTTGACTGTAATATCCAAGACAATTTTTGCCGGGAATTCTCTTTTGAGGCTGACTTTGTCGACACAAGAATACTGGTTTTTGATTTGGGCCTCCAAGGTTTTCTGGTCAATTAAAAGAATGTTTTGATTGCCTAAGTTCAGATCGTTTAAAAGATTCTGATTTGGAATACATTGTTGACTCTGGTTTGTGACAACTTCTTTAATTTTAAGAAGCGGGGAGAAAAAGATAGATACTAAAATAATAATAACCAAAACGGGCAGCACTTTGGCCATATATTAAGTATAACTCTACTGGTTAATAGTTAACAGTGAATAGTTAATGGAGCTTGCTGAAAACCTGTTAGCCTCGCAACAATGAGAAAAGACTACTTTGACAAACCATTAGTTTGTCATTCTGGCTTGTCCAGAATCCTTACTAGAATCAGATTCTGGAGTCGCTTCGCTCCCCAGAATGACAGTTTAACTTAGGTTTTCAGCAAGCTCGTTAATGATTAATAGTTAGTATATATAAAACGGGTGAGGATTTTTGCAGCGTCTTTGGGGAAGAATTTGGCGAGCTGATGAGCGCCTTTTTGATATTTTGAAAGATTTCGAGACATGTTTTGAACGGTTTTGATGAAAATTTCATGGGTTAGCACTTCTTGTTTTAAGATAACCGCGCTTCCGGCTTTTTCCAAAATTTTGGCATTTGCCTGCTGTTCACCACTAGCTGACGCAGGCAAAGGGATTAGGATGGCAGGTTTTGCAACAGTTGCCAGTTCCCAGACAGTATTTGCACCGGAGCGGGAAATGACCAATAACGACTTTGAAAGTATGGACCCAATATCATCTGGATCAATATCGGTAACTGGTAAGTAATTTTGTTTTTTTATTTGCTGGGCTTGTAGATGATCTTTTTTGAAGTTGGCAGTACCCAGTTGGTGAAGAACAGAGAACTGATCTAATTTATCAATTGTTTTGAAAATTAACTGATTGATAAAATGTGAGCCTTGATTGCCACCAGTAACAAAAACGAGACTTTGAGAATTTTGAAGAAATTTTTTAATTTTAGTGTTAGAAGAAACAGTTTTGAAGATAGATGTTCTCAATAAATTACCTATAACTTCTGTCTTTGACGGGTCGAAAAATACTTTTGTTTGAGACCAGGTAAGAAACACTTTCTTAACGAAGAGTGCATTAAATTTATTGGCGAGACCTGGAACAACGGCTTGTTCATGAGTAATGGAGTCAATTCCCAAAAGCCATCCAGTAAAAACAATCGGTGATGAAACGTAGCTTCCGAAGGAAACAATTAGACTAGGTCTGATTCTAAGAAGAAAATAAAAACTTTGGAGAAAGCCAAGGGGAATTTTTAAGAGAGATAAAATTGTATATCTTGTGAATTTTCTTTGTAATCTACCTGTTACAATTTCAATAAACTCAATATTATTTTTAGTAATTACTTGATATTCAGCAGAATAACTTTTTGAACCTTCTGTAGAATATTTACGTCCGAAAAAGTATATTTTTACTGATTCTTTTAGACGATCTTTTGATCTTAGCTCTTCTATGAGGGCGAGGGCTGGAGTGAGATGACCTCCGCAAATAACTATTTTTTTCATGACTGTCTTTTAATATTTAGCAAAATGCCGATTGATGTCATGGTGACAAAAAGTGAAGAACCTCCGTAAGAAATGAATGGCAAGGGAACGCCAGTCAAAGGAACCAAGGCAACTACTGACGACAAATTAAAAAGGATTTGGACGGAAAGTAAACCAATTATACCCATGGCCAAAATTTTACCTTGGTAATCAGGTGCTAATCGGGCAATATGGATGGATCTTTTTATTAAAAACAAAAAAAGACAAATCAGGAAAACTGCTCCTACAAAGCCCAGTTCTTCGACCACCACTGCGAAAATAGCATCGCTTTGTATTTCAGGAATGAAATCAAATTTACTTCTGGAACCACCTAATCCAACCCCTAAAAGTCCTCCAGACGAAAGAGCAATTAAAATTTGATAAATCTGGTAAGAAGCACCTTGAGGATCGTGAGTTGGGTCAAAAAAAGATTTAACTCTTTCTATTCTGTAAGGGTGAGTAAAAACGGCCATAACAGCGGCCAGTATAATGGGGGGGATTATCAGAATAAAGTGAACAATTGGGCCTCTGCCGACGAAATAAAGAATTAATGCGACAGCAATAAAAATTAGTGATGTGCCAAGATCGGGCTCTAATAATACTAAAGCACTGATAACAGCCGCTGGTAAAAAAATAACAACCAGAGCATCTGTAAATTTAATCTTGTACTTTTCAAATTTAGAAATTATGGCTGTTTCGTATAAAACGAGAGCAAGTTTGGCAACTTCTGAAGGCTGAAAAGTGAAACCTGCTGCGCTGATCCAACGTCTGGCCCCGTAAATTTTGGTGCCAACTCCTGGAATCAAAACTATCAATAATAAAAGTATTGATATAGCCAAGAGAAAAGGCGCTACACGAATAAGTTTACGATAATCAAAAAAGCTAAAAAATCCCAAAGAAAAGAGACCAAGACTTGCCCAGATGAGCTGATTTTTAAAGTAATAAAGCTTATCGCCAAAATCCCTAAAGGCGGCAACCACTGAGGCTTCATAAATAATCACTAAGCCAAAGATAACAAGCAAGATTGTCACAACAATTAAAGGGATATCAAAGGCGCTTTTTTGAGAAAATAGATTCACCTGTCTCATCTTTTTATTTTTTTGACTTCCGCCATAAACTGCTCTCCTCTGTCTTGGTAATTTTTAAAAAGATTAAAGCTCGATGATGCCGGAGACAGGAGACAAATCTTTCCCTTTTGTGTAACTCTTCCAGCGGTTTTTACGGCTTCTTTCATATTTTTTACAAAGAAATGTTTTGGCTGATATCCCTTCTGAATTTTTATGCCGTCTAAAATTATTTTACCTGTTTGAGGGAAAAGTATTACATTTTGAATTTTTTCATCGATTATTTTTTTTGACAGCTGGGAATAATCTACCCCTCTATCATATCCTCCAACGATTAGAGTGACTACATTGGGGCTGAGAGTTTCAAGCGCAGCAATTGTAGCTTCTGGTATCGTTGCGATTGAATCATTGTAAAAATCGATTCCTTTGAAATTGCCAATATATTGAAGACGATGTTTTACCGGTTCAAACTTCTTAACAGAATAAGCGATGGACTGGTTTGAAACTTTTAATATCTTCGCTACAGAAACGGCAGCTAAGATATTGTTTAGGTTAAATATCCCTTTTAGCTTTGTCTCATTTATTTTTAAAATTTTTTCTCCATTATAAAATACCCATTCTCCGCTTATATAAGCACCTGTTTTCAATTTTCTACTAATGCTAAACGGGATTTTAACAGAATTCCCTTTTTCAACAAGTTCGGTTACGAGTTCTGAATCATTATTGTAAATTACAAAATCTTCTTTTTTCTGCCATTTGATAACATTCGTTTTTGCTTTTTGGTAATTTTCAAATCCGCCGTGATAATCCAAGTGTTCTTTATAAAGATTCAGAAAAACGGAAATGTGAGGACTTGTTTTTAAATCTTGCAATTGAAAACTTGAAAGCTCGTAGACGAAGAGGCTCGTACTACTTATTTTATCTATAAAATCAAATGGCGGATTACCTATATTTCCAACAAGTTCAACGTTTACCTTCGCATCTTTTAAGATTTTATATATTAATGAGCAAGTAGTAGTTTTTCCTTTTGTGCCTGTTACACCAATAATTTTATCTTTGTAGTTTTCAATAAATATTTTTGTCTGGGAAGTAACTTTCACTGTTGTAGACTTTGGCAAGCGCATTCCAGGTGACCTAAAAATCACCTCATAAAGATTTAAAGATCCCATGTATTTTTTGCCCAAGTGAGGCTTTAATTTCTTATCTCTGGTTATTATTTTCTGTAAATTTGCCTCGAGTTGTTTTGGAGTTTTTTGATCAGCAATCCCTATTATTTTATAGGGAAATTTTTTTCTAATAAATTTAAGGGTTGAGACTCCTTCTTTTCCTAAACCTAAAATCAGTACTTTTTTATCTTTCAACTCATTGAGATTCATTTTTTGATTTTTGTTTTTAAGTTTTCAGCTATCTCTCTAGGCAAAAAGTTGTCATCATCCCAAGCAGTCAATATTTCCGGTCGATGTGAATTTTTATTCGCAGAAAAGTTCTGCTTATTTAATATATTTTCTTTTGCGTATCCAAGAAGATAAGGGAGAGATTCATTTTCTTCATTTAACTTTTTGATACTTAATCTTATACCTTCCAATATCTCTTCATATGTTCCAACACATTCAAATGGCTTTGGCTTTTCTATTCCAGTTATGTACAAGAGCAAATTCGATAGGTCTTTTTTTGCATAGAGATCTTCATTGAAAATTCCGCTCAATTCTTTTTTATTAACAAATGGATATAAAGAGATGTAAGTGGAAAGGCACTTGGGGCATTTCCCACACCAACTGTCAGTTACCTGGCCCCTGTTGCAGCTTTTGAATACTTTGAAATATTTATTGTATGTTGAAAATAATTTTGAAATCTGAATTTCATAAAGGGGTCTAAGCAAACTTATGTACTCGATATCATCTGCAAGATTTTCTTTAAGATAGACTCTAAACGATTTTTCAAATTCAAAACTTTTAGAATACTGATGGTTTATCTTCTCACCCAAAAATTCAATATTCTCTTCGTTTGAGCTCCTTTCGTTTGAAGATATAACGAATTTGTAATCGAAGAGTAAAGCACAGAGAACTGAAAGGAAAGCAAGGTATGCGGAAAAAGGGGTGTGTCCATTTAGGTATCCGTTTGCGTTAAGTTCTAAAAGCTTTTTATCGATTTCTCTTGTTACCACTATCTGATCCTTAGCTTGCGATTCATTTTTCACTGCAATCGACGCAACAGTAGGATTGAGCATAAGAACAGACACTTCCTTTTTTAGCTCTTTAAGTACTTCCAGAGAAACAGTCGAGTCACGGCCGCCGCTATTCAAGACAACATATCTATCTTTATGTGTATTCTTATCTTTTTGATAATTATTTTTTGCATCATTTATGATATTTACAAAATTACCTTCATTGAAGTTTATATTGTTCCGGTAAAAGAATTCGCCTAGTCCTTCAATCAGTAAATTCTTCCACCATACAATTTGATTTCGGTCTAAGCTACCCGTTTTTATCTCGATAGTTGGAGAACATGTTGCCTTCCAATAACTTATCATCTCGATCAGTCCCAAATTAAAGACAAAATTTTTAACTATTGCTTCGTCTAAAGTGGAAAAAACTGCCTGATTGATATTTTCTATTGTTACTTTCGGATTAAATTTTATGCTTGGAGGAATTTCGAACAAAAAAGAAATTACAAGAGAATCACCTTCTTTTTTATAGTCAAAGCTTTCATACAAAAATGTAGGATGTTTATCTCTTAAAGAAGCAACTTTATCCATTTGCTTTAAAAAAATGACAGCCAGAGGCCAAAAGTTGCAAATATCATTTGTGCAAGCCAAAATCTAAAAACTATTTTAGGTTCTTCCCAGCCTTTATTTTGGAGCCAAAGATGGATGGGAGCGACTTCAAACAACTTTTTGCCCCTTAGTTTTTTGGAGAGAAGTTGAAGAAGTGATGAGGTGACTTCTATGACAAAAACTCCACCAATTACGGCCAGGGCAATAGGCTTACCTAGAAGTAAACCGGACACGGCTAAGGTCGCCCCAAGAGAAAGAGCGCCTACGTCTCCGAGCCAAATTCTGGCGGGCCAAATATTAAAATATAAAAAAGCAATGAGTGAACCAATTAATAATCCTATGAATGACGAGAGGGTTGTATCCAGTATTGAGCGAGACATAATTAAAAAAGCAATTAAGGAGATGACTAATAAGCCTGCCGCCAGTCCATCCAGTCCATCTGATATGTTTACAGCGTTGGCAAATGAAACAATTACAAAAGCTGCAAAAGGCACATAGAAAATTCCTAGATCAAAAACATCAAAGAACCTGATATTAACCACATCAATTCCCAGATCTTTATAGAGTATCCAAGAAATTACAAGTGCTAAAATCCATTGAATTAAAAATTTATATCTGAATCTTAAGCCCCAAAAATGTGCTCTTTTAAATCCAAAAGTTTTCCTTAGATCATCATATAGGCCTAAAATCCCGAATGAAAGAAAGGTGAAGAGAATTAATTGGATTTCACTTTTGTATGGATATATAGAAGTTCTTTCTATACCAAAAATTGGGGATAGGCTTGTTACAAAGAGAAATAAGATTGCAACGACAAAAATAATCAGGGTACCGCCGCCGACAGGAGTTCCAATTTTGTGGGCGTGGAGTTTGTCAAAAATTGGGGTTCTGGCTTCGAAGATATCTCTGGTTTTTTGCTTTTGGCGCTGAAATTTTATCTTGTAAAGTATATTAATGAATGGGACCAAAAGAACGCTGATGACAAAAAAAGACAAGAGGACTAATCCTAACAGTTGGACCATAAATTAAAAATTCGAAATCAGAAGCTCGAAATACGAAACTTTTTGAAATTGGAAAATTTTAATTTTGAATTTGTTTCGATATTCGATATTCGGATTTACCCTTCATTATATCTTATTCCAGTGTCCCACAGTGGTAGCAATTAATCCTGGTCGATTTGCCAAGTAAACCTGAGATAATTCTCTCAAGGTGGGCATGACGAGAGCCTTTGACTAAAATTATAGTATTTGCAAGAGGAATTTTTTTTAGCTCCTTGATAACTTCATTTGTACTCTTAGTGGCTGATGTTTTGCCTTTAAAACCATTTCTCTTGGTACTTTTGTTAATTTCTTCGGCTACGCTACCAACAGTCATCAGATAGTTGACACTGCTTCTGGCGACTTTTTGACCTAGTAATCGATGTTCTTCTTTCGATATCTTGCCTAAATCTTTCATTTCACCAAAGACCGCGATTTTCTTCTTTTTCTTTCCAAGATCAATTAAAGTGTTGAGTGCTTCTTCTGCCGCTTTCGGTGATGAATTATAAGTATCGTCTAAAATGCAAATTTCTCCTTTTTTAATCGGGTTGAGCCGGTGCTGTGGAGGTTTAACTTGGAACAAACCTCTGGCAATTTGCTTCAGAGTCAGACCACAGATAATTCCAACTGTGGCAGCAGCATACGCTGAAAGCAATTGGTGACGACCGATTATTTTCCAGGAAACAGAAGCTTTTTGGCTATTATAGTGCATACGGAATCTGGATCCTTTCAGATTTTGTGCGAAGTGAGAAATTTTTATTCCATCTTTTGCTTTTTGGCCAAACCACCAAACACGAGCATGAGTCATTGGAGCCACTTTGACTACTTCTGGATCATCTGCATTTAAAACTGCATAGCCACTTTTAGGAAGACTTTTAACGAGTTTTGCTTTTTCACTGGCAACACCTTCAAGGCCGCCAAAGTATTTTGTGTGGGTTGGGGCTATTATTGTGACGACAGCTATTTTAGGAGTGACTATTGATAGATAGTGATCCATATCGCCAACTTGTTCAACACCAAATTCTAGAATCATCTTTTGGTCCCAAGGTTTGGCAGAAAGTATAGTTTTAGGAATACGAAATGTTGGGTCCAAATTTTCTTCTCCGACGACTGTTTTGAATTTCTGAGAAAGAACGCTCGCAATAGCGTTTTGAGTTAAGGTCTTACCAACACTGCCAGTTATGGCGATTATTTCAAGATTTGGCAGAAGCTTCAGGTAATGTTTGGCAGCAAGAGTCCTGGAAATATGAATCGGTTTTTTCCAGGCTTTGACTTGGCGATAAACATCCAAGTTGAACATATATTGAAAAACTATTATATACAATAATCTCCATTAACGCAAACTATGGGGCATTACGAACTCTTGAATGCGAAACGAATGATTTTGTCTAAGAGCTGCGGGTAGGAAATACCATCAGCTTGCGCGGCCTTGGGCAGAAGAGACATGGGGGTTAATCCTGGAATAGTATTAACTTCTAAAACACAGACGTTATTCCCTTTTATAATCATGTCTACCCTACCGAAACCTCTACATCCAAGAGATCTATATGCATCAAGCGCTGCTTTTTGAGCTATCTTGGTTAATTTTTGGCTGAGCCTGGCTGGGACGATTTCTTTAGTTTGATTGTCGAAGTATTTGGCATTGTAATCAAAAAATTGGCGAGTTGGCACAATTTCAACTAAGGGCAAAGCCGTTGGATTATCGTTACCAAGGATTGATCCGGTGAGTTCTATGCCTTTTATATATTCCTCGACCAGAGCAAAACGACTAAAGCTTAAGGCTATCTCTAGAGCTTGTTTTAACTCTTTTCTTTTATTCACTTTGGAAGATCCAATTGATGATCCCTGGTTAGACGGTTTAATAAAAAGAGGGAAAGAAAATTGTCTCAAGACTTTTTTAAGACTGTTACCTTTTTCGAAAACGAGATATCGCGGGGTTTCCAAGCCTGCCTGAGTAAACAATTTCCTTGAGTAAATTTTGTCCATTCCGAGAGCTGAGGCTAAAACCCCGGATCCAGTGTAAGGAATGTCTATCAATTCTAAAAATCCTTGAATAGTTCCATCTTCCCCAAAGTGTCCATGCATAGCTATAAAAAACAATTGACAATTGACAATTGACAATTGACCAAAATGATAATTTACTTTACCAAGAATAAAAGATTTTCCATCTTTTGAAATTACAATGGGTAAAACTTCGTATTTTTGGAGATCCAAATTCTTGACCACTTCCCTACCCGAAATCAGAGAGATTTCATGTTCGGGAGATTTGCCGCCCATTAAAACGGCAACTTTGATTTTGCCAGTTTTGTTATTTTGTTTCTTTGATTTTGGCTCCAATGGTTGAGAGCCTTTCGACGATGTTTTCATATCCCCTCTCTATTAATTCCGCTCTTTCTATGCGGCTTTCCCCTTGTGCAGCCAAAGCTGCTATAACAAGTGCAATGCCTGCCCTGATGTCTGGTGTGTCAAGTCTCTGGCTGTGAAGCTTAGTGGGGCCGTAAACTAAAACACGATGAGGATCAGCAATTTCTACTTTTGCGCCCATAGATAGAAGTTTATCAACGAAAAACATACGTGATTCGTACATCCAATCATGAAGTATAGTGACACCTTCCGCTTGAGTTGCCAAAACAATCATTGGTGCCATTAAGTCCGTTGGGAATCCGGGCCAAACATCAGTGACAACTTTTTCGATCGCAGTTAATTTGCCATCTCTGACTGTAAGAGTGTCTTGCTCGGTTTTGAAGTTAACACCAAATCTTGAAAGGGTTAAAAGGATCATATCTAGATCTTCTTCGATTACTGGAGAAATGTTGACTGTACCCTTAGTCACGGCAGCAAGAATCGCAAAAGTTCCGACTTCGATGTGATCAGGGCGGATAGTATGACGAGTTCCAGAAAGTTCATCAATACCCGTGATGGTAAGGATATTAGAACCAACCCCAGATATAAGAGCTCCCATTTTAATTAAAAAATTACATAGATCGACAACATGCGGCTCTGAGGCAGCACGTTTAATAACAGTCTGCCCCTCTGCAAGACAAGCGGCCATGATGGCATTTTCGGTTGCGGTAACTGACGATTCCTGCAAAAAAATGTTTGCTCCCTTAAGTTTTCGAGCTTCCGCAACATAATAATCATCTTCCTTTTTAACAACTGCTCCGAGAGCTTCAAGCGCTTGAACATGGGTTTCAAGAGGACGTCTGCCGATTATATCTCCGCCAGGGTATCCCATTTTAACTTCACCAATCCTTGCTAACATCGGGCCAAGAAGAAGAACGGAGGCTCTTAACTTTTCTGTTAATTGGGAAGGGAATTGAGTCGCCTTGATTTTTTGGCAATCGACAGTTAAAGTCGATTTATCTTGAGTAATTTTTGCGCCGCAAGCTTCGAGCAGCTGAATCATCACGGAAACGTCGGAAATATTGGGAACGTTTTCTACTATACAGGTGTCTTTGGTTAAAAGACAGGCAGTCATAATGGGAAGTACTGAGTTTTTATTACCAGCGATTTTGATGTCTCCTGAAAGCCTGTTTGCACCGATTACTTCAAAGGTAGCCATTATAAAAAATTGAAAATTGAAAATTGAAAATTGAAAATTTCATTAATTTAATCAAAGTCTCCGATGTAAAAGATTTCTTCCTTTAGATCAAGGCCATATGTTTGTTTAGCTTTAACCTTGATTAGATTAATTAATTTTATCACGTCGGCGGCCTTTGCTTCAGCTGTATTGATTATGAAATTGGCATGGTGCTCTGAGACTTGGGCGCCTCCAATTTTTGTACCTTTAAGGCCAAGGCTCTCGATAATATAACCAGTAGACGTCGTTAAATTGGGTGTTGACAGCCTGATCGCATCTTTGTGGTTAATATTCCTAAAGGTACATCCAGAACAGGCAATTCCAATTGGTTGTTCTGCATTTCTTCGCTTGACTCCTTCCATGGCTTTTTGCCAAAGAACTGCCTTATCTTGAGCGGCGTCTAGCCTGAAGGTAGCATCCAAGACAATTTCGTCAGTATCTTGTATCGTTGAGTGGTCGTATGAAAATTTGAAATAATCTTGAGCAACATTTTTTTTCTGGCCATTTTTAGGATCGAAAAGTGTTGCAGATACTAGGCGATTGCCAAGAAATTCTGCTCTTTCCACTTCAAAGTGTGCATTGATCTTTAAACCGCCGCCAACTGTTCCTGGAACAGAAAGTAAAAATTCCAGGCCTTCCAGGCCTTGGTCGATAGTAAATCTGGCAAGTTGATTCATGGGGGTACCGGAAGCTGTCCAAACCAGAGCGCTTTTAATACCTTGGCCATTTTTATTAATAGTACCTTTAATACCAACGAGTTTAACTTGAGCTGCCCTATTTTTGACAACAAGACCATCGAATCCTTTGTCACTGACTAAAACATTGGCTCCTCCGCCCAGAACAACAAATGGGACTTGGTACTCTAAAACAGTTTTTAAGGCAAGTTTCAGGTCTTCGATGCTTTTGGCTTCGAATAATAACCTTGCTGGTCCACCAATTTTAAAGTAAGTATGCTTTGAAAGAGACTCGTTTTCGCGGACTCGCAGTATTCCGAGAATATTCTTTATTTCTTCTGTGATTTGCTGATCCATCTCTTTATTATTATCCTTGACTATATGGTATCTTGCATAACATCCCCTAGGTGCGTGCATATTTCACCCCGGGGGTGGGTTAGCTTCGCACCTACGGAGTGTGGTTTTTGACTAGATCGAAAAGTTTGTAAACATCCCCGGCACCCATGGAAAGAATCACTCCAAAACCACTAAGGTGTTTAGATAGGTAACGAGCCGTTGCCTCCAATGATCCCGAGTATTGTGCCTTAGAACCGACTGATCTGGCAAGTTTTTGGGCGAGTATGACTTTATCCCCTTTTTCCCTTGCCGGGTAGACATCGGTTATTAAGATTTGATCAACTTTGCTTTCTTTTAGGCTTTTGACGAAATCCGCAAAGAAAGTTTCGATTCTGGAAAAAGTATGGGGTTCAAAAACGAGAACCACTTTTTTATTTAGAGATTTTTCTTTTAGGGCATTTGAGGTTTTGAGAATTGTGTATGGTTGTACAGCGTAATCATCGTAGACTCTAACTTGATTGATTGTCCCCTTATATTCCAATCGGCGACAGAGTCCAGAGAAAGATTCAACTGATTTTTTTGCAAGTTTTGGATCAATTTTAAGAATTTTAGCAACAGTCAGTGCGGCCTTTGCATTTTCTTTTCTAAAGTCGCCGATTATGGAAAGTTTCAGTTCTGTGAAATCTTTGACCTTAACGACTCTTGTTTTTGCAGGGTCCGTCCCTTTTATTGGTGCTCTTGTCGACTCAATAAGCTCTTTTGTCGTAGGGACGGACCCTAAAATTATGGTCCCGCCTGGTTTAATATTTTCGATAAACTTTTTGTATGAGTTTATTACTGCCTCTCTTGTCTTGAAAAAATCTGGGTGATCCCAACCGATGTTGAGGATGACGGCGATGTCGGGATGATAATATAAAAAATTATCATTATATTCATCTGCTTCACAAATATAGTATTTTGACTTCCCTACTCTGAAGTTTGTCTCCCAACCGAGTACTTTGGCTCCTATTTCGCAAGTGGGATCAAGTCCTGCATCGATTAAAATTTGGGCAATCATCGCCGTTGTGGTTGATTTACCATAGGCTCCGGCAACAGCGATGACAAATTTATTCTTTTGAAGATATTCGCCTTGGAATTTTTGCCAGCTAATAATAGGTATTTTGCCCTTGCTGGCATAGACCAGCTCCAAATTTTGTGAATTAAATTTTTCCACTGCAGGAGAAATAACGAGAAGATCAATACCGATCAAGTGACTTCGGCTATGACCTTTGGCGATGTCGATTTTTAAATTTTGGGTATAAGGAGAAGCTGGATTTAAATCGCAACCGGTAACTTCATATCCATAACTCTTAGCAATTGATAAAATTGCTGAAGCTCCGGCGCCAGCAGCGCCCATGATGTGGATCTTTAGCTTTTGAAGTTCAACCTCTTTGGCGCTTGAATCTCTGATCTGGCTTGTTGCGATAAGCTTATTGGCAATTTCGAGTTCTTCTGGGGTATTGATTCCATGCCATTCTGACGGATCTTCGAGTTTATAGGTTTGTACCTTATCGCCTTGATTTAGCGCAATGGAAATAAGGTCTGTTAGATATAATTCGCCAGTCACTGAAGAAGGCTTTATTTTTAGCAAATTATCACCAAGCCAGTTTTTATTAAAAAAATATAATCCGTCATTGACTTCCTTAATTTTTTTTTGAGTGGGAGAGGCGTCCTTTTCTTCAATGATTCCGAAAAGTCTGTCGTTTTTCCTAAGTATTCTGCCAAGTCCAAATGGGCTCTCTTTGTCTAAAGTGACAAATGTGATTTTCGACTTTGATCTCCGGTGGAATTCAAAAATTTTTTTAATCGTTTCAGGTTTGTAAAAGGCAGTATCGTCACCATACATAACGGCAACAATTTGAACATTTTTATCAGTTTTCCTGAGTCCAATCCTTGCGGCGTCGGCTGTTCCAGCAGGTGATTGTTGATTAGCAAAGGTGTACTGATTTCCGACCGTTTTTTTAATTTGAGATGAGTTATTTTGATTGATCACTATAATTATTTGACGGGGTCTCACTTTGTCTATAATTTCCAAAGTTCTTTTGAGTAGTGGTTTTTGGTCGACAGGGTGAAGAACCTTAGGCAAGGAAGACCTCATTCTTTTACCCTCTCCGGCTGCCAGAACTATGGCTGCAAAAGATTTCTGCGAATTATTGTTCATTATTTTAATCGATTTTTAATGGCTTTTTTGACGACGGCAAATTCATTCCAGGGATAGTCTTTTTTGCCATAGGTCATTGATTTTTCATGAGATTTGCCAAAAGTTGCCACGACGTCATCTTTTTTGGCCAAGTTAATGGCAAACTGGATAGCATCTTTTCTGTCGACAATTACAAAATACCCTTGACCTTCCTTTTTACTGGTGATTCCTCTTGTTATTTGTTCACAAATCTCATCAACTTTTTCCGAACGGGGATCTTCGGCAGTAAGAACAATTATATCCGAAATCTGGTCTGCGACCTTTCCCATCAGTTGCCTCTTCGGCTTATCTCGCTCCCCTGCGGCTCCAAAAACTGCAATAAGTTTGGATTTGTTAGATTCCAGTTGTGCTTTTAATGTTGTAAGGGCGTTTTTAAGACCGTTGGGGGTGTGGGCAAAATCAATAATAACCCTAAAATCTTGCCCCAAGTCTACTTCATCAAGTCTCCCGATCACACCTTTGAAATTAGAAAGGGAATCTAATATTGTCTCTCTGTTAACTTTAAGCGCTTTACAAACGGCCGTCGCCGCCAAGGCATTTGACAAATTAAACGAGCCGGGAATTTGAAGTTTGAGCGGGTATTTTTTTAAGCTGACATCAGCCTCATTGCTTTTTGCGTATGAAATAATTTGTCCGCCAACTTTATCTTTTAAAAAGAGAAAGGATTTTTTTTCATCCTTATTCAAAATTGAAATTTTGGATTTTGTGAAAAGTTTACTCTTTGCAAGGGCATAATTTACCCAAGTTTTATGATAATCAAGATGCTCGTGAGTGATATTGGTAATAGCTCCTATTTTGAAATCCACAAAAGCTAACCTGTTTTGATCAAGTCCATGCGAAGTTGCCTCAAGAACAAAATATTGACTGTCAGATTCAACTGCCTGTTTTAGGTATTTTTGAATTTGCCATGGATCGGGAGTAGTAACATGGAAGCCTGTATCATAGATCTTATCTCCAATTTGGGCATTCACTGAGGAAATCATGGATACTTTTTTACCCGCTTGCTTCAAGATGTGGTAGATCATGTTGACAGTGGTAGTCTTGCCGTCGGTGCCGGTAACACCAATGACAGTCAATTTTTTCGAAGGGAAATTAAAATAGGCGGCAGCGACAAACGCGGTTAGTAAATGATAAATATTCTTTATCTTTTGCCACATCTAATGTAATTGTACACAGTTAAGCAACATGCGTAGCTTATGATGATGTTTTTTCAGTAGGCTTATGGCCGTTTAACAGAAGATTGATAACTCAACCAGCTTGCCAAAAGATAAGGATCTTGGCCGCGATATTGATAGAAAGATCCGTAACTTAACCAAACTTCGCTCCAAACAATATCTACCCCTTGAGATGTTTTCCATTGATTGGCTGACACATAGTCTTGCACTTCTAGAAAAGGATGGATTTTTTGATAATGACGAATCCCATGGTAGAGATAAAGAATAAAGTCACGCTCGGATAAGTTTCCGTTAGCCAGATTATTTAAGTCTCCTTCTGAGATTAAAATGCGATCGTTTGATTCAGATTTACCCATCAAATTACCCACCATAACAGGTCGTTCAAGATATTGAGATGGAGCAATTTGCCAGATTTTAGCTGGTCCATGTTCTTGCTGATTGAAATAATCCGCCGCTTCTCTGATTTGGGGTGCCGTCGACTTTTCCATATCTGAAAGAATACCTTGGAATACTTCTAGTTGCCTTTGAGAAGGAGCAAGATCCAGCTCGTTTGGCCCTATCCCTAGGTTGATTTGCGGACTAAAATCTCCAGGATTTGAAATCACTAGTTGGGAATTTGGCGAATCTTGCGTGAGTGAACTAACGTGATTATCTGTCAACCGATTGTCGTTTTGTGGCTGGTTGAGGTTGACACGATCTCGATTCAAAGATGCCATTAGAAACATTACGGAACCAACAGCACCAGCAACTCCAACAACTACCCTCCTTTTAATTTCTCTCAAGGTCGAAAGAGCATGCTTACTAGGCCTTATGACTCGATAGGTGTCTGGGGCAATTTTTTGCAAAGGCAATGGTCTTTCTTCGCTCACAATAAAAACCGCCTTAAAGCTTGGACGGCCCTCCGTAATTTATGCGCCCATTTTAAACCAGGCCGAGTCTAAAAGTCAAGCGGACTATGGGCTAGACAATCTTCTCCCAGGGAAAGCCGGGGCGGCCGAAGTGGCCATAGGCCGCGGTTTGGCGATAGATAGGTCTTCTTAAGTTGAGACCATCTAAAATGCCTTTGACGGAAAGTTCAAGTAGACTCCAGGCGAATTTTTCAATCTCGCCAATTGCAACTCTATTGGTACCGAATGTTTCGACTGATTTGGAAACTGGCCTTGGTTTACCGATGACATAAGAAAGCTGGACTTCACACCTTCTGGCCAATTTTTTAGCCACAATATTTTTGGCAATAAATCTGGCAGCGTACGCTCCCGAGCGGTCGACCTTCGTTGGGTCTTTTCCGGAAAAACAGCCTCCGCCGATTCTGGCCATGGCCCCATAAGTATCAACTATGATTTTGCGGCCCGTAACGCCCGTATCAGAGGCCGGTCCACCGATTTCCCACTTACCGGTGCCGTTGCAGACAAAGTCATCAAAAGCTACATTGAAACCATATTTTCTAAGAACGGGAGTTACTACAGCTTCATAAATATCCCTGGCGACTTTTGCGCTCTTAACTTTGGGATCGTGAGGAACGGCAGTTATAACCTTGACCACTTTTTTGGGATGACTATCTTTATATTCAACTGTTACTTGGGATTTACCATCGGGCCTGAGATATTTAAGGTTTGACTGGCGGGCTTCGTCTATTGCTTTTGCAATTTCGTGGGCAAGAGTTATTGGGAGAGGCATCAACTGGGGAGTTTCTTGGCAAGCGTAACCATACATCATACCTTGATCTCCAGCGCCAAAGTTTTCAACCCCAAGCGCAATGTCCAGCGACTGTTCGTGAATGTAGACTTCTACGCTAGAATTTTTGTAATCGAAGTTATAGATCTCTTCTGTATAACCCAAATCTTTGACTACGTCTCTGGCAACTTTTTCAAAGTCTACTTTGGCTTTGGTAGTAACCTCCCCAGCTAAAACAACTTTATTAGTCGTTACTAACGTTTCTACAGCTACTCGACTGAAAGGATCTTGATTGAGACAAGCGTCCAAGATAGTATCTGATATTTGATCACAGATTTTATCGGGATGGCCAGCGCAAACCGATTCAGAGGTAAAAAGTTTATAATTCATAAATTAAAAAAACTCTCCCGAAGGAGAGTTAAAGTTTGTATCTTCCCCTTACGGGCTTGGATGTGGCACCTTCTTTGACTTTTTGAGACAAAGGGTTGCCAGACGGATCATTGGGCCAAGTCCCATACCGTCATTCTCGATACTTTGCAAATATTAAAGTTCTAACTATTAATTATCCTACAACAGTACCTCAATTTGTTGCAAGTATCTAAAAAAGGTAACTGTTCACCGTTACTGACACAACGCATATTGTTCGAGGCTGGAAGCCGAGAACTAAACTTCTCGCTCACGCTCGAAGAGTAATAACGTGTCAGCGATTGTGAACTCTTACTAAAAAAAGAAAGACGTCTAATCAGCTGAGCGATGAATTTTTATGTTCAATCGGGATAGAAATTTAGCCGTGGAAATAATGAACATAATATTTATTCATAGATAAATATTATCTTTCTTGTTTCACGGCCTCTAAAAAGCTTGCCGGCAGTTAAATCTGAGAGATTTTTTGCAAGATTTTTTGCTAATAATGTCTAATGCCACGGCACTTCTTATTAGATCGCAAGGGGTAAGAATGCAAATCGAAATAATAGGGGGGTTAATTTTAAAGAAGAGGTTAGAATTAGTAATTCTCTTTGACCTAGTGGCTTGTTTTTCTTAATATTTGCCGTAAAGGTTTACGCTAATGTGCATACTGGGACATGTTTGGCAGACACACTTGATGCTACTTGGATTTTGGACCCAGACAATTACACTTCAGAAGGAACACATGTAATACGCAATTTACGACGGTTTTTATGGTAATGAACCTAACGTTCTTAATGCAGGTGATGCCAGTTTAGGAGCTGGTGAAGTAGCGCTAGGTTCTGGGGCAGGGCAAATAGAACCTGGGCAGTTCTCGGGACCCCATTTGCCCTTCGGGGATTGAGCAGTATAGGAAGTTTCACGAGAGGTGCAATACCAAATAACTGCGGCTTAGGGCAATAAATAGCAAAGTCGACTAAAAAATTATTAATTTTTTGTAATTATCTTGAAGATCAAATAGGAGACGCCATATTTGGCGCTTTATGGTTTTGAGTGCTAAAGGCATATTAAAATGAGTTGAGACCGTAATAACAGGCTTAATCATCTATAAATCTAATAAGGAACAAGTCTGGATGTAACAGAGAGTTGTTTTTATAGAAAACAGCAATTTAAATCTTTTAAAACAAACATCTACGCACAGGGCGGGGCTTAAATCCAATCTAATACTATTTTTTGATAATTTCAAGCCCCCAAAAAGCATCTCAAAAAGTGTCCAGACTTTGTTAAATTTGTTTAAAGATAAATTATTATAAAATTGGGCACAAGGATTATAAAAAGCAAATTTTTAAGTGCAAAAATCATAGAATATTTAAACATTAGTTATTGAAAATCTTGAAGATAGATGTTTTTTTGCAAGAAAAGATAACCTTTTGGTAGGAGGTCGTCTAAAGAACATACGGTTTATCTTTTGGGATTGTGGGGGGGACAAAGTCGCAGGGAAATAGTCAACGTTCTTAAAGGCAAATTTGATCTGAGCTGTTAAGGGGCATGAGTCATTTGTGACAACTAGTATTCTGCCTGTTTTTTTAATCTTGTTCTTATAGGTATGATTTCATCGTAGGTTTTGGTAAATTTTGCTCTTTTGTGAATTTTATCGAATTTATGGAAGATTTTCTCGAATTCTAGCAATTATAGTTAAATATTTTTTATTAACAGTATTTAAGCAATTTTTGAACTTGATTCGCCATTTTCGTGAAAATTTATGTATTTTCACTCGTTGCTTGTCAATAAGCACATCTTTGGTATGGAACAATTTTGAATTAATGGCGTTTTAGCAGAGTTTTAAGGTTTAACCTTGGTGTAGCAAAAACAAATAGGTAGAGAATTTCTAGAATACCGAGAGAGTTGACTACAAGCAAGGCTACAAACCAATATTTTTGTCTGGCGGTTGCGGCATACCACATGGCAATACCTTTTATTGAAAGCGCCCAAATAGTTAAAAGAATTATTAAAAGGGCATTAGCGGGATCTTTTGGAAGATTGAAATAGTTTGAGAAGAAGCTCATTGATGACCATAATAGATCTTATAACTAGGATTTTGCAACAGACTAATTCTTGGAGGGAAGAATGCCGAAATAATTAAAGAGTTCTTTGGCAACTTCAAAGAAAGTGGGAGCCGCAGTTTCTGAGCCGAAGGGAGATGAAGTTGGTTCTGTGAAACGAACTAACATAACAAATCTAGGGTCATCGGCAGGAACGAATCCAACGAAGCTAGTAATTGTTTTATTGGGGTCATAATGTCCAGCCACAGGGATTTGAGCAGTTCCTGTTTTACCGGCGATTCTGAAACCTTTCGGGGCAAAAGCTTTTGCTTCACCATTTTGGACCGCATTGACCATCATTTCAGTCATTAGAGTAGCGGCTTGTGGCGAAATTACTTGTCTTATTTGATTAGGTTTGACTTCTTCAGTTTTTTTGCCGTCTTCGATTCTTGCGACGACTTTAGGAGTGATAAGTTTGCCGTGATTAGCAATAGTGGCGACTGCCTGAACCATTTGGATTGGAGTAACTGCTATGCCCTGGCCAAAAGAAGCTGTAGCAAGATCAATCGGTTTCCAATCTTTTTTGGCACGGACAAAACCTGTTGATTCTCCCTGAAGATCGATTCCTGTTTCCTTGCCAAAACCAAACTTGGAGATATAATCGTAAAATTTGTCTACTTGAAGTTTAGCCGCAACATAGGTCATACCAACATTATCTGAATGCTGGATGATTTCTGTCATAGTAGAATTTGGGTAGTATTTTTTATTCCAAGTGGAAATTTCAAAACCTCCAATCTGTCTTGCACCTGAACAATCCTCACATCTGGTTTGAGGATCTACCAGTCCAAGATCAAGTGCAGCGGACATGGCTATTAACTTAAATGTAGATCCAGGTTCATATGTTTCTGCAACCGCTGGGTTTTTATAAAGGTTTTCATTATATTCAGAGTACAAAGCTGGCTGATAGGTCGGGCTGTTTGCCATTGCCAAAATGTGCCCATTTTTGGGGTCTGAGATGATAATTGTGCCGCCTTTGGCATCATATTTTTCAATCGCAAGTCTTAATTTTTCCTCAACCATAAACTGAATTGATCTGTCAATCGTAAGGTGAAGCGAAGTTCCTTTTTGAGGCTGGTGGGGCCGAAATTTTCCAATCAGGATCGGGAACCCGAAAGGGTCGATAATTTTACCTGATTTACCAGGTTTACCTCTGAGTCTGTGATCATAGTAACCTTCAAGGCCAAAATAGCCAGTATCTTCTCCAAATTTGTCCGAGCCTACAAACCCTATGACGTGGGCGGCTAGTGACGCCTCTGGGTAGAATCGTTTATCATCTCGTTCAAATCCCAAACCGTTAATTTTAGTATCTTCGATTTTATATCTTGTTTGACGAGGTACTTTTCTGGCGAGTTGGATCCAGAAAAAGTTTTTGTTTGCTAGTTTAGCCGTTAAAGATTCTTCTTTGGTTTTGATCTCTTCTTCTTTTTGTTGCTTTTCATCAGCTGAGAGCCGGGCTTCCCTCGTTGAATATTTTTCTGATATTAGAAAGGGAGCAAGTATTCTCGCAAGATCTTTTGGGTCTTTATCAATTTCCCGGGGGTGTGCATAAAGGAGTGATGCATTTTGATTGGTAACAATTGGAAAATTGTCAGCCGTATAAATTTCCCCACGAGTGGCTGGAAGAGTATCTGATGAAACATCTGCTCCAAAATTCCCCTCTATTTTGGCAACAAATTGCCAGTAAAATAGTCTTAGAATTATAATAGCCGCTAATAAAAAAACACAGAGTTGGAATATGCGAAATCGGTCCATTAGAAATTTTCCCCAAACAGTTTAGATGCGACTATGTTTAGTTTACCAAATTACTAGGGGGTATTTATTTTTTCAGTTTTTTTCAAAACCTAGAGTTTTTGCCTTCTCTTTTAGAGTTTTGAACGATGATTGTTGGGTTATCTGCACTTTCAGATTAATGTTTTCTATTTCGAGTTTTTCAATTTCCTGATCAATTTGTGATATTTTTTGGCCATCTGTGGCAAGACTTGCGGCAAAAACCATTTGGGTAGCTAAAACTACCAAGATAATAATTGCAGTAACAACTAAAACTTTGACCTTAACTCTTCCGATAAGGTTAATATTTTGATTATTATTCTTAATTTTAAAAGCAAAGTTTTTATCGAAAACTGATATGGGCAGCATATTGTCAAATTTTCAACAGGCGAAGCCTGATTGAAATTTGTATTTATAATTTTTCGGCGGCCCGGAGCTTTGCGCTTCGGGAACGCGGATTATTTTCTATTTCCCAAAAGGTGGGGCCGACTGGTTTTTTAGTCAATACCTTGAGCCTTCTTTCTTTTTTGAAGAACCGTTTGACTAAACCGTCTTCAAGTGAATGAAAACTGACAATTACCAATCGGCCTCCTTTTTTTAAAAGATCTACAGTCTGCGGTAATCCTTCTTCTAAATTTAAAAGTTCGCTGTTAACCACTATCCTCAGAGCTTGAAAAATTCTAGTTTTTATCCCGATTCCATGGCTTGCAAATTTCAACCCCCATTGACTTGGCCTTATATATTTTCCTTTTGTATCTCCTGTCGCTTCGTCTATTATTTGGGCTAATTCTTTTGTTGTTGTTATTGGTTTCACTTCACGGGCGCGACAAATAGCTTCACTAATTGTCCGACTAAACTTTTCTTGACCATACGTTTTAAAAATTTCATATAACCTCCTTTTGTCAAAATTGTTGACAATATCGTATGCTTTTACGCTTAAGCCTGGATCCATGCGCATATCTAGTGGTCCTTCGCTTGCGTAGCTAAATCCCCTTTCGGCTTTTTCGATCTGATGACTCGAAATACCAAGGTCAAATAGGATCCCAGAAACGTCGTTGAATCTGTGATCGTTGGCAATTTGACCAACGTTGGCGAAATTTCCCTGGACAAGGAATAGATTTTGACCAATTTGACAATTGACAAGAGAAGTTTCGCTCTGCGAAATTGACAATTGACATTGATTTTTAAGGTATTCGATAGCTTCGGGATCACGGTCAATTGCTAAGACTTTCGCTCCTCGTTTTAACAGCTCAAACGTGTGTCCCCCACCGCCTGCAGTCGCATCTATAATGAAATCGCCTGGTTTAGGATTCAGGAAGCTAACAATTTCTTGTAAAAGTACGGGTGTGTGATATTTCACTTCGTTATTTTAGACAAATTGCTTTGATACTTTTGCCAACTAGCCTCTTGCCAAATTTCGAAGTGATCACCAGCACCGATAATTACCGGCTTTGAGATCTTTGCGTATGCCAGTAAATTGCCAGGTATAACAAACCGGCCCTGATCATCAAGATTGGTACGCTCGGCTGAGGAGAAAAAGAAGCGGCGTATAGAACGGGAACGCCTCTCGGTGAGTGCGCCAGCCAATTGCTTCGCCGACTCATTCTCCCAAGTCTTTGTGTCGAAGCCGAAAATACATTTTTCAAAACCCAAAGACAGAATAATTTCGCTTGTTGTAAGCTCATCGCGGATTTTTTTTGGTAAAGCAATTCTTCGAGATTTTAAATCAAATGAAGGTCTGTAGCTGCCCAGAAACACTTTTTACCCTTACTCTCTACTCCCAGGCAGCTATGTGCAATTAGGAGTACCGATAATGATTCACCAAAAATCACCATCTATTTCCATTTTTCACCATGATTTGGTTGTTGTCAAGGGGGGAAAGTAAACAATTAACAATTGACAGTTAACAATTGACTATGAGCTAGCGGTTAGAGAGTAATTTGGAAGATCAAAAGTGAAATTAGGACAATAAGTGTTACTAGGATTCCAATTATTGTTAAAATTTGCTTAGTTAAATCAGTCATACTAATTGAGCCGTCAATTTAGGCTGTATAACTTCTGGTAAATTTACTTTTTGAAATTTGGCGTAGGGGGTTTTTGGGTATTCAGGGTCGTAAGGACGCATATCAAAAGGGTTGTTATAGTCAAGACAGCCTGTACAGTGTGATGAATGCATTTCTTCCTGGGTCATGTTAAGCGACCTGGCCATACCACCAAGAGTAAGATAGTGCAGTGAAGATACATTCAGTTTACGCTTGATTTGATCTTCTGACAGAGTTTTATAATTACCATGCTTATCCTTTGTAACTGCTCCAAGCTCATCTCTTGAACCAATATTGACACCCAAAAAACAAGGATTGACAAACCGCGGGGCTAAAAATCGACAATGGATAGTTTTTACTCCAATTTTCAGAAGATGGGCGACCAGAATACTGAAGGTAGTCAGACGAACTGCCGTATCGTCGATTAAGTATATGGATTTGCCGATGAGGCTGGGCGATATAAAAAACTTTTTTTCGACATCTTTTTTCCTAAGATACGGATCGTCTTCAATGAAAGAACGTTTGGCGTGATCATATCTCTCTTTAACCAGACCTCTTTTGTATCTAAATTTGAGTTTGGGGGACAGTTTATTTGCCAGCGATTCGTAAAAAGCGTAAGCTCCGGGATTGGCGGTATCTGGTACGGCAACCACATAATCGATGGCTTCGATAGTCTCTCTTCTAATCTTTTGTGATTTGATCCTGGCGTATTCTTCATTTGCTAGTTGACTGCCCAAACTTTCCCGATTTTGGCCAATGACTCCATCCCAAATAGAAGTCTCATGGGAAAAATACAGTTTTTCAAAAACACAAAAACTTCTTTTTTGAGGCATCAAATACTGGGCGATTGTAACGCCGGTGCTATCTGCAATTAACATCTGTCCGGCTTCGATTTTTTGGCTGTGAGGAATGTTAATCCTGTCAAGTGCACAAGTTTCAGAAGCAACGAAGGCATGGCCGTTGTCTTGGCTCCAAACCAGCGGTCTGACTCCCCAAGGATCTCGAAGTGCAATTAACTTGTCGTCACCGGTGACCATAACAAGCGAGAAAGCTCCTTTGACGTCGCAGAGGCTCTGGGCGATTTTTTGCCGCCAGGTAAAGCCGGGAGCCGTGACAATTAGCCAGGCAAGAATTTCTGAATCGGAATCAGATTCGAGTCTTATTCCAAATTTAGCCAATTTTCTGCGATGTTTTTTCAAATCGACAACATTACCATTGTGACCAAGTGCCACCTCCCAACCTTGATGTGAAGCGTGAAATGGTTGAGCGTCACAATCGCGACGCCGGCTGCCTTCTGTAGGATACCTTAGGTGGGCAATAGTAATTTCGCCTTTTAGAGAATTCTGATCCACAATTTCTGTAGAACTAAAGATTTCGTTGAAAGCTCTGGCTTCTTTGTAAACTCTTAAGATTTGCCCTTGGGGCTTGACAGCGATTCCTCCACCGTTTTGGCCACGATGTTGAAGGGCCTTGCCCATTTCGATTGCTACAGCCGAGGCGTTAACGCCCTGAGGCGCTAAGCAACCGGCTACTCCGCAGCGATCGTAGGGTTTGTCAGGAAGATCCAGATTCATATTTGTGGCCTTTTCCAGTTCTTAGTATCTGCTGCAAAATACTTTTTGTCAATTTCCAACACCTAGTTTTGTTTCTAATTTTTTCGCCAGTCCCCCTGTCTTGACTCTCTCCTGCCTTGCACTGTCACGCTCCCGTATCGTGGCAGTATCGTCCTCGAGGGTCTGGAAATCAACTTATTAAGGAAACGTTCCGCGAGTCAAGAGAGGAAAATTAGGGCAGGAAAACTGAAAGAAAAATTGCTTGAACTTTATTAATCTTACAGCCTTTCCATTTCTCTATTTGCTTGTTCCGGACTAATGCTAGCAATCTGTTGGCTTTCTTTTGTCACGTAAAGGGTATCAGAATCATCGAGAAATTTGAGTTGAGATCTTTCGTATTTTCCCAGGCCAAGGTATTTGGCAATATCTCCTTCTCGTTGTTTAAATTCTTGGTCTTCAATTCTCAATTCCGGAACGTATGAATTGTTTGTAGGATCAAAATATTCTACTTTTAATAATCTGACACAAGCCCCAACGCCGGTTTCATCCTGGGATACGATTAGCGACTGGCAAATCTGCCGCATCGGAGGATTCCAAAAATCGCCAGGCTTCATATCGTTCATTGCTCTATACCTGAAACCTACCCTATTTTTTTCAAAAGCTTCAGCTTCGGAAATCCTCACCCGCCTATTGATTCCAATAAGAGAGATTACTATTCTGCCATCTTTTGAAAGCTCTTCAGTTAATTTTATGACATTATTTTGGAATAATTGTGACGTTCTTGATTCAGGTGATTTGTCTTCTGGTCTTTCAGCCATTTTTTCATCCTCTTCCATTCCCGCTGATAAGTTGTCGTCTTGCTTCTCTAATGATATAAGAAAATGCATTCAACCTATCTTTGGGCATTCTATCGGTAACTGATAAATCTTGCAAAATCCGAATGCAGAATTCTTCTGCTTGAGGCCAATCCCATCCTGTGATTCTCGAAATTGGTCGGATTAAGTTTGTCCTGTAATCTCTGAAGTCTTGTATGGAAACTCCTCGTAAGAAATCTAAAATTGAGTTTTCCCTTTTAATAAGGGGTTCACCAGTCAAGATAAGTTCAACATCTTTATCAGTATCCACACTACGAATCTCTATTTCCGGCTTCTGTGTAGTTGTGACGTTTGGATTATATATTTCAAAGTGATCAAGCTCTAAACGGAGCTGTGGCGACGGATAATCTGTTCCAGGACTCTTCCTCACTCTGCGGTTTGCCTTGGGACCTATGCTTAACCAGGCGCGTGAATCAGTAAGTAATTCCAAGTCAGACAGGGTTAGACCTTTTAAGTCTACTTCTCCAACTTTTTGCGCCAAAATCGACCATCCAAGGCTTTTCTTGGTGCCGAGCTTACTAATTCCAATTGCACGCCCGCTATATTCTTGGTCAACCTTAAAACCAAAATGTTCTTCAAGAGCTGCTGTAAATTTTCTGAACTTGTCATCGTCTAAAACTCTTTCCGGTAAAGTTAGGGAGAAATAACCACTATTTTTAAGGACTCGGTTGCTTTCCCTTAGTATCTTCGTTCTTTCGGAATCTTCTGCCTTCACAGAACCTTTATTTGAAAGTGAGGAATAATGTAGAACAAAAGCATTATCCAAAAAGTCATACGTATCATCCCGAGACTCTAGCTCATCGGCTCTTCCGAATTTTGCAGTACCACCAAATATTCTTGCTTTTTCCCATCCTACTTGCAAAATATATGGATTAATGTCGACGTTATCAATACCCCTTTTTAGCTTTCTTTGCAGAAGAAGGGTCCCTGCGCCAACGCTCAAAATTTGACTTTCCTCTTCTGATTTAGTTTTAATCAGATGGCTTACGAAGTCAGCATTATATCCTGTTATATGATACTCATCTCTTCCTTCATCATAAAATTTAACCGCGATTCTTTGCGGATCTATCTCGTTTGTATGAAACATTTCAAGCGTCCTCTCTGCCCCCGCACCTGTCATGTTATGGAAAGCTGTTGAGAGATATAATGAATCTTTGCTTCTAATTTCAATCCTATTCCCAAGTCTTTTAGAATCAAAAAATTCTTGTTGATCTGGATGTAAAACAATTCCGGAAAGTGCCATTCTTGAAAGTAGATATGAGTAAACAACTGCTTCACCTTTACCTTGATCAACCATATCTTTAACTTCCAAAACCAGATTTTCGACAGGGACAAGTTGTCCTTGTCTTTGCGATCTTCCTACCATCTGTTTTAACTGTTGAAAATGCCAGGGGGGTCCTAAGAAAATTTTTCTTACACCTACAATCTCCCTGTCTTGTTCGTCCTTCAGGGCGTTTAATGTGTAATCCCTACTTTGATAGGTGGCTTCAAGCGTGACCAACATAAGCGCAGAACTTGGATTATTGACCCATCGAGAAATGACAGCTTCCCGCGGCCTTCCCACCCCGATTGTTCCATCTATCATTAATATGTCTTCAGGTGAACATAGACCGCTTACCCAAGATTTTAGGAGAGTCATCAACTTAAAATCATTTATCGTATCCAATTCGTAACTTGTATATAAATTTGTTACTGACCCATCCTCTTGATTTATTGCTCGCTGCAAGACATCACCAGTTCGCCCTTGTCTACGTGAAGGAGAAATAATAAATACTTTGTCTCTAACTATTCTTCCATCTTCTGACTGCCTCCATGTCAACGAATCCGTGACGAGTCGTTTTAACGTTTTATATTTGGTTGATAACTTCCGACTCATCCAAAATTTTCTTAATTCAGCCAGGTCGGCATCAGAAGAATCTTTGGTAAGTTCTTCTACTAATGTATCCACTCCATTTTCTAAAAGCTCACTAAAGAAACAGGATAGTACTAAATCTCCCATTCCAATTTCGACTAGTCGATCTGCGCTTAAAAAATCTTCAGATTTTTGTGGAGAATCTACTCCCTTGAACTCTTTCCATTTGGGAACTATGAGTTTTAATATATTCAAAGTTTCGTCAATATCCATTTCCTGAATTTTATCTTTTGCCATTCTTCGAATCTCCACTTTAGTGAGAAGTGGGTTCAGCAATGCATCTTCCAATAACCTAATCTTATTAAGAGGATTTGTTTGTATGTTGTCTTCAATGAATTGATGCAAATATTCTTCAAAGGGAGATGCTTGAATACTAAAAGGTGTGTATCTGAATTCTTGTACTCCGGTGGCCTGTTCCCACCTAAACATTCTTTTTTCTCCAATTAATGACATGTATACCAGGTCAGGGCGATTTAAATGGGCATCGCTAAAGGTTTTTCTTCTTGCAGTCGAAAATTCATGAACAGGAACATATTCAGATGGATATAGAATTGACATAGGCACATTTAAGTTGGCAAGTTTACTTCTGATTGGAGTGGCAGTAAGTCCCAGGATCGGCGCATCTTCGTTTCCGGTTCTTTCTTGATAATTTTGACGTATTTTGCCGATTAAATGGAGTAATGCCTTAGAAGAAATTGCATCGTAATTATTGAAGTTATCAATCTCGTCAATTATTGAAGCGTCTACTTTTGCTGATTTAATTAGGGTTTCCTCAAGCAAAGGAAGCAAATTTGAATCACTTTGCGTGTCTTCCAGTAATTCTTGGCTAATAACTATATATTTCTTGCCTGAGTTTGCCGCATTTTTCAGCTCACCAGATCCTTTGACAATGTAAACTTGATCCGGATTGGTAAACGCAACATTTGATTCAATTTCCCATGTTTCTTTCCCTGCTGCTGTTGCAAAAACCAACACTCTTGCAGCATCCGAGTTTTCCATAGCTAGGTAAGCAGCGCTAGTTTTTCCAAGTCCCGTATCAGCTGCCAAAAGCCTTGTATTATGCCTTACAAAGTCGTAACAAAATGTTCTCTGTTCAAATGAGGGGAATGGCCTGGTTTGGTCTTTGACTTGAATTTGGGATTTAAATTCTCCTTTCAGCGGGAAAGTGGCTATATCATAAAATCGTTCGTGAATTTTTTCCAAAAATTGTTTTTTATCGGGATCTGTGCATTGCTTGATCACCTCTTCAAATTGTTTCATTCCCTCTTGAAGCCCGGCGTCCGTAATACTTCTTGAAAGGCTTTGTTCCAAATAATTTTGAACTAAGTTGTATTTAATTGCATATATATTTCTAAAAATTTTCTTGGGGACTCTGTCTATCATGTCAACGATATCCATGTCTCTTTGAGGCA
The DNA here is from genome assembly GCA_016183325.1 of Candidatus Curtissbacteria bacterium. Classification (GTDB taxonomy): domain Bacteria; phylum Patescibacteriota; class Microgenomatia; order Curtissbacterales; family GWA2-41-24; genus JACPEV01. The sequence goes on from JACPEV010000008.1 coordinate 45,271, forward strand.
TAGTTCCAGTAAGAAGTCCAATATAAGGTCTGATAAGAGCAGTGGTTACCCAGGCACGGAGTTCTTCAATTTTTTTGGCATCCGTGACATTCTCGAATAATTCCAATGTCATGATTTGACCTACTACCTCTAGAGGCCAACCGGCATCGACAAGCTCTTTGACATTAATATTCTCTGCCAACTTTGTTTCTACGACCTTTTGCGCTTCTTCATCCTCATGAGTCCCTCGCTTTATATGTCCTTTTTCTACTAGTAAAAGCTGCAAGTCTTCATACAATTCTTTGCCATGTGCTTTAATTTCTGCTTCTGCTTGCAGGCGTTCCTCATCAGATTTGAGTTGAATTACCATATCATCTCGAGGGATAAAATTCCTGAGAAGGAAAAGGGGGTCTTTTTGTTGCGCGTATATTCCACCTTCAATAAGCTTTTTCGCATAGTAAAATTTATGTCTAAGACGTGTTGAAGATGCGTAATTAGCTTCAAAAGTGCTACTTCCTTGCCAGTTTAGAACCCGATCTTCAAAATCGGGTGGTAGGATTATTTCTCCTTGTGGAGCCTCGTTCAGTCTCTCAATCATTAGGACTGATTTTATCAAATTTAGCCTATAGTTTCAAATCTGAAAAGTGATGTCTGCTCTTCTGTTTGCAAAATCTCAAATTAATTTTACGGTCCATGCTGATCCTTTGCATGATATTTACCTAACAAGTGCCTTAGAGAGCATTATTGATTTTCATGCCTCTAAAAGCTTTACTAGTTGTTCGTTTGCCTCATCAGGAGAAATTGGTTGTGCTTTATCTCGATTATTTTGTTTTTCTATTATTTCAACTATTAGTTGAATCAGCTCAGGAGCGTAGTGCTCAATAGGATGTCCTCCCTGATCGAGGTAAATCTCAAACCATTCTTGATGATCTTTCCTAAATTCTTTCGCTATCTGATCAATTACTCTTGAATTTTTTTTACGTAAATGATCCATTATGCCTCCTCTTGTCATCCAACCTTCCGGTGCTCGGCCATATCGTGTGAGCTCTTTGATAATTAACTCTTTCAATTCTGGTGAGTAATGCTCACGAATTCTGCCGTTTGAATCTACATAAAACTGATGCCACTCGGGATGATTTTCTTTAAATTTATCGGCTCTATTACCCACAATTAAAGTGCTTCTCTTAATTTCTTTTGCTAAAGCTTCTTTTGTTATCCAGCCATCTGGTTGATTTTTAAAGTTTGCGACATGCTCGATAATTAATGCAACGAATTCTGGTGAGTAATAATTATTGGGATGACCAGTCCGACTCAGAAATGTTTTGAACCAATCCAGATGCTCTTTTTTATATTTTTCTGCTAACCTTTCAACAAATTTCGGCGATTTTTCAACCAGTTCTGCTAAGCGCGCATTTGGGACCCATCCTTCAGGAACAATATCGTATTTTGTAAGTTCATTTGTTAAGAAGGATACGAATTCGGGTGAATAATGATCCCGAAGAAACCCATTTCTAGCAACATAATTTTTGGCCGATTCCGGATGTTGATCTCCAATTTGTTTAATTAATCTTTCAATAGGCCTCCTGGTTTTTCCTAATCGTTTTGCCAATTCTGTAATCGTTATCCACCCTTCAGGTGCTTCGGTACCACCCTTTAATTCTTCTTCGGAAAATTCTATACCCAAAGGACTAAATGCAGATTTGAGGATCTCAAGCCGTAAGTTTTCGAATGATGGGTGCTCGCGACGAGGATTTCCAAACATTCTGCTGAAGTTCTTTTTTGATCTAACTTTTTCCCTAACGAATTGCTTTGCTTCTTCAATTCTTCCTGTAATGACTGTCCCGTCTTTATCTAAGAAGGTTTCTATAAAATCTGGAAATTCTTGCAAAAATATCTCTCTTACGGCTTCAAAAATTTCTTCTCTATCTCTAGTATGCCAAATCCTCGGGTGAGCAAAATCGCTGTTATTAAATTGTACTCCCCAGGGTTTAAATGCTTTTTTAATAGCAGTTATGTAGCTTCCCTGGAAATAAGGTACTGCACCTTTTTGAACGGGTGTTCCACCAATAATTTGCGCAAATTTAATCTGATTTCCAATTTTCTCTTTAATAAATTCTTTCGCCGTTTCTTGGAAATTACTTTTTATTTGTCCATCATCATCTCTTGGAAATAAATCATTAAATTCAGGAAAGTTTTCAAGAAATAATCCTTGAATGTTGCCAATGCCTATTTGTTCATTCTCTTCGGTGGTTTTGTCTGGAAATTTCCAGCGAACTTGTCCTATTGCATCTTTTAAAATTATTGGCCTATTTTTATCGCCATTTGGTGAAGTATCTTTTGCAATTTCATTTCCTGGTAGCTCAATTCCCCAAGGAGCGAAGGATTTTTTAAAAACAACTAGGTAAGAGCCTTCAAAATATGGGCAAGATCTCTTATCACAAGCAACTCCAAAAGACATATAAAATTGTCTATTTTTGAAGACGTGGCTAAGTATAAATTCTCTTGCTTGTTCTACCCTGTTACCATCAACTTTACCATCCTGATCTCTAAGAAATTGTAAATTAAAATCTGGAAACTTTTCTAGAAAAAGCGCTTGCACATTTCTAATGCCCAGCCGCTCATTTTCCTCCAAGGTGTTGCCAGGTAGATGCCAACGTATTCGGCCTCCTCTATCCCTAAGAACTGTTGGCTTAGATATAGGAGAATATTCTGATAGTGACTGAGGATTTTCTTCTTCTTTTATCATTCATTCCTCTAAAAACCTTCTTAATTGTTCGTTGGCTTCGTCGGGGGAGATTGAATCCTTTTCTATCTTTTCTTTTGGTGAATAGTTGCCCCCTTTGAGCGCGTCCATTATATCTTCTTGATTGTAAAGCTCAACAACTTTACCAGAAATGTCGCGACCGGTAATAACATTAATATTTCTTCCACGAAGGTGGCGACGCATAGTTGCTGTTTGAAGCCCAAATGATTTTCGAAAATAAAATTGGGGCACCCATGTTTGATTGTTTTCATCGGTGTAGAGTCCCGTCACCTTATCCACTCGGGGTAAGTTTAAAAATTCGCTGATCTTTTCTGAAGCTTTCGATTCGTCGAAAAGGACTACTTCCGCACCAACCCTACTTCTACCTTGTATCTGGGGGACATCAACAAGTAATGATGATAACGAAGTTCCACTAACCTGGAATCTGCTTCGAAGCACTCTTCTAGATACCCAACTGGAAGTACTGTTTTCTGTATACGAGCCTGTTTCGTTATTTACCCTAGGTAGCAGCAAAAAATTATTTATTTGACTTGTCACTTCGGGCACATTGTAGAGAATGGTTTCGTGGCCAACCCCATCTCTGCCAGCTATAGATCGAACTCCTTGCATGAACTTTGATAGTTTTTCAGCACTAAGACCGTGATTAACTTTAAAGTAATTAGCAGGGGCCCAACATTCTCCGTCTTCGTTTTGATATTGACCGATTGAACTATCAACTTGCGGGAGCGCAAAAAATTCGTTAATTCTTCTTGAAACTTCAGCTTCATTGTAGAGTCTAATTTCATGACCTTTAAGACCTACTCCTGCTCTTGATGGAACGCCGATCAAACGTTTAGACAAAGTTGGTCCGTTGATTTTAAAATTCTTTCTAAAAAAATAGGAGGAGGCCCAATTATTACCGTTTGCGTCCGTCCAGCGAGTTTCCTTATCAACCTTCGGTAAAGAAAGGTCGAGTCCCCAAGGATTGAAAGATTTTTCTAAAACGAAGTGATATGATCCTTGAAAATACGGGACTGTATTTTTCGAAAAAGGGGATTCTCCTGTTAGAGCAACAAACTCTTGTCTTTTACCTATTCTATCTAATATAAATTCTTCTGCTTGACCTCTTTTATCCTCTATAATTTTTTCATCTTCGCCCTTGGGGAAAAGTTCATTAAACTCTGGATATCTTTCTAAGAAGATTGCTCGAATGTTTTTTATTCCAAGCATTAAGTTCTCTTCTTCAGAGTTGCCTGGAAGCGACCAGCGAATTCTGCCTCCTTTATCACGAAGAATTGACGGTACTTGGATTTCTTGATTTTGTGTTAGTAATGTTTCTTTTGCCATCAATTCTCCAAAAGTCTTTTTAGCTGTTCGTTAGCTTCGTCGGGGGAAATAGTTGATTCTGCAGGTCTGTAAAGTCTTGTGTCTCCTTTGTGAAATATCCTGCGATCGATTAATTTTTGTTCTCCTTCTTGATTAACTAAGAAAATTTCTAAAAATGTATTGCTTTTTTCATCGACTTTTGGTTGAAAAGCTAGCTCTTTTCCGTAAGACGTTCGTATTTCTTTATTATTTAATACGACGGCTTTACCTCTAACCATTCCTATATGAAAGCTGTCTGTTCGAGTGAAATTCCACGTCCAAAATTCTTTCAGCATGTGTGGTTCTATCTCTTTTCTTCCACCGAGGTAATCTAAAAAAATCTGTCTTTCAAAACCATGCCAACTTTCTACTTTTAGGTTTTGAGCGTCAATCCTAAACGATTGAATTAGTTCATTAAAATCTACTACATCCCTTAATCCTAATTCGTGGAAATCAATCCATTGATATAATTTATTTTCGTCTTCTCTAGGAAAAGCTAAGATTATTCCGCTGTTGCGGATAATTTTTTGCGATAATGGATTGAGGCTAAAGATTACTGTCCTTCCTTGAATTCTGCCACCTATGTAAAATCTTGTTCCGACTTTATTATCACCTCTGGCTTCTTCTATCAAAAACGGTGGAATTTCTTCAAAAGGAAATCTTCCTCTGAGAAAAGCGTGCAGAAAAGCTACGCCCTCCTCCTGGTCTACTGCGTATATGGGTGAAGGTTTCCATGGATCTGGCTCTACTTGCGAAGGATCAGACCTGTCTCCCAATTCCAAATCTATTATTTTAATGAATCGTTTACTATTGGGACTTTTTGGTTGCATCTCTGGATTCATTATTCCTCCAAAAGTCTTCTTAACTGTTCATTGGCTTCGTCAGGGGAAATGATTACATCTACCGAATTTTTATTTGTGTCACTAAGACCTAGCTTTGCTCTCAAAGCTCTAATACGACCTGGATAAGCTCGAATTGCACCCCATAGGTCATACCTGTTTTTTGCTTGCAATGCATTTCTTGTAAGTAATCCTTCCTGCTGGAAGAATTCCCAAGCCTCTTTTTCTATTACTTCTGAAGTCCAATATCCTTTCTTCCTTATTAGTCTAATATCAAGCCCTAGATCTCTTTTTAAGCCTGTCATTTTCCCAGGATAAAATTTACCAATAGCTGTTCTAAGATCGCCCCTTCCTTGCCTAGCTAATAAATTTGTTGTTAAATGTTCCTCTTCTCCTAAAAAAGCTAAAGCTGCTTTTCGGATTTCTTCTGGGGTCCAGTAATGATATGGCTTTGCAGATGGTCCTAAACCTAAATCTTGTTTTAACTGCCTTATTCCACCTGGATAATGTCGTAGGATAGCATTAAGTAAGTCATTTCTATGGCCCTCGAAAAGCAATCGGGCGCTAATTTTTCCTTCTTGATCTAGAAACCCTTTGGACTCCTCGAAGATCATTTCCTTTGTCCAATAATTTCCAGGTTTTTTAATTATCTTAAGACCAAGATTTCTTCTGAGCCCCACCATTCCATCTGGATAATATTTAGCTACTGCAGCGACAAAGCTTGATAAGCCAGCTTTTACCAATGTTCGTTGTTTTAAGTCTGAGCCTTCTGTATCCAATCTACGACCCTCGTGTTCTATATTGGTTAGCTCCCGCCAGAATCCGGATGGTCTTGATGATGAAGGTACGCCAAGATTCACTTTTAAACCTGAAAAACCTCCAGGATAGTAATGAACAATACCATAAAGCAGATCAAACTTTCCTGCACGGCTCAAGTTAACTCTTGTAAGATCATTTCCTTGTTGAATAAATCCAGTTGCTTCTGCAAGAACAACCGCGCCTAATAATCCTTGATCTTCTAATAACCTCCAACGGATCCTACCTCTATCATCTCGCGGTATGTCAATAGATTGGAAATCTTCCTCGGTCTTAGTAGCAAAAACAGTTCTTTCAGCCATGATGAGGAATTTTACAATATTTGGCCTATAGTTTCAAGTGGGCCCATGATATTATTACTGCCTGTAGTTTATTAAACGAGTATATTACTCGCTTGATAGTTATCTAACAAGTGGCTTACTGAGTAGGCGGTTAATGATATATGGATAATTTTTGCGCAAGTTCTTTTTGGAGATTTTCGACCTTCACTCTTTCTTGTTTAGCCGTATCACGATCCCGAATCGTGACGGTGTCGTCTTCGAGTGTCGCAAAGTCTATGGTTATGCAGTAGGGTGTTCCGATTTCGTCCTGGGTGGAGCCTTGAATAGGCTTAAGGAATGTTATATTATTATCTATATCATGGGAATCATTGATCTAAGAAGAGTCTTGAAAAATCGTCGTTCCGGGTGGATCTCTATTTCGAAAGACTACAAAAGGGTTATTGCCAAAGACCAAACCTTAGGGGGTCTTGTCAAAAAACTGCAAAGGCTTGGCAATCCCGAAGGATATCTTGTCAAGGCAGCGAACGATTATTCCAGATATGTGGGCTGATGAAACCTGTTATTTTGCAGCCACCAATAAAGATCTGGTATAAAACGCTTCCCGGATTTTCAAAAATCATTTGGCCAATACTTGATATCAAATTGTCTATAAATAGTTTCGTTCTTCCTCAACCTATCTTTTCGCTTGTAGATTCCGGTGCGAGTATTTCTATAATCCATCCACAGATAGCCGAGATATTAGGATTTGACCGAGAAAGATTAGGCAAATCGCGATCGTCAGGAAAATCAGCCAGCGGTGATTATAAATCTTGGATTTTACCGAATCTTGTTGAAGTAAATATTTATGGCCATTTGTTTAATTTTAGGTTCGAAGTATTAGATAATCCAAATCTTATGTGGCCATGTATTTTGGGAGAAGATTCAATCTTTCAAGTTGCCAAGGTTGATTTTTCAAAATTCAGAGGTTATTTTGAATTGAGGATTAGACTAAAAGAAGATAAATCTAGGAGTTTGGCCGAACTTGCTAAAAACACGTACGGTGCATGGAAAGAACCGGTTAGGAAAATTTCTTCATAAGAATATTTGCAAGTGTGTCCACTTTTACTCTTTCCTGTTTGGCCGTGTCACGATCCCGGATCGTGACAGTGTCGTTTTCCAAAGTTTCGAAGTCGATGGTGATGCAATAGGGTGTGCCGATTTCGTCTTGGGCGAAGTAGCGTTTGCCGATGTTGCCGCGATCGTCCCAAGCAACAGGTTGCAGTAAATGGTGAATGGATAATTGTGAATAGAGCAAGCGGGCTTTTTTGACGAGATCGGGTTTATTGGCAAGAAGCGGGAAAACGGCGGCTTTAAAGGGGGCGAGTTTGGGGTGGAGTTTAAGAATTACTCTCTTTGCTATATCCCCCGAACCCGGTTTGGAGGATTTTTGCAAACCGGGTTCGTCTTTTGCTGGTTCCTCTGTATAAGCATCGATTAAGAAAAAAAGCGCGGCGCGATCGACTCCTCCCGAAGTTTCGATGATATATGGAAGGTATTTTTTATTTTTCGCAGGCTCAAAATAGGTCATATCGACGCCGGAATGTTTTTGATGCTGAGACAGATCCCAGTCTCCCCTATTGTGAATTCCTTCAAATTCTTTCCAGCCTCCGCCAGAGGCGGATAGATCGTATTCAATATCCCAGGCGTCTTTGGCGTAGTGAGCACGCTCGCCTTCTTCGTGCTGACGAAACCTAAGTTTGTCTTTTTTCATTCCGAGCTCCAAGTACCATTTCATGCGCTCGTTTTTCCAGTATTCGTACCATTTTTCGGATTCTTCCTTTTCTGGTTTGACATAATATTGAAGTTCCATTTGTTCAAATTCACGGGAGCGAAATGTAAAGTTACCGGGAGTAATTTCGTTTCGGAAGGCCTTGCCGATTTGGGCAATTCCGAAAGGAATTTGGACTCGAGTGGAATCGAGGATGTTTTTGAAATTGACATGGACACCTTGAGTGATTTCACCGCGAAGATAAACTTTTTGTTTGGCGTCTTCAACAACGCCGAGTTTGGCTTCAACAAGGAGATTGAATTTTTTAGGTTCTGTAAAATTGTGCTCTTTATCTTTGGTGGGATTTTCTACGATTTCTTTAAAATCATGCTTATTTTTACCATCCATGCAGTAAATGAACGGTAAAATTTCGCTTTGCTCTTGAGATAATGACCAAGAAGTTACATTTGTTGAGATCGAACTTGTCTTTGTAAAAACCATGTGCTTCAATTTCTCTTTTGCTTCTGTAACATTATCAGCCCTGAACCTCTTATGACAAATTTTGCATTCTACAAGTGGATCAGTAAACGCTTTGACATGACCGGAGGCTTCCCAGACTTTGGGATTCATGAGAATTGCAGTGTCGATGCCCACTACATCGTCCCTACCGTAAACCATCGACTGCCAAAAAGCCTTTTTGATGTTGTTTTTGAGCTCGACTCCGAGAGGACCATAATCCCAAGTTCCCCCAAGTCCGCCGTAGATTTCAGAACCGGGATAAATAAAGCCACGACGCTTTGCGAGAGAAACAATTTTTTCTAAATTCGTAATTTTATCCACGATAATTTGTCAGCTTGCTGAATTATGAAGATAGAATTATGAATCAAGGGTAAAACTTTCAAGGAACATAATTCATACTTCTTAATTCACTATTCAATTTATTGTGACGATACTACTACAAATGTGGCGAAGTTGGAAATGACGGCGCTTATGGTCTTGTTTTTCTCGTTGAAGGTTGACTCTAACTCTTCTATCTGCCCGTCATTATGATTATATGCATATATCTTTGCGTCCTCGTCTGATTTTATTTCGAGCTTGGCATTTTGTAAGAACTTAGGAGGAATTGAAAAGATTCCGTAAACCGGAAGCTTGGCTGATTTAAATTTATCGTCTTTGGGAATTCCTACTGTGTCTGCTGTAATAACCCAATAATCTTTATCGAGACTTAAGCTAGAAACCGTGATATTTCCGAGTGAATCATGGATTGAGTTTGTTTGACCTGTGACACGCATTATGTCCCACTTTGTTTCAGAAAGATATTCGGTTTCACCCTTGAACATGTGCATCGTAAGTTTGCCGTCTGTAATGCCTTGATCAGGGCTTCTGACTTTCTTAGAAGCAGTGCCTAAAAGAATCGATTTTTTGAATTTCGCGTCTTTAGTATTAACATCTGTACCTGTTGCGCCCCTTTCTAATTTTTGTCCAGGAACCTGAGGGTTATCTGCAAGATAAATCAGTTCATATTCGATTTTGTCAAAACTGGCCATATTTTCAACAGAAATGACAATTTCTACACCGTCTGATGTCGGGGTTAAAGTTACATATGGTCTTTCTTCTGTTTTAAGGTTTGCGACTTCTTTTACCTCGTTTGAGGCAACATCTGTTTCGATTTCTTTTGGTTTTTTTTGGAAGATAAAGAGAAAATAAATGGCAGTTATTATGACCAGTAAACTTATAGCGGCAATAATATAGGTGCTGCGCTTAGATTCCATTTAAAAATCGTGAGGTGGTTAGCTTTGATTGTGTCAGGCCCTCAATTAATCTATCAAGAAATAATAAAATGTTGGAGTAAGAATTTTGAGTCAATTTAATTTTTCCCTTGATGGTTTCAAAATTGTCTTTCTCAAATGTGGCAAGGATGTACTTTACTTTTGGATTTTTAAGATAATGACTAGTAAAAAAGCCAAGGCTTGAAAGAAGTTTAATTTTGAATACACACGAAAGCAGAGAAAATTGTTCGTCTTTTTCTATTCTTTTTAAGAACTGCACAAGAAGAATGAAAACTTCTAGATTCTTTTGATGGGATGCTGTCAAATTTTCAACGATTTCCAAAAGATGATAGATGCGATTGGCGCGCTCTTCGGTGAAATTGGCGATGCCAAAAGCGCGTTTGGTTTCGGCTTCTGTCACGAGATCAATGTTTTTACCGCGGGCAACAAAAAGTTTGCACCAATTGCCAAGTTCAATGTGGCCGGCCTTTTTAGATCGTGGACGACGGGCACCTTTGGCGATTGCCGTGATTTTGCCGTGGTCGCGGGTGAAGATTGTCAAAAGCCTGTCCGCTTCCCCAAAGTTGCGCTTTTTGAGAATTACTCCCTCGGTCGCAAAGTACATACCACTATTGTATCAAGTATCATGGATCAAGTTTCAAGTTTTGATAAAATCAGCATTACCTACTTATCAAGGTATTCTAAATCCGGTTTGGAATAGCTTTACAAATCAGGATTTCGACGGTATCTAATTCCCTACTCGCCAAGCTAATCCGAACCCGGTTTGGTCTACGTTGGCGAGCAAGGGTTATTCTAGGGTGAGATGTTTGATTATGTTAAGTTTTTGCTGATAGCCGGCTTGATCATAAACGAATTTTCTGTAATCTTGAATGGATTTAAAGTAATTTAAAATTACCTGCGTGTTTACAAAGCTTTGAACATTTCCTTCATTTAAATAACTTCTAAATGACGACCACGGATAGTTATCTAAATCCCCTATTCTGATAATAAAAGCAGACACGGGATTCAAGTGAATATATCTTGAGACATGTAATAATTGTTCATCATTTTCAATTCTCACTGCTTTGAACATAGATTGAAATAGTGAGCCAGTTCTTTCATTTTTAGTATTAAAGTATTTCGAGCAACTATGCTGAAAGTTTGTCATAAAATTGGAAATTGATTTTTCCTCTAAAGCTTTTAACAAGAAATGTACATGGTTTGGCATAATACAAAAAGCAATAATTTCTAAGAAAGGTTTATAACTTCGTGCTAAATTTTCTAAAAAAACAGCCCTTTGAGCTGCTGGTAATTGTTTATACTTGGAAAACTTTAATGGCGGTTTTGGGTATCGATAAAAACTGATAACCTCAAGAGCTCGCTGATAATCCTTTTGGCTTAGAAAAATTGGCTGTTTGGCAATACTTCTGTTAAAAACATGATAAACTTCTCCAGGAACTAAAGGTATTTTGCGATAAGGCATATCTTGATCTTAATCGAGTATTCCTTACTTGTCAACGTATTCCGAACCGGGTTCGGACTAGCTTGGCGAGTAAGGATAAGGCAGTTTGCAAGTTTTGCGGGCTTTGATTTGTTCAAGACCTCTGTATCAAGTATCATATATCAAACGGCATATGAAAACTGGGGAAATATATGATGTAGTGGACAAACGAGGCAGGAAAATCGGGTCTGCTACTTGGGTTGAATGTCATACAAAGGGCTTATTGCATCAAGCTGTTCATGGAATTTTATTTAAAGATAAGTCAAGAAAAGAGGTTTTAATCAAGAGAAGAAGTCTCGGAATGGTTCAGGGACCAGGTCAATGGGAAATTGCCGTGGCAGGACATATGATTTCCGGTGATACACCAAAACAAGCAATATTAAAAGAAATTGAAGAAGAACTCTTCTGTGAGAATAAAGTACCAAGTGACATAATCGTAAAAAGGATTTGTTCTTATTTTAATAACGATATTTTGGATAATCATGAAATTGCTTACCTATTTGAAATAATATACCCTGGGCCATTTTATATTGATCAAGAAGAGTCAAGCGGAGAGCCGAAGTGGGTAAACTTGATGGATTTAGTAAATGATACGAAATTTAATCCAAAAAAATATGCTCAGTTTTCAATTAATGCAATTAATACTTATCTTTCAAGGAGTCCACAAACTTAGAGTTTGACAATCAATTCTTTGTCGGTTGTTAGCGGGAAGGGTTTTTGTTTTTTGCCGAAGGCGTCGATTTCGTAAGTTGGACCCGCTGTTCCGGGCTGTTTTTGCATTAGGAGTTTATAAACTTTGTCCGCTTTAATGGGAACTGTGTATTCAATCTCAATTTTGCCGGTGCCTTCCGGACGCAGGGTGAAAAAACCTTCAAAAACGATTTTACCAAGATCTTCAGTTGCCGTAATTGGTACTTCAGTCCCTGATGCTTTTATAAGGCTCGAACCTTTCGGCACGTAGATTCTGATCCAATCCCTATAAATTCCTGCTAAACAAAGACCACCTTTTCTCTCGAGTGAACAATTGTCCATGCGTCTGGGGTATTTATATTCGATGGTTAGAGTTTTGTGGATATTGCCGTCTTTATCTTTTTTGGCCACCTGCCTAACCTTTTGTTGTATATAAAGATTGCTTTTGGCACCGCCAAGATTAGCCTCGTTGATGTTTAAATAATCGCCATCATATTCGTAAAGCCGACCGGCAAAATTGATGCGCTCGACAGCTTCTTGAGACTGGGAATCGTGGAAGTATAAAAGCAGATGTTTTTGTCTGAGAGAATCAATGGCAGTCCCCAAGAGATTTGGCCAGGTCGATTTGGGAGCATTAAAAGCTTGATCCATCATTTGTTGCATCAAAACCCCAATGATGCCTTTTCTGGAACCTTTTTCGTAGGCCACCGGCTCGTCGGCAAACTTTTCCAGCTCGTAAATGATTTGCGGACAATCACAAACGTCGACTTTATCGGTGGTAAATTTGGTGCCATAGGCTTCGATAGGACCTAAGACTTCCATCATACTTAAAACAAACTGCGTATCGAGTGCGATGATACCGTCAATAACTTTTTTATCGCCAGCGGCCTCATAGAGCTTTTCAAATTGTTTCATGGAAGCAAAAAAGTCGGGAGACCAATTGGAATCGCGTAAATTAAGATTGGAAACGTTAAGATATGTGGCAATTGGCCCGGGGGGAGGAACTCTTTTTAATAAAGTGTTGTCTAAATTGTAAATGTCATTTGATCCCTCTGAAGCAATAGTGCCCTTGTTGATTCTGAAAACGGCATAAGCGGTGATAAAACCACCGGTGGGGCGCAGTTCTTTGTCGTTCTGAAAAAGGATGAGGTATTTCTTTTCTTTTTGCTGACCCATAATTTCCGGTAGAACTAAAAGGAGAGGCTTGGTATCAACCACCAGAGACTCAAGTTGATCGACAGTTTGTTTTGCCTGCGCAAGCAAAGTACCAGGTTTACCTGGCAAGAAATTGGGGTAACGCCAAGATTCAATTCTATCGATTTGATCTCTGGCTTTTTGAAGACTTTTGCCTACTTCGTCAATTTGGGGAGTAACAAGAGAGAGCGTCTCGATAGCTTTTGCCAGTCTTTCGGCAGCAGTCCCTCCCAAAAATGTGCCTTGGCCCACCAGTCCAAGAACATCGGCATAGGGAGTGATAGCATCGGCAAAAGTAATAGCCGCACCAAGTCCATCAATGGCAGCACCAATACCTCTTTGGACGTCCGCAACGTACCAACCCAAAAGCGGGACGATTCTGAGGGGGGTAAAAACTGAAACCCACTTTTTGGTGGTATTAAACTCTTTTTTTGCATCTTTTAAATAAGCCTTAGTGGCATCCAGGTCCTGAAGTTTGGCGGCTCCGACGGCTTTTTGGGTGGTTGAGATGGCGCGCTTGGCAGAGAAAACGGTGAGGATGGCAAAAATACCGTAGAATACTACTAATATTAAGATAATTAAGGTTATTCTTTTTCTCATAACAATTCTTGGTATTTAGAAAATAGTTACCAGAAATTGGAATTTAGTTATATGAGAGCATATTTTCTTTAAGAAAAGAGAAATTTGGAACTGGAAATTTGTTTAGGTCCATTTTCTATTATCTAATTTCCAATACTATTTTCTATTTTCCATTTACTATTTTCTATATTGCTCCCCTAGCGGTAATCATGGCAATTGGTGTTTTTAAAATAATCCATAAATCATAAAGGATCGATCGTTTCTTGATATAGGCGGCATCCATGACAACACGTTTGTCAAAATTGATAAAAGATCTTCCAGAAACTTGCCAAGGACCGGAAGCACCGGGCCGAGCCTGAAGAATTATTCTAACGTATTTTGCTGTTTTAGGGTAAACTTTCTGCTGATGCGCAAGCTCATCCGCTTGATATGCCCGGGGGCCAACAAGAGACATATGACCCATTAGGACATTGATTAGTTGAGGCAGTTCGTCAAAAGAAAACTTTCTTAAAAATTTGCCGACAGGGGTAATTCTGGGATCATTTTGCAGCTTGTAACTGTTGAGCTGATATTCTTTCATCAACTTTGGATTACTTTCTAGATATTTTTCGGCATGAACCAGTTCGCCTTTGATTTCATACATGTACATACTTCTAAACTTAAGCATTTTAAAAAGCTTGCCACCTTTGCCTACTCTTTGAGGACCATAAAGAACTGGGCCTTTTGAGGTGAGTTTAATAAGAATCGAGACGATGATAAAGATTGGCGAAAAGACGAACAGGGCAACGGTGCTGCCGATAATATCGATAGTACGTTTCAGGGAATCGTAAAGCATATCTTTGGAATTTCTAATTTCTAATTTATCTAATTAACCTAAATTTGTTTGACTCTTGACTCATTGGGAATTGTTTAGAAATTAGAATAATTAGACAAATTAGGTTAATTACAAATACTGCTCTTTTTTCTCTTCTTTTAACTTTTCAATTATTTTTTTGACATCATGAGTTCTGTCTTTTGTGCAAACAAGTAGAGCATCCTCTGTATCAACTACAATAAGACCTTCGAGGCCGATAGCTGCTATTATTTTTTTGTCCGTTGATGAATAGATTAAACAATCTTTCAGATCAAGATCAACAACATTCCCCTGCAGAATATTTTCCCGGGGCTGTGAGGACATTTCTTCTTTTAATTCGTCCCAAGTCCCGACGTCTCTCCATCCAAGATCAGCTGAGATTACAACTTGATCTGTTCCTGTAAGATGAGAGTTGATGGCATAATCAATCGAATTTTTGGGAATTTTTTCGTATTCTTTTTGAATAACCGCCTGCTGCTGATGTGTCCCCCAAGCCTTCTGGATTTTCATCAAAGCCTCCCAACCCTCTTTGAAATGTTTTTCGTAAAGGTTCAGCATTTTTTGGGCACTCCAGACAGAATATCCAATATGCCAAAGGTATTCCCATGACTGGACAAATTTTTTGGCCGTCTTGTAATCGGGTTTTTCAATCTGGCTGACGAATTCAAAAATGGCTAGACCATCGTCGCTTTTAAGCATTTTCCCAACCTTCAAATAACCTAAGGCGATGCTGGGGAGAGTTGGGCGGACTCCGATTTCCACAAATTTGTCCATCTCCTTGACAGCTTTATCGGCAAGCCGTATAGCCTTTAAAAATTCCTGTTCGTTTCTAACTACATGATCGCTCCAAAGCCCCAGTACATTAGGATTATCAAATTTTTTATCTAGAACTGCGGCTGATAAGCCAACGGCGGCGGCTGTATCGCGCATTTGGGGCTCAATGATGATATTCTCAAGGGGAATAGCTGGAGCTAGCTTAACAATCCATTGTACGTTATCACGCGTTGTAACCGGAAAGATATCATGCATTTGAAATTCAGGTTTAAGACGGTTGATCATCATTTCAAATGTAGATTCGCCTTCTATTAACGGCTGAAACTGCTTGGGTAAATTTCTGCGGCTCATTGGCCACATGCGAGTTCCGCTGCCGCCACAGAAAAGAGCAATTTTTAAATCTTTATGAGAATTTTGCATACTTTGTGACTTGAAGTTTAAGTTTGCTGACGAACTCAGCTTGCGAAAATCTTAGAGTGTTATTTCTACAGGCTGTGCTATTCCATTTTACCTTACTTGCCCTAATAATTGCATCTTGAAGAGATATTGCGCTTTGGTCGCTGAAAAAAAGACCTGTTTGCCCTTCAATTATGATTTCTCTAACTCCGCCTTTACTGTAAGCGATAACCGGCAGACCACAAGCTTGGGCCTCAACTGCGGCAATGCCAAAATCTTCTTCCTGCGTTACGATTAACGCCTTGGCATTTTGATAAAGGTTGCGAAGTTGTTCCTTAGAAACAGCACCAAGAAACTCGATATCGTTTGTTATTGTTCGAGCTTGTCGAGAACTTACCTTATTCCCTTCTGTCATTCCGAACTTGTCTGATTTTATCGACCCGAATGGGTTTCGGAATCTTAGCGTAGATCCTGAAACGAGTTCAGGATGACGTGGCGTGGTATGGTAACTTCTCGACTCCCCTGCACCATACGGTGCAGGGTCGCTCAAAGAATAATTAAGTGAAGATGTATTCTTGGCTATATTTTGCAGCCTCCTCTCGTCCGGTCCGGTTCCCACAATTTTGAGGTTAACTTTAAGAACTTGGGCCGCTTTTATGGCAATTTCTACTTTTTTCCACTTCACCAGTCTCGTGACGATTAGAAAAAAATCATTTGACCGTTTACCTTTGGTCGCTTGGAAAAAATCTGTATCGACTGCGGGGTAAACCACTTCACTATCTATACCGTAATGTTCTTTGACTAGTTGGGCGACATTTTTGGAATTGGCAATATAGCGATCTACTCTGGTTGAGGCAATTTTATCCCATTTCTCAAGCCATTTAAGAAGCGGAGAAAAAAGTATTCTTAAAATTTGGGGCAAATATTCCATTTTGGCTTTTTCACTCCAGAGGAATCTGGGAACGCTATTGATATAGCAGATATGGAGAGTTTTAGGTTTGGTAATAATACCTTTGGCAAATCTGGTTGTTGATGAGATAACCAGATCAAAATCGTTGAAATTGAAACTCTCAAAGGCAATTGGGTAAAGCGGCAGGAGAAATTTATACCACTTTCGCGCAATAGCGTATTTTTGGAATATTTGCAGGAATGAGGGTCGGACCCTATTTCGGCTTATTGTGGCGGGCAGTTTATTCCAATCAACAAGCGAGGTATAGATAGGAGCCTCGGACCAAATTTGAGCAATTGCGGCAAACAAATTCTCCGCTCCCCCACTTTGGATGAAGTCATCGTGGACGAGGGCAATTTTCATTTGTAAAGATTATATATCAGCCTTGAACTTCGCTCAATCTGATATATGTCGCTCTGCGAAGCAGAGGAAGACATATCAGCGATGCTAAATTGGTGTATAATTGTTTTTATGGCAATCGACTGGACCAAAATATTTCAAAAGTATAAAGGTAAGTGGGTGGCACTAAAAGACGATGAAAAGACTGTTGTAGCTAGTGGCAGCACTGCAAAAGAAGCTTGGGACAGGGCACAAAGCAAAGGTTTTAAGAAACCAATTCTAAGTCGTATGCCCACCAAACTCATTCCCTATGTTGGCTTCGGGGTATGAAATTTCGCTATAAGAAATACGGCCCTCAAGTTCTGCGTCCAGTTATTCCAATCGAAGTTATCTATGAAAGTATAGCTGTACCATATGAAGTTCTAGTTGATTCGGGCGCAGATTCTAACATTTTTGATGCTCAAATTGCTCAGATTTTAGGCTTAGATTTACTTCTAGGGAAGCATGCTGAAGTTTCTGGAATCACTGGAGTCGAAGAATCTATGTATATTCACAATCTCGATCTATTGGTTGGTGGTCATTTATTTAAGAATGTGGAGGTTGGTTTTCTTAAACATATGGGGCATCTTGGTTACGGTGTCGTTGGGCAAAAAGGCTTCTTTGATTTATTCGTGGTGAAATTTGACTTAAAGAAAGAAATTATTGAATTAAAGCCTCGGTAAGTGCTTTTCGGATTTCTCTTCTTAATTCTTGCTTCGCTTTTGTATCAGTTTGCTTCCATTTCTTGTCGGGTTTACAAAGGCCACAAGTAGATTTTCTTTTGACCATAAGAAAATATATTAACACACATTATGATTATTGTTTTATGATTATTGTTCGAACTTAATGAGAACTTTCCTGACTTCACTTTAATGATTTAAATCATTAAAGTATTCAGCTTTAAAAACCATCACTGCTTGTGACATATCATAAACAATGATGGTAAGCCGACGTTGGAATTTTGAGGTCTTCGACTCTGAGGAATGAGCCCTCAGGCTCAGACTCGAGCGAGCTAATTTGAGGCTAAAATTCAAACTTGTCGAAAATTGTCAATTTGTAATTTTAGGCACGGGGGAATTTTGAAACTATCCTGTAGTTCTCTTTTTACAGGTTACTAAAACGGTTATTTTAATATAGAGATTTTTAAACTTTCTGTATCAATGCTAACTTTTGGTCTTGCATTTTCATCATTTAATGTTAAGACATTTTGTTGTTTGCGAAGAGTCCACTTGTCTAGTGAGAAGAAACTATTGTTTGCTGAATCTGATTTAAATACAGAGTTGAAATCTTTCAAAATTTTTGCATTTTTTAAATCGAGTAACCAGATTTTAGATTCGCCACAGAAGCTAGAAGGACCACATCCAGAGTCGATAACTACTCCTAATAGGCTCTCGGGGTCTATAAGCAAATTAATTGTTCCTTGGTTAATTGAATGTGGACTTCCTCCTTCAATATTTTTACCAAGTTTTATATAAAGTTCGGGAATATTTAAAGAGCTGTCTAATAAGTCTACAGTGGCATTGGTTAAAATGTATCTTTTGCCATTTATTATGGGGGATAGAACCAGGTTGGCGCGCCCATCTAGTTGGTAGTTGCTTACTTCCCCAGATGGATTTGGCAGCGCTAATTGATTTAAGCCGTCTTGGTCAGTTTTGGTATAGTAAAAATATTGAGGAAATTGAGGTTTTAATAAATCCTCGCAATTAGTAACATATTTCACTTGCTGAGAAAATACTGTGCTCCATTGTTTAGCGGTGTAGTCATATTTCCTAATCAAACAATTATCTGTGGCTTGATCTCCTGCGTAAATACCTGCTTCGAACCCACCTTGTACTAGTTTAATACCTCCACGAAAGTCTAACCTTGTCTCTCCTTGCCCACCGATGGTTTCTTCAGACGTAAACTTTCTCCAAGTCTTGGCAGCTTTATCAAAAAGTGCCAAGCCTGTATCCAATGAGTGGCCCCAAACATAGTCCTTATCAGGCAGTATTGAACCGAGCCCGAAACTAACCCCTATTTGAGATTCAGGATAAAATGATACCTCGTTTGTTTTACTATCAATTCTACCAATTCCTTTGAAAGTTTCTATCCAAACAGTGTCGCCATCTGCAACAAGTTCGTAATTATAACCATTCTGCAATCCATCTTCTTTTGAAAAAACATGTTCTACTTTATGCGTTAGAGGGTTGATTTTGAAAACTGCGTAATGCCCAGCGTATATTTTACCTTCTAGTTGTTCGGTGTGCCCAAAAGCATCTTCTATATTGTCTATGTGGCAGGGAACAAAAATGAAATTATTCACTAAGACTAGGTTACGATCACAATTTGCTTTAATAGGGTCACTATAGCTTAGTATTTTTCTGCTTTCAGGATTATATTCTATTACTGAACCATCACCTGACATCCAAATGTTTCCTTTAAACTTTGCAGCCCCTTGTATTTCTTTATAGTCGGGTAAATCTTCAAGAGTAAGGTTTTCTATTGATTTTGGGATTGAAGTTAAGAAGAATTTTTCATAACCAGGTGCGGAAATTGTCTGGCTTGTTTTATTATAATTTTTTGATTCTTGGTACTGCGGTGGTTTTAATTTGAATCGGAAATATGTGACTACCCCAACAACTACAATTAAGGCAATAATAAACAAGATTATTGGCAGTATAAAGCCTTTTTGTCTCACAATTTCAGTCTAACACCAATCACTGGAATATTCGACACTACGCTTTTCTATATTGACACCAAAATTTGGTCAGAGTAGTATGTCGAAAGTCCTATCAAAACGCTCCAAACAAAAAACATTCGAGTAAAATTTAACTTTGGTTAAAATTATTGCCAATTGAAGACAGGCACTTGAATTGTATTTTGAGGTCTTATTTTCGATTCTGATTGTTTTTTAACAAAATCGTCTAGTTTTTTGGAAATCTCTGCACTGTAGTATTTTTCACCGCACTGATTGCAAACTTCTACTGGAACGTTTTTAACCACAAAAAGTTTATCCTTCCATCTGAAGTCCACGTTCACGTTTCTTAATTCGGTTTTTCCCTTACAAAAATAACAATTAGACACGACTTTTCAACTCCTTTGTTCTTTTCTTGTAGTTTTTCCAAATAGGCGGTTTTGGTCTGTAGACTGTAATTATTAGTAGCCTGTTATCTCTTTTACCGCAAACTACATGTAGAGGTTTATTTTCTACTTTTGCGGCAATAAGACAACTTTCGCCTCGTTCGTCTTTTGGATACCTTTCGATTATATCACCTGCAAGAAGAGCTTGTTCTATTTCTGCCGTTGTGATTAGTTCTTCTTGTCTTTCTCTGTGAGCATGGCTGGAAAGATCATATTCATCGTTTTTAACTTTTTCTATGATAAATGTCATGTCCACGTTAGCATTTTAGCAAAAACCATCGCAATTTTTAGTTGAGGATGATTTTAGGGTTAATTAGCGGGTTTTTTGAGAATAACTTTCTCTATGACTGTAGCTAATCCATCTTCCTCGACACTAGGTGCGACATAATCTGCAATTTCTTTTAATTTATTTGTAGCGTTTCCCATTGCTACTTTATAACCAACAGAATTTAAAAGAGGAAGATCGTTGTTGCTATCCCCAACACCTACTACATCTTCCTTGTCCACCTTTAGGATATCCAGCAGTATTTCTATTGCGTGTTTTTTGGTAGCCTCAGCATGGGTGATATGTATATCTATTCGTGCATGATTCCATGAAGCAACTGGGTGAGCAACGACATCAGTAACATTTTCAATGCCACTTAGAATTGCTTCCTCGTCCTTTATTTCTACGTCCATAAAATAAATAACCCTT
The DNA here is from genome assembly GCA_016183325.1 of Candidatus Curtissbacteria bacterium. GTDB lineage: Bacteria > Patescibacteriota > Microgenomatia > Curtissbacterales > GWA2-41-24 > JACPEV01. Next base: position 65,938 of record JACPEV010000008.1, read on the forward strand.
TCTGAGCCATTTATTTTCTTATCTTTTGCGGGTACTCCATGTTTATAAATCTCATCAGTAAAGAGAATTTGAAAAGAGTATGGTTTCCCAACATCAACTACCTGTTTTACTTGTTCTTCAGATAATCTTTTTTCCCATAAAGTCTCCTCTGTTTGAGGATCAATAATTTGGGTACCGCCAGATATAACGCAGGGTTGTGTTAAGTTCAGCTTTTTAAGAATTTGCCTACAGACTGTAATCGGCCTGCCTGTAGCAGCACTAACTTTTACAACTTTTTGCGCCCTCATTACTGCTTCGGCAACTCTGTCAGAAGGTAATGCATCAAAGGCCACAGGCATAGCAGTACCATCTAAATCAAAAATCAACGCTTTATAACTGCTTTTCATATTTAGTTCACCATAGAACATTCTTGCACATATTCGTAGTGTTGACAGAAAAGTTGCAAGTGCTATAGTGAAAATGTCTTATCAACATAGCCTAGACAAGTAACCGTATTGTTTGAAGTCATCATGTATTAACGCTATTTTCACAGATGAATTATATATTGCAGAAGCTTACTTTAGTTCAAAAAGTACGATTTTAACGGGCTCTGCCTTCCATCACGAGTTACAACTTGGACGTTATACTGTTCATTCGTCTTTACTGAACTGGGAACCTTGCAATATATCTCGTTTTCGTTCCACCAAAAATATCCAGTCTGTTCGGATCCACAAGTCCCTGCTAAAGTACCGTCGTTTGAATACAAATCAACCTTGCTTGTTATGCTGCCAAACTCCGTTCCTGAAAGCTTTATGTATGTGTCTGCACCGTCTTTTGTCGTAGAGATTGAATTGATTATCGGCTGTTCAGCTATTATTTCAAAATCTATACTGTTGCTTACAGTATCCACTGTTTGAACTTTTACTTTGTGTTTCCCTATTCCTACTGTCTTGGTCACCCTGGCCTTGATTTCACTGTCATTCCAAGCGATTATTTCTTCTTGTCTGCAACATTGGATATTCGAAGCTGAATAAAATAGGGTCTAGATAAGATTAACGCCTCTTAGGTGTTAGAATAGATTATCTAGACAATGAAAAACAGATATATTAACCATTCCCATATTTCAGAGAAGAAATTTAGAGAAGTTTTAAGGTATTTTTCCAAGGATTTTACAGCAGA
>JACPEV010000006.1 GCA_016183325.1 Candidatus Curtissbacteria bacterium
TGCCCCGCAGACCACCGAAAACCAAAATACAACCGCTTATTCTAACAGGCCATAAACTCAACTGGAAACCGCCAGTAAATCATCCCTGGAGGAAAAGAATACTGCCTCTTAGGGGGTGACATTTCTATTCTTGTTTAACATCTTTATATAGGTAATTTTCCATCAATTTATATTAGGAGAATCTGTTTTAATAAAAACCGTGTCTACAATTCTTTTGCCATAAGACTTGTGGGCCAGGATGGGATCGAACCATCGAAACCTTCTGTTTATAAGACAGACGCTCTACCACTGAGCTACTGGCCCATGAAACAATTTCTCCTCATATAAGAGTACCATTCTGCCGTTTAACTACGAGCCCATTCCACAAAACTTTGCTGATTATATCTTCCTTTTTGCATTCGCAAAAAAGAAGAGTCCCGTTTTGCCGTTAAACTACGGTTCCAAACAGCCTGTGTATTTGTATGCACAAATGCCGGCTCGGTTTGATCTATTGATCAAACTAGAGCCTGTGTATTTGTATGCACAAATGCCGGCTCGGTTTGATCTTATCTTTTTTTGGTAATATCGTGAACGCCAATACTTCTTAGAACTATCTCATCATCATTGATTTGAAACGTAAACCTGTGGAATTTATCAATTCTACCTTCCCAGATATCGCCGGCTCATTGAATTTTCTTTGCTCTAATTGATGGATGTCTTAAGTCTTTACCTAAAAGTAACAGTATCCTGTCTGCTTTTTTCTGAACGAACTTGGGCAATTTCTTATACGAACGTCTGAATGGCTCTGTATAGGAAAGAAGCATTACTTATGAAGATTATCAACAAGGTCTTTTGCTGAAGAAAACGAGTGGACTCGACCTTCTTTAATAGCTTTATCAGCCTCCCTTTCTTTTTTCTGCCAAGCTCCTGACCAAAACCAAGCCTGAGATTTAGGAATCTTGATTGCCTTTTTGATCTCCTTCTTAACAGCCTCCAATTCCTTTGAAAGCCTTTCAACCTTCTTAACAATATTCGTTGGTAAAATCACTTGATCCATAATAGCCAAATTTTAGCACAAAATTGAAGAAAATTATAAATTTAAAGGTTACGGTTTACATTCAGAAGCACTATTTAGCACCAAGGGGATACCAACCTCTGACCTCCAGCACCAAACGGCAAAAGCAGTTTTTTCTGCTTCTAAATTTGCATAAATAGCTGCAGAAGAATTATCCGACGAAGTTAAATAGGTATATTGCCCTCCGCGGGGATCAACCGGTACTGATTTTAAATCCCTACTGGAAACAAGCTCCTCAAGATTTTGAGGATATCTTTGGTTTACATTCTGATAAGCTTGCAATGCAATGGCAATTTGCCCAATATCGCTCTTTCTTACAGAATCTTTTGCTTGGTTTACCCTTTTAGCGGGAGTTAGTAACTACTCACCATTACTGATACGTCAATTATTGTTCGAGGCTAACAGCCGAGAACTAAACTTCTCGCTCGCGCTCGAAGAATAGAACCGTATCAATACCTGTGAGTAGTTACGGGAGTTACTGTGATCAAAATCGCCGCAGCTACAATTCCTAAAACTGCCAAAAGTGGTAAAATTGCAAAAAAATAAACTGCAAATTTTCTCCAGCGGCTTAATGGTTTTGTCATAACGACATATGTTCCTGCCATTCGATCATGTAATCCCCTCTTTTCTTTGCTAAAAGCAACCATCAAATATCCGATTCCCAGGATTAACGAAGATATCCATTTCCCAATCATCTCACGAATCAAAACTTTCCCTGCACCGGGAAACTTTCCCTCTACCGTAATAATTTGGAGTCCAAAAAACATCTTCCCAGGAGTCGCACCAAATTTTGTTATAAAGTAAATAACTACTGAAAGATTAATGATTCCAAAGATTACAACAGGTATAACAAATGCTAAAAAAATTCCAACTAGTGAAAAGGGGTCCTCGAGAGAATTTGCAATTTTAGTAAACCCATATCTTATTGGTGCATTTATTACTGCAAAAAAAGCGCCATCTATATATGCCGCAGCCATTCTGACATAAAACCCGGCATATTGTGGTTGAAAATTATTTTGAGAAACTAGGTTAGCTTGTTGCACAACTGGCTGACTTACTACTGCGGATGGTTTATTCAACTGTGGCAAAGACGGATTTTGCGGGTCGAGCAGTGGATTCTGATCTTCAGGCATTAACTCAATCTTACTCTAAACTTTCTTGATACTCCAAATATGTTTTGAGAATGGGCTATATTCAATCTCAACAAAATTCCCCTCATCAAATTCTTCCCAATACATATCTATTTGAGGATTTTCCTCATCTCCAAACCAGATACCTCTAACGATTAGATTATTTACTGCCTTGAACTTATCATTTATTCCCTTTTTAGTTAACTTTCCCTTTACTTTAAATATTGGAGATCTTAAATCTTTATACAGAACGCTTTCACGAATGATTTTCTTTCTAAAATTGACATAAATAAACAATAATATTATGGGGAAAAGTATTAGATACAACCCAATTCCTGTAAAATTTTCCTTTTGCACGAAAAGATCGAAAAACGAGGCTGATTTTGTCCAAAATAAAAAAAGCAGATAAGTTGCTATTCCAAAAACAGGTAAAATCAGATGTCTTCTTGAAACCCAAAAATACTCGTCTTTATGCATTCTGATTAGGATTTGTTGCTCAGAAGTATTTAAATCTCTTGAAACTGCAGGTTCCCCGATTGCTCCCTTTGAAATATTTTCGCTGAATTCTTCTTTTCTTTGTTTGGTTGTGCTCTTTTCCCACGTACGATCTAAAAAATATAAAATTATTACCGTCAAAGCCCCGGTGAATATGTAAAACCAAATACTTAATTTAAGAACTACCAAGACTCCAAGTAAAGTCGCAGCTATTGATATTAAATAGAAGATAAGAATTAAAGGCACTTTAACTCGCTGTAAAATTCCAGTAATTTCTAAAGCCTCGCCCTGTGCACAATCTCCGTCGAGTCATCCTTCGATTGCACTCAGGTCTCCGACTCTGAGAATAAAAGCCTATTAGCACAGACTCGAAGAGACGACCATGAGTAAATCGAATGGTCAGATCACGTCAGACTTGGCTTCGGATTAGTCATTCTCAAAAATTATTTACCTCGTGATCTTTTGGGCCCGGGATACGCCAAAATAGCGGCCAAAATTGCAAATAGGAGAATAACTATCATTGCCAGTAAAAATACAACGTCAAAAGTCATTTAATCTCTCCTTTTCCGGAAAACCAAATACTTGTCAACCAACAGAAAATTGTGAAAGCTATGCCCAATACTATCACCAAAAGATTTACTCTGTCAAAACCCGATATTATTGGAGAAAGAACTACCACACCTAATACTACCTGTCCAGCATTATCAAAAACGTTCGACAATCGATTTATTTGATTAACAGTAAGTACAGGGTTTTTAATGAAGAAAATCCAGTTCATTAAAGTCTTGCTTGCCCCGCCGAAGATTTACCTGCCCGCCGTACAAGACTTTGGCAGGCAGGTCAAAGGCGGGCCCTATGCACAATCTCTGCATCGACTACATTGACATCACGACCGTATCTCAACCTTGACAACTGCTTAATCATCTCCGCAATTCGCTCATCACGTTCAACTTTTGACAAATCTCGTGTCGTATCCAAAGAAAATGGCGGCACCGGCTCATTTCGAACAATTGTCTTAACGTATGCATGAAACCGCTCGACATTAATCAGATCCGTCTCGTTAAAAACCGGTGTGAACTCGTGCTGCAGATAATTGGCATCGGTCACCCCTACTCTGAAACTGACGAGGGTTCCCACGTTACCAAAAACCGCATTTTTAACCTCTTCCTCAATTTGGCCAATAAACTGATTGGCCACAATCAAATTCAGCCTGAATTTTCTGGCCTCTGCCAAAATATCCGCAAATGTCTCAGTGGCAAAATTCTGAAACTCGTCAACATACAGGAAAAAATCTGCTCTCTGCTCCTCTGGCACATCTTGCCTGCTCATTGCAGCCACCAAAATCTTTGGCACTAAAACCAAACCCAAGAAGTTAGAATTTTCCTCCCCTACTCTTCCTTTAGAGAGATTAACAATCAAAATCTTTTTGTTATCCATAATGTCACGCAGATTAAATGCAGACTGAGATTGCCCAATGATATTTCTCATCATCTTATTGGTTACAAACCTACCGAATTTGGAGACTATGTAATCCAAAACCTCTGATTTATGAAAATCCGCCGTTTGGGCGATCTGGTCTGTCCAGTAGCGTCTTACAATTGGATCCTCAACCTTTGGCAAAAGCTCTTGCACAAAACGCGCATCAGTTAAAACTCGCACAACCTCCACAAAAGTATTACCCGGCTCACTCATCACTGTTAACATGGCATTTCTGATGGCATGTTCAAATCTTGGCCCGATGATTCCGGTTTTGTGAGGATCATAAAGCTTGTACATTAATCCCACAATGTAGGTTGCCACAAAGTGTTTCTCTTGCTCGCTTTGTGCTTCAAGCATGTTCATGCCCATTGGTCGCTCGGTATCGGCCGGATTAAAGTAAATGACATCCTCTGCTCTCTCCGGCGGAATCTGCGCTAGGATATCCTCTGCCGCATCACCGTGCGGATCAATAAAAGCCACTCCGTTGCCAGCAACAATATCTTGCATGACCATGTGTTTCAAAAGCTCAGTCTTACCGGTTCCGGTTTTGCCGATAATATAAACGTGCCTTCTTCTGTCATCCTCGGAAATAAACACTTCTTTGGTTGTACCCCGATAAACACTTTTGCCGAGATGTAAACCGCTTGCTGGAATTTGCGCCGGCGCCGGCGCACGTTTGGCGTTGACCCAAAAAATTCCTGGCGTCTCCACAGATTTATTCGGCAAGTGGAAAATGGTTGCCAACTCCTCAGAGTTTAAAACTCCAAAATGTCCAAATATAGGCAAATACCGATAAACAAAATCAACCAAAAATTGTTTTTTAAATCTAATATTGGCCGATGTAAAACCGTTATAATCAGAAGCAAATTGGGCAAAAGTTGATTTTATGTTATCGACATGAATCTTCGCCTGTTCCTCAGTCTTTGCCGAAACCATAATCCTAATTACTACGTCAAAACCTACTTTAGCGCATTTGTTCTCAATGGCCTCCATCTTCTTGGGGTCAGGTGGCGTCTTGCCTTCGTTTTTTGGCGAAAGCTCAGCCTGCTTAGTTTTAGAAACATATTTTTTACCAGAAGCACGCCATTTCGCCCCAGCAGGTGCTGCCAATATCTGAATTGCCGCTCCCTCTCCCGTTTGCATTTTGGCCATAGCGGAAGTAATTTGTGAAAGCGGATCAGTCGCTAAATCCTTGAAAGTTTTAACTGGATAATAGTTTGAACCCTTTAGCTTTAAAGCAGCAAACGCCAGTTTGCCGTCTTCTGAAAAAATGTTATATTCTTCAACCTCATGTACATCCGCTCCTGGATAAGCACCATGGATTTGTTTCTCCACTAAATCCTGCAAGGATTTTGGACAGGAAACATAAAACTTAATCTCCTCTGGCAGTGCCACAATCTCCAGCGAAAAATGCTCTTGAGGCTTCAAAAAAGAAAAGGTTCCGCCTTGATAAATTGAATATAAAGACGAAAACATTTGCTCGGCCGCGTCAATTTTAATCTCATTGTCTCTGGGCACAGAAACTTGCATCAGCACAAAATCAAGTGATTTCTCTTCCCTATCTTTATTGCGCATCCAAAGAACAAGCGCCCAGCCAACAACAAAAGCCAGAGCCGAAAGTATTAAAAATGCTAAGAATAAAAATCCAAGCGATCGGGCAACCAGCTCAAATCCCGAGAGAATATCTATCTGACCAATATTTCCATTAGCATCCTCTATCGGCACTTTAACCTCCCTCTTGCCGCCTAAATATCACGCCAGTAGCATGTTTATGAGCCATTTTAATAAGTCTTGTAATCCACATCGCCAAGGCGACTAAACTCGAAACTCCCATCACTGTTTTATTAATTACAGCGCCTGCAATTTTCTGGTGGAGCCCCCTCTCATACGTCGCCTCATCAATTGGCAATTCCAAAGTTGTGCCTTTTTCAATCACCTTTTCCGCCTCAGCCGGAGGATGAACTACCCCTGCATCTTCCACATCAGGTGGAATTACTGGCCTTGGCTGAGAAAGCTTTGCTTCATTTACAACTTTCTGCACTTCTTTCAATACCTCCGCATCTCTCGCTTCATAGGTACTGCGAATTTCTGCCATGATTTTATCCTCTTCCGCATGAGGTTCATGTTCTTTAGCTTCTGGGACTACTGTAATTGGGGTTTGTGGCGTTGGGACTCCTGCTTGACCAGAAACTGGCTTATTTTGGTTATCATTTGGACTTCCAGGCGTTTGTCTGGATTGATTACTTTGGTTGGACATTGCGAACATTATAGCCGAAATTGTTGAATTGTTGAATTGTTGAATTGTTCTTTATTAAGCCCTAGGGAGAAATTTATTCTATAACAATAAAGCAATGAAGCAATCTAACAATTACTTTTTACTTTTTCTCAAAAACAGAAAATCGTAAATAACCCCAAAAAGACTACCCATGGCAGGGCCGACCATATAGATAGCCAAATAGGCATAAGTTTTGGTAAGTATCATCGGTCCTAAAACTCGCGCCGGGTTTAAAACTGCTCCAGACAATGGTCCTGCCATAATTGTTGCCACTACTACCACCAGTCCAATTGCAAGTGGCCCAGTCGTTTTCTCCCCTGCCTTGTCAATCATTGTTGCAAAAACAACAAAAACTAAAACGGATGTCAAAACTACCTCAATAACCAAAGCAACCTGTTCACTTACAACGACACTAGGTGCACCGATTGTAAACTTCAGCGCACGATCACCATATATAAAAAGGAGAGTCGCAGCTGCGCAAAAACTCGCCGCAGTCTGTGCTGCAATATAGAAAATGGCCCGGCTACTTTCTATTTTTTGGACAAGCCAAAGCGCTAGCGTCACTGCCGGATTAAGATGGCCCCCGGAGAAAGGAGAAGTCGCATAAATCATCGCAGTCAGTGAAAGTCCGGTGGCAAGAGCTATTCCCAAAATACCCACATTTCCATAGAAAACGTTAGTTAGAACTGACCCAGAAGCAATCAATACAAAAACAAACGTCCCCAAAAACTCCGCGGCATACGCTCGCCAAGGGCCGATCCAGTCTTTTAATAAAGTTCTCATTAGTGTCTCTTTTTATATCTTACTGTAGAGCTTATCAAAAGAAAAATCTGATCCTGATTCAAAATTTATCTCTTTTGTACCTCTCACAATCGTCACTCCACCTTTCCCCATCACCAAACAATGCTCTTTCTCAAAATCGAAAATACAAGCTGTCATTTCGTCAATTCCCAAAATTACAATTTGCCGATCTAAAAGTTTCCTTAAATCTTCAAATCTTTCTTCTCCCATGTATGCTCTTGAAGTATCCATTTTCCTTCCACCTTCTTGATTATTCCAATGAGTCACAATTGCCAGGCTCATTCCAAAATTAGAAAATAAATTAAGACCTTCTTCCCAATATAAATCAGCTCCAGCTTTAAAGATCTCATAAACCGGCAAGGTGGCCTCCCCCATTGCAATTGCCGCCGCCGAAGCAATCGACAAAGTTACACCTTCACGATGTCCCTTGGTTATGTGGTTAAAGGCCAAAGTATTTTTTAAATTTCTAACTGCATAAGTCGGACTTCCCGGACCCGCAAAAATATAATCGGCCGCCAGAATTGGTTCAACAACCTGCGGGTCGTTGGGGTCAAAACCGCGCATACCTTTTTTATGAGCATGGACAACCGAAATCTGGGGATGATAATTTTGCAGATGTTGCTCCAAAAACTGCTTAATCTCAGCAGAAACCACCTCAACATTTGGCTGAAATCCGGCCGGAGTCGCAAGGATCGCAACCTTAACTGGGCTTGGCAATTTGGAAAATAGAAAGTCGTGGATCTTTCTGCCAGTTGGCGAAATTTCCCCAGAACCAAACAAAGCTACCAAGCCATAATTCATTAGAGAGAATATTTTAACTCATTATTCTAGTTAGGGGTCTTCTCTGGCCCGCGGTTTCTGTAAGTCTTGATAAATTCCCGAATCTTATCATAATTGGGCTCATCCATCTTAAGTAACCTTCCCCAAGAAACTAAAGCTATCTTACTATCATTTTTATCTCGAGGTGATAGAATCAGTTTCCAATCGTCACTTTTGACGATCTTCTTCAATTCTTCCTTGATGTCATCCCCGATATCTGGTTTATAAGCAATCCAGACATAACCGTGCTCCATGCTGTGGACGATTTCCTCATCGGCAGGGGCTTGATCATAAATCCCGTTATCTGCCGGACGGTCCCAATGCTGGCCTCCTATTGGCGGATTAGAAACCCAATCAGTAGCCGATGTTCCATGTACAATATGCGTCCTACTAGGAATAGTAAATTCAACAGTCCCGGGAACAGGAGTATTTACAGATACAAGGGCAAGATCAGTACCTTCTTGCATGGTCCCGGTACCGCTTTTTGACAAAAACCAAACCCCCACACCCATCAAAATCACGGTTGGCACCAAAAACCATACCAATAAAGGCACTCTATTTAACAATGACTTTTCCTCTCTGAGCTGGGTTTAAATGATCGTGATAACCCCAAGTTCCAACTTTGGAAACAGTAACTGTCGCCGACGCCGAAGGTTCAAGCTCAATTACAAACTCCCCTTTTGATAGCTCCTTATTTGAAGTATGTATAGGATGAGGATCACTGGCAATTTGTACTTTAACTTTTGAGTTATTTGTCCAGGTAATTTTACCTCCAGACTTAACAGTTGCCTGACTCGGACTAGCACCATCATCACTCACAATTATCGTCACGCTATCCTGAGCCTCTTCACCGCTAGCCTGTTGCTCTGCGGCCCCTGAGGTACTATTTGAGGTAGTAGTTGTGGCAGGTTTGCATGCCGAAAGAATAAATCCAGATGATATTAAAAGTCCGATTGCTGCTACTTTTTTAAGACCAAACATCACAAAAGTCACCCCCTTAATGTCTAACTTTATCAGAAAATAAACTAAGTCCGCAAATCGCTAAATTTTCCCCGCGCTCCCAAAAACGTCAATTTTCCCCTCAACCACTGCCGTCACCGCCATTACGATATCTGAAGCTAGTTTGTAATATGTATATTCATTTGGATTTTCCCCGATTTTTTCGTTTAATGCATCCTTAAACGCTTGTCTTATCTCTGTATTAACATTCACCTTCACGATCCTGCCGACTTTTATTGCCTCTCTTATTTGCTCTGCTGGTATCCCCGACCCGCCATGCAAAGAAAGAAAAGTATTCGGGAGCGCTTCTTTTATTTTTTTTAAAAGTTCAATATCCAGATCAGGCTGGTTAGGAAAAGTCCCATGAATATTCCCAAAAACGCTGGCAAAAATATCAACTCCGGTTTCCGCAACAAACTTTGCCGCGCGCAGAGGATCAGAATAGGATTTTTTTAATATTTCTAAATCAATTTGCTCGGTATGGACTTCACTCGAGCCGGAAAGTTTATCCAACTCTCCTTCCACAAGCAGATTTTTTGCGTGTGCCGCCGCAACTACCCTTTTTGTATTCTCGACATTTTGCTCGTACGACAACTCCGATCCGTCAAAGTGGATATCATCAAAACCCACAAACGACACCTCCGAGGTGTGAGGAACTTTCACCTCGGAGGTGGAGGAGTTATCAACCGCGAAGTCACCAGACCGCAAGCGAAGTCGAAGGGCCTCCATACAATCCTCCACCGTCTTGGCGTGGTCCAAGTTTAAAAGAATCGGAATACCATATTGCTTCCTTGCATTAGCAACTAAATCCACAATATTTTTAAGACCAAAATATCCGGCTTCGCCGGACGAAAACTCCATCATCACTGGCGATCTTTTTTTCTGTCCGGCTAAACAAATCGCCTTGAAAATCTCAAAGTTATCCACATTAAAAGCCCCGATGGCAAATCCTTCATTTTGAGCTCTGATGAACCACTCTCTTGCGGTCATTCTTAATTTTTAATTTTTAATTCTTTCTCTTCTTTAAATTCCGAATAAATCTTCAGTCCCCAAAAACCATTAACAGCCGCCATCAAAAAATAAGGGGACCAGAAGAGAGATTTTGCAGTTATTCCCTGTCCCAATTCAAATCCCTCAACAAGAATAATAGAAAGTAGCGTAAATTCAAATATTGAAATCAAGGTTAAAAGCGCAACAGACTTGATTGTTCCCATGAACCATAAAAAAGCCACCGGACCAAACATCACCAGTCCAAAAGCCATGCCGTTTATAAATTCTCGTGAGATAACAAAATCCCAAATATTGAGAAAGATAAAAATAAATAAGAGATTTATCTTCAGCAAATTCATCTTTCTCTTCCCGGTCAATTTAAATAATGCTCTTAGATTCATTTAATCAACCTATAGCATAACCATCACATTTTCTGACATATCATAAGTTGTGATGCTAAAGGAGCTCCTCTTTTGATATTTTATCTATTCTTCTCTGATGCCTACCTCCTTCAAATTTAGCCGCGAGCCACAAAGTCACGCCCCTTTTGGCGTCATCGTCTGACACAAATCGTGCGCCCAGTGATAAAACATTGGCGTCATTATGCTCCTTGGCAAGTCTGGCAATATCAAAAGGCGGTCCGTAAAAAACCGCGGCTCTTACTCCTTTGACTTTATTGGCAGCAATCGCTTCACCCTGACCAGAACCTCCAATGACAATCCCGACAGACGCCTTATCGGCAATTACCTTCTTTGCACAAGGAATAATAAAATCCGGATAATCATCCGCCTCATCAAGTTCATATGCTCCGCAATCGAAAATCTCGTATCCTTTAATTTCCAAATATTTGATTAGCCGCTTCTTTAAATAAAACCCCGCATGATCAGAAGCAATGTAAATCATATATTCAGATTACTAGTATATATTGGGCAAGTGCAAATTAAAATGAATTATGAAGTAAGAATTAAGAATTAAGTAAGAAAACCATAATTCATTATTCATGATTCTTAATTCAATAATTTAAGTTTCAAGCAATTTCTTTAAATCGAAATTCAAATCTCCAAGTTTATCTATATGTGGAAAAATGTCAGTTTTACCCTTAACGGCACTCGTTAAAGGTCCGACCTCTGCCGGATCATTAATCACAGTTGCTCCCACAATTCGCAGCACGTTATCGATCGTTTTGACGAAAATCCTGGTCATCTTTCCAGATTCTACCGATCCCCGGCTGATAACCTCATCCGCATATTTAGCATCAGTCACCCCGATAAAAGTGTATGACTTTCCAAAAAAGCTGTCCGAATAAGAAGAAGCAGTCTCAAATATTGTGCGTGCACCCACCTTGCCGCCAGTCGCCGCGCAAACCATATTCTTGGCAGCAACCGAACCCTGAGAAGTCGCATTTGCCCAATTTCCCAGCGCGTGCTGTTTGTTGAAAATAACATCAAAAAATTCGGCGCAGTCTCCGGCGGCATAGACATCCGGCAAATTGGTCTCCAGATACTCGTTTGTTAAAATCCACCTGTTTATTTTAACTGCGGAACCGCTAAGCCACAAAATATCTGGTCTTATTCCGATTCCCACAGCAGCTACATCACACTCTAAAGTTTTCCCGCCGCGAGTTAAAACTGCTCCGACCTTGCCCTCCGAAGCCTCGCCGAAGGAGGGCTCAAATTTCTCGATCTCGTCACCGGTTATTATCTTTACTCCATTTTCCAAAAGTACGTTCGTCAACACCTGGCTTGAAACATCATCCAGCTTCCCTGCCCAATAATACGGCTCCCTCACTAAAATCGTGATATCAGAAATCCCGTTTGCATAAAAACCGGTCGCGAAGTCTAAGGAAACAAAACCGCCTCCGATAATAACAGCTTTTTTTGCCTCCGCCGCAACTTTGAGAATTTCATCGGCATCGTCAACTGTGCGAAAATATAAAATGTTCTCAAGCTCTGATCCATCAACGCTTAGCTCCACCGGAAACCCTCCGATCGCGATCAGCAGCTTTCCGTATTGATATACTTCTCCGCTTGAAACTTTGACTCTATGACTCTTTGGTTCTAAATCCTGGGCCTTAGTATTTTTTACAAGTTCAATTTTCTTTTCCTGATACCACTGGGGTTTTTTCAAAAATAATTGTTCTCTGGTGGACTGTTTGCGAATATAAAAGGGCAAAAGGACTCGTGAGTACTCTTCGTAAGGCTCATCAGTAATAATAGTTATTGAAGCCTCCGGCACCAAAGATCTTACTACCTCAGCCGCCGTTGTTCCTGCCGCAGAACCACCTATTATCAAATAATCAACCGATTTCATAAAATTCGAATATCGAATATATGATGTTAAATCATATTTTTGATAAATCAAAAAGCGAAATACGAAACAATTCTGTATTCTAGAAAATAGTTTCTAGAAACTGGAAAGCGAAGTTTTGCTTCGCAAAATTGGAAATGGAAAATTGAGATTGGAAAATAGTTATAATTTATTCTCCATTTTCTATTTTCTACTTTCCTCGTGCTTCGGATTTCGGATTTTACATTGATACTCCGCTTATTCCAAAGAAGTTCAGCGCTTCTCCAGCCGCATATCCGATCGCTGCCGCCAAAAAACCAATGGTAATTGTCTCAACTACTCTCGTTGTCAGACTACCCTTATTGAGCCACCAACGAATTACCCCAATTAACGCCATCACAAAAAGAGAAGTAAATATCGAAGCTATCAGCGCTCGAGGCAGCGGTTGCAATAATATAAATGGCAAAAGCGGCGGAATTCCTCCGAAAAGATAAAACAGGCCAATCAAAACTCCTGAAATTTTTGGCGATTCCTCCTTGACTAGTCCTACCTCATCCCTCATCATCACGCGCAGCCAAAGCTCGCGGTCGGAAGTTACTTTTTTGGTTAAAGTCTCCACCGTCTGCTTATCAAAACCCATATTCGTATAAATCTCGCGAATTTCATCTCTCTCAACATCCGGCTTATTCTCCATCTCCCAGCGCTCAATCTTCTCCATCGAGTCATAAAACTCTTTCTGGGATTTAACTGCCAGATAATTTCCTAAAGCCATCGAGGCCGCTCCCGCCACGATCGTCAATGTCCCCGCAATAACAACCGTTGATTGGTTAACCATCGTTCCGGAAATTCCCACCAAAAAACCGATGGCTGTCACTACGCCATCATTGGCCCCAAAAACAATGTCTCTTAAAAAATTTCCGCTTGCCGGATGCTGCGGTTCTCTTCCCGCGATTTTTTCTCCAGGCCGCATGCAATAATTCTAGCAGAAAAAAGTTCTAATTAACCTAATTGACCTAATTTCTAAAATTTGAATTTATTAAATTAGAATTTATTTAGAAATTAGAAATTAGAAATTTCCGACGAAGTCGGGCTAGGGATATTCCTGTTCTCCGGTTTCCTCATCAACTAAAATGATCGCCTTTGTTGGGCACGATTCGGCCGCCAGTTTGACCACCTCCGGCGGATCCCCCTCGCCTTCCAACACAATCGCCTTATTCTCAGAATCCAGTGCAAATGTCTTCATTGCCAAAGCCACACAAGACGCCGCGCCGATGCAAAGATCGCGATCTACTGTTATCTTCCACTTCTTTTTTCCGTTTGTTTGATCAGCCATAAAAAATTTTCAACTTTCAATTTTCAACTTTCAATTTCCTAATTGCTTCCAGTGCCAAAAAGGCGCACTTCAGTCTGGCCGGTGCCACCGGCCCACCAATTAAACTCAAGACATCTTGCCCAGTTAACTTACCCACACTTTCTACTGACTTACCGCGAATCTCCTCAGACAATATTGAAGCAGATGCCGTTGATATCGCGCAACCCGAACCGGTAAATGAAACATCCCTGATCATCGCGCTTTTGCCCTTAGCAGGGACACCCCCGGGGTGGGCTTTGACTCCCCGGGGGTGGGAAACCCGGGAAATTTTGAAATAAAAAGTCACTTCATCACCACATAATGGATTGATTTGATTTACAACTAAATCAGCATGACTAATTACACCGTAGTTTTGCGGATTCTGCCAATGCTCCAATATTTCTTCGCGATAGATATCCATAATTTAAAAATCCGAATATCGAATAAGATCGTTTTGCTTCGCAAAGGCGAAATTCGAAACAAATCTTATTCTAGAAAGTAGTTTCTAGAAACTGGAAATTGGTAATGGAAATTTGAGATTGGAGAATAGTTATAATTTATTCTCTATTTACTACTTTCCATTACAATTTTCTCTTTTTCAAGGAAAAATATGCTCTCATACTTTCCAGTAACTAATTTCTTCATACATGGATTTCGTGCTTCGAATTTATTTTGAAGGTCTTTTTGACCTTCATCACACCCTCTACCAACCGATCAATCTCCTCAAAATTGTTATACACATAAGAGGAAGCCCTGGCTGCCGATGAAATTCCCAAAAACTCCATCAAAGGTTGGGCGCAGTGATGACCGGAGCGAATAGCTATACCTTCTGAATCAAGAATCGACGCTACATCATGTGCATGAATGTTGCCCACGTTAAAAGAAATTACTCCTCCCCTTTTCTTGCTATCTTTCTGACCCAATATCCTGATATCCTGAATACCTGATAACCTGCTTATCGCATACTCCGTCAGCTCAATCTCATGCGCTCTGACATTCTCCATCCCAATTTTTGAAAGATAATCAACTGCAGCTCCAAGTCCGATTGCTCCGGCAATATTGGGTGTCCCTGCCTCAAATTTCCAAGGTAATTCGTTCCATGTCGAATTATCAAGTCTAACTTTCGAAATCATTTCTCCGCCAAATAAAAAAGGCGGCATCTCTTCTAAAATCTCTCGTTTCCCCCACAAAACTCCAATCCCCGTTGGCCCAAGCATCTTATGCCCGGTAAAAACATAAAAATCACAGCCTATTCTTGGGATATCAACCGGCACATGCGGCACTGCCTGAGCGCCATCAATCAATATGATGACATTTGACCATTGACCTTTGACAATTGACACTAACTTTTCGACGGGGTTAATGGTACCAAGTACATTAGAAACATGGCAAAACGTAACAAGTTTGGTCTTCTTGGTTAATGCTTCTTTAAAAGCTTCCTGATCGACTTCGCCATTTTCGTCAATTGGCACGATTTTTAAAACCGCTCCATTTTCCATTGCCAACTGTTGCCAGACCACAAAATTGGAGTGGTGTTCGGCAACTGTCAAAACAATCTCATCACCTTTTTCGATATTCAATCTCCCCCACGCATAAGCAACCAAATTAATGGCCTCAGTCGCATTTCTGACAAAAACAATTTCTGATGGATCAGAAACTCCCACAAAATCTGCGACTTTCTTTCTGGCAAGCTCTAATTCTTCCGTCGCTTCTACAGAAAGCGTATGAATTCCTCTGTGCACATTTGCATTGTGCTTACTGTAATAATGCGATAGCATATCGATAACTTGCTTCGGCTTCTGACTCGTCGCCGCATTATCAAGATAAGCTAATAATTTGCCATTAATTTTCCTCTTGAGAATTGGGAAGTCATTTCGAATTTTTTGAATGTTCATCCTCAGCTAAGAAACACATCCGATGTGCTCTCTTGACGTAAACAGGACTTCACATCGGATGTGAAGCGAAGCTACTTCAACTTCTTCGTAAACTCGTTGGATTGTCATTATTCAGCCAAAGAACATCTTTATTTGCCCAGTCCCCTTCTTTTGGGATAATTGAACGCTGATCTCCACCAGCTTCTTTATAATCAACCAAATCGTAACTTTCTTGTAAAAATTTTTTGGGATTTACATCACTGTTTTCATGCCCTTTTCTGGCTGCACCGGCTTTCCTTTTTAACAAATACCAAGCATTCTTTTCAGGTCCCAAAATTTGTCTTACAATAATGCCTCCTCCCATCTCCGCTGCACTAAGTCCCCGGGATACTTCAAGGTCTGGGGTTTCGTCAACCGCTCTCCAAAGATTTTCTTCCAAATGCGATTTTTCTCTTTCGTTTGAACTCATGCCTCAACAAAAACCTCATCTCCCTCAACATTCACTTTGTAGATTTTTAGCGGTTCAGCCGCGGGAGGCAAAACGTTTGCGCCGGTTTTGATGTTAAATTGTGAACCGTGACATGTACATTCCACCACATCTCCATGCATCATATGGTTTTGGTCAAGCTCACACATCTCATGAGTGCAAATATTGGTTGTGGCATAGATTTTTCCTTCGACTTTATATAAAGCCACAGGCTCTCCATCAACCATCACCTTTTTTATCCCGGCTTCGGGAATTTCATTAACTTTTGCAACTTTAAGCTTAGCCATAAGTTTATAAATTCGAATAAGATCGTTTTGCTTCGCAAAAGCGAAATTCGAAACTCGAAACAATTTTGTATTCTAGAAAATAGTTTCTAGAAACTGGAAATTGGAAATGGAAAATTGAGATTGGAAAATAGTTATAATTTATTCTCCATTTTCTATTTTCTACTTTCCATTACAATTTTCTAATTTCCAGTAACTAATTTCTTTATGCACTAATTTCGTGCTTCGGATTTCGAATTTTTTCCAATATTGGACTCACAAATCCCTCTACCAGCATTCTTTCAGCTTCCTTTCGGCTCAGCCCCCTACTCATCAAATAAAACAACATCTGCTCATCAACTTTTCCAATTGTCGCCGCGTGGCCGGCCTTAACATCCTGCTCCAAAATCTCCAGTGCCGGCGTGTCGTCTCCCATTTTGGCCTCATCGAACAAAAGCGCATCGGATCTCAAGTACGCATCCGCCCCCTTTGCCCCTTTTTCAATCTTCACATTTCCCCGAAAAGCAAAAGTCGACCTGTCGCGCAAAACACTTTTCACTTTGACTTCTGACTTCGTGCGTGGTGCCGCGTGAGTAATGTAAATCTCCAATGCCTTATTCTCATCTCCCCTACCTAACGCAAGTCCAACTATCTCCACCCTCGCATTCTCCCCTGCCAAAACCACCTCAACTTTCTCTTCTCCATTTTCCAAAAGCAGAGGGATAAATTCGGTCTTATTCGACAAAACAACAATTTGCTTCATATTACTTACTCCAATGAATCGAATCACTGGAGTTATCTTATAGACTAATTACGTCTCTTTCTAAAATACTCATTCATAGGCTTCCAGTAATACGTGTGCCGCCGTCATCAATATGAACTGTTTGTTTAATTGTTTTTGACATAGGATATCGCAACTGTTAAATTCGTCCTATGCTTTCAAAGCCTTGGCTAAAAGCGCTATCAGCTTTATCTGTAAACATATCAGCTGTATGGTTTGGTCTTGCTGTAATTACTCCTAACTTTACTAGCTTAAATAGCCTAGAAGCAATCTCAACATTGATCAAAGACGTAATTTTTGGTATAGTTTTTCTACAAATCAGTGTAAAAATTGAGGAAATATTAGAAAAATGAACGATTTTCTTAATATTAGTACGAATGTTCAAATTTCTACGGCCTTGGTTCTGATCGTTCTGCTTTTGCTCTACATTGCGTTCAAGCTCTCCAATAAACCCCGCAGGCGATAAATTAACTTCCTCCGGCTTTGCATTTATATGAACTGTTTGTTTAATTGTTTTCATTGACATTTTCTAAATGTCATTCTGGAGCGAACAAAGTGAACGATAGAATCTGATGAGTAGATCCTATCGGTCGTTTCACTCCCTCCAGGATGACAATGAGGATATTCATCCTACCGCCCCTATCATTTCCAACTGAATTAACCTATTCAACTCAACTGCATACTCGAGTGGTAATTCCTTAACAATCGGTTCAATGAAACCGTTGACAATCAAAGAAGTTGCTTCCATCTCTGTTAAACCCCGACTCATCAGATAAAACAATTGTGCCGCATCAATCCTGGAAACCGCTGCCTCATGCCCGATTCGCACATTATCTTCATTAACCTGCATCGTCGGATAAGTATCGCTTCTTGATTTCTCATCCAAAATCAACGCATCACATCTCACATTACACTTAACCCTTTCTGCATTTTTAATCACTTTAACCAACCCACGATACGAGGTCCGGCCTCCAAACGCACTAACAGATTTTGAAATAATCTCGCCGCTTGTATCCGGTGCCAAAAACATCAGTTTTCCGCCGGCATCCTGATGTTGCCCTGCCCCGGCGTAAGCTAGGGACAAAACCTCTCCTCTTGCCCCTCTTCCAACCAAATAACAGCTCGGATATTTCATCGTAATTTTACTGTTATGAACCACTATGCCATTCGCAATAAAATTCGCAGTTTTATCTACCTCAATATCATAGACTCGCAATCTACCTATGGGTTCAATCGAGCGAACTCTGGTAAATCTCAAGGTCGGATCGAACTCTTTTTTTTCTATTATTCTCTCCAAATTACCTCTAATGTTCATAGATAAATAATGAGACGTGTACTCAATTAATCTCCCTTTATATAGTTTTCGTTCCTTTGTGTAGGTTGTGATTTTTAATGGATCCAAACCAACCGACATCATCAATAACTTTAAACTTTCGAGTAGATTTTTATTTGCGCTCGCAAAAACTATTTGACCATATTGATTTCCATCTTTTTTGATCGCCTTTCTTAAGTAACCATCAGCATCAAAGTACCCCTCAATAAATGCCAGCTTCTCTCTTCTTGAAAGGCTAAATATCCAATTAGGAATTTTTTTCGTTTTAGCTGTACCCGAAAAACCCAAATCTAAAAATAACTTAGCCAAAGCTGTTGAATTAACTGTCAGAGAGATACCCTTAGGAGTAAACGGAATATCAAAAACAAACTTTAGAAGTTTTTCTAGCTTTTTGCGCGCATGATCATTTGGTGGTACTGCAAAATAAATTCTTCGAACAACTCCC
Organism: Candidatus Curtissbacteria bacterium; assembly: GCA_016183325.1. Taxonomy (GTDB): domain Bacteria; phylum Patescibacteriota; class Microgenomatia; order Curtissbacterales; family GWA2-41-24; genus JACPEV01. The sequence continues at coordinate 18,863 of JACPEV010000006.1, forward strand.
GAAAATGAACGATCCATACAGCCATCACCCAAGTATAGACCCAACAGCCACATCAGCTCTTCAGAAGTCTTATTAGGAATTGTTGGTTTGTGCTTTAAAAGATGTTGATCATAACTAAAATTGATTTCATATGGTTTTCCATCATCTGGAAGTTCGTTAACGATAGCAATCCAATCACCTACTTTTAAATTTTCCAGTTTTTCCCATCTCAAGGTCACCAAACCAATGTTAGAAGTTTTTCTCAAAACCAGAAATGGATGATTAGCTGTTGCCTCAATTTCTCGATAGTTGGTGGTTAAAACTTTAAATACCGGCTTTACGCCCTGATCAACGACTGCATTTACCTTGCTTTTTGCTGCTTTAAGAGTATTCAAATCTGTAGTATAAATCCAATCGCCGGCTTTTAAATCTTTAATACTGACTGGCCCTTCTGGATTAGTAAAAAGCTTTGCATTTTCCGTTAAACATCCGATATTAGCATCCACCCACTCCATCGTCCCTTCTTCCTCAACAAATGCCCGCTTTGTCACCAGGTTATAAACATTACTTGACCAATTTTGAATTGTGGTATATCGACAGCGCGCTCCGCGCTTAACAAAAATCTCCACCACCGCCGCATGCAAAGAATCTGTTGTATAAACCGGGGCGGTGCAATTGTGCGAAATGACACCTTCAGCGACATATGATTCATCTTCTTCGACACTAAAGTTGTAAACACTAGTATTCAATTCTTCTACCTTAATTGATTTAATAGGAAGATAAATATAGTTTTCATCCATAAAAAATGGCGATCCTTCTTTGCGCCCGTTTAGCACGTCTTTTTGAACAATTTGGCCAAAAAAGACATTAGATGTACGCGAAATAATGACAGTGTACATAATTTGCCTGGGCATTACCCTCTTATGTAGATTAATTGAAGCGACTACCCCAATTTTCAATAATGCATCGCGAAACCCATATGCTAATTGTCTAGTAACTGAATTGTATCTAAATAAATTCGCTTTTTTGTCATAGCTTCCATCGCCCCTCCATAACCCTTTGATCAATTCGCCCAAGTGCGACTTAGGACTTTCCAGCATCCATGCGGATATGTGTTTCGTCCTATTTGTAGAACCAAATTCTCTACGAAAAAATCTCGCAGCAAGGGTTGAACAAATTGTAATAGTCTGCCCATTGTTTCTTATTTTTCCCTCTATAACTTCTTTTCCAAAATAAAGAGTCAATAAACTTTTTACATCTTTTAAATATTCTTTTTCTTTTATGTTGAAAGTAAAAGTCAAGTAATGATCTTTATCAACGTGCCCTTCTGAAAGATAGTAGCCCACCAGACGATAAAAATCAGGATCGAGTGTTAGCTTAAGACTTTTTTGTGTTACATGAATGCCATTTCCAAAAGGAATTTGGAGATCTATATTCGGTTTAAAGTTATAAATAAATGGTTTCTCCAAATTCAAAGGAACAGTCTTAATCGTATCCGTTTCTACAATCTCTTTCTCTGTTTCTTTTCTTTGAATTGGAAAAACCAAATAATCACCTAATTCCACTTTGTCAGCCCTGATCCACTCAGGTGAGAAATATGTGTTTCTATACTCCTTTTTTTCTCTTTTGCAAACAAAAAGAGGGTGCTCTTCCGTTACTTTTAAAACAGCATCACTGTCACCGTAATACTTAATAGAAAAAATCTTGCCCTTGTATTGACGTTTCATGGTATTGTAAACGCGTCTATATCTTCCTTTATGAGTTAATACATTGTCTCCAACTTCAATATCCTCAATTAGTTTCTCTCCCTGATCAGTCTTCACTCTTGCACCTGCAATGAAACAGCCTTCGACGTAATGTACATACGCACCCTCATCAACAATAATTAAAGTCCTCTCAAACTGCCCCATGTTGGCGGCATTAATCCTAAAATATGCTTGTAGTGGAATATCAACAGAAACTCCTGGAGGCACATAAACAAAAGACCCGCCAGACCAAACGGCAGAGTTTAGGGAAGCAAATTTATTATCCGCGGGGGGAATAGATCGACCGAAGTATTGTTTTACCAGATCCGGATATTTTCGAAGCCCACTATCCATATCCAAAAATATCACGCCCATATCTTCCCACTGCTTCTTAAAAGAGTGATAGACACTCTCGGAATCATATTGAGTTGTCACACCCGCCAAAAACTTTTTTTCTGCTTCGGGAATACCAATCGCGTCGTAAGTATCACGAATGTCTTTTGGTAATTCCTCCCACGATTTCGCCTGCTTATCAATCGGTTTTATGTAGTAGTAAATATTGTCAAAGTCAATTGTCGAAAGATCAGCTCCCCACGTTGGCATCTTCTTAGACGCGAAAATCGCTAAAGATCGAAGACGAAATTCCCTCATCCACTCCGGCTCACTCTTCATTCCGCTAATCTGCTCCACCACGGACTTATCCAGTCCTTTCTGGCTCTTAAACACATAATTTTCCGGCTTTGAGAAACCGTATTTGTAATCGTTTGGAACGATTAATCCATTCGCCATCTTCTTTTATTGTTCGAGTGAAATCGAGAACAACAAGCTTGTCTTATTGTTCGAGTGAAATCGAGAACTTACCATTCCTCAAATTGTCATCCTGAACTTGTTTCAGGATCTTATGGTAACTTCTCGACTCGCTTCGCTCGCTCGAAGAATATTACTCCATTTTGCCGACAACTTCCTATTTGTCATTCTGGCTTGTCCAGAATCTGCTTACTTGTCATTCTCGACTCGATCGAGAATCTGGATCCTGAATTGAATTCAGGATGACAAGACGACTAAGTTCCCCTCTCTCTTCTTCTAGGAGGAAACTTATCACCTAATTTGCTTTGAATTCTCCAAAGTCTTTCATAAACTTGTCTTTCTCTTTCAGAAACAAATTCTGGCCCAAAAAGCACCAAAGACATATCATTGTCTAGGCCAGGTCCAACCTTCAACTCCACAATTTCGCCTTCTTTAGACATACCCTGTCCTTACTCGCCAACGTATTCCAAACCCGGTTTGGAATAGCTTTGCGAGTCAGGATTAGAGACCACAGACTGATAACCTTTTTGCTCTATTTCTTGAGCTAATTTCGCCTTCCCCGATTTAACGATCTTCCCATCAACCATCACATGCACAAAATCTGGCTTTAAGTATTTCAAAATCCTTGCATAGTGCGTTATCAGAATAATTGAGGATCTCGGATTCACTTTGATGAATCGAATTATCGAAGTGGCAACAAGTTTCAATCCGTCAACATCCAAACCGCTATCAATCTCATCCAAAATCACCAATTTAGGCTTCAGTGCCATCATCTGCAAAATCTCATTCCTCTTTTTCTCCCCCCCGGAAAAGCCTTCATTAAGCGAACGGCTTATGAAGTCATCGGAAAGTTTTAGCGAGGATGCATACTCGAGAAGTTCTTCTCGAAACTTCGAAAGTTTGTTCAGGGGTTCAACCCCCGAAACTACTGACGGTGCTCGGGCTTTAGGGGTTGAACCCCTCGTCTGTCCCAAAATACTCTGCTTCGCACGGCGAAGCACATTAAACACGCTCACTCCCGGCACTTCCACCGGATGCTGAAATCCCAAAAATATTCCTAATTTCGCCCTTTTATCGGGAGAAAGATTTCTTAAATCTTTCTCGTCCATCGTTAATCGTCCATCGTTAATCGTATAGAATGGGTACCCCATGACAACTTGGGCAAGAGTAGATTTGCCCGAACCGTTCGGCCCCATCAATACATGCATTTCTCCCGGTCGGATCGTCAGATCTAGACCTTTCAAAATCCCCTTCCCTTCGACTGAGACTCGCAAATTTTGAATTTTTAATAAAAGTTCATCGTTCATCGTGTATCGTTCATCGCAAAGAATTCTTTAAGGCAACAGTTTTCGCCGCTTGCTTACTTAAAAACTCGTATATTCTTTCAAATTCCTCCAACCTCATCGATTGACGTATGAGACATTTCGTAAAATCTTAACTTCTCTTGGGAAATTCGCAGTGATTCTATAAATCTCTTTGACTAGCTCTCTCGCTTCTTGCCAGACAACTAATTTTTCGAAATTAAAATAGCTCATTGTTTTAAACGATGAACAATAAACGATTAACGATTTGCCAAATCAGCTACCGTTTTCCTCCCAATTGTCTCCTCAAGCTGTTTTTTGACATCTTCCCACATATCCCCAGCTCCACAAACACATTCGTGATCATCCTCAAAACATTTCCCTTCAACAATTTCCCCGTCTAAAATCTTCAAAACATCCAAAAGCTTAATTTCATCAGCTGATTTGGCAAGCTTATATCCCCCAGTTACACCTTCCTTAGAAGAAATGATGCCAGCATTTTTAAGATCATTTGCAATCTGAGAAAGAAATTTGGCAGAAATTTTATTTTTCTTGGCAATCGAGGAAACTGAAACCAATTTCTTGGAGTTAGATAAATTTGATAAAAGTATCAATCCGTAATCAGCTTTTTGAGATAATCTGAACATTGTAAATTATTGTTCGAGCTTGTCGAGAACCTACCGCTAAAATTACTATAATAATAGTTTTTTAAGGTAACTTCTCGACTCTCCGGCTCGCCGGATCGCTCGAAGAATAATATTCTAACTGCTACTTATTTAGTGGAAGTTTAATAGGAATTTAGCAATAAGTCAAGCCAATCAAAACCCTAATCATTTTGCGCTTCCAACCACTTCTCAGCCTCAATTGCAGCCGCACAGCCGTATCCTGCCGCCGTCACCGCTTGACGATAGTGGTAATCGTGTACATCTCCGGCCACAAAAACGCCAGGAACCGACGTCATCATTTTGAAACTTCCTTCCCCACCCCCGGGGTGTGCCGCAGGCGCAACACCACCCCGGGGGTGTCCCTGCGACTTGCGTACCACATACCCTTTCTCGTCAAGCTCCACCTGCCCCTTAAAAATATCCGTCATCGGGTGGTGACCAATTGCCACAAACATGCCATCAACTGCCAAGTCCCGAGTCGATCCATCTTTTAGGCCCGCAGCCGCAGGCGAGGACCGCAAGCCTGGCAAACTTACAGGTGAGCCAGGCTTATTCTTGATCTTTACTCCGGAAACTTTATCCTTCCCTAGAATGTCAACCACTTCAGAATTTAATATAAACGAAATCTTCTTATTTGCTTTTGCCCTATCTACCATTATCTTCGACGCCCGAAACTCATCTCTACGATGAACAATCGTCACCTCAGTCGCAAACTTGGTTAGAGTCAACGCTTCCTCCATTGCGCTATCCCCACCACCAACCACAACCACTTTTTTATCGCGAAAGAAAAATGCATCACACGGTGCGCAAGAAGAAATTCCCCGACCAATTAATCTTTGTTCATTGGCAAGTCCCAACCAATTTGTCTCGGCCCCGGTTGCAATAATAACTGCCTTTGATTTGTATGCTTTATCATCGGCTGTTATCAAAAAAGGACGATTGGAAAAATCAACTGCAGTCACATCAGTGGTTGCAATTTCCGCCCCAAATCTTTCGGCTTGATGCCGAAATTTCTCCATCAATTCCGGCCCTAAAATTCCATCAACAAAACCCGGATAATTCTCAACATCCGTAGTCAACATCAATTGCCCACCCCATTTGACACCAGCTAAAACCAAGGGTTTCAAATCTGCCCGTGCATTGTATAAAGCGGCCGTTAATGCCGCCGGTCCGGAACCGATGATAATGACGTTACGAATATCCATACTTAAGTATCTTAAGTTACTTAAGTAACTTAAGCAACCGAATTTTTTATTGACAAAATTTTTGTCAAAAACTTTGCGGGAATTTTTCAACAATTCTTAAAAAATTTCCGATTGATCAATTAATTTATCCGGATTTTAGCCATTTCTGGGTAAAAATAAATCACTATTGACACCTTTTAGGTACATTATCTTAGAATGTCTCCTGTCATCATTATGCATAAATTGGTAACCGCACTTTTAACTTCTTCGGTTCTGGCACTTTTGACAACAACTGCAACAGTTGCTCAAACTTCAAACCCCACCTTAAAGATAATTTCGCCGTCCGAAGGTCAAACTATTTACGGCAACAGAGTATCTATACTCTTATCTGCTGAAAATTTCGAAATAGTCGATTTTCAAACCAACCCTACCGTTAAATCCGGTCAGGGACATATCCATGTCTGGTTAGATGATAATAATCCGACACGAGAGTCTGCTAAAAAACTTATAAAAGAGGAAGATACTTTCACAGATGTGCCGTACGGCGACCATGTTTTAAGAGCCGAACTCGTTAATAACAATCACAGTTCTCTAAATCCGCGGCAAGTTATTACTGTTAATTTTAAAAGCACTGCTCTTCCCACCCCTTCTCCTCAAGCAGCATCAGGATTCGATAAGAATACGGCCTTGGTCATCCTTGTCGTGGTCTCACTGGTAATCGTTGCAGCCTGGTGGTACACCAAAGAGGAAGATGAAATGCCGGCTAAATCAATATCACCAACAAGAAAATCGACAACTAAAAAATCGGCAAAAAGACGCCGCAAGTAGCAGTTAATCGTAGATCGTTAATCGTTAATCGCCATAAACGAAAAACGATAAACAATAAACGAATTTTTAAAACAGAAGCCCTTCGCGTTTGACGAGGGCTTTTGTTTTAGGTAGGGTATCTCTATGCGCACCATAAGATGGTTAATCATTCTCGTCTTAATTGCGATCGCACTCTGGCGCTTAGCTCCCGAAATTTCTTCTATCTCCTCTTTAATTAAATACATTGATAAAGTTCAAACCCCCTGGCTTATTTTGACTGTTGTCTCTCAAGCTGGGCAATATTTTGGTAGTGGTTGGCTTTCTCAAGTTCTTTTAAAAATTGCTGGCTATCGTATCAATCTAAAAAATACTTTCCTAATTTCATGCCTCAATGTATTTGCCGCCCACATCTTGCCTGTTGGAGACGCCGGCATGATCGCAGCCACTTTCTATTTTTATCGCAAACTCGGCGTTCAAACGGGAAGCATTATTTTTCTTGCCCTCCTCTGGCCGATCTTCGGCGGTGTAGTTCTTTTATCTTTATTCCTATCATCTCTATTTTACTTACCCAAACCGCCCACCCTATCATTCCACCCGTCATTCATTACTTTGACTACAGCATCTGTTGCCACCATCATCGGACTTATACTTTTCTGGGGCAGAAAAACCATCCTCAATAAATTGATCTTATTTGTCGCCAGATTCAGTTTCTTTGAAGAAATTAGGAGATTCAAAAACAATTTGCCCATCTACAAAAAAAATCTTTCTCACAACAAACTCTATGCCGCTGAAGGACTGTTGTCGGCCTTTATTTATTATCTTTCCAATATCGCCACACTTGTTCTTTCCTTTGTTACTTTTGGCAACCTGCCACCCGTATCTGTCATCATTTTTGCCTATACGCTATCTTTGGTAGCCGGCTGGATTACCTTTGCTCCTGCGGGCATTGGCGCCGCCGAAGCCACTTTAATTCTGGTGTTTCTGCATTTCAATATCGATGCTACTTTAACCATAGCCGCCGTCCTAGTCTTCAGACTAATAACTTTCTGGCTCCCCATCCCCTTCGGTGCCCTCGCCTTTAAAATTTTGATGAAGAAAGATAAAAGCAAATAGTCTGTATAATGTTGTTGTGAGTAAAGATTTCTTAAAAGACGCTGCTATCGCCTTTGGTGTCTTTATTTTAATTGTCATAATATTTTGGGTTGGATTTAAAAGTGAAGAATTCGGATACTATCTAGTTTTCTATGGAATGGGATTTTTGACTATATCTCCAATACTGCTTCTTGTTTATAAGTTTAGTCACAAAAATAAAAACAATACAACCATAGAATCAAATATCATACAGAATCATTCCGTTAGAAACACTATTATAGTTTTAATACCGCTGGTCACAAATTTTTTCTTGATTGTAGAGTCTGGGTATTTATTCTTCGAACGCAGTCGAGTCTGGCTCGACGAAGTGAGAAGTTACCTTAAAAACTATAATTATTAGTAGATTTAACGGCAAGTTCTCGCTTCGCTCGAACAATATAGGGGGAACTGCTGACCTATACATGTCGGTCTGCAACCCTTCGACTACGCTCAGGGTGGCTAGACATGCCTATCAGCCACATGGCTGGCGCCCCAAGAAGCGGGTTTTGTAGCAACTTTGAAGCCGTTGGCCCGAATCATTCCCACAATCTCCGAAATCATTTCCCGCGTTGGCCCATTAGGTCCAATATCAACATGAATTTCGAGGTTAAGATCAGCCCTTCGACGTTGCTCAGGATTGATGGTGAGCGAAGTCGTACTTCGATTCCACTCAGTACGACCTCCTCGAGTCTGAGGGACCTCGGAGTCGAAGACCTGAGTGTTAATCGAATGGGTCGAACCATCAAATAACCCAATATTCGCAAAATCAGAAACTAACTTTTCCGCTACTGATAAAGAAATCAAAGCTTCCTGCCAGATTCTCTGCCGTAAAGAATGTAAGTTCTCTACCTTTTGCCTTCCCCAAAAATAAATCCCTCCCTTGCCTTTTTTATGCACAATCACGGCCGAAACGAAATCAACCGTTCCATTCTGGGCCTCCGAATCCGTACCGATAATCACTTCATAAGAACCCATCACATCGCTTCCCACAAACTTCACCATCTGACACAAAGCATCTTCCCAATCAAGGTGACCATACGTAGGACTATTAAAAGACTCCGGTACCAATTTTCCCTTCATAAGCTCTCTTCTTTAACTGCAAATTTTAACCCAATATAACTTTTAAGGCAAATTCGAATCTGATTTACTCAGTTCGAATTTGCTTCTCCTCTAAGGAGGGAAATATTAAGGTCTGATCTAAAAGATCGACCCGTAGGGGGGAACCTTGGTGCCCCTTAAAGTGTAAAAAAAAAGACCCCATCGAAACGGGGTCTTTTAAATACCGGCCAGTATTCTTAACTGAAAGGGCTAGACCTAAATTAAATTTAGGTCTACTTCCATATTTGCAGAAGTTAGAAGAACTGTCAATACTCACACTTTTTTACTCAATTACTTAAACTATCTATTAATTTATTGTTCAATATAAATTCCGCCACCTTCGTCCCCATAAATAAATTGCCGTTTTTACTGTAGTGAGCATCGAGCGCAAAATGCAAATCTCCATTTTGGTTTTTCCATTCTAAGCCGTCAAGTCGCGGATCATAAAAGTTTATCTCTAAATCTTTGGCAGCTTCAGAAAGTACTTCGTTAATTTCAAACGCTGATGAGCTGTTTGGATCTAATTTATATGTTTTTTGCAAATGATCCCAATCGCCTGCCTGAACTTGAGCTTTTGGAATATTTATCGTAAGCAAAAACACAGCTTTATGTTCGTTTGCTTGCCTTTTCATATCTGCAAGTATTACTTTTATCAAAGACCAGGAGTCTAAAACTTCTCTTGGCGGATTTTTTTGCGAAGCAACCACCTCAAAAGGCCCTTGTACTAACTGTGCATCGGATAAGAAAAATCTCTCCTCTTTGACAAACCCCAATATGCTAATCCGAACATCATCAACCAACTTTTTGAAAAACTGATTTCCCAAGGATGCTTTTACAACCAAATGATATATATAAGTTTCTCGCACCAACTTCCCCAGCCAATTTCCCCCCATCCGATCTTTGGGATCGACAACTTTCAACTTTCCCGCTTCGCCCGCGACTATCGTCGACGCAGGCGCGAAGCGAGGCGAGCCACTTTCCACTTTGACTAACTTATTCTTATATGTATCTCCAACATCATTTGGCGAAAACGCCAAAATGACCATATCCGGTTGAAATTGCCAGACTTTTTCCCGAAGCGTCAACCACTGCTGATCAGTGCCATATCCGGAAACTCCGAAATTGTAACTTTCGACCCTCCGGGTCGGTCTCTGACTCGGAGCAGTCTCTGACTCGGAGAAAGGCCCTTCTGGGCCGGAGGCTTTTTCCGCTAACTCGCGACTTAACTTTCTGGCCATTACTTTTTGCCAGGTATCGGCAAGTTCAACCTGCAATGCTTCTTCTTGAGAGTCTCCTAAAACGGCTATTCTATAAACATCACTAGCTTTATCATGAGTAAACTGATCATCGCGAAACCCATCGGAATTAATCGCAATCTCAACCGTCACACCGTCAGAAATGCTGTAAGGAAAAACAGCGTTGGGCTTATTCTCGTGCAAAAAAAGTGTTGAGGATTGTAACTTTGCCAAATTTTCGGGCACAGGAGTAAATAGTCGAAGCAATATTTCAAGTAAAATTAAGGCAGTCAACAAAGCCCAAAAAGAAAGTACAGCTCTTACAATAACTTTCTTCATCTGATATTTGATCATTGTAACACCCTAAACTGTTTGTTAGAATTCGCTCTATGTCCAATTTACGCAGTAAATCTTTTCTTAGGGCAAGTCACATATCCTCAGCAAAATTAAAAAAAATATGGTCGCAAGTCCCCCCCAACTACTACGACGTCGGCATCAAAAAAAACCTTTTCCAGAAGTTATGGCATACCCACAAGCTTACCCAGGTAAAAAAAATTCTACCTAAAAAATCACGCCAGATACTGGACATAGGTTGTTCATCCGCTGTTCTCACTGCCAAAATCGCTAAAATCCTTCCCAAAAGCAAAATAACTGGACTTGACAGTTACAAAGATGCCATAGATTTTGCGCAAGTCAAGTATCCTCATATTAAATTCATCGTCGCCGATGCCCACAATCTACCTTTTAAAAAAGCAGCTTTTGATCTTGTCATCTGCACTGAAACTCTCGAACATCTTATTGATCCAAAACTTGCCTTATCTGAGATGAAACGTGTCTTAAAGAAACACGGCGCAGCCATCCTTTCCATGGATTCAGGCAGCCTTCTTTTCAGACTAATTTGGTTTTTTTGGACCAAAACCAAAGGCCGCGTCTGGCAAAACGCCCATCTTCATGAATTCAATGCAATCTTACTAGAAGATTTAATTAAAGAAGTTGGCTTTAAAATTAAAAAGAGAATATCATCGCACTTAGGCATGGCTATCACTTTCTTGGCTGTTCCCAAAAACAGGATTTAAAAGGCCCAATAAAGCGCTGACCAAAACTGCCTGCATCTTGCAGCCCAAGATATCACACAAAAGACTGACTTAGAAGAGATTGAGAAACTAGGCTGAGTTCTTTGAACTGTATCTAGCCAACTTAATACCTGCCGGCACTAGTCCCAGAGATAATAGCGCGGCTAAAACATCTGCTCCGGTTTCAGGTAGTCTGGTGGGAGCTTGAACTCCGAGTACCCGGCCAGTTTCAACAGTTACGTTGACAGTCTGATTATTTTGAGTCTGTGTTTGAGGCTGACTTTGGTTGTTATTGTTGGTATTCTCGTTGTTAGTCCCACCAGTCGGCGAAGGACTTGGTGACGGACTCACAACAGTTGATTCCAAGGACAATGGACTTGGACTTGGTGTTGCGCTCGGACTCGGTGAAGCCGTCGGTGATGGGCTCACACTCGGACTCGGACTTGGTGACGGTGTGGGTGTCGCCGAAGGCTCACCACAATTAATGGTTCGACTTAAATTACGAGTATCTCCACCCATAGAAATCGAGGCTCTTACGACTACATTGCCGCTTAAATTATTAAAAGTGGCATCAAGAATTCCCCACTCATACGGAGCCTCTGTTGACGCATCAGTTTCTTGTATAGGTTCAAAAACTCTTCCGACAAACTGATTGGACTGATTCCTGTCATTTTGCATCTCCCAATGAATATGTTGGCAATCCACCTCCGGTCCACGAGTTGGCCAAGCGAACACGCTTGTCACTGAAAGAAAAACCAGCGCAATGGAGTTTAAAACAGGTAAAATTACTTTTAAAGAACTTTTGGAGAATCTCAATTTCATAGAAGCGCAGTATATAGTATTAATTATAAGATGTCAAGTTATTAAAGAAATTCGATAAAAAACCCAAAATTTAGCCAAAAAAATAGCACTGCTGTGAATACCTATGGGTTTTATTGACAATGGATTTTGTTTATTGTAATATCGCGCCAGCTCTGTAAATAAGTTAGATTTCTAACAATTAGAATTCTAACTTAAGGACGACACGGACCATGAAACACACACTCACCTTCCATTCGATTGGTTTCGCTAAAAAACTCGATAAAGTCATTGGCTTTAAATCCTCTCCCCTCTCCCTTTCTTACTCCCAAGCCTCTGCTGTTTTAGTATCTGACTCCCAAAAGGAAATCAGCCAAAGGGAAATAGCCTCTCATTTGCACCTTGAACCAGCCACAGTCGTTACTCTCATCGATGAGTTGGAAAAGCTAAAGTTAGTCAAAAGACTGCATACTAATGGTGATCGACGCAAATATAAAGTCGTTCTTACTAATAAAGGTAAAAGCGCAGCAAGACAAATTAAAAATCGCACTTGGCGGATAAATAATTACCTTAAAAGCCAGCTTTCGAAAAAAGAATTTGAAATGTTTAATAAGTCTTTAGAAAAGCTCACAAACGCTCTAGATAAGTGGAAAGGAGGTGAAAATGAAATACCCGGCACAAAGCGACATCTGGCGGCTTGATCGAATCGTGGGAACAAAACCTATTGCCAACTCTGGTGGCCAGTCACGCGTTCTTGCTCGCTTTCAACAAGTCTTTCCGCTCGCTTTATTCCCCGATGAGCTGATTGTTGAAGAATTAAGAATAATCTGGATACAGAAAAATGGCCCATGGACAAATAATGTCATTTCGATAATGGCAACAGACATCGCTTGTGTCAATGCATCAACTGGACCGTTTTTTGGACACGTCCATATTCAAAGCTTAACTGGAGGACCGGAAATCCTCATAGAACAACTTTTGAGAAAAGACGCATTCAAAATTCGCAGCCTAGTTGAAGGCATTGCCCTGGCAGCAAGAGAGGGACTCAAAATTGAACATGGGTCCTTGGAAGCTGAAAGAGAAAACCTCCTTAAAGCAGGCGGGCTAAAATTAGCCTGACTTAACTTAAAGGGCTCAACTGAAAAATCGTTGTCTAGGCAACGGATAGAATCTTTGAAAAAGATTAACTCACGTTTTTACCAGAAAACTTCACTATTTCCCGAACTTTTTTGATAATTGCTGACGCTGAAATGCCTTCGTAACCTAAAAGTTCTTCACCTTTACCTGACATCGGCAGTTTATTTACTGCCAATTTATGAACATTTATTCTTCCGTCTCTTGCAAAAACGTTCAAAACCGCGTCCCCCAGCCCACCATCAAAATAATGATCCTCGACAGTCACAATCAGATTATTCGTCTCATTTGCAGCCTTCTTTAGAGTCATCTCATCAATCGGTTTAATGGAATATGCGTCAATCACTCTGACATTAACTCCAACTTTAGCCAGTTTGTCACCGGCTCTGATGGCTTCGATCAAAGTCACTCCACTAGAAACCACCGTCAAAACATCCTTCCTTGAAGATCTGATAACTTTGCAGCCACCTATTACAAACTTCTCACTGTTGCCATAAATCACCGGCGTTGCAGGCCGATTCGTCCGAATATAAAAAAGACCGTTTGTCGCAGCCGCAAGGACAACCAACTTTTCGCAGGCTACCGCGTCGCCTGGGCAAAATATCACGCTGCCAAAAATACTTCTAAACATCGCTATATCTTCAAGCCCCATTTGAGAAGGCCCATCCTCACCAATAGAAACTCCGCAGTGTGATCCTGCAAACTTTATATTTCCTCCAGAGATAGCACTCATCCTAATCTGGTCAAAGGCGCGTGTCAAAAAGGCCGCAAATGTCGAAACAAAAGGAATTTTACCCCTTTTTGATAAACCTAAAGCCGCGCCTACCATGTTCTGCTCTGCAATAAACATTTCAAAAAACCGCTCTCTAAATCTCTCTGCAAAAATCTGGGCAAACGTCGAGTTCTTGACCTCAGCATCAAGGACCACAACATTGGGATTCACTTCGCCTATTTTGGAAAGCGCCTCCCCATATGCTTTCCTCGTCGCCACCATCTCCCCCAGTTTGTAGTTAAGCTTAATACGAGGGGTAGCAATCGTTTTGGTAGTTAGGTTAAGGTCAGGATGCCCGTTTGGTTTAGGTTGTCGTTTTGGTTGGTCGCTGCCAGTTTCGTTTTCGTTTAACGTACTGTGACTAACCATACGGGCTGCGACACCCACACCTACACCCATATCGTTTCGGGCTTCTTTACCTTTACCTAACGACAAACTACCCTTGGGCTTCTTAATCTCTCCCTTCAACTTCCGATCCACATCTCCCAACTCCAAAACCGCCTTCTTGAAATCCTCCTGCGGCAGTGCCTTCCCATGCCAACCTTCTTTGTTCTCCAAAAAACTAATGCCCTTGCCCTTGATGGTCTTTGCAATAATCATCTGAGGCTTACTACCCTTGATTGGCAATTGGTCAAACTCACCAGTTAATGCTTTCAAATCATGACCGTCCACCACGTGCCCTTCCCACCCGAATGACGCAATCCGCCTTTTGTACGCTTCAACATCCCAACCAAGCATCGTCTCTCCAGCCTGCCCAAGCCTGTTAACGTCAATAATCCCTACTAAATTTGAAAGTTTATAATAGGAAGCCAGCTCAATTGCCTCCCAGACTGAACCCTCAGCCATCTCTGAATCCCCCATCAAGACATAAACCATCGGCCACATTTGACATTTGACATTTGACATTTGACATTCTTGCCTTATGGCAAGGGCCATTCCAAGCCCTATCGAAAGACCTTGCCCAAGTGATCCCGTCGCCACCTCAGCATATTTAAATCTGGGAGTCGGATGACCCTCAAGTGGGCTTTTAAATTTTCTGTAAGTCAATAAATCTTTCTCGGTAAGCACTCCAGCTACCGCATAAAGAGCATAGATAAGCGGTGAAACATGGCCTTTGGAAAAAATTACCCTGTCATTGGCAGGATTGTCGGGATTTTTAAGATCAAATCTTAGCTTACTAAAAAAAAGGGCAACCGCAATATCCGTTGCCGAAAGCGAAGAAGTCGGATGCCCAGACCCAGCTTCGGTTGTCATCCGAAGAATATAGTATCGAACCAGCTTGGAAAGCTCCTCAAGTTCTCCAATATCTTTCACTTTTCACAAATTACCATAAACATGGATTGGATTAACAGTGTTAAACTAAGTATGAATCTGTGGATCATAAAAAGAAAGTGCAGCGCACAATACTCATTATATTTGGCGCAATCATCCTCAGCTTTATGATCTTCCAAAAACCTGTAAAGGCCAATATCAAATCACTTCTTCTAATTTCCCAAGAGCTTCCTCAAATTCCCATTAAACCCCTGTACAAAATTACCAAAACTCCCAGTCATCAAAATATTCATCTTGACTCGCCAGATGGCCCTGTTGTTGCTGATTTGTTCATATCTCAAAACTCAAAAAAAAACAAGCCTGCCCTCATTATAGCTATGGGTGTTAAAACTAGTGACAAAGACAAACCTATCATCTTGGGCTTTGCCGAAACTCTTTCTCGCCTCGGTTTTATCGTCCTTTGGCCGAGAAGCGAAATTTTGGAGCAGGGTATCTCAGATTTCGAAAAACCTTCAACTTTCTCAGAAAGTTATCGCTTTCTCGAAAATCAAGAAATAGTCAATAAAAACCGTATTTCATTTGTCGGCTTCTCAGTCGGCTCATCAATTGCTTTTAGCGCAATTGCCGATCCCCAAATTTCGGGCAAAACCCGCTCTCTAATCTTTTTCGGAGGTTACTATGACGTCTTTGAATACTTAGAAAACCTATCATCACAAACAATTACTCAAAACGGACAAAAAATATCCTGGCATCCCGACCAAAGTGCCACCAACCATGTCAAGGAAATCCTAACTTTCAACAACTCACAGTTACTTTCTCTTTTTAACGATCCTAAAAGTCAAAAAACTGCTCAGGAAATTCTAAAATCACTTCCCCAAAATGAAATTGAAAAGTTTAAAATGATTAGTCCCAAGGAAAAAATTGGAGAGTATAAAACTCCCACCTTTATTCTCCATGAAAGAAATGATACTTTTGTACCATACACTCAATCACTTGCTCTAAAAACTGCCCTTCCCAAAAATCTCCAAAAATCATACTTAATTATCAATCTATTCGAACACGTCCAGCCCCAAAAAGGTTTCAGCCCAAAGATTTTAGGAGAAATCTTCAAACTCTACCTTTTCCTTTACCAAACACTTTATTTTCTAGATTCCTGAAGTTCTGCCAATGCTTGCCTCATCACCTTGGCGGCTTTCTCATAATCTGTCCCTTTAACAAAGCTTAAGGGTTTTCCAATTGTAATCCCTACCATCCGTCTCTTCTTAGGCAAGTTCTCTCGCCAATTAGAAGAAAGGTCCTGGTTGAAAATCTCTCGGTAGGAAAAATCAATTTTTACGGGTATTGTCGGCACTTGCATCTCAACGGCCAGTAGCCCAACACCGGCCTTAAATTGCAAAAGATTATCGTCGCCAGCTACTGCTCCTTCCGGCGCCAATATCAGCGAAAATCCCTTATCTAAAAATTCACCGGTCACATCAAGCGAAGCCTTAATCTTCTCCTTTTTATCAAACGGAAAACCGCCTGCCAAAATTTCCATAAATCGACCGCGTTTATCTTCCCAAAACTCGGAAGTCGCCGCAAAAACCAATTTTTCGCGAATAGCTCTTGGCAATACTCTTAGTACACACAACCCATCCAACACTCCTATGTGATTGAAGTAGAAAATCGCCGGAAGCTTAATATCCGTAAGATTCTCTCTTCCTTTAACCTCAAGTGGTGCAAACAAACTAAAAAGTGGAAAAAGCAAAAGATTTTGTAAAATTACTCTAATTTTTGAAAAAAACCACGAATAGGAAATTTTATTTATCTCAGTTTCCAGATCACCCGGAATCGCCTCATCCACTAACTTTCTTAAATCACCAACCGTAGTCTTTGCATTAATTTTGGTCTCAAAAACGGCCACACCCAATTCTTCCTCAATCAAAGATAACAGCTCAACGCGTCCTAGAGAATCTATCAGCAAATCACTAGAAAGTATTGAACTTTCCTTGATTTTTGAAACATCTACTTTTGTCACTTTAGAAATCAAATTAATCAACTTATCTTCTACTTTTCCTTGGCTTCCACCCTTAATTGCCTTTTTGCTGGAGATAGAGGCCAAGACCTTTTTGCGATCAATCTTCAAAATCGGAGTCCTTGGGAAATCCTCATCAGGCCAGACACTCCAAGAGAGAATCTGCTCGTGTGAGGCCAAGTTTTGATTGACCTCACCAATGATCGCGCTTGCATCTTTCGGAAATTTTGTCACTAAAACTGCGTGAACAGCCTCTCCTTCTTCGCGGCCAACACCAACTACACAGGCCTCGGATACCTTAGGGTGGGCATTTAACTTCTTCTCCAAATCCTCGGGATAAACTTTTTGGCCATTAGGCAAAACGATTCGAAAACTTTCTCGACCGGTAATATACAAAAAACCGTCTTTATCTATCTGGCCCACATCTCCCGTTTTATACCAAGTCTCTCCACCTCCCAGGAGTCCATTCGGCCACCTCCGAGGTGACTGGATAGGCTCCTCGGAGGTGAAAGCTGCGCTGGTTTTTTCTTCATCCTCAAAATACCCAGGCGAAATGTTGGGTCCGCTGGCCTCAATTTCTCCCACAACTCCCGAAGTGTCAACGTATCCCACACCCGGTGTGTGCTGAGTAGACACATCGGGATTTAGCCTTATTTTCATTCCGGGTAAAACTTTGCCGACTGAGCCCAAGCGCTTAGATCTCGGTGTGTTAATAGTCAAAGCAGCCGTCGTCTCCGTCGCACCATAACCCTCAAAAACATCAATACCTAAATTTTCCCAAGCTTTGGCCAGTTTTAAATCCAGAGGAGCCGATCCACAACCAAAAAACGTCAAATGACCACCAAGTTTTTTGTGAATTTTTAAAAAGATCATTCTTCTTAAAAAAAATGTCAAATATGGAGCAATTTTATTAGCTGTCTTAAATTGTTCTAATTTCCCCTGGCGCTCAATTTCTCGCTCAATCCCGTTCATCAGTAGCCGCAATGCTTGAGGAACCAGTGCCACGGAGGTAATTTTGTTCTTAAAAAGAGCCCGGATTATTGTCAGCGAGTTAATACGCTCTAAATAAGTAACCGTTATGCCAACTTTAAAAAGTGCCAAAAAATCAACCACCTGCTCGAAAGCATGCGATAAAGGTAAAACTGAAAGCGCCCTCCAATTGGGCTTAAACGGAAAAACTTCACACAAAGCAGAAACACCCGAAAGAAAATTTCCGTGAGTCAGAATTACCCCCTTCGGTGTGCCGGTAGTTCCCGACGTAAAAGCAATCTCTGCTAGATCGTCAGGTTTAACATTGGGGAGATTAGGGTGATTGGGGAAATTTTTGATAAGATCGGTTAATTCCTCCAAATAAAAACTGGCGTCAACTAACTTCCCGAAATTCCCCGGAATAAATTTCCCGGCAAAACCAACTCTACATTTGGCTTTTTCCAGAAAAATTTTGAGGGTTTCTTCAGTTGTGCGAACATCGATCGGCACCACCACCAACCCCAAAAGCCAACAGCCAAAATAAAGGATCGGATACTCCGGCATATTGGAAGACCAGATAGAGACCTTGTCACCTTTTTTGAGACCTTTGCCGGACAAAAAAGCCGCTGTTTTATAAGCCAATAAATTGATTTCTTCAAAAGTAAACCTCTGAGTTCTCAACCCGCGTTTAATCTGATACGCAACATGATCTTTATGAAGCCGCGAATATTTTTCTAAAAATTGGCCCAAATTCTGCATCTCAAAAATTTATATCTCTTCTCCTCACAAATTCTTTTTGAAAAATGCCGTTACTTTTGCTTGATATTCGCTCTCTACTTCGCCTGGCAAATATCCATGCACTTTGTTTTCTATAAAGAAAAATTCAGCGCTCTTATTTTCCCCCAGCGCCGATTGCAACCTCAATGCATTCTCAAATGGGATAGTCTGATCGCTCTTGGAATGAATTAATAAAATAGGAATAGTCAAGTCCTTGGCCGCTTTCTCTGGTGATATTTTACCTGCGTCTATCCCGAAAATTATCTTACCCCACACTTTAGTTAAAAAAGTCAAAGGATATTTTAGAAAAAAAAGATTTTGCCAGTATACATGACCCATCAAATCTAAAGATGCGTAGGCACTATCAGTCACTACCGCCGAGACGTCTTGATTTTTAGAAGCCCCCAGAATCGCCACCGCCCCGCCAAAAGAAAAGCCCATTAATCCTATCTTGGCAAAACCCTTATTTTTTACATAAGCGATAGCCGCATCCAAATCCTTTTGCTCATCGCGCCCAAGCGTAGTCATATTTCCCTGACTTTTCCCAAAATATCTCATATCAAAGAAAAATAAATTGAAATCGTCATGTAAAAACTGGGCAAAAGACAAAAGATTTGCCATATCTGCGCCATACCCATGAAGCATAACAATCACCTTATCGGAATTCTTAGAAGCAGGTACAAACCATGCCGAAAGCTCAACTCCGTCGCTTGTTTTAAGTATCACTTCCTCAAATTCCCATTCAAAATTGGCAGGAGTTAAATTTGTCAAAACTTTAGCCGGATGAACTCCAAGCCATAAACCGTAAAGAGGAAACAAAATTAAAAAAAATACAACAATTAAAATTAGATATAAAAATAGCTGATGATTTAAGCTCATTTTATCTGATCCGGCAACCGGTACCACTTCACAAAAATCACAAAACCCAAAAGTGTGACCAAACCGGCAATCGGCCCGATCAATCTAATCCCCATCGAATTATCAACCGTTGCCCCAAACACCGCCAAAGTGGTACCAAAAATTAAACTTGACAGAGCAAAAGAAAATTTCTGCAAAGTATTTTGCATGCCGTAATAAATTGCTTCTCGCCTGAGTCCAGTCAGATTGGCATCATAATCAATCACATCCGCCAAAATGGCATTGGGGAAAACAAACTGGCCGGACAGGACCAAACCGATTGCTACCACCACCGCCACTGTTTGCCAAAAGGGATTAAAAGACGTCAAACCTGTTAAAAAAAGCAGAGGGAACAAGAGCCCCAAAATTAACATGGAATAAGCATAGATCTTTTTCTTGCCAAAAATATTGGCAAGTTTCGTCTGCACCGGCAAAGCCAAAAGCATACTGCCCAAAACCAAAGCCATAAATAAAGCCGTTTGTCCTTCCGGAAGCCTTAATAAATTGACCACATAAAAAGGCATGAGCGCTGTTAAAAGATTTAACCCTAAGGAAAAAAGGATAAAAGCCAAGGAGAAGACTACAAAATGTTCATTTTTCAAAGTTGTTACTAGTGCTTGGAATAAACTCGTTTGCACAGAAGAACTACGAGGCCGCAAGCCTAACACCCGCCAGGTCGAAAGGCGTTTTCTGATTCCCAAAATTGCTATCCAGAAAGCCACCAGTGCAGCTACTGCTAAAACTGCCCCCATCATCGCAAATCCGTATAGAGAAATTAAAATTCCAGAGCCCACCAGTCCCAAGCCTGCACCTATAACCCCAAACAATACCCTCCAGGCAGAAGTGGCAACCCGATCACGGCTCGTCAAGGCAATCTCCGGCAAAATTCCTTCATAGGGTGCCGATACCAAAGTATAAGCAAAAAAGAAAAACTGCAGCGCAACGAAGAAATAAATCGCATTCAATGTCACTGACCAACCACCACCAATCCATAGCAAAAAGAACGAAAAAGCCAAAAGTGGTGCACCAAAAAATATGTAAGGGAAACGCCTACCCCAGCGGGATTTGGTTCTGTCTGACAGATGGCCTATTAAGGGATCATCAAAAGCTTCGATAAACCTGCCAATTCCCAATAAAACTCCAAGTATTCCAATGGGCACTAAGGCATTTTGCAAATTGCCTTGGCCTGACCAAAAGAAAATCAACCAGGCGGAAACTGCCTGGAAAGTCACATTTTCCCCAAATCCCCCGACGGCAAATAAAATCTGGTCTTTAGTTCTAAGCGCATCACTCATAACTCACAACTCATTACTAATTAATGCTACAAAATAAGCTACAACATAATCTCCATCGTGACTAATCGATAAAGAATCTTTAATTCTTACTTCATAATTCATAATTCTTACAATAGGCGCTCCATTTTGCCTGTAAGTAATTTCAATATCTTGCCAACTGCCCTTTGGTAACCCTAACGCCTTCATCACCGCTTCTTTGGCCGCAAAAATCCCCGCCAAGTGCTCTTCTCGCTTATCTTCAAGCTCGCTCTCAAGATAGACCCTTTTCAAAAAACTACTACCACCTCGTGATAGAGTCTTCCTGAATTTTGGCAAAAATACCAGATCGATTCCCGACTTGATCTGCATCTCACTTAGTATCTTATCAGGTTGATCCTACTGTCATCCTCCAGCTTAAAGGATCCAAAAATGACGATATGGGTTTTGAAATGAGGCTCTACTCAACCAAAATTGAACCGGTCATATTAGAAGCATGCGCACTGCAATGATAAGGGTAAACTCCGGCCTCATTAAAAGTCAGTGAGTAGCTATCACCACTAGCTAAAGATTTTGAATTCTGACTCAGGTAATACGTGTGAGCAGGGTGCGAATCAGTATTTACATAGTGCTCGACATTATCATCATTTATCCATACGACTTTTGTACCTTTTTTAATTTTCAAATTCATTGGCTTAAATGAAATTTCTGAAAGCCCTACAATCACTTCGCTCTTACCAACCATATCCTCATAACTTTGTGACTTTGTCCGATCGATCGCAAATTGAAAATTCCCTTCGTGACAACTGCCGTCCGGCCAACAGGCTTTGTAAGAAACTGTATAAACTCCGTCCGGCGCGGCAGGGTCCATCTTTCTTCTCATCGCCAACTTATTCTTATCAATCACTACATCGGCAATACCATATTCACGACCGTCATTTTTAATCGATATCGCAGAACCCTCTGCCAAATCAAAATTAAAATCAATAACAACATTTATTGGCACACCCGCCAAAACCGCCCCGTGTGCGGGAGTATTGCTCTCATAGTGTGCACTCTTTTTGGGATTTTCGAATTTGAACTTATTATTATTCTGAACCTGTCCGGCCGGAGATTGACCGGGCGGACCTACATTTGGGGAAATTTTTTTGCAACCAGCCAGAATCAAAGCGGAAAATAAAATAAAACCGAATATCAAAACGTGCCGAGTCATTTCTCTTAGGACTTACGCACTTCGTGCCTGACTGTCATTCTGGCCCTAAGGTCCGGGTCTAGGACTTGTCCAGAATCTGAAGCTAATTTTGGAAACACTGCGTAAGTCCTGTTCTCTGAGTCTATCACAAAATTATCCAACTTAGAATCCACTTTTTCCAAAAATCAAATCATTTTGAATCTGCATGAATGGTAAAATAAGTGACATGGAATCAACCGACTCGGAAACTGCAACTTTAGCAGGAGGTTGTTTTTGGTGCACGGAAGCAGTTTTCAAACGCCTTAAAGGTGTTCAATCTGTTACCTCCGGATATGCAGGTGGCCAGATGGACAAACCTTCATACGAAGCGGTCTCATCCGGCACAACCGGTCATGCCGAAGCAATTCAAATTATATTCGACCCCAAAATCATTTCTTATGAAAAACTACTCGAAGTCTTCTTCAAGCTTCACGATCCAACTACAATGAATCGTCAAGGAACCGACGTGGGACATCAATATCGATCAGCCATCTTTTATCAAGACGAAAATCAAAGACAGATTGCCCTCTCACTAAAAGAAAAATTGGAAAAATCGGGAATTTACCAAAACCCCATCGTCACCGAAATTCTCCCCTTTACCAATTTTTTCAAAGCCGAAGATTATCATCAAAACTTTTACGACAACAATAGATCATATGGATATTGTCAAGTCGTGATCGATCCTAAAATTAAAAAATTAATGGAAGTATTTAAAAATGAGGTTAAATCATCCTAGAATTCTTAAATCAATATCGACCCCAAAACCTGCCTGCCGGCAGGCAGGTCCAAAAATTGTACAAGGAATTTAAAAGTGCAGTTAAATCAGATTGAAAGTTTCAACCGAAACTTAATCTAGTAAGTTGTTGAAGTTCTTCTAATAATTGACGTAATTACAACTATTTTTTGATCCAAATAATAAAAAATTCGATAGTTGCCAACCCTTAGTCTATAACCGTCTGTCAATTTTTTGATGTGTTTGCCATCAGCCAGATATGGAGAAGCAACCAGGCGTGCCGAGATTGAGTTAAGAATGTTTGTCTGGGTGGATTGAGGAAATGATTTTAGCTGTTTGACTGCGGATTTTTTGAATTCAACCTTAAACTTTGCCACTGGTGATATCTTCCAATGAGTAAGTTTTTTCAGCTTTAGTGGCTTTTTTGGAACGAGTCATCTCGAGTTCTTCCCATAAAGTTTCATTTTCGTCAATAATTGACTGGAAATATTTTGGCGAAACAATAACCGAAAGCTGATCGTTATTTTTAGTAACAACTACCACTTCGTCTTTTTTTTGGACGGCCTCAAAAAGCTGCTTAGCATTTTTTCTGACATCTGAAACGCTTTTAATTGTTGGTAATTGCATAACAAATTTAGTATATAATTTATCTACAAATTTGTCAACATTTGGAATTGCCGTAAGAAAACTTTAGTTTGCTGAAAACCCTCGAATCTCGCGACTACGAGAAAAGGCTGCTAGGATAAACCATCAGTTTGTCATTCTGGCAGTTCGATATAACTCACTGCCCTTCAACTGCCCTGAGCGTAGTCGAAGGGCTTGTCCAGAATCCTTACTGAAAACAGATTCTGGAGTCGCTTCGCTCCCCAGAGTGACAGTTCAATATAGGTTTTCACCAAGCTCAAAACTCGTCATCGACCCCAAAATCCAGAAATGATATAAGGAATTTAAAAAAGAAGTTAAATCAGGCTAACCTTTTCATCCAGTACAAATTCGCAACCTCTTGTATTCCGATTTTTGCCAAGCTTTACGATTTTTACAAAAATCTAAGTCAGGAAATCACGACATTTCCGAAAACCAAGCGTTATACCTTAGGCCAAAGGTTGGATAGCCTAACTTTGGATATTTTTGAACTTTTATTTTCCGTGCCAAACTCTAAGAACAAATTAGAAGTTCTTTTACAAATTAGTATTAAGTTGGATCTCATAAAAATACTTTTAAGACTTAGCAAAGACACGCAAGCAATAAAGAACAACAAATATTTAGAACTGCAAGCAGTGCTTCAAGAAATAGGCAAGATGCTTGGCGGTTGGATTCGCTCCACCAAGCAAAGCTTCCCGATTAGAATCATCTTTCTAGAAACTACCGCGGGGAAGGCCCAAATGTGCGGATTGCCATCGTCACGGTTCCAGTCATTGACGTTCAGTTGATTGTCGGGGTGATTACGCCCAACGTTGGCAACGCTCGGGTCAACCTTATGAATGCTTTTCCGTCAACCAGTCTCACTGTGGCTTGACTGCTCTTACCACTGTATTTTATTTTCTGAGTGTAACGAAGAAAACGAGATTGCGAAGCAATCTCCTTCGCCTCAGTATAAGAAATGCACTCGTAGTGTCTAGTAATTTTCTCTTTAGCGCACCCACGTACCGTATGGTACATGGCTCTGGCTGTAGAAGATTCTAGAGGTAGGCGCCACGTTTATGTAAATTAAGCGTGATCACTGCCTAACATTTTTAACTTAACAAAAAATTTAGGGAGAACCAAGATACAAAAATTCAAATAAATCATGCTTTTCTCTTTTTAAAATATTCCGGTAAAGTCCAAGCAAGAGTTTTGGAATGCACAATTCCTATTCCCCGAAACTTTTTAAGCTTAATTAAATCCTGATCAAGAGTAACTATTAAATCTGCCTCTCCAGAGACAGCACATTCCAAGATTTTGTTATCTTCAGGATCTCGCAAGATCACTGACACTTTTTCCTTGATTTCTACAACTTCTGCGATCTTTCTCACACTGGCGACGAAATAATCAATATTTTCTTCTCTCCAGTGAAATTTATCTTTAAGTTTTTGGGTTAGTTCTGTGAGGATTTCTTCCGATGTGATAGCTGTTAAATCATTACTTCTGGTTACAAGCTCTATAATTTCTGCCGAAAAACTGTTCTTAAGCGCTGCGGCAATGTAGATATTGGTGTCAAGAACCACTCTCATCCGGCAATTCGCTCGACATCATCTTCTGTCTCTATCCTCATCCGACGGGCAGTCTCTCTTCCCCAAGCCCAGATTCTTGCCCATTCCTTATCGGATTTATAAGACCTAAATGCCTCACGCATCAGCTCACTCTTTGTCTTATTCTCCTTCTTCGCCATGGCCTCAATCTGTTTTGCGATAGCGCGAGGAACGGAAATATTCATAATTACACGTTGAGTGCTCATTTGTAATAAATTGTATTACAATATAACATATTGGTCAACCAGGAAAGATCGTCATCGACCCCAAAATTCAAGAAAATTCTTCCGGTGTAGCGAAGGCAACGGTTTTGATTTTGGAAAAATCGACATCATAGGTTATTATTTTTGAGTTTTTTGGAACTTGCGTGGCAATGAGGCAGTCGGCGTATTTTA
Source organism: Candidatus Curtissbacteria bacterium (assembly GCA_016183325.1). Taxonomy (GTDB): domain Bacteria; phylum Patescibacteriota; class Microgenomatia; order Curtissbacterales; family GWA2-41-24; genus JACPEV01. The sequence goes on from JACPEV010000006.1 coordinate 44,379, forward strand.
TATTTAATCTCCGGAAAGTTTTCATCGCCGCCCTGGTATTCGTCTTTTCTATCAAAGTAAGGTTCCTAAGACCAAGAATTTTAAAAATAGCCTCAAGAACTTCCTTTTTAGAAAATTCATAAACTCTTGTAAGAACAAATAGGATTTCAAGCAAAACTATATTCGAAGTATAAGGGCGAATTTTAGCGCCCTTTTCAATTAGTTCCAAAAGATGGACGCAGTCGCCAAGCTTCTTTTTATCATCAGCCGTAAAGTATCTTATAAAAATGCTTGTTTCGAGGAAGACCTTATCCACCTTACTTACCATTTTCCCCAAGAGTAATCTATATGATCTCTGATTTTTTCAGCCGGTATTGGCTTTTTTACTTTAAACTTCCCGGCCAGAGATAAAATGCCCTTCTTCTCATCAATTGGCTCTATGATTATTTTTCTCTTTTCTGACCTAATAATAGCCTTGCCGTGTTTAAGGCCAATTTTTTTTCTGATAGAAACCGGAATATGAACCTGGAATTTAGGAGTAATAGTAGTATAATCACTCATCAATACATATTGTAAGCTATTGATTATATTTTGTCAATAATAACTATCTTACATCGCCATCGACCCCAAAATCAAAAACTTAACAACTTAACTAATCTTCAATGCTGATACAATGGATATGAATAATGATACAATCAAAACAAAGGGGGTGAAAAAATGTTAAGTACTCTTGCAGAAAAAATCAAAGATACTTTAATTACTATCATTGAAGCATCTGGCGATGTCGTCGCAACTGCCAGGGACACAGTTAAAAAGACAATTGTAGATACAGTTAGAGGTGCCGGTGAAGTCACGTCTGGCGCCATGGGAACTGTTTCCGACGTTGTCACAGGTGGAGCTGCTGCCGCTTCCAAATCCGCTGTGTCAACTATTGATGGAGTTGCCGGTGTTGTCGAAGGAGCTATCGAAGCAGCGCAAGAAGTTGGAGCAGACATTGCCAGTGCCATTGTCGAGTCTTCAGAAGGCGCTATCAAGGGAGTTTCTGATGTCGGTGGGGATCTCGGCGATGCTGCCGTCGGTGCGCTCAGAGGCACGATTCAAGCCGCCTCAGTTGTTGGCACAGATATCACAGATGCGACAACTAAAGCTGTAGTCGGAGTTCTAAAAGCAGCCGACGAGATCGGTTCAGAAGCTGGTGGCACAGTCAGAAAAGCTCTTCTTTCGGCAGCCGCCTTACCTAGAGAAATAATCGAGGCAGCCATTGGAAAAGCTGACGGCGGCAAAAAGTAATTTAGGCATTATTTTCCTAGATAAAACTTCTTTTTTCCGGCTTCAAATCTCTCAATTGCATAGCGAAGCATCGTTCGTGGCATTTGTTTGTAGTGTTTTCTCAAAAACTCTTCCTCAACCTGCTGATCTCTCTTGCCCACTTCCCTGAGCATCCACCCTACCGCCTTATGTATCAAATCATGCTTATCAGAAAGCAACATTTCGCCAATTTTCAGAGTCCACGTAAAATCTTTCTTTTCTTTAATGAATTGAAATGTAGCAATAATGGCAATCCTTCGCTCCCATAGATTATTTGATCTTGCCAGTTTTTCTAAAATGTCATTCTGGGGATCCGGCGAAGCCGGAGACTCCAGTTTTCTAGCTTTGATTCTGGACAAGCTCGCCTCACTCCGCGCCTGCGTCGACGATAGTCGCGGGCGGAGCGGGCCAGAATGACGAGAATTTATCAAATACCCGCCCACAATTTTATCGGCCGATAAATCAACTAAGTCCCAATTATTAATGTACTTTGTATTCTTAAGATAAAAATCGAAAATTAATCTCTTCACCTCCGAGGAGCCCCCTTCGACTTCGCTCAGGGCAAGCGAGCTCACCTCGGAGGTGTTTTGGATCCGTTCTACCAAAATTAAAAGTGCGATTAACCTTTCTTCGTGAATCTTCGATCTCAAAAGTTTCTCAATCTCGCCAAATGAAAGGTCTTTAAATTTTTGGGCAATCTTCCTAGACTGTGGCACCGTAATTCCCAAAAACACATCCCCTTCCCCATATTGCCCTTTCCCCGTTTTAAAAAATCTTGCCAAAATCTTAGCTTTCTTCTTATTTTTCAGTTTTTTTAAATCCCTCCTCAACTCGAAAATCATAATTAAATCTTATACGAAAATCCCCCAATCGCTAAAGATGCAAGTATCCTTCCGCTTTCACAAACACCCACATACAAAAAGTTTAGCGAAACGATTTTCGGACTTCCTGCTTTCTACTTCAAATTTTTTTCAAAAAACGCCAACGTTCGATTCAAAAAAAGACTGCGGAATTCGCCCGACAAATTATGATCTGCGCCCTCGTAAACAAAATATTCCACTTCTTTGCCGGCATCAATAAGAGCTTGATTAAGACTATCCGAAAATTCTTTTGGTACTGACTGGTCATCGGTTCCATGATGAATCTGCACTGGTCCTTCAATGTCGAAAACATAACTAATTGCCGAAATCTTGCTCCAAAAATCCGAATTGTCCTTTGGCTCGCCGTAAACTTGCACCAGCTTTGCCCGAGCCGAGGCCGTCGCCCACCATGGCGGCGGCACAAAACCGGCCCTTCTTCGCCAGCGATAAAATAAATCCTGGGCCGAACCTACTACTCCCGCTGCAATCACCGAAGCCTTAATATCATCCAAAACCACTACCGCTCTCAAAGTCACGTTCCCTCCCATCGAGTGACCCCACATGCCAATTGCTTCGGAATTAACCTCAGGCATTCGTTTAACAGACGCCACTAGATTTAAAACGTCATAAGTATAAGCCGGTGACCAATGGCCGCCTTCCGCTTCTCCTTGCGAATCACCGTGCCCTCGATAATCAGATTTGACCACTAAAAATCCACCCCTGGCAAAATAATCTGAAAATGCCCTGTAGGAATCAATCGTGCTGTAAACTGAGGGAGCAATGTATCCGTGATTTAAAATAATTACCGGCCACCCGTTCGCCGGTTTCTGCCCTGTCGGCACGTTCATCAGGGCCAATAGCTTTAAGCCATCAGATGGGTAGGAAATAATATAGCTTTTGAATCCTCCCTGATCACCCAAATCCTTCTCGATTTTGATCTCTCCACCTAAATATTCCCTCTGCCTCATTGCCAAAATCATCAGAGGGTAGAGCTGTTCCCCGCCACCTTCTTCTAAAATCTCCGGTTTAAGGATCTTATTATCTTTTGGAAACGTTAACCAACCGGCAATTAAAATCAAAATCCCAACCAGTCCGAAAGTCAAAAACCTATTTCGTCGAAGGACTTCTCGCATCAAAGCAGTGTATAATAAATTTTAAACCGGTGCCCAAATCGTCGTCGATGGCGGGGTTTTGCTCTCCTAGTAGACTATGACTAAAGTCTCAGCCAAAAAAGTCCTGGTCACTTCCTTTTTGGTCGATCTTTTAGACGTCGCCCTAAACACAGCAGTCGCTATTGTCACCGGCAGTATGGTGATACTTGCCGAAACTCTCCAAGGCGCCACTGATCTTGCCACCGACCAAATCGAACTGCTCATCGACCAAATCAAGAAAAAAATTCAAGAAGCAATACCCAATATCACCCATATCCAAATTGAGTTGGAAACTCCCGACTAGACTCGTACTTTGAAACTGTAAAGGCTAAAAGCAACAAAGCCGGATAGACCTGCAAAACTAACCTGTAAATTGAGGTGGCGATTTGTGAAGCCTGATCTTCACCTGTGACATAATACACCCAGATGTAACCAACAAACTGAGCTGCAATCAAAATTAAACTCAAAGTTAACCACTTATTTCTCAAAATTCTCCTAAATCTCGTAATCAAAAAGAAGAAAATTACCCAAAAACCAATACCCCAGTGGAAAAGAAATCGGAATTGCTCCCGAAAAGACTGGATCGAATACCATGTGTACTCCAAAATCGGCCTTTGTCTTAAAACTTGGCTCCAATCATTTTGCAAATATCGATTACCTAAACCAAAATAAAACTTCCATCCCAAGTTAAAAAGCAGGAGTCCTATCGCCAAAATTAGTGCCACTTTGGGAAATTTTTCTTTTTTTTGCAAAGAAAATATCGGCAAAAGTAAACAAAAGCCAATTAAAGCTGGAAGCGCATCATTTTTGACTAGTGCCGAAAGTCCAAAGAAAATTGCCCCCCAGACCAATCGCCTGTTTACCAATGCACCCGTTGCCAAAAACAGATAAAAGCTGACTAAAAGATCGGCATTGCCGGAATATGCCTTGGAGGATACTGTCTGCCATAAAAAGGGCGTGAACATTAAAAGCAAAACCCACGCCCAAATCAGTTGTTTAGAAACAGCAACGATTCGGAAAAATTCACCAACCAAAAGCACCAAAACGGTAAACGGAATGATCTGCACCCAAAAATCACTCGATTTACCTAAAAGATGGAAAATCCAGGCAGCATTTAAAGACCACAGATTCGGATTATCTGGTGGCGGGTAAATAAATAAATTCGCTCTTGTTATTCCCCCATCAATCCAAAATGCCCGAGCCTTCGCCAGCCAATGCTGAGTCGCATCATACCCCCAAACTGGATGGGAAAAAGTAATCATCCCAACAGTTACAAAAAAAATTAAAAGTGTTAAAATCCCGAGAACGTGCTGGGGTTTAATTTTTTTAAGAGATTTTGCAGTTAAATCACCTAGTTGTTTTTTTAATCTTCGATCTACAAAAATAGGCACTAGTGTAATAATCGTCGCTAAAATTACCAAATACCTCGTGGTCGGAATTGCCAAAATCCCAAAAATCATTTGCAAAATGGCCACAAAACCCAGTCCCAAGCCGAAATAAACTGCCAAGTTAAAGCTTAAAAGACGTCTTGTTATTAAGTAATAGTCAATCAAAAGACCAATCTGTAAAAAGGATAAAATCACAAGAAGAGAAATCAAGAGATCTAAAGTCCACATTTTAGTCAATAACTTCGTAAAGATAATTACCCTGATAGCTGTCAGTAAGCCTGAGTCTTGGATCAACAAGCCTATTAAACTGTGAAATTACAAATCTGCAATCACTAAAAGTGGCTCTTTGGATAACTGCAAAAATATAGGGATAAAGTTCTTTTTGCAAATATAAAGTCGGCAGATCCCAAGACCAATAGATACAGCCGGTGGCATCTGCAGGCAAAATCTTCCTCAAATGAGTGGCAAAAGAGGCTTGTCCGGCAGTTGTCATTTCGATTTTTTCATCAATCGGCCTAAAAAAAGCCCGTATTTGTCCAGTATCTTTGGCTATCTCTTTATACGATAAATATAAGCTGACAATCGCGGCAAAGATTATTATTCCGCGACTTATATATGCTTTAATTTTTTTAGGAGAGATAAAAAATAAAATAATCGCGGCAGTCAAAGATAAATAAAACCATCCGCCAAGTATCCAGATCTTGTTAACAATCGCCATGTTCATTCGACCCAAAACTGCTGCTTCCCAAAAGTATATCAGGAGAAATATAATTTTTCTCTGCCTTTTTATCTTATCCCTTGCCCTTTACCTCTATAAATTCCCAAAGATGGCTACTTTTGATTTTGATCAGGACTACTATGGCAATCAATATTTAAGAATATTTAAAGAGAAAAAACCGACACTGCTGGGGATTGAAGCCTCGGTTGGTGGTTTATTTGTAGCGCCCCTATATTCCTATTTCGCATCAATTGTCTATGCCGCGTCTTTGGGAAACCCTCTGGGTATTTATCTGGCAACCATCATCATCGCTTCACTTCAGGGACCTGTCACCTTTTTATTACTGGCCAGATTAAAAGGGCAAAAGGTTGGAATTTTCGCAGGGCTTGTGACAATCTTCTCGCACGCACTCTTTTCCAAAGCATTTGCTCCCTCCCCGATCAATCTAATTTACCCAATGGGACTCCTCTTTTTCTATTTCTTATCCCGCCTTGACCAAAAGCCCCAAAATATTATTTGGTTGGGCTTACTTTCAGGTTTATCTTTACACATCCATTTATCACTCTTGGCACTCGTCCCTACTACTGTGCTTTACATCATCTGGAAAAAACCAAAAAGCCTAAACCCTAAATATCTCTTGATCGCAGGGCTGATATTCATTTTTTGGGCTATGCCCTTAATCTTATTTGACATCAGGCATGATCTATACCTGTCAAAAAACTTTATCGACTTCTTTTTACAAGGCATCAATAATCAAAACTTCTTGGCCAATGTCTTGAGAATCTTAAAAGCTCTGATGGATGTCTTAGCTGGCTTGGCCAGTGGGAATTTAATTGGTAAATTCTTCCTGGTGATCATTCTATTATATTTTGCCAAAAAACTTAGAAATGATAACTTATTGAAAACAGCAGGGTTTGTTATTTTGGTAACAAGTGCGCTGTTTTCTCTTTATTTTGGCAATCTTTCCGACTATTACTTTTTTTCTTTGCTGGCACCTTTTCTTTTGATCGTAGCCAGCTTCTGTTCTTGGATGTTTGGTCGCCCGATCGGCAAAATAATCTTGTTGGCGGCTCTTGGTTTTTTTCTCATCTATAATCTTAAAGAAATAAAAAGCTCAGTTAATCCTTACAATTATTTCGTTAAAGAAAAAGCCGTCAGATATATTAAAAATCAGGCACAAAACAAGAACGTCAAAATCTATTTTGACACGGAAGTCGGTTTAGGCTTTGGTTTCAATTATCTATTCAAATATCAAGATCTCAATTTAAGCGATACTGATTATGAGCAAATTTACCAAATCGTTATCCGTGGCAAAGAAGAAAGCCCGGGAGCCGCGTTCAGAGAAAAAAATGTAGAAAATACTATTAGAGTCATAAAATTATTGTAAGAACCATTGCACACCGGTCTTTCGATTAATCACTCAAGACCTGATTCTGAGCGTAGTCGAAGAACCGGTGTGCTATTATCCGCGCCTATCTCTCTTATCAGCGCTTCAAAGATAACCAATCATTTCTTTTTGGGCTTTTTTGAAATTCTTGGATATTCTCTGGACGAACTACCACGACTTAACAGTCGTGGTAGGTTCAGGCTACGCCTTCGGCGAGTACGTAATTGTTCAATTCACCCACGGGTAAAAACCCGTGGTACTTGCGAACAATTATAGATTTCAACAATCGGGAAGTAGAACATATTTTTCCTGAAATACCAAACCCACCAACAAAATTTTTCTCCGTCCGAGAATGGTATCATTCATATGTGAAATATCCCCCCCATCTTTTGCAATCACCGCAGTGGGCTCAATTTCGTCAAAGGTGGGGTACGCGCGCGGTAAAAGTAGGCAAAGCATACCTTACCATTCACCCCGTGCCACTGCTTCCTTATACCGTTGGGTACATTCCACGTGTTTTCCCCAAAGATATTGATTGGCAACTTCTCAAAAAAGAAGCAGCCAGGAATCGCTGCATCTTTGTCAAAATCGAACCCAATAGCGCCTCGTTTAATCCGCCTTTTTCTTTTGACGTCAGGCCCGGCGAACGGATGTTTGCTCACGCCACGTATGTTATTGACCTACGAAAGACTGAAAAAGAATTGCTGACCGCAATGCACTATAAAACTCGCTACAACATTGGTTTGGCCAAAAAAAGGGGAATAAAGATAAAAGTAGGCCATTCCAATAAAATGTTAACCGAATTTCTAGACCTTTTTCACAAAACGTCCTTGCGCCACAAAATTGCAATTCACCCTGACGCTTATTACAAAACACTCCTTGATGTTTTTAGCACAAAGGGCAATGCCCAAATTATTACTGGCTACTACAACAGAAAGCCGTTGGCGTCAATGATGTTTGTCATCTTTAACGACACTATTTTTTACCCGTATGGTGGATCCACACTTCTTTATAAAGAAAAAATGGCTCCATATTTAGTTATGTGGGAAGGAATATTGTTGGGGAAAAAACGTGGCTGTTTGTACTTTGACATGTGGAATTGTCTTCTGCCCGAACAAGAGAGTCCTTCTCACCCATGGTACGGATTTCACCGGTTTAAAAAAGGGTTTAACGGTGGACTACTTCGGTTCGCTGGAGCCTATGACGTAGTGTTCAATGATCCCCTTTACTCTCTTTTTACGACACTCAACCACTTACGTTGGGCAATTCTTAAAATCCTTTTGGCTCTAAGGAAAGTAACCAAACGATAAAGCTTGTATCGTGACGCATGAACGGGAAACGCATAGGCGTCGGGAAACGTGATCACTTCTCCTCCAAAACCTTTTTTAAATACTGAAATTCCTGACCAAGGGTGTTTGGGTTTATCTTTTGGTGCAATTCCCCAAAAGTCAAATGCCTTGCAACCCTTTTGTTTTGCATTTTGAATAGCTGACCAAACCAAAAAATGCGCAGCTCCGATTTTTCTCCCATTCTCACTCGAAGCAGCATATAAATACGTCGCCGTACCACGATATTGAAGAATAATGGCTCCAGCAACAGGTATATCGCCACAGTAGGCAATAAATAATTTGGCAATTTTTTGCTCCGCAAGTTTTGTAAATTGTCTTCTTAAATAAGTTGACGATTGTAATAAAAACTTCTGCCTTTTCTCTGTTTCAAGAAGAAGCCTGGCAAAATCATTCCAGCGAGAAAGTGTGTTAAAAACTGAAATTGTCACGTTTTTTTTCATAGCTTGTTTAATAAGATATCGCGTTGATTTTCGAAAAGATCTAAATAGTATATCGGCGGACCGATTAAGAGATATAACAAGTGTGTGCTGAGGTTGAATAGTGTAGTTGTTTACAAAACCTTCCAAAAGATAGACCAACTCATTAAAAAATGACACGTTGTTTGGTTCGATGAAAAGAAAATCGGCGCCATTTTCTCGCGCTTTGGTTCTAAGAAAAGTGAGAATTTCTTTTAACCCCTCTTTGTTACGTGCTAGCGGTCCGCGGGGACAGTAAAGAAAGGTAAAAAAACGTGACCGTACGATATACAGTTGTGCCGCAGCTTCTACACGTCGCCCCTCTTTCACCAAAATTCTGAAAGTTTCATTTTCAAGCTTTTTTTGGAATTCTCCCCATGCCCATGACTGAAGAAACGGGGGATCAGTGAATTGAGCAAGAACCTCATCCCACTGCTTTTCGCTGCGACATTCAACAACGTCCATAGAACATTTTTAATGTTTTGATTACACGTTCTACCTGTTTATTGGAAAGGCGAGGATAAGTGGGAAGATTTACAACACTTCTTCCAACCTCTTCGGCCACAGGACATGAGTCTTGCGTGTAATAAAGTTTTGCCGCGCTTGACATAGGCGCTATGGGTGTTTGATACCAGTTACCTAAAATAATATTTTGTCTTCTGGCAAAAGAGCGCAGTTTTTTTGGGTTCTCAACTCTTATTGGGTAGCGAAGATATATCGCTTGGGACGCGAAAGAAGGTTGTGGATATCCAACGGGAATACTTCCGAGTTCTTCACGGTATCTCTGGGCGATTTCAATTCGGCGTTTATTGTCCTGATCCAGACGACCAAGTGCTTGAAGAACCAACTGCGCTTGTGGGCCAGAAAGACCATCAGATCCCTCAAGGGATTTCAGACCCACTTGTTCTTGCTCCGAAACGGCACCCTTAAGAAAACCTAGCTTCCATAAAACAAATATTAATCCTTTTCCCAAAAGTAAGTCATAGGTGGGAAGAGCAAAAGACCAAAAAATTGGATGGAAAAGGGCCCGTGCAATTTCTTTTTTCGTCGGGATGACGAACTTGTGGCTCATCCCTCGGAAGAGTTTTGCGATCCGCTTGTTTCTAATAAGCAGAAGTCCACCACCCACTCCGGAAACAACCTTGTCTTGGCTAAACGAAAAAATGGCTCCGTCTCCGAAAGTCCCGACCAGTTGATTATCGTATTTCGCCCCCAGTGAGTGGGCGCAGTCTTCTATCAGTATCAGTTTATGTTCTTCGCATATTCTCTTTATTTCATGAAGAGAGGCAGGAATGCCAAACGTGTGCTGGACGATAACAGCTTTAGTCTTTCCGGTAATTTTTTTGCTGACATCGCGCGGATCAAGATTATAAGTGTCTTCACTGATATCGGCAAATACAACCTTTCCACCCGCCCAGGTGATGGCATTAGGAACAGCAAGACAAGTGAAAGCCTGTGTGATAACTTCATCATCAACATCAATAGCAGCCTCCAAAAGAAATTGGAGCGCAGAACGTCCGCTCACAGTAGCTTGAGTAATTCGAGCTTTATACCTATTTAAAAAATACTGCTCTAACTTTTTTATACCTTCTCTCCTATACCAAGACTGTGGTGTAAGAAGAAGCTTATATGCAAGAATTACGTCTTCACCCCTAGTATTTGGTGAAGCGTCAATGGCAATCATCAGAAGCTTAATCGATCGACGATCCTTTTCGCGACGGCAAGAGCCTGACCAGGAATCATAAACGTTTGTATAATACCATAGGCTCTAGTGTGAACAACACAGTCACCTTCAATGTGAACTAGCTTGGCATATCCGAAACAAACCCGAATGTCGAGAGACAATTTTGATCACAAGGTAAGATAAGTTAATGACTTACAAGAAAAAATGGTCTGGTGAAGTCACCAAAACCAGCTTCGCGCTTGATTTAGAAGAAGGAGTTTTTACTTGGGATAACTCCAAAAAGATAGCCGCCAGCCTTAAGCGCTCGGCAGAGGCAAGCACCAGACGTAAAGCCGCGCCATTCCAAAGCGCAATGAGCATGCTCAACTTTTACATTAATCGCGCCGGCAAAAATCTAAAACTGGAAAGAAAAAAGCTACTCGAGCTGACAAAAGTTGAATTAAGAAAATTGTTTAACAAATAGCTCTCAATCAGTGTAACCCCTGCACGAACTTTATGGGTGATGGGTAAGTCCCCGTGTCTAACGCGGCAGACAAGTCTGGCCGAGTTTGAGCCGATGTTTATGTAGTTGCCTTGCAAGTTGCGGACTCAGTTTATTACACTTTAAGCTCAGAAATTTCAATAAGGAATTTCAAACAAACGAGTGTTTCGGGACGATATTAAATTTTGCAGTGATTCTTTTCCTCGAAGGTGTGCATCCCCTCCAATATGAACTCCTACTGAGTTGGGGAAAGTGTTTGCTACTTTGTCTATCGCTTTTGCCATAAACTTATTTCTTTCCACATTGTCGGCCAATTTTTTAAGTGTCTCCTCATCCAAGGCACCAGAATCATTCCAAACCACTGAAGGATCCTCAAGGTCAGTAATATTCACTGAGGTAACCTCTTCCAGGGATCCATCATATAAGTCTACAAAATAGAGTGGTATATTGTTCTTTTTGCAATAAATTATAGCTGCTATATATTCTGCTCCAGGAGGAGGTTTTTCTAGATACTCTTGCTCTAACCCTTCAAGCTCATTCGCCTTTGCTCTAAGTGCTCGACCAAAGAAAGACTTGTTGGTAATATCATGCAACCCCACTTCTAGCGTAACAAACCCTGGACTCAATCGTTCCAATATTTGCATTACATACCTAAAATTTTTCTCTGCAACCCACAATTCCGAATGTGTAACGCCAACCAGTCCAATCTCCGACCCTTCCATTAAATTTAATTATATACGATTTGGCACCAGCATTCCCAGCGCCAATGATCTGCTTCGCAGAACAAGAGCTGCACTGCAGGGCAAAGGTGGAAGACGTTTTTTCTAGAGACAGAGGAGGAGTTTGAGCCAGTGTTTATTTAGCACTCATGGATAAAATCAGACGCTGCTTGATAAAATACGACAATGGCGACTAAAGAAAGGTTCGTTGGTGTATCTTTTGACGACGGTCCTAATTCACAAAATATTCAAGAGATTCTAGCTATCCTGAGAGAGAACAATTGCCAGGCAACTTTCTTTTGGATTGCCGAATTTGCCAAAAAATTTTCTGACCAAGATCGGAACTTATTTTCAAAAATCATCAGGGAATTAAAGGTATCCGAACATGAAATTGGCTTACATGCACCGTCCGACTACGCCCCGACTTTTTTATCAAGAGCTTACTCTCAATTCTCAAAAGAAGAAATAAAAATCGCTATTGCTGATCTTGAGGAACTTACAGGTCAAAAAGTTCGACTGTATAGACCTCATTACCTACTCCAACCCGCCTCAATTATCTTTGCCAGGCAACTTGGATTATCAACTGTGTTCGGTGATGCGATTCATTATGCCAGTGCTGACGCTTCAACAGAAGTGCAAATTAAAAAGTTTTCTGGAGCAAGAAGTGGAAGTATTTTAATTTTCCACGATGGCACAACCCTTCAACGAAAGACAACCCATATTCTGGAAGTATTACCACAAGTGTTAGATAATCTAAAAGGATTAGGGCTGACACCAACTAAAGCTTCTGCAGTTTTAAGCTAACATAGGCATACTTTTGGAGACAGAGGAGGAGTTTGAGCCGATATTTGATTTAGCTTGAATTTAAGAAGTACAATTCTGCCTTGTGGAACGCTTAGCACAATTAAAGGTAGAAATAAGTTCAGAGGGAAAAACAAGTCTTCTTGACAAGGCTTCGAAATCGCCCAACCGACCTTGATGATCGTCGAGGAGTTGTTACATGGCGCAGAAGCAGTATATATTTCCATGCACTCCAAGACTTAAGGCTCGTTGACTTTGCAAGAAGAGCTCATGATGGTGAGGAAGGCAAAGAGTTACCTGAACTTGTGCAAAACGCTCAGGCATGTTTTGTCAAAGACTTTGATATATATTTCGCGGGCTTCCCAAAAGAAGAAACAGCGATGTCCAGTCTATTTCAAGAGATATTTGATACTGGGACTTCCTTTGAGTGGCAAAATGACCTAGAAAGGGTCGAGGGGCTCGAAGAAGCTTTTTCAGAACTCTATAGGGAACAAATACGACCTTGGGTTGCGCTAGAAAAATAGCGAGCACGCCGATATTTTATAGAGAGACGATTTTCGAACTAAATTTCTATTTCAATTTTCCAACTTAAAGGTTTCAATGTCAGAAAGTTAAGATTGGAAGTTTTAGTCAAAACAATTTATTTAGAGAAATTTTTTCCCTTTAGCTCTCCGCTAGTTTAAATCTTCGACCTTTTGAACATAATCATTCTCTTGAATTGTTTCGATTACTATACCTTTTAGAGAAGGTTCCTCAATAAATACATCAATGATTGCTGAGATTTCGGGGGAAGAGGTTTTGTCGCTTTTTTTTGAATTTTCTTCTAGCAATGATTTAGAAACATACCAAGTGCCGTTAACTCCTTCTATTTTTTGGAATTCTTTGATTAAAACTTCGGCTTGAGTGTTTGAAACATCAGTTTTTAAATAGACTCTTATGACTTTCTTGTCTTTATATCTTTGTTCTGTAATTTTATCATCAAATTCTTCATAGGATCTTCTAGTTACCATTAGCCTATCAGCAACTACTGCACCTATAATCAAAATTAGAGCTAATATTGCAAGAAAAATTGAACTCAAACCTTTTTGAAATGCAGAGGTTCCCATTTATTATTCTTAAATTCTTCCCACTGACTATTTTCTAGAAATACCTCATAGTAAGCCAAACAATCTTTTTCACGAACTCAATTCACCACACTGACTGAACGTGAGGGTATTTTCTAATTCGCTGGTCACTTGTTATCAAAGTAGCACCCATCTCAACCGCAGTAGCCGCAATAATCCTATCAGCAGGGTCGCGCCCTACGGTTTCCGAAAGCTGTACAGATTTTGCAGCAATTATATTATTAACCGGCACGAAATTAATAAATTTAAGCTGCTCTACCTCTTCAAGCCAAGCATCAACATCCTTCGATAGTTCAAGCCTACCTTTCTTAACGAGCAAATAAATTTCCCAAATACTCATCGATGAAACATGGATACCGTTCTTTTTAATTTCAGAATTGATATACTTTGCTGCTTTTTGTGGAAGTTTTTCCGGATTGCCGACAAGATAAATGAGCGCGTTCGTATCCAAAACTATCATTTTAACGCTTTCCAATCTTCAAGCCCTACCGGCTCATTTGGATCATCGTAACGAAGAACCGAACCTCGCAGAGACTTAAGGACCGCTTTGGAATCCTGGTCAAACGGGGTAATTTTTACAACCGGCTTACCGGCGTGAGTAACAATAAGAGGCTTTTTATCCTTTTCCACCTTGCGCAAGTATTCAAGAAGCTGGGATTTTAACTGAGATTTTGAAACTGTCTGCATAATGTGACCATGGTACCATGACCATAGGCATTTTGTCAAGAATTAAGGAAAAATCCAGAAAACGCGCCACGATTTTCGAACTAATTTTTTGATTTAGATAATAATCTAAATGCTTTAGTAATTGCCTCTTTGTAAAAGAGTGGCATATTTAGACCTTCGACTTCTTCAACTGAAAATTTCTCAAACTTTGCTTTACCTGCTTCACTTTCAATCTCAAATCTATCTGTTCTGTTTATGAGTCGACAGAGGTATGAAATTACTAAAACACCTTTCGATTCATCTTGGGATTTCTCGATTTGATAAAGATTGGCTTGGACAATATCAGCAACTTCTACTTCAAAACCAAGCTCCTCTTTTAGCTCTCTGACAACTGCTTTCTCTGGTTGTTCCCCACGATCAAGTTTTCCTCCCGGGAGTTCCCATTCACCTCTCTCGTTCTTTCTCAACCACACTTTATCATCCTCAAAAACAATTCCTTTTACGGAAATAGGCACAGAATATGCAATATTCACAACGTTGAAAGTATATCAGAAGCCGAAGGAGTCGAAGGGCTAACTAGCCTCAGTGATTACCGCCTCACATGTCCACAATGGTGGAGACAACCTTTCTAGCATTTGCAGCGTCCAGTTGTGATAATTGTCCTGAAGGTTAATCAACGCAACAAGAGGACCGGTATCTAAAATTGTCTTCATCCCCGTCTTCTACTGCCAATGTCGCGAAGATATTTTTTATTTACAGATAAATCAGACGGCCGTCTTAACGGTTGCAAATGCACCTTAAGTGCCTCACGCACAATACGCCCTTTTGAACGACTGGTTTTGCGCGATTCTTCTTCTAAAGCAGCGGTCGTTGCCGGATCAAGCCTAATTGTGATTGTTTGATTCATAATAAATTGGTAACTCTTACAAAGTCGGTGGGGCCTCTCTTTTTCAAGATGATTTTGAGGTTATATTAAGAACAAACTGGTTCGCCAAGTGGGACGATTCCGGCCTAACTAATGCTTTTCGCTCGCTCAGAATGAGATTGACCAAATTCAAACAATACTTTAAGCTAAAACTGTGAGCAAAAAAAGGAAAATATCAATTAAAAAATATCTCTTTCTCGCCCTTCTTGCGATAATTGCCTATCTTATCTATGCGTTTATTTGGTATCAAAAAAATACTAGTTATAAGCCAGAACTTTCAAAAGTCACGGATCAAGAAATAATCGAAGACCTACAAAGATTAGTCGATCAAAAAAACCAAAAATAATAATCAAAAAACGGCTTGAGATTTCTTCGTTATCAAATCATCAGAATCTTTTACTGTTACCGTCACCACAGCATCCACACATTCTCCTGGCGTATTGTAGCGCCATTCTATTTGTGAACCATTTAGCGTACCTGCAAAATAACCACAGTTGATACTCCAAGTATAAGTAAGCTGCCCACCTTCCGGATCACGAGCCTGCGCTTGCAGTAAATAACGGTGAGGAGTTTCCTCGTAAGAACCGTGCAGTTGGCTATTGTCAACCCGATCTATAACCGGTGCCTTACCACCAGCTGGTGCTTTTTTGGCCTCATCGACCAACGATTTTTTATCTGCTTTCAGATATTCAAAATCGCCACTTGTTATCTCGGAAGGGTTCCCGTCACCGTCAACAACGGCTAAGGTGACCTTTTGACTACCTGCTTTAATTTTCCCCCCAGTTGTCTCCCCCTTCCAACTGACTGCAAAGGTTTTCCTATACGGCAGCTTGAAAGACCCTTGGTTTTCTACCAAATCAAAGTTAGACTTGCCATCGTAAATTTGACCAGCCTCATCAATAATGCTCGGCCCGTTCTCGCTGCCAACTGTCAATTTAATCTTGACTGCGCGAGTTCTGTTTTCTAGAACCGTAAAATTAATTTTCGTGCCTTGTTCATCAAACTTGTTTGGCGCAAAAAAAAGATCCTCGGCAATCGGTGGCAGTTTTTTGGAAATCACTTGCAGTTGGCCTGCTGTATTGGCAATCGCCGTATTAAATACAAAAGTTACCAGCAGGCTTTCCTTGGACCCAAGCACCTTTGCCCCTTTGCCAAAGTTATTGCCACCAGCACCATAGCGACCCCAAGTGCTAAAACTATTATTTTTTTGCCAGTACTGATCCCAATAAGAATCACTATCCAAATACTTTTTGACGATATCTCTTGTCGCCATCATATAAACATCAACAGAAGACAAAAGAATCGGCTTATTGGCCAAAATTCTGATTTGTTTTTTGGCTGCCATGTTCTCAACAACTTGCTCGAATAAATCATCACCAACAGTATCAATAAGACTTATCCCAGGAGGAATCCTGTTGTTTTTATAAGTCGGTTGGGCATCACTCCTTGATGATTTGCCAGTCCCAAAATACTCTTCGCTCCCCCTGCCGTGAGGGGCAATACGCACATGTGCCGGTACCGTTGCGTCTTCTGTTAAATGTAACAAAACACCAATTCGATGATAAGCCTCTTTGAATTTTTTATTTTTATAATCTGCCAAAACTTGCTTCCAGTGCAGATCTGGCGCGCCAAACCAGGCAAATTCATTTTGTCCTCCTCCGACTTTGGCATCAATAGCTAGTTTGTCAGACCCTTGATGAGACATTGCCTCGTCAGAATCACCCATAAAAATCTCTGCCTTCAAATCCCCTTTCACCAAATCAGGATAATCGTTGATTGCAATATTCCCAACAGAATAAGCTAAATTAGTAATTTCCGAATGGGTATCTTGGGATAATTTATATGAAAATCCAAGGAGGTCAACACTTACCTCGCTGTGGTAAGCAAAAACCGGAGCAGCTTCCAAAAAAATTGCCACCAGTACAGTTGCAATCAAATAAAGAAATCTTTTACCCATACTTTCAGTCTAGCAATCTGGGGAAAATTAGACAAAATCGAGGCTGCCCCACTTGCGGTTTTGCATCTTTATTGTTTTCATTTTATCATTCAAATTTTTGCAAAATCCTTATCAAAAGATAGAATTTGATTTTCTTTACCTACCTCCTTTAGATAAACATCAGTAAAGTCAATTTTTTTATTTCTCATCTTTTCTAAAACTGTCTCAATTAGGTCTTTTTTTACCTCCATGACTCTCAGATGATCTAGATGCAACATCTTGACTAACTTGGGGATATAAACGCCTCTTTTTAGAGCGTAATACTTTTCCAATATCCAGATTAGCTCATTAACCACTAGGATTGACACCAAACCAATCATCTTCCCATCTTCTATATCACTAATAATACTGGTGGCGATTTTGGATTGATCTGGAATATCTTGTAGTAGGTGCCTCAGGAATATATTGGTATCAATAATCTTCTGATCCATTATTTACTGGCAAGCTCAGAAGCTACTATTTTTTGGGTTTCCTCAAGCACTTGAGTGAAACTTACCCCTTTTTTGTCTTTTGGTATGAAACGAGCTAAACTCCCTGCTGTTTGCTCGGTAATCGAGGTTTTTAATGGTTTGATTATAATCAAATCTTTTTGAGGATAAATTACCAGTTTACTTCTGTGGCCAATTTTTAATTGTCTTTGAATTTTTTTCGGTATGGTAATTTGTCCTTTGGCAGATAGTAAAGCAGTTTGCATATTACTTTACTATTACCATATTTCTTTACTTAAGTCAACTGCGTGTGCAGCCGAGTTTGACCGAATCAGACTCGGTTTGACTCGGCGCATTTACTTGTCCCGCCGAATCCGGCTTTGCCGGAGAAGGCGGAGGACGTATTTTCTAGAGACGGAGGAAGAGTTTGAGCCGATATTTGATTTAGCTTAAATTTAAGAAGTACAATTCTGCCTTGTGGAACGCCTTGCACAATTAAAGGTAGAAATAAGTTCAGAGGGAAAAACAAGTCTTCTTGACAAGGCTTCGAAATCGCCCAACCGGCCTTGATGATCGTCGAGCCGTTGTTACATGGCGCAGAAGCAGTATATATCACCCACTCCAAGATTTAAGGCTCGTTAACTTTGCAAGAAGAGCTCATGATGGTGTGGAAGGCGAAGAGTTACCTGAGCTTGTGCAAGACGCTCAGGCATGTTTCGTCAAAGACTTTGATTTGTATCTCGCGGGCTTCCCAAAAGAAGAAACGGAGATGTTCAGTCTATTTCAAGAGATATTTGACACTGGAACTTCCTTTGAGTGGCAAACCGACTTAGAGAGGGTTGAGGGACTTGAATACGCTTTTTCGCAGCTCGACAGAGAAAAAATACAACCTTGGGTTACACTAGAAAAATAGCGAGTATGTAATATTTTCTGCGCTTTTGGAATTTAGAAGTCAAAAATTCGGGGCTGTTTGCGCATCTACCTAATTTGACTTAAAAACTCTGCCGGAGCAACAATTTGTATTCGGTTGTACCCACCCAATGTCAATAGATCCTTGTCTCCTGTTATCAGATAGTTACACTTGCCGACTACTGCAGTTTCCAGAACTTTATTATCGTCAGGATCTCTTAGATTAAAATCTCTACCCTGTAAAGGAACGATTTGAGAGATGAACTACCACGACTTAACAGTCGTGGTATCCTCAGGCTACGCCTTCGGCGAGTACGTAATTGTTCAATTCACCCACGGGTAAAAACCCGTGGTACTCTTGAACAATTATAGAAGAAATATAAGAAACCGTGCCATTTGCAGCATAAAGTGGGGTATCAAAATCAGAAACTAACTTTTCTTTTACTTCTTCAAGGATGAAGTCAGAGATTAGAGATACAATTTTTTGATCTTCAATTAAGTTTACTATCTTTGCTGGTTTTCCAGAAAAGTAGAGTGCGGAGAGCCAAACATTGGTATCATTTACCACTCTTGGAATTTTTGGTACCACTTCTGCCTCTTTCCACCGCTTCTAAAATATCCTTTTCCGCCAAACCTTTATTTTTGGCGTAAGACCTAAATGGAGCTGCCAAAATTTCCCATGAAAGTTTACCTTTCTCAAAAAGAAGGTACGTTCTAACTGCGGACCGAATAAATTCAGAACGGGAACTGAATTTCCCTTCGGATACCTGTTTTTCCATTTCCGCAGCTAAATTTTTCGGCAGCGAGATAGTAGTTGTAAACTGCATAACTATATTAAATATTAACAAAAAGTAACATAAGTATCAAGGGGCTAAAATGTTTGATACCAGAAGCCATCGGTTCTGAGTCCTAAGCAATGTCGAAGGGTCGAAGGGCTAAAAACATATGCTTTTAGAATTTAGAAGTCAAAAAAGAAAACTTACATCTAGGGTGCAAGCAAAGGAATTACTTCGCGCCCATTTCTCCGATAAAAAGAAAAGTCTCGCTTATCCAGCGTAAAAACCTGGCAATTTCTAAAAAGTTCGCTCATCCGCACAAGACAGGCATCAGCAAGATCCATACGATCTTTGTAATGCGCAAGCAGCTTTGCGACTGCCTCCGACTGTTCGGCCAAAGATAATCCTATCTGCAGATTGCCTTCGGAGAGCATCGATAATATAGCCTGACCTTTACCAGTTAAATAACTAGCCTCAGTAATTACCGCCTCACATGTCCACAATGGTGGAGACAACCTTTCCAGTATTTGCAGCGTCCAGTTGTGATAATTGTCCTGAAGGTTAATCAACGCAACAAGAGGACCGGTATCTAAAATTGTCTTCATCCCCGTCTTCTACTGCCAATGTCGCGAAGATATTTTTTATTTACAGATAAATCAGACGGCCATTCTTCTTCTAAAGCAGCCGTCGTTGCCGGATCAAGCCTAATTGTGATTGTTTGATTCATAATAAAATTGTATTACATTTATGTCAAATTTGCAAGACACATGGCCTTACCGAAGGCCCTGTTGAAAACCTTGCACTAGTCGAAGGGAGCAAATTCGAAGTATCGAAGGATAAAAACCGAGAGTCCCTCGTTGTGCCGAGCCTAACTCGGCGCACTTACTTGCCCCGCCGTAATTTTCTTGAAGGTGGAGGACCTGTTCTTCCGAAATCTTGACGAAGGAGAACGTTTTTTCTAGAGACGGAGGAGGAGTTTAAGCCAGTGTTTATTTAGCACTCATGGATAAAATCAGACGCTGCTTGATAAAATACGACAATGGCGACTAAAGAGAGGTTCGTTGGTGTATCTTTTGACGACGGTCCTAATTCACAAAATATTCAAGAGATTCTAGCTATCCTGAGAGAGAACAATTGCCAGGCAACTTGGATTATCAACTGTGTTCGGTGATGCGATTCATTATGCCAGTGCTGATTCCCTGCCAGAGGTGCAGATTAGAAAGTTTTCTGGTGCAAACAGTGGAAGTATTTTGATTTTCCACGATGGCGTAACCCTAAAACGAAAGACAACCCATATTCTGGAAGTATTACCACAAGTGTTAGATAATCTAAAAGGATTAGGGCTGACACCAACTAAAACCTCTGCAGTTTTAAGCTAACATGGGCATACTTTTGGAGACCGAGGAGGAGTTGGGGCCGATATTTGTATGAAGATTAAATAAAACAACCCACAGAATTTTATTCTAATGGGCTGTTTTGATTTAAACAAACTTAATTTTGTGGATTACCACAAAGAGTACTGTTGTTTATACCAGTTTGGGTACCGTTAGTTCCAGGGCCAGGCCATGACCCAAGAAATGTAGCGTGCTGGACATCACCATTTCCTGGCGAGGTCTCGATTCCAAGGTTGGCACCTTTACCAAATGCATCGAATGACCCATGACCAGCGCAAATTGTATTTCCATTTGCAACGCTATAACCTGGTTGAGTACCATAGTCTGAACCATCACCAGAATTGCTTGCGAAAGCTGGTATTGCGGTTGCAGCGAAAAGTGCTGCCGCTGCGCCAATTGTTGCTAATTTCTTAATCATTTTTTTCACCTCCCTTCAAAAAAACTACCTTTCGGCAGTACGCGTTTAATATATGCTTCTGGGATTTAGAAGTCAAAAATCTGAAGTTAAAATTATTTTATGAAATGCAGGTGTAAAGAAAATGCGAAATCGGAATTCGGGTATTTTTTATCAAAATCTCCACAAATGGCTTCCTCATTTTTTTGGGGAAAACCAATAGTACCATATTCGGTTCCTTCATCGGTCTGCTTTGTATAAAGCAAATCATATCCGCTAAGATCAAATCCTTGTCTCACTTTTTGCTTAAGTGTTTCTAAGGTGTATCCTGGGACCGGTTTATATATCCAACTATTTCCTTTAAAATTAGAATCGATTTTATCCACAACCGCGGTTAAATCCCCATCCCCCACATAGCAAACATTCACGGTTGCTCCAATTGGTTGGCCTGAGTACAATCCGCCTGTAATTCCCTGATGTTCCTCGTAACGATAATATTCTGTTCCAAATCTACCTAAATTCAGTATTTTTTCATCTCGTTTTAAGATCTTAAACTGCTCATCATCTGTAAACCTCTGTTCTTCAGCAAATTTAAATAGATCGGAATTAGAATTTTGTGATGTTGAAGTAGAAGTAAAAATCAGACTAAATAATGCATCCTGAAAAATCACCGCAAATAAAATAATCACTGAAAATACTAATAAGCTGATTAACAAGTAAGGTTTTGTCTTTTTCTTGCCGACCTTCACAGTTTTATTGTAACAATAATCACACAATATCTAAAAATACTGGTGGAATTTAGAAGTCAAAATACCCTCAACGGTAAGCGCAGTCGAGTCTGACTCGACACCTCCTCTTTTTTGCAGAATTTTGAGGTTATATTAAGACCAAACTTGCTCCCCGGCCCTTGGATTAATATAACTAGCAATTTTGAAGCTATCTTGCAAGCTTTCCAGAACCTCGTTTTTGTTGGTGAATTAAGAGAAAGATGGAATGAGATTAAGAAACTGCGGATAAAACCAACGATAATCACTAAGTATAGCTAACAAAAGACAATTTCGATTTTTCTTTAGCGGTAAATTCTTTACTTGTGCTCCACAGTTATGACTACATTTCCCGTTTTCTGCCCTTTTTCGACATACCTATAAGCTTCGATGGTTTGTTCCAATGGGTAACGTCTATCAATGACCGGTTTGAACTTTCCCTTCTCAATGAGCTTTTTGATGAATACCATGCTTCCTCTCACATCGGTCGGAATTGGAAACTTGATCTTTTTACCGCCGAATACCTTGGTTACGAGGGGCAAGTAAACGTTTTGGGCCGCAGGGCCCAATTCTGACGAGATATAAATTCCGCCAGGTTCTAACAACGGTTTGCATTTGCCAAATGTGCTTTTGCCAACAGCGTCGAAAATAAAGTTATACTTTTGCTCATCCTTTGTAAAATCCTCTTTTTCGTAGTTGATTACTTTGTCGGCCCCCAGTGTTTTTAGAAGTTCCATATTTTTAGTATTGCCCACTGCGGTGACGTACACATCAAAGTACTTTAGAAACTGAACCGCCGCCGAGCCGATCGCGCCCGTGGCGCCATTCACCAACACCTTTTGTCCTTTTGTAAGGTTCACTTTTTTTATGAAGTTATACGCGTAGTGTGCCCCTTCAGTACTGGCGGCGGCCTGCTCGTACGTTATATGTTCCGGCATTCTTGCAATTCCCTTGTCTTCCGGCATCGTCGTATATTGGGCGTGAGAGCGTAAACCGTTGTCGTCAAACCCAAAAACTTTCTCACCTGCTTTAAAGGACGACACGCTTTTGCCAACTTCTTCAATTTTGCCGGCAAAGTCAGTGCCGGTGATCTTTTTCTTAGGCGTGAACAGGCCATAGAAAAATCTCACTATGAACGGTTTCGCTCTTAGGATCGCGCAATCTGTTCGATTTACCGTTGTCGCATATATTCGTATCAATACTTCATTGTCCTTGGGAGCAGGTTTTTCTACCTCTTTGAGCTGAAGAACATCCGGTGGTCCGTATTTTGTGTAGACAATCGCTTTCATTTTGTTTGAATTTATTTACTTTTATTTTATCAAATCATCCATTGAAACACCTGAAGCTTTGGCGGCAAATTCTTTTTCGTTCCGAAAGGGTTTTCAAGCCGGCAACTTTGAGGCTATTATACAAACTTTTCAAAACCTTGTTTTTATCGGTGAATTAAAGGAAAGGTGGAACGAAATTAAGAAATTGCAGCCTAATTTGGCTCCACCTTAAAATCCTAATTTCTCTTTGACAAAAATAACATGAATTCTCCCTGATTGAATCTCTTTATTAACGATTAAGATTTTATTAACGCCACTCCTCATCCCATATGCTTTTTGCGCTCTCTCATCTTCCAAAGGAAAGCTATGCTCATAAATTCTTTTAATTCCATCATCTGTGTTTTTGACAATTTTTTGAGCTCCAACTACCCAAACAACCTGTCCCGCACTATACGCATAGGCCGGAAGTTGACTCCCTGAATTTGAAGCAATTAAAAGGTGGCCATCTTCTGTTACCGCATGAACACTTCCTATTGTCCAGTCAGGAACATTGGCCAGTTTTCTCATCTCTCTTCCTTGAGTTTTATAATCCATTTTCAAAAGCTTTGGACGAATAGCATCATATCTTCCGGATTCATCAATCTCTTTGGCAATTCCTATTTCCTCAAGTGTCATTGAAGTCATGGTCATAACTTCCGATTTTTCGGGTATTAACTCCAAAACTCTCTTTTTGGCAGCTTCACCATTTTCAACAACTTCAGCCTCAATCCCATTTGCTTTTAAAGCTTTAATAGTTTTCTCAATTGTTGAATCGTCTGCTAATTGATCCCACTTACTCATAGTTTCACCTCCTTATGATAGTTTGAAAACATTAATCCCCCCCGAATTAAGCTTTTTTGCATTTATTCTGTAAAAATGGCGAACTCCATCTTAAGTCAAGTAGCGCAAGAACTCAAGAGATTCTTTATCGAGAACTGTTTTATCCTCTCTTACTCAATACAGCAGCTTAATTTGGCAACATCTTTGAAAAAGTTCTGTGCTGCGAGTTTTGTTGACTCTGATAAGGTTGGGAAAACATGAACAGTATCAATCACATCCTCAAGTGTCATTTTATTCTTAACAATCATTACTGCCTCATGAACTAAATCAGCCGCTTCCGGGCCTAAAATGTGGATGCCATACACTTGATGAGTTTTGTTATCAGCAACTATCTTTACCAAACCTCTTGTATCATGAATAATTGATGCTTTCGGTACATATTCAAACGGAAAGGTATTACAAGTGCAGGAAAATCCAGCATTTATAGCCTCCTCATCGGTTTTTCCAACCCCTGCCAGATTTGGAGTAGTAAAAACAGCATAAGGAACAGCCGAGTAATCCATCTTCCTATGAGTTCCTTTGAGGGCATTTTCAGTGGCAATATTGCCTTCCTTTCCTGCTGTTGTTTCAAGTCTTAACGGCTTATCAGTAACATCTCCTGCTGCAAAAACATGTGTTGCAGAAGTTTGTAATTCATCATTGACTTTAATTGCTCGTTTTTCGTTAACCTTCACACCCGCTTTTTCTAAGTCTAGATCTTTTGTATTGGGAGTTTTCCCAGAAGCAAACATTAAAACTTCGCCTCGCACCTCTTGTGGCTTGCCATCAACTTCAAAACTGACAACTACCTCACCATTTTCTTTTCTTAGTGCTTTGCTATCTGCGTTGATAAATATGGCAATACCCTCATCTTCAAGATACTTTTGCAAAGCTTGAGAAAGTTCCGGTTCAGTTCTTGGCATAACTGCTGGACCTTTTTGTAAAATGGTCACTTTGGTACCAAAATGATGATACATTTGGCCAAACTCAAGTCCTAAAGGCCCAGCCCCAATTACAACCATTGATTTGGGGAGTTTCTTAAGCTTTAAAGCATCAATGTGGGTAATGTAGGAAACCCTCTCAAGACCTTCTAATGGAGCAGGAAGGGCAGTTGAACCAGTGGCAATAACAAATTTTTCTCCATAAAGCTTCTGGCCATTAACCTCAATTTCAGTTTTAGAAACAAACGTGGCTTTTCCTTCAAAGTGAGTAACATTTTTAAGATTTGAAAGTACCTCGACATATTTGTCATGCCGCATCTTATCAACTAGCTCAAGTTCTTCTTCTATTGCCTTCTCAAAATCAACAGTGAGCTTGCCATTTATTGATTTGAAACCATGACCGCTATAATAAGCGATTTCTCCAATCTTAAGAAGGGTCTTTGAAGGAACACAGCCAACATTGACACAGGTTCCACCAACAGGAAGTCCAGCATTGACAAGAGCGGTTTTTGCGCCAAGTTCATTTGCTTTGATAGCAGCAGCAAAAGCCCCCGCTCCGCCACCAATAATGATTAAATCGTATTCATTCATGTTGTGAAGTTTCAGGTTTCTTAAACAGACTCTTGTTATAAATAACTGCTGCAAGAATAATGACTGCTCCTGTTCCCCAAATTGGCCACGCTCCCCATGTGCTTAGGAATACATATCGACCAACATAGAGAAGCACTGCGCCGAAGGCGAGAAGTAAAAGCGGATAAGGATTTCTGTGGGATCGGTAATCGAGTATAAACCCCATTGCTCCGACAACAATAAACCCAAATCCTATCCAACGCCAAAAGGGAATAACAGCTCCAAGACCTAAATACGTCAAAAGGGATGCTGAACCTAACCAACAAGCAGGACAAGCGCCAATCGCACCTGCACCAAGTATTGGTAAAAGAATTGTCTGCAGCTTTTTTATCATGCTAAAGTTGTGATTGAATTATCCTCGCTAACTCTTTGTTACCCCAAGAGTAGTAGACTGTCCGAAAATTTCTTCTTGCAGTCACTAGCTTTAAGGCTTTTAACTTTTTGAGACTATGAGAAGCAGCTGAAATTGACATACCAATTGCCTCTGCAATTTCTGAGACCGAAAGTTCGGGATGATTACAAAGGAGATAGCAGATTTTTAGTCTAGTTGGATCGCCAATCACTCCAAATTGTTTAGCACAAGCATCAATTGCCTTTTTGTCTTTTAATTCCTTTTTTAGGTCCGTCATGATTGTCACTTGAACAGATATTCAAATGATAACAGGTGAATTGAAAATAGTCAACTCTAATGTAGGTTATATTAAGAAACTTACTGGGTCAATTTGCTCCCTCTGGGCAACACGTTTAGAACCTATGACTGGCTAGATCCATACCAACCACTCGACCTATCGATGAGTACGCTTCAGGCTATTTTAGCATCTCAGTCTCATCGTGCGTACGCTTGATCACCATATCCGAGCATTTTCTAATTCGAGCCTAAAGATGGTAAAATAATTACGTATGAATTATGATTGCTTGAGGCAAATTTCTAAGGGTGTATTTATTTGCACTGTAACGTCGGTAATTGTTTACGAATCATTTTTAGGACATAGCCACGAGCACGCGCCTGATCCGCAATATTTCCAGCCGCCTACACAGTTTGTAAAAATAATATCGACTGCCACAATTGGCACATCTTCTTTCGGTACCTCAAACGGTTCGTGAGAGAAAATTTTCAATCTAATATTGTTACAGCTAGCCAAGTGTGCAGCTATGCTATAAAATCTACGCTGTAGAGTTATTATTATAATTACATGGCTTCAATTTTGAGATTTATAAGTTAGCAAGCTAAAGTATTTATATGGATGATAAAGGCCTTGGAGGCGCTGTAAAACCTGCCGTATTGATTTGGGCGCGGGAAAGCTTAGGTCTAAATACACAAGACGTTGCTAAGCGCCTCAAAACAAGCATTGAAACAATAAACCAGTGGGAATCTGCTCAAAAAGCGCCAACATTTAAACAGTTAGAAAAACTCTCCAATGTCTATAAACGACCATTAGCTGCATTTTTCTTGCCAAAACCGCCAAAAGAATTACCATTTCCAAAAGATTTTAGGACTCTTCCACCAGATAAAAAAAAGCCCGTCTCACTCAAAACTAGACTTGCTATTCGCCGTGCCAGACGCTTGCAGGAAGTAACAGCTGAATTGGCAAAAAACCTTGATAGAGAGATAAATACTAAATTTGATGGCATTAGATTAACTGACGATCCCGAAGACGTTGCAGTCCAAAAGAGAGAAGGTTTGAAAATCACCCTAGAAACCCAATTTAGCTGGAGTGATGAAATGGAAGCGTTAGGAGGTTGGATATCAGCGTTAGAAAAAACTGGGATAGTGGTACTTCAACTCAGTATGCCACTAGAAGAAAATCGAGGATTTTCTCTCGCTGATAATAGCATTAAGGTAATAGTCATCAACAATCAGGACGCCACACGAGCTAAAATTTTCTCCCTGTTCCATGAATATGGGCATATTTTGCTTAACACAAGTAGTCTCTGCGATCTTGAAGACCGATATTATCAAACAAGTGAAATAGAGAGGATAGAGATTTTTTGTAACCGCTTCGCAGGCGCACTTCTGGTGCCCAGAACGACGTTAATGGAGCATAATATCATTAAATCTCAAAAATACTTAAGCGGATGGACGGATGAGTTACTTAGAAAACTAACAAACGATTTTAAGGTTAGCCAAGAAGTGATTCTAAGACGGCTGGTGATTTTAGGAGTAGCCTCGGAAGATTTTTACAGGAAAAAACGTCAAGAATGGTTATCCAAAGAGAGAAAAATAAGTTGGGGCAAGCAGAATCCACCCAAAAAATGTATTAGGGAACACGGGATACCTTTCGTTTCACTTACCTTAGAAGCCCAAAAAACAGGCAGAATTACCTATAGTGATTTGGCTGATTACCTGTCCATTCAGCTTAAACATATTCCAAAACTCGAAAGATTAGTTGGAAATGAGGCTTAAAAATGTTGGAATTATTCCCTGGGTACTGTATGGACACTAGTGCTTTGATTGATTTGTGGCGTGTGCAGTATCCACCAGATGTTTTTCCTTCTTTATGGGCTAAAATTGAGAGTCTTGTTCATAACAAAGAAATGGCTTCTCCAAAAGAGGTGTTAAGAGAATTAGCCAGCAAGGATGATGAACTTTTAAGGTGGGTAAAAATAAGAGATATAAAAAAAATGTTTAAAACGATAGACCGTGAACAACAGAATCATGTCTCCAATATTTTGGGTCGTTTCCCAGACTTGATAGACCAGTACGCTATGGTCGGCGCTGATCCCTTCGTTATCGCTTTAGCAATGTCCAGGGGGTGGACAGTGATTACATCAGAACGGCCTGCGAATCCTGGCGGCCGTCCTAAAATTCCAGACGTTTGTAAAGCATATAACATTAAATGTGTTGGACTGCTTGGATTTTTTAGAGAAAAAAACTGGAATTTTTAAAAAGCTAGAAACAAACCATAACAAACCACCTTCGAGGTAACAAACCACCTTGGTAACAAACCTAACAAACCACCTTCGAGGTGGAATAGCTTGACACCTCCTCTTTTTTGCAGAATTTTGAGGTTATATTAAGACCAAACTTGCTCCCCGATCCTCGAATTAGTATACCGATAGATTTTAGCAAAATTATTCAGGCATTTCAGGACTTAAGATTTATTGGAGAACTAAGAGAAAGATGGAATGAGATTAAGAAATTGCAACCAAACTTAGCTTCTGCTTAAAATGAACTCCGCTTGATGGATAAGACTAAAACTTAGGGTCTAGATAACTTTAGAGCGGTTTTTGTCTAAAGTTTTTTAGTAACTCCTGATACGTATTAACATGATTTATCCTCATGTTCCAACGGAATTCTGATTCCTTTAAGTGTAACAGAAATTTAGCCTTGTGGATACCA
>JACPEV010000007.1 GCA_016183325.1 Candidatus Curtissbacteria bacterium
AAGGCCGTGGCTTCCGCGTCCAACCGTGATTTTGGAAATTGGTTACTGGAAATTGGCTAGTGGTAAATGAAACAATCAATCTTCTTTCTAGAACTGCTTAATTACTTCCCCAGCCTTCTTCTGCATCTCCAAAAGCTCCTCAGGTTTTGAAGTCACCAAAAAGTGCTCATCTTCCGATGCCACCACTCGAATCGCCACATGGTTTGCTCCGGCAAAAAAGATCCCTTCTCCCACATCCGCCGACAACAAAAGATGTTTCTCCCCTTCAGATAAATAGAAAACATCAGCCACCTTATCGATTGCCGCAGGCGATTGCCTCATGAGAACTTGTATCGAAGAGTTGGTCACAATTGCTTTGCCGTAATCTGTATTTAAGAAATCCTCTACGTCCTGGGTAATCGTGGTTAAACCCAAATAATATTTCCTGGCACGCTTGGCCACAGAATACATAAAAGTCGCACTATCCGGATATTGCATCATGTACCAAGCCTCATCAACTATAAGTAAACGCTTTTTAATATTGTTTTTAATCCTTGTCCAGATGAAATCTAAAATCAGATACATCGCAATCGGCCTGAGCTCATCCTCCATGTCCCTAATCGAAAAGACTGTAAATGTGTTCTTAATATCTATATTACTTTGCTGGTTAAAAATCCCCACCAGTGAACCCTTCACAAACTTCTCGATTCGATCTGCCAGTCCGCCAGCGGCAGGATCCTCCATACCCAAAAGTGCCTTATAAAGATCCTCCATTAGAGGTGGCTCACTCTTCTGGGTAGCCGGGTCCGGCGTAATTCCCTTGGCTTTATAAGTTGCCACAAGTGCTCTGTCCAGAATTGCGTCCTCAGTTGGAGTCAACTGACCCATTATTACCCTAAAAAATCCGTGCAGTGATAGAATTTTCAGTCCCAGCTCGTTCTCTCCCTCCTCGTAAACACCGGATAGGTCAAAAGGGTTAATCTTTGCAGGTGAACTAAAACTAAATGAAATATATTCACCGCCTATTGCCTGACACAAATTCTTATATTCTTCCTCTGGGTCAATAACAATGATTTCTGTGCCAAACATCAAAGACCTGAGGGCTTCGAGCTTAACCAGATAGGAATTATGGACAAAAAGGCCGCCTATGCCGGCAGTGAAAACTTCGTTATTACAGGTTAAGTCATAGACGTAATGGTGTGATGACTGAATTTTTTCGACTTTGACAATCCTGTCCCAGAAGAGATCAGAGCTTGCCAGCGTCTTTAAGAAGTCAACTTTTTGTGTGATTTCAGCCAGTTTGGCGGTGATGATTTTATATTTTTCTTGAAGGAAATTTCTTGCGCTAATTAATCTTTGATAACTGGTATCGCCAGTCGTTCTTTGGGTGACTGTAGTCCACAAGGATTTGTCGAAGCTCCTCAGGGATATCCCCAGCATTTGAAAGCCTTGCCAGAGATTCTCTTTGAGGGCGAGAAGACGGTAATCTTTGTCCTCGACGGCTTTTAGAAGCAATAAAACATTTTTGGCTCCAGGCACAACTTCTTGAGTTTTAATTAATCTCCAAGACTGGCCAAGAGTCTGCCATGCCAGGCGGTTTTTGGCAGGACTAGTGGTAATCTCCTCGGTTAAATCAGATAATTCCGGTAGACTAGCCAGTTTTTGGAAACCGTTTTTGGGGAAATTTCCCAGCGCATCAAGGCGCCTTTCAAATTCAACAACCAATCGGGCAAGAATCTTTCTTGAAGGCTTAAAAACTCCTCTTTTAATTGCTGACAGGTGGTCTGGGCTTTTGATTTCTGAAGAGGAATAGAGGAATTGATAAATCTCATTAATGACTGAGTTAACTTCTGGAATCAGATCGACATTGGTATTGGGGGTTTTGCCCAAGAGTTTTCTCACCTTCTGATTCTTTTGGTAGGTGACGAAGCCAATATGCTTGGCGAAGACTGCAAGGTTAGTTTGGCCGGATATGGAAATTTGATAATAAAAATCTCCAGGATGATTGGCATTGGTTGCCCGCTTTCTAATTTTGGCAAGGCGGGTAATAATACCTAGTCTTAAAAGCAAATAAGAAAGATCGGAAGCAAGCTTTTGAGATTTGGTAACTGCCTTAATCTCATGTTTTTCGACTGAGCCGTCACCTTCAAAATAGGTTCTTAAAAACAAGCAAATTTCTTCTTCGGTCGCTCCGAATAAAAATGGAGGGACTTTTTTTTGAGAGGAATTACCGACTCCCGCCAAATCCCTGAGATATTGCCTGGCTTCTCCCTTAAAAGAAATGCCGATAGTCTTTTGGGCTTTTTTTAAGTGGGAATAGGCCAGTTTTAACTTTCTGGATAATTTCTCAAAGTGTTTGAGGACTTCTTTGTCAATGTTAAAAATTCTCGTATATTTTTTTGTAATTAGGCCTTCGCTAATCAAATAGCCTAAAAGCTGGCAAATCTCTGGTTGAGTTTTTTGACGGGGGGCCGGCGCAGTGATTTTACGGGGAACCGGCAGATAATCATTTTCTTTAACTTGACTGCCTTTTTCGGCGATGATTTGACCATCTTTGAGGATGACTAAGTTGTGATCAGTAGTTGTAGTAATTTCTCTGCCAGAAGCAGTTTTGAACTTATAAAGAATTTTTGGACTTTTTTTCCTAGCAGCTACTGTTACTTCTGCCCAGGATCCCTTTAAGTTTTGATCAAAGGTAAAGACTTTCAACTGGGGAGAGATGACCCCTTCGATTTCTTCATCAAGCGTTTCAGCCCCTTTTTCTCTAATCAGGTTATCGACCAGAAGACCAATTTTTTCCTTGCGGATTTCTCCCTGCGAGTTTTGATAAATCACTTCTTCATCAAACCCTATACTTTTACCGGCTCCTGATTTTGCAAACACTACCGAATTGGCATTTTCTCTACTGAATCTATCAAAAATTACCAAAGACCCATTGTGCTCATTAATGCCATACATTACGCCCGTATTACTAGTCAAAGACGAGGAAATAAAGGGGAAAGTCGAAGCCAGTGAAGTTGTATCCATATTCCGGGTGATATAAATATGGTCTGTCCCTTGAGGCAAAGTCGTCTTAAAACCTTCCTCATGCTGCAAGCTGGCATGCTTTGGCACCAGAAGCAAAGAACCCAAAGTCGACTCAACTTGTTTGGTCACCTCATCCAGCTCATCCTTCGATTCCGCGGGAATCGTCACATAAAGACCGAATTGGAAAAATCTTTCCTGCCCTTTAACCAGCTCCTCTTGCAAAAGATGTGCATCCTCAAGTGCTGCCTCAACCGCCGGATCAATCACATGACCGTGCTGAATATCTGTAGCAATAGTCGCTTCCATCTCAGTAATTTTGCGCTTTAAATCATCAAGGACTCCTTTAGCCTCAACTGGGTAAGCATACATTGAAATTTCCAGTGTGTGTTCAAAATTGATTAGCGGGGAGAGCCAGTTGGCATTAACATATCTTGGATAGCCGACTACAAAAAGAGTCCGAAAGTACGTATAACCAACCTTAAGGAAATCAAAATCTACTTCAATCGCCGGTGGTGCGATTATATCCTTAACCGAAACAACCCCGCCAGATATGGTTTTAGCCCATTCCTGTTCTTGGGCAGACAATTGTTGATTGTTTTTTTTTGCTCCTCCAAATAGACCAAACATTAACCTACTCCTTTATTTTTGAGTCCGCGAATACCCTGACCTTCCGTCGGGGATGGAGCGGATGAGAAAACGTCATCCGAAACCGCCACTTTGCGAGCGGGGAGGATGTCATTTTGCAAATCGCCACTCCCCTCAACTGGCCTAATCTCACCACTCAAAGAATCGGCAGACTTAGGGCCAGAGGCGGTTGACTGTTGTTGGGTAAAGGCAGAAGCCTTTGTAGTCGCTTCTCGAAGACCCTGAAGTATCTGTATATGCTGCGGCTGTCCACTAGGTTGAGGTACCGGTCTCAAGCCGCCAACAGTTCCTTGCAACTGGCCTCCTTCAGGCTTGCCCTCCATAGCCCTGAGCGGACTTGTACTGAGCGTAGTCGAAGTAGTCGAAGTAGCCGAAGGGGCCAAG
This sequence comes from Candidatus Curtissbacteria bacterium, assembly GCA_016183325.1. Lineage (GTDB taxonomy): Bacteria > Patescibacteriota > Microgenomatia > Curtissbacterales > GWA2-41-24 > JACPEV01. The sequence continues at coordinate 4,036 of JACPEV010000007.1, forward strand.
GAGGGTGCGGGCGATGGAATTTCCACAGCAGGCTTAACCATCGGGGTTGTGTAAGAAGAGGTGTCTAAAATCACTCGCTGCGTCCCGGTTGGTGCCGGATTATAAATATCGTAAAACAACTCAATCAGCTCCTGAGTACTTAACTGCTTTGCAGTTAAACCAAGCCTCGACATCTGTTTTATCAAATGATCACGCTTTGGGAAAAGGGCGATTTTGGCATCGGAAATCAACTGAGCTTTGCTACTTTTACCTTGAGTCTCCCGTCCCTTTATACCTCTTATACCCAGTTCAAGTGGCGAAAAATCAATAATTAGATAGAACTCCTTCTCTAAAACTGTTTTTTGCTGCACGGTTGAACGAATAAAGTCTTCGTACTTTTGAATTTGTCTCTTTAGGTCCGGATTTAATTGGGATTGCTCTGCTTCGGCAAGCTTTTGAAAGTAAGAAGTAATATCCGCCTTTTTTGTCCTGATTAAAATTTGCACAGGAAATGAAAGTGAATTTAAAAGCGCGCCGTAAGCAAAAATAGTTGCATCCTGTTCTGCCTCCGACAAAAGATCAAAATTAACAGCCGTAGTTGAAAGAACCACAGCTACCCAGCCTGTTTTTAAAATAACCAGATCATCGACAATATCATCAACGTCCAAGTGTTCTTGGGTCGAAGCTTTAGGTTTTGGTATTGATTTAGCCACTATTACTCCTTAGCCTTAATCTCCAGAGGCCCCACAACTTGACCAGTTAAATTTATGGAAAAAGGGTCAAACTTTACCCAGTCAGTTTCCACTTCAACATGGTATTGACCATTTGGAAGCGATGTCGCTGAAAGGAACTGACCAAGTTTATTAGTCTTAAGGGCTCTAACCGGAATACCGTTTTGATCAAGAACCACAAAGATTGCTCCTTCAACTGGTACCCCGTCCCGCGTCATAATCAACCCAGAAAGCACATTTGGTTTATTAGTTAAAGGTACGATTTGAGCCCTGAGTAAATTACCCGACCGGGCTAGCCCACTCAACTTCTGACCTTGTACAGAAATCTTCGAATAACTCTCCTTCTTCTCTTGCTTTTTTAAAGAAACATCACCAGCAGTCTGCAGGACCACATTTGGTTTTGGAATAGCCCGGCGTCCGATCACAGTCTCGCCCAAAGGTTTAATAACTGGCTGTCTCTGGGCAACTTTAGGCGACAGAACATCCTCCGTGGGTAATATCACCTCAGGTGACACATTAGGATTGCTTTCTTCCAACTGATAGCGGCGCTTAAGCTCCTCAGAAATCTCAAACTTGCGCTCTCCGCGAATCGGCAGTTTTGAAATATCAAAACCGTCAGGGGGGGCAAAATGCAATTTTCTGACTCGAGTTTTACCAATACCTGGCAACAGCCTCAAGTGTTTATCGGGAGTCTGAACAGGAATCACCAAGTCCTGTACGTAATTTATCTCAGAAGCTAAATACCTCTGAGGCTTAATCTCCGTCGCCAGTTGCTTACCTTTTTCAAGAAAAGTCACTAGCTCAATCGGCTCGTGAGCAGTCTCTGGCTGCGCCACACCTTTACCAATCATCTCCTCTTCGCGAGGTGCTATTGTCGCCGCTGTGCCAGCTAGTCTCTTCTCCACACCCGGCAGGACGAAAGGCTTAGCATGAGAAGCAATTTTAGGAACTGGCGCTTTTTCTATCTTCGACGATTTGGGAGGCAAAGCCTCTTCAAAACGTCTAGGATAAATTTGTTCTTGAGTCATCGGCAACTTGCCACCTTCTTGTTGACCTGCTACCGCAAAAGTGGTCTCGATTTGAGGCAGAGACAGTGGAGTCGCCCAAATAATTGGCGGTGGCAACTTTACTCCTACACCACCCTTGGGGCCCGGCACAAGATTAAGTCTCCCCAAAGCAAGTTGCTCCTTGACATCCAAAGGCGAGAGGTTCCCTTTAGGCAAGGATCTTAGATAAGCAAACAATCTCTCTCTATCAATTGCCGTCTTCCCTAACTGATGTTCCTCTTTCGGCGGCGCTGTCACTACAATTTTTAAAAATTCAGGAATTTTTGACTCTTTGATCCAAATTCTTTGAGTCGGCGCCAAAATTGCCTTAATAAAAACCACCGCCCATTTATCTAGTGGTCTACCGCCAACTGGTACCAAAGCCGCAAAGATGGCCAATAATGCCACCGACCCAGCCAACGGTAGCCGCACTATAGGGGCCAAATTTGAGAAATAAATTGCCAAAGCCAAAGACATCGGAATCGCCAGCGTAATAAACTGGCGAACAGTTAAATTGCCAAAAAGCTTAAACTCAAAAGAAGCAATATGTTGAGGTACCGGATGTTGATCCATAATCAGGTAACCAGGAAGCCAGGTAACCCGGTAACCGGGTAACTCAGTAACCAGATTATCAGGTTCTCCTCCTAAAATTTATTAAACTGTTTATTTGTTTACCAAGAACTTTATATTCATCCCGCAATGACGTAGAATTATCAAACAGTTCTTTATAGAGGTCTCTGATAATTAAAAGTTGGGTTTCTACCTCAGCGCCTGAAGATCTAGATTCAATAAAAAATTTTATCTTATCAGCATTCGAGTATCTAGACTCTCCCTCAGCTAAATTCGACTCCACAGATACAGCGGCCCGTCTTATTTGGCTGACAAGACCAAATAGCTCTTCCTTTGGTAATTTTTTAGTCATCATGTAGATTTTAATTGTCAATTTGTGCGCCTTTTGCCATACTTCAAGTTTTTCGTAATTACTCACCCTGAATACCTGACAACCCGATAACCTGAAAACCTGCTATGGTTGCCATTACGGCAACAATAACATATGAAACAATGGTGCAAAAGATAATCAAAGTAGATCAAATTTGATCACTTTTTCACACGTAAGAAAATTGTTCAATCAATTTTTGCTGCCTTCGTCGTTTAGCGTTAATCAATCCCCCCTGCTCTTTTGTCAGAGCCAAAATATCAGAGGAGCGTCCTGAGCTTGTCGAAGGAGCGAACTGCTGATATATTTGAATTAAGGTTGTCACATGTCAAATGTCAAATGTCAATTGTCAGTTGTCAGTTGTCAGTTGTCAAACGTCAATTGTCACTTGTTAATTGTTAACTATCAACCATGGCAAAATTGAGTTTTTCTCCTGTCAGCACTTTGGCACAAGCGGGTTTATCAAAGCTCGCCGTAGGCTTCAAAAAAACAACCGACTCACTCAGCGATTCGGCAGGATCAGCAATGGGATCTGCAACCAATTCTCTTATCGGCGGTCTCTCGGCACTTCTTCTAGTCCTGGGAGGAATCTCTCTACCGATTGGCATCGCACTTGCAATCTTTGGAGTTAGTGTTGGTTTTATTTCTCTCAGCTCATTCATGATCAGTGACATCTTAACTCCCACTATATTCTTCTCCAAAGAAGGCGACGAAGCCGGCGAATCTATTTCAGAAACCAAACTAGCAGTAATCTCTAAAACAGTAACGCCTACCAAATTAACCAATGACGATGTCTCAGCAGGAAAAGAAGCAACTTATACCATCACGATTAGCACTAAAAGTCAAACCTTAGAAAATATTGTCATTGATAATAGAACGACAGTCAGCCCCAGAGGAGCATCAGCTTTCCCAGATTTTAAAACAGACTCGGCCGGGAATGATATTACTTCCTTTAGCATCGGGACCTTAAATCCCAGCGAATCAAGAACCATAACATACAAAATTTTCATCCAAGGAGACAAATATAAAAACGCAACTATTTCTGACACTGCAACAGCCTCTTTTCGAGCAGCCGACGTAGTAAACAGCGTCAGCTCCTCAGCTGCAATTTTGGTAGGAGAACCACCTCCACCGGGTGATTGCACACCAGCTTCCGATGGTAACCCAGCAAACGGCATCGAAACCACATCAGAGGAACTGGAATGTTATATCGCTCAAGTAGCCGCAGGTAAAATAGAACCTAAATCCAGGGATAACATGGCCAATGTCATGATTCGAGTTATGAGAATGGAGAGTGGTGGAAGACAATGCGCAGCAGGAACTGCAGGTGAAATCGGAGTTTTCCAATACATCGCTTCCACATGGAGGGCTGGGATTAAATCTTCCCCTGATACTGACTCCGGCTCAGGGAGCATAAGCGAATATAGATCGGGCCGTAGTACTTGCTGGGGAATTCCAGGACCAGATCCGGTAGCAATCCCACCTTATGACCCCTCAAGCATTGATTTTAATTGGCCTACAAATTGTGGGGGAGCCAATAAAGATTGCGGCGCTTGGGATCCATATGCGCAAATTGATAATACAGTTTGGAAAATGGAACAGGGCGGAGCTTGTATTTGGGAAGCCTATAAAAAACTATACCCAGGTATTTGTTAAATGTTCAAACTTACCTTAACTAACATTAAACCTTTAACTATATTAACATCACTCACAGTTGTTTTGATTATTACTGGTTTACTCTCACTAATATTCATCAAATATAGTCGACAACCATCACCTGCATCGCCTACACCCATTCCTTACAATCCCTCTATTCCTCCATTAAAAGGGAGGGAGCTTAAACAACCTCCTAATTTTGAAAAAGAACTTGAAAAAATTAAAAAATATTTACCCTACGATAGTGAAGGTTTTAGAATTGAATATCGCCAAACATTAAAAATGGTCAGTGTCAATATTTTAGCCACAAATCCTGATGACTTTATAAAAACCCGCCAAAAAGCTGAAAACTTTATTAAATCCCTAGGCGTACAAGATCTCTGCACCTTAAATATCTTTTGGATGCCTTCTCAAGACCTAATTATAAATAAATCCTTAGATCCTAAAGAGACAATCACAACTGGGTGTTTCCCATCAGTTAACCCTAAATCTTAATCTAAAAACTATCTTTCTGCCAAGCACCCTATTAATCTCCCGCAGGAGCCCGCCAGAGCGCATCTGAAGCTCGACTGGCGCCAAACCAGTGCATTCTACAGTTAAGACTCCATTTTTAAAACTTTTAGCCCGAGTCGCTGCGAGAACACTTTTTGGCAAATCACCACAAATTGTCAATAGAGAATCCTCAAATGCTCTCCTCACATGGAGCGCAATTATCGCTCCCGGCGTTTTAGATCGCCTGGGCAAAGTTTTCAATAAATCACCGACCGGAGTAAACACTTCCTTAAGAATACCAAATTCTCGATAAAAGAAAATGGTCACTGGATAATAGAAATTAGTAATAGAAAGTGGAAATTAGAAACTTGGATATAACTCTTAATTCCTATTTTCAAGTTTCCATTACTATTTTCCACTTTCCATAAACCAATTTCCAAAAAGCTTCAACTCTGCAACCTCACAGGCATTATTATATGAAAGTAATTATCGTCACCCGGGACAGTTAATCTGCCTGGATTTAAACTCTCAATCATTTCAAAATTAACATCTTCTCCTTCAACAGAAGAAAGCATCTCCAAAATGTAGCGAAAATTGAAAGCAATCTGGCCTCCAGCGCCTGAAAGTTCAATCTCACACTCTGCCTCATTTGAACCTATCTGATCATTATTGGCAGAAACTTTCAAAAGCGCCACTCTCTTGCTCTCACTAGTTAAACTTAACCTAATAATACTCCCAGAATCTCTGGCAAAAATTGAGGCAATTTTTACCAGTTTGATAAACTCTTCTTTGTTAATTTTTGCAGAAGATGTAAAGTTAGTTGGAATAATCTTCTGCCAATTGGGGAACTCACCTTCTATCAGTCTGGAAGTAAATTCAACATTGTTAATTTTAAAATTAATTTGGTTAAGACTTTCTGCTACTAAAATCTCAGTCTGTTGATTTTCACCAACCTCTGCCTCACTTATAATTTTTGTAACTTCCAAAAGTGCCTTCGCCGGAACCACAATCTTAACTTCCTCACTCTCGCATGCTAATTTTTGGAAGCTCAACCTATATCCATCAGTCGCTACCAAAGAAAGACTCTCCTTCTCAAAATCACATAAAATCCCTGTCAAAACTGGCCTCCCCTCGTCCTGCGTTGCACAAAAAACCACTTTCAAAATTCCTTTTGCAAAGTCGCCTGCCCCTATCGAAATTTTCTTTCCCTTTTCTATCTTGGGAATTGCCGGAAAATCCTCCGTACCCATAATTGCAAGCCTTGCTCTGTAATTTTTCGCCGAAACCAAAACCTCCTCTCCCAACCTTTCCACCACTATCTCCCCTTCTGAAAGCTGCGAAATAAATTCAAAAAGTATCCTTCCTGGGACAGTTACCTTTCCTTCCTTTTCTACCTCACTTCCAATTACTACTCTAGTAGCTGTTTCCAGGTTTGTGGAAACAATTTCCAATTTATTGCCACTTGCCGAAACCAAAACATTGGCAAGTATTGGCAAATTTGTTCTCGAAGGTAGCGACTTATTCACTAGTAGCAGAGCCTTCGAAAAATCTCCTTGTGATATTTTGAACTTCATCTGTCGCGGCGCTTTTATATAACACACTTCTTTTCTCTTGTCATCCACAAAAAAGTTATACACCCTCAACCTAAAAACATTATTTTAAAAAAGTATCAGCATTCTTATGGTTGTTTAAATCCTTAAAACTCCGGTTGACTCATCCCTAAATATTTGTTGATATTTTTGTGGATAAGTTTAAAAATGCCGTAGAGAAGTAGTGATTTTTTGCCGCAAACCCCATTTATTAGAAGATAAAAGCTTTTGAGTTAATAAAATAATCTGATTCTTGATATTTCGTCTCGTTTAGATTGATCAGCAATTAGAGCCCTAGCTATTTTTTCAATTCCATGAAGAACAGTAGAATGATCTCTGCCTCCAATAATTTGGCCTATTCCGTCAAGTGAAAGGCCCAAGTCATTGCGCAGTAAATACATCAGGACTTGTCTGGCAAAAACTAAAGAGGCCTTCCTGCTACTGCTGCAAATGTCCCTACTGGAAGTTTTAAAATGTCGACAAACAGCCTCAACAACTTTTCCAACTGTTGGTATAGAGTTTGTGGTTTTATTATTTTTTTCAAGAGACAGTTTTATTTGCTCCAGTGAAATATTACCAGATATCTTAAAAAGTAAAAGAACTTGAATTAAAATTCCCTCAAGCTCTCGAATCTCCTGGACACTCTGGGCGACATAATCAACAATTTTTTCATCCAAATTAATTCCTCTTTGTTTGCATTTATCTCTAATTATGGCCACTCTAAGTTCATAGTCTGGTCTTTGAATATCTACAGCCATTCCTCCTAAAAATCTGCTAATTAATCTATCCTTAAGTTTACCCAGTTCCCGGGGGTGTCTGTCGCAAACCAGAATAATTTGTTTACCTGAAAGAAATAGTTCGTTGAAGGTATTAAAAAATTCATCCTGAGTGCTTTCTTTGCCGGAAAAAAATTGAACGTCGTCCATTAACAATAAGTCAACGCTGCGATATTTTTGGCGAAAAGATGCCGAGCTCCTGTTACCCAAAGATTCAATAAAATCATTGGTAAATTTTTCGGCAGAGGCATAAAGAATTTTTGCAGCCGTAAATTTTGAAAGAATCTCGTTGCCGCAAGCTTGAAGTAAGTGGGTTTTACCAACTCCACTCGGTCCATAAATAAAAAGTGGGTTATAAACTGAACCCAAATTTGCAGAAACTTGACCCGAAGCCAAATAAGCCAAATTATTTGAAGAGCCAACCACAAAAGTTTCAAAAGTGTATAAAGGGTTAAGACTTTCAGCCTGCCGCCTGCTGCCAAAATAAGCTGGAGCAATCCCGGAAAAGAGAGGCGCTTCTTTTTTGCCGTTCGTTTCTTCTCCATTGTTTTTAGAAACCACAAAAATAACCTCTGTTTTTTCAAAACCCCTCTTCTTGACTGTTTCAGTGATAATCGGCCTGTATCTGGTCTCTATTTGTTCTTTAAGAAAGTTATTTCTAACGCCAATAATTAACAATTTTTTTTCTCCGCTTTCTGCGAAACTGTAGTCCAAAACCGAAGCCCCCCCGAACCATGTTCTAAATGTTGAAGATGACATCTTTGATCTGATATCAGAAATGATCGTATTCCAAACTTTTTGGCCTTCCATAGAAGTAATTCTTTTATTTTATTGTGTTAAATACGGCTATTTGCAGGCCTGCCCTCCTAAGCCTGACGCAAAGGAGAGCCAAAAATCTGTTAGAAGATCCGACTGAAGAAGATCTTTAAAAAATATTACTGACAATCCATGATGGCAGAAATTTTCCACAATTGTCAACCCCGGAAAAAGTTTGTGGATAAACCAGTTAATTCCAGCTCAGGTATATGTGGAGATACCCTAATATCTCAATAGCAAAAGTAGCTTGATATATTTCATTTTTTCTAGTAATCTAGTGACTTAGGTAATCAGGTATTCAGACTATCAGGTTATCGGGAAGATCTAAAATTCTCCTGACAACCCGCTGACCTGACAACCCGCTGACCTGACAGATGCCAAAAAGAACATACCAACCTAAAAAAAGAAAAAGAGCCAAAACTCATGGCTTCCGAAGAAGGATGAGAACAACTGGTGGACGCCAAGTTTTAAAACGAAGAAGAGCAAAGGGGCGAAAAAGAATCACTCTTGGCCCGCCGAAACCTTGGTGAAAGTGGGTCGATGACTTATGTGACCAATTCCCAAGAAGACTTATTGGTAAAAAGATCAACTAATGCAAAAGCAGCAATTGTAATCACCAAAAAAGTTGCGCCAAAAGCCGTTGACCGCAACCGAATCAAAAGAATTATTAAAGAAGCACTAAGAAGTGCGAAAATACAAAAAGGACAATTACAGATTATAGTCAAGAGAAATATAGCAAGTCTTAAATCTTATCAAGTTAAAGAAAAAATCGAAAAATTTTTCAATAATGAAAAATAAACAAAGTTTTTCTACGAATAAACAAAGTTTTTCTACGAATAAACAAAGTTTTTCTACGAATAAATTAGCTACTTTTCTTTTTTTGTTATACCAAAATTTTTCAGCTTCAAGATATCTTACTTGTCGCTATCAACCAACCTGTTCCCGATATGCTTATGAAGCAATTATCAAATATGGCCTGCTTAAGGGATTATTTTTGGCAACTAAAAGAATTTTTGCCTGTCATCCATTTTCCACCAAACCTATCTATGACCCTGTCTAAAATGAAATCAGAATTTGGAAGAAATTGGTTTCTAGAAATTAGAAAATTGTAATGGAAACAAGAAAGTGGAAAGTGGGAATTAAGTCTTTACTATTTTCCAATTTCAAAATTCTATTACCATTTTCAAGTTTCTAATAACTATTTTCAAAATATGAATCCATTTGAAGTTTTTTTAACAACACCCATCCTGAACTTGTTAGTTATTTATTACAAGATTCTCGAAACAATCTCGATTCCTGGAGCTTTAGGTTTTGCAATTATACTTCTGACAGTCACAGTCAGGCTCCTACTTTGGCCACTGACAACAGCCCAGCTCAAAAGTGCTCAGAAAATGGCCGCCCTAAAACCTCACCTAGACCAAATTAAAACTACCCATGGTCATGATAAAATCCGCCACCAACAAGAAGTTACCAAACTTTACAAAGAGCATGGAGTTAATCCGCTTGCAGGGTGTTTGCCAATACTTCTTCAGATACCAGTTTTTATTGCACTTTACAATGTTCTCTTAAAAATAGTTGAACTTAAAGGAGATTTTTTATCAGACATAAATAGTAAACTCTACACTTTTATACCACACCTAGCCAAAATTCCAGACACATCTTTTGCCAACTTTAATCTTTCAGCCAAACCAAGCGATTGGCAGCAAGCCGGGTTTTTACTTCTACTAACTCCTCTGCTTACTGGTTTTTTTCAATTTATTCAATCAAAAATGATGATGCCACTCTCGCCGCAAAAAATTAACGCATTATCTGTCCAAAAGGATAAGAGTAACCTTGAAGACACAATGGGACAAATGCAGTCTCAAATGGTTTTTCTGATGCCTGCAATGATTGCCTTTTTTTCTTATGGCTTTCCAATCGGCCTTTCGCTTTATTGGAACACATTCACTATAATTGGCATAATTCAGCAATACGTCATTTCCGGTGCCGGAGCCTTAAATAAATACTTGCCCAAAAAATTCCAGAAATGAAACCAAAATTAGATGAAAATTTTGTCGCTGACCAAGTTAGACAAATAATTGAAAAGTTAGGAGTCTCGGCAACCGCTGAGGTCTCACGACAAGACAAAACATTTTTCATCGATATTATATCAGAAGACTCCTCGCTTTTAATAGGTAAGTATGGTGTTAATCTCGAGTCGCTGCAGTTTATCTTAGTCGTCAGGTTAAAAACCCTAACTGGCGAGGAAAATTTTGAAGTTTTTATTGACATTGATGGCTGGCGCAGGCAAAGGGAAGAAAAGTTAAAAAAGATGGCTATCTCAATTGCCGAAAAAGTGGCAACCACTGGCAAACCTGAACCTCTTTATAATTTGAGAGCTGCCGAAAGAAGGGTTATCCACACCGCTCTAACCGGTCATCCTCAAGTTGCCACAGAGTCTATCGGAGAAGGTGCCAATCGCTATCTTGTTATCAAACCCAAATGAACAGGCTGCCAGGTAGTCGGGTCCTCAGGCTTTCAGGTACTTTCTAGCCGATTGCTTGAGTTCCGACCTGATAACCCGATATCCTGATAGCCTGGGAACCTGACTTCATGTCCAAATCAGACCTTCTTTTTTTAGCGGTTCTAGCCAGTCTTCCGCTTCAGCTAAATAAGTTTTTTTTCTTTGATTTTTCCTACGTTCTAGGTTTGCCAATTGATTATCGGGCAGTCGCAATTTACGCAAGCGACTTTGTAGTTGCCGCATATCTTGTTTTTTTTGTTCTTGAAAAAAATTCTTTTCCAAAACAGTTTTTTCCAATAGTCGTCACCTTCAACCTTTATCTTTTTGCAAACTCACTTTTTTTCTCAGTTTCCAAAGAAATTTCTTTATTCTTTAATTTTAAAATTTTTCTCTTTAGCTTTATGGCTCTTGCTGCTGCCAAAACACTTATCAGGCCAAATGTTCAAAAGTTGCTACCAAAAGTAATCGTTTTCTCCCTACTCTGGCAGTCACTCATTATTATCACACAGTTTTTACTTCAAAGGTCTCTCGGTCTTTGGTTTTTGGGTGAAAGAACTTTTGACTCATCAACTGTAAATATTGCCCACACTCAAATTGCAGGCGTTGAGGCCTTAAGACCCTATGGCACTTTTCCTCATCCTAACGTCGCTGCGGCTTTCTTGCTGATTTATCTGATAATTTTAGCAAGCACCAAAAGGGGGAAACCCAAGTTTTTTACAGTAATTTTTTCTTTTTTTGCTATTGTTATCACAAATTCCCAAGCCGCACTTTTAGCTACCGCAGCTGTCCTTATTTCTCAGGCTCTCAAACTCAAAAAACTATTGTTTATCTTACTAGCTATAGTTTCAACAATCTTTGTCTTTTTTAAATACCTTTCTGAGTCTCAAGTTGCCTCAATCGCAGAAAGGTTGACTCTTGCCCAAAAAGCCTTGGAAATCACATCCCAAAACCCGGCCTTCGGGATAGGCAGCCTTAATTTTATCAGTGAACTTTCCAAATATAACCTCATATCTATTGGCCAAATCCGACTTCTCCAGCCAGTCCACAATGTTTTCTTGTTGATTCTAACCGAGAACGGTCTTATCGGACTTTTACTCTTTGTCTTACTTCTTTTCATTGTCGCCAAAAACATTAACACCCGGCCCAAACTCGCTCTCTTTGTCGCCTTCTTAATCTTCGCCAGTCTTGATCATTTCCTCTGGACACTTCAACAAGGCCAACTCCTCCTCTTTCTCTCAATTGCCTATATTATCAGTAAGCAACCTAATCCTCATCGACTTTCTTACAAAAACTCTCCGAAATAACTGAGATTAGCGCATCTTAGCAATGTAGCAATTTAACAATATAACAATTAAAATTGTTCCATGTTCAAAACCGTCATCGTAAATACCGGCGCTCAAATCGCCGGCAAAGTAATCACCGCCGCAACAACTCTTCTTGTCACTTTTATAATCGCTCGCACCTTAGGTGAAGCCGGTTACGGAGAATTCACCAAAATCTTCGTCTTTGTAGGCTACTTCTATGTATTGGCAGACTTTGGCTTAAACACCATTTTTATTAAACTTGCCAAAGATAATCCGGTTCCAGAACTCAAACACTTATTTGGGGCCCGCTTTGCTTTAGCCTTATTTTTAATAGTAATTGCCGTTATTATCAGCCGCCTCTTGCCATTCAATCCTCAAACTCATACCGGTTTCAGCCCGCTCGTTAAATTAGGAATTATCATAGCCTCAATTACTATTCTTACTCATGCCGCCTTTACCAGCGCCAATGCCTATTTTCAAAAAGTCCTCCGCTATGATCTTTCAACTGTAGCCGCCGTCGCAGGGTCACTCTTAATCTTAGTCTTTATTATTCTCTCGACCATCTTCGATATTGGCCTCATTGGTTATGTAGCATCTTATGTTTTAGGAGGAATTATTTTTGTCACGACCGCTTTCATTCTAATTATCAAACGAACTGGCCAAATAGTCATCCCCAAATTCAAAATGAATTACACCAAAACTTTATTTTCCAAAGCTTGGCCGGTCGGCGTCGCCCTAATTGTTAATCTCATCTATTTCAGAATCGATGTTTTTATTTTGGCATACACCAGATCATCGGTTGAAGTCGGTAACTATGGTCTCGCCTATCAATTTTTTGAGGCGACTCTTGCAATCCCGATTTTCTTCGCCAACGCCCTCTATCCTCTTTTAAATAATCTCTTTAATCAAAATTTAGAAGAATTTCAAAGACAAACTCGCTCGTGGCTTAAATTACTTACTTTATTTTCAGTATTCCCGACTATTGGTCTTTTTATCATCGCTTACCTAATCCCGGTCATTTTTCAAGGCCGCTTCACCGGTTCGGTTTCAGCTCTCCAGATTTTATCGATTGGCCTGCCCTTATTTTTCATCTCTGCCCTCTTCTGGCACATTTTGATAATTTACGACAGGCAAAAATATTTGATCTATATTTATGCCACAGGCGCCATTTTTAATCTCGTGACAAACCTAATTTTTATCCCCGTTTACGGATATTTAGCAGCTGCGATAATTACCGTCATTTCTGAAGTGTTAATTACCATGTTTTTGGCCTTGACTATCATAAGATTGAACAAGTTATGATTTGGATTCCCCTTGCCCTTTTAACTGCTTTTTGTGAGGCTACTCGCGATGTTCTTTCCAAAAAAAGCTTGAAAAATCTCGATGAGTACATTCTTGCTTTCAGTCGCCGTTTTTTCGCTCTTCCCCTTTTAATTCCACTTCTGTTTTTTATCCCTCCGCCGCATTTCGAAGAACATTTTTTTCAAATCTTATTGCTCTTTGGCTCTTTAATTATTTTTTCCTCAATTTTCTACATGAAGGCACTCAAAAGCTCTGATTTATCCATCACTTTGCCAATGCTCTCTTTTTCCCCTCTTTTTCTTTTAATAACGTCCCCCCTTTTAATTGGCCAGTTTCCCAGTCTTTTAGGCCTGATTGGTATTTTACTCATTGTTATTGGTGCTTACTCCCTCAACATTACCGATCGTCACAAAAGCTACTTTGCTCCAATATCAGCCCTTATCAAGGAACCGGGCCCAAGGTACATGTTAGCAGTCGCTTTCATTTGGAGCATCACTGCGAATTTCGAAAAAATCGGAGTTTCCAGCTCTTCCCCCATCTTTTGGGTAATTGCCGCAGAAATCCTCCTAACCTTGTGCCTGTTTCCCTTGATGGTTATCAAATCACCCAATTTTAAAAGCAAAATTACTGCCAATTGGAAAATCCTATTGCCCATTGGTCTTATTGGCACTGCAGGTTATATCTCCCAGATGATCGCCATCAGCCTCGCCCTCGTTCCCTATGTGATTTCCATTAAAAGAACCAGTATTTTAATTGGTATAATCTTCGGATATTTCTTTTTTAAGGAAAAAAGGATTCAAGAAAGATTGGCAGGAGCAGCTATTATGTTTGCCGGAGTTCTAATGATTACACTTTTAGCATGATTACATTTCTTGATTCTCAACTTTACCCCTGCTAAACTTAGCTAAGTTAGCTAGAAAGGAGAAAAGAGCAAACCATGCAAATTATCAATATTCATCAAGCCAAAACCAATCTCTCTCGCTTAATAGAAAAGACTCTAAGAGGGGAAGAAGTAATTATTGCCAAAGCAGGTAAACCAGTGGCCAAACTTGTTAAATATGATAAACCCCCCAAACCCCGCAAGCTTGGTCTTTTAAAAGGGAAAATCGTCATCCCCGATGATTTTGATGAAGAATCCGAAGAAATAAACAAGTTGTTCTACAAGGGCGAGCTATTCCCCAAATGAAATATCTGCTAGACACCCATGTCTTTCTCTGGTCATTAAGTAACAGTCGAAGGCTTAAAAATTCCGTCAAGGAAGCTTTTACGATTTCAGGATTCGAAATTTTACCCATTTTTTTTGAACACGCATTAGGAGTTTACAAACTGCCTCTTTATCACCGAGACCCATTTGATAGAATGTTAATTTCCCAGGCCAAGGCAGAAAATTTGAAACTGATTTCAGCTGATCCAAAAATTTGGCGATATAACATCCCTCTACTCAAAGCCTAAAGTCAATACTTCCATCTCGCACATCTTCTCTTAATGCTCTAAAATACCACCATGATTACCATCTTTTGCGACGGCGGAGCGCGCGGCAATCCTGGCCCGGCTGCCTACGGTTTTGTCGTCAAAAGCAATGGTCAAGTCATCCACCAAGGCAGTGGCTACATTGGCATTGCCACCAACAATTTTGCCGAGTATACTGCCGTCATTGAGGCTCTAACTTGGGCAAAAGAAAGCTACCAAGCACAAGACTTGCAATTTTATCTTGATTCAGAATTGGCTGTTTCTCAACTTTCTGGTCGTTATAAAGTCAAAAACCCAAAAATCCGGGATTTGATTTTTAAGATAAGAGAATTGGAAACCGATTTCGGTCAAATAAGATACAATCACATCCCAAGAGAACAAAACAAAGAAGCAGATCGTTTAGTCAATGAAACCCTGGACGAAAATATCGGAAACTCGAAACTCTGAGAAGGAATTTGTAGAAAATGGTTGCTAGAAACTAGAAAATTGTAATGGAATTTAGAAAATAGAAAATGGGGAATATATTTAACTATTTTCCAATCTCCCTGCCTGCCGGCAGGCAGGAAGTTTCTATTACCATTTTCCAGTTTCTCATTAACTAATTTCTAGAATTATGGAGCTTAAACAATATTTAGCAATTTTTAAAAAATATTCAGTCTTTATTTTAGCCTTTGCTGCAGTTGGGGCAGCCTCAGCATTCATTGTGGCAGCCAGACTTCCCTCAGGTTACCGGCTCGACCAGCTGTTTTATCTCTGGCCTGCCCAAAATCAAAGCGACAATTTCTATAATTTCGACGGGTTTTATGCCCAAGAGAAAGCCAGAAATTTTACGGATACAGCTGTTGCTATTTTGGCAAGCCCCGATTTTTTAAAAGAAGTAACCCAGCCTTACGAGTCCATTGCCGTTCGGAAAACAGCGCCACAACTTATTAGAATAACAAGTATCGGAAGTACACCAGAAGATACCCAAATTCTTATGCAAAAGACTCTCACCAGCATCAATCAAAAATTAACATCCCTCGCAAGCCCAAATCCGCAAGTTCAGTTAAGAGCTATATCGCAGGATAAAGAAGTCACATACCAAGCTCCGAACAAAAAAATCTTAATCCCATTTGGAGCAATTATTGGCGCCATTCTTGCCATTTTTATTGCCGGTCTTAAAACATATTTTAAACTCTAATGGACACATCTGCCCAAAATAAAAGCCTTGGCACAAAAAAACATCAAGTTTTAATAACTGATGTCACCTCTTTCCTGGGTTATTCTCTTGCTAAATCACTTATCTCAGAGAACTGCGCAGTTTTTGGAATTGCCGCCTCCGCTCAAGCCACCTTACAATCAGGGTTTCCAAGTCTTCTAAAAAAACCTGACTTTACTCTCTTGGAGCTTGATCTCAACCAGCCATTACCCTCTTACCTACCTGACTTTGACCTGATTTTTTATTTTTTGCCAGATTCTATTCCCCAGGCAAGTTTTTCCCCCACTTTCTCAAATATCTTTTCGTACGCACAAGCTATAAACTCCAAAATATTTGTTTTTGCGCCAGTCAAAAGGGGTAGTCAATTCTACGATTATCTGGTGGATGATAAAACCAAAAAGTTCTTAAGACTTTTTCTAGTCGGTGACATTTATGGGCCGGGTATGCAACTGGGAACAAATGACAAAAATACTCTTGCTAACCTTATTTCCCAGGCGCAAGAAAGCGACAAAGTCATTCTGGAAAATGAAGGTTTAGATATGATTTATCCTGCCTATATCACCGATGTCATTTTTGCAATCAATAAAATTGTCTTTGAAAATCTCCCTAAAAATGTCCACTTCCTTATCTCTGAAAGCCCCAAAACCGCACTTGCTGTGGCTTATGAAATACAAAACGTCGCCAGCCGAATACTCGACAAACAGTTAGGTCTTTTTTTTGGAGGAGAAGAAAAAACTTTTACTCACGGGCCGGAAGTTGTAGTCCAAAAACAAGATTTAGGCTATATTCCTAGAGTTCATTTAGAAGAAGGGCTTAAAAAAACATTTGAATATTTCAAAGAGCACAATATTTACAAGAAACCCGAGGAAAAATCAATACCTCCTCAACCATTTTTCCTAAAGCTTGAACCTCAACCTACTGCCCAAAAATCAGATTTGAAAAGCAAAATCTTGGATAAAATTCCCAAAAACGGCCATTTTCGTTTTCAAAATATCCTTATTCTGTTATCAGTGATTATTTTTCTCTTTATCGGCAAGACCATCTTTGATATTGCTTGGGCAACAATAAAGCTTGCAAGTGCGCAAACTTTTATAAGCTCCGGAGAATTTCAAAAGGCCAAAAGCGCCTCAAAAAGCGCCCAAAAATTCTATGCCTCTGCCAAAAACAAAACTAAAGTAATCCTCTACCCAGTCTCATTCATATTCCCGCAAACTTCAAGCCACATAGTTTTGACTCTTGATGCCCTGTCGCAAGGTGCTGGTGCAGTTGAAGATTTTATTGACGGTTTCCAGGTATTAACTCTAACCCTTTCCCAAATTTCCGCAAGTACTAAAAATGAAAAAATTGATCTAGAAACCCCAAGCGCCAACTTTAAAAAAGCCACAAGCCAAGCAGCTTTTGCAGCGCAGGCTCTCAAAAGTACAGCCAGTTCCCTCCCTTTCTCTTCAAATTTCAAGAAAGCGCAAGAAGTTTTTACTAACCTTAACCACATAGCCGCAATAGCTCACGAATCTGCCAATTTAATCGAAGACTTTACAGGTGCTGGCGCAAAGCGTACCTACCTGGTTCTTCTCCAAAATAACACTGAACTGCGCCCAGGAGGCGGATTTATTGGTAACTTCGCAGAGATTACCTTTGATGAAGGTAAACTCAAAAATGTTTCTGTTGAAGATATCTACACGATCGATGGCCAGCTTAAAGAAAAGATCGAGCCTCCTGTTGAACTCAAAGCCAAACTTGGAGTTGACAGGCTCTACTTGCGGGATTCCAACTGGAGTCCTGATTCAACCCTCAACGCAAAAACAGCCCGCGACTTCTATAAAAAGGAAACCGGCAAGGATGTCGATGGGGTTTTTACAATAGATCTCACGCTCGTTCAAAATCTTCTTGCCAAGATTGGTCCGGTCACACTTAACGATTATAATAACGAAGAAATCACAGCCGAAAATATTTTTGAGAAAGGTGAGTCTCACGAGATTGGTTTTTTCCCAGGCTCCACAGCCAAGCGCGATTTTTTTGGCAGCCTGCAAAGGGCCTTAATCGCCAAAATCCTCTCTTCGCAAGCGTCGTCATGGCCAGCTATTTTCCAGGTCGTCAAAGACGGCCTTTCCCAAAAACACATAATTCTTGCTTTTGATAATCCGATTTTGGGCACGTACGTTGCCACTCACCACTGGGATAATCCCTTCCCTCCGACTTACTTTAACCCCGCAGATGATGCCACCGAGACACGCGACTTTTTGGCGCTTTCTGAGGCCAATCTTGGCGCCAACAAAGTCAATAGAGTATTAGAAAGAAAAATTGCTTATGAAATGACTATTGGCCGCGATGCGGATCTTGTCGCCAAAGTAACTATCACTTACAAAAATAATAGCCAGGCCGAAACCTGGCCGGCCGGCAAGTACGTCAACTTTCTGCGCGTCTACGCTCCGTTTGCCGCCAGCCTCTTTGAGCATAAGCAAAGCTTGCGATCCTCGGATGATCCTGCGGGTCTAAAAAATGGCGATAAGCAAGATTTAAAAGACGTCACAATCACTACTCAAGGTAATCTCACAGTTTTCTCCACCTTCGTTGAAGTTCCTGTCAAATCAGAAAAAGTGGTTAGCTTTACCTACCGTATCCCTAAAAACATCAAGTTGGAAAAAGCACCCTATTATCATCTCTATATCCAGAAACAACCAGGCACCGAAAAAGACCCTTTGGAATTCAAATTTAATCTGCCGGGATACTTGCTCGTCAAATCCGTCAACCAAGACCAGTCTCAATCAGGCTCGCCTCGCGTCGAAGCGGGCACTCAAAACCTAACCGCCAACACCGACCTTGCCACCGACAGACAATTTGAAATCGAGCTTGCCAAGAAGTAAAATAAAAGCTATGAAACCAATTGATATGACCAAAATTTATCGCAAGTACAAAGGTAAATGGGTAGCAATTAAAAGCCCAACCGATACAACTGTCATTGCTTCAGGGAAAACTCTTCATGAGGCGCTTACTAAGGCTCAAAAAAGGGGCGTCAAGATGCCTATGATGGTTGACGTTCCCAAAGAGGTACTCCCAATTGTGGGTCTGGAAGATTCTTCGCGATGATTTTTCCATACCGGCAAGTTACTTCAAAAATTGCAAGACCGGTAATTCCACTTATTCTAAAAAACAAAGGTAAATTCGCTTTATATGCAGGGCTTATCGATTCCGGTGCAGATTATTGCATTTTCAATATCCAGATAGCTAAAGAATTAAACATTTCATTAGGCTCTAAAAAACATAGCCTAAAAGGTATAGGCAGAGAAAAAGTTGTCGGTTTTTTAGGAGAGTTTGAAATAGGTATCGACGGTACCACATACAATCTTACTGCGGTTTTTGCAAAGATGGAAGAACTTGGCCATGGCATCTTAGGTCAGATTGGTTTCTTCGACCATTTCGACGTCAGACTAAACTATAGAGAACGCACAATCGAGATTAAAAAACTACCAGAGATAAACTAAAAATTGCATTCGACAACTTCAGAGTCTGCTTTGATAAAAGCAAACTGCAAATCGAAATCGAGCCAAGATAATCAACTGATCTTTCCACCGACCGCAAGTTTGTAATCCCAGTGGCCAAGAAGCAAAATACAACGACGCATATAGTATAATTAGTCCACAATGAAAAAGCTGATCACTCAAAATCCAAATATTTTAGGAGGTAAACCGATTATTGCCGGGACTAGAATGTCGGTGGAAGTAATCTTAGAGTTTTTAGCAGGCGGAATGGAAATTAAGGAAATGCTCAAAGAGTACCCTTTTCTTACAAGAGAACAGATTCAGGCTGCAATTGAGTACGCAGCAGGTAAGGTAGGCAGTGCAGGCACTTCCAAAGAAAAGCGGGAGAACATAAAACTTCTAGCGACTCCACCAACCGCAATCAGATATATAGCTGGCATGAACTCCAAGTAGTTCGTGCCGCCAGTTTGAAATAGAGTTTGCCAAGAAGTAAAATACAAGTTATGAAGGCAATCGATATGACCAAAATCTATCGTGATTATAAAGGTAAGTGGGTTGCTCTAACTCCTGACCGAAAGACGGTTATCACTTCCGGATCCACTGCTAAACAAGTCTATGATGAAGCTCACAAAAAGGGCTTTGAAGAACCAATTCTTACGAAAATTCCAACAGAAGTAGTTATTTTGGTAGGTTTAATAACAACTTAATGCAGTTCCCCTATCAAGAGGCCGCCCCGGGAATTTTCAGGCCAATAATTTCCATCAAGCTTCACTCCAAAAACACTTTTGTAATTTATGACGCACTGATTGATTCAGGTGCCGACAGATGCATTTTCCATTCCGGGTTAGTAGAAATTTTGAAAGTGCCTTTGGGGAAACAAGTCAAATTTAGAGGCATTAGTGGTGAATTACTGGAAGGAGTAAAGGCTACCATTGATCTCGCAGTATTCGATTGGAAGTTTAAAACTGAAGTCATCTTTTCACCCAATCTCGCACCAATGGCTTATGGCGTTCTTGGACAGAAAGGGTTTTTTGATAATTTCAGGGTTTGTTTTGATAAACAGAGACAGCAGATAGAAATTACGCCGCGCACAATCAAACCCGGTTTGTAGCATTCTTCCAAACCGGGTTTGGAAACAAAGAACCCACCTTGCCACCGACCGCCAGTTCCAGGTAGAAGTGGCAAAGAAATGAGGCCAAATATGCTATCATTAACATATGAGCAAGGCGCCGGCATTTCTCAAGCAGTATTTTTGGGACATTGATTTTAAAAAGCTTGATCCCCAAAAAAGCGAAAGCTATATTATCGAAAGAATTCTTGAAGTGGGAGACGTCAAAGCAATTCGCTGGGTCTTTAAAACTTTTGATAAAGAATTTATAAAAAGTGTCATAGCGAGAAGCCGCGCACTCTCCCCGCAAACTGCCAATTATTGGGGTCTAATGTTAGATATTGACCAGAAAGAAATTGCATGTTTACAAAAGCCATATCTAGCCATACGGCAGACGCACTGGCCATATTAGGGAAATCAGGCATCCTTAACAGTGCTTACCTCGCTGGTGGCACTGCTTGTGCACTTCATCTTGGCCATCGTTTTTCGCATGATCTTGATTTTTTTACCGATCAAGAATTCCCCACCAAAGTGGTAGTCAATCAATTGCAAAAACTTAAAGGCTACACTCCCGCCAGAACTGCCAAATGGACAATTCTAGGCAGTTTTCCAGAAGTTAAATTCAGTTATTTTTACTACCCCTACCCACTTATCGGGGGAACCTCACAATTTTTAGGTCTGGGTATCGCCTCGTTGGAAGATATTGCCGCGATGAAAATTGCCGCCATTTGTGACCGAGGTGTCAAACGGGACTTCATCGACCTTTATTTTATTGCTAAAAAAATAACAGTCAGGGAAGCTCTAAATCTTTATGACAAAAAATACCAAAAACTTGCCAACAACCTTTACCATATTTTAAAAAGCCTCCAATATTTCGGTGAAGCAGATCAGCAGGAGTTACCGGAGATGATTACGGGAGTTTCTTGGGACAAGGTCAAAACTTTCTTCAGAAAAGAAGTCCGAAAATTGAGCCACAAATTATTGGGAATATGAAAACCGATCTTTCCACCGACCGCCAGTACCTATCCCCAGTTTCTTCTACTGGGCGTGTCGACGAATTAGCCTTGTAGCCTCATTATGTTTGTGATATCTTGGTTTTAGTTGCAAAAGTGGTTATTTATTGTTAACATTCCCAACATGGATCAAATTCCACTGGTTGCCCAAAAGCGTACAAGACTTGGCCGACGAATCGTGGGGTTCCTCTAGCCTTCTTTTTCCAGGAAACCAAAGATTTGTGCGGCAAAATCCCTCAGGTCGCCTAATTTCTTCTTCAAGTCAGCATAGGCCAGCTCGTAATCAATTTTTGCGTATTCATGGACTAAAATATTGCGCAAACCCACCGCACCCCTCATCTTTTCAGAAAGTTCACTGTTTATTATTCCCTCATTGGCCAACACGTCAAAAACATCAGCTGCCACCTCTCTTTTGGGAAGCTGTAAATTAGCCGCAATATGAGTGGCAATGTCAATACATGTCTCGATCGCCAGTTGCATGCGCCGATCTAAAAGATCCTGGATGTCCTCATCGTCCTGGATTTCTGCTACCGTAAACTCCATCTTCTCTAGCTTGCGAATGAAAGTTTTTAAATTCTCGAGCTTATTTTCTATCATCCCTCGATCAACGGGCATATGTTCCCCCCTTTATATGTTTTTCCAGATATTTATGGTATATGCTCCTGATATAGAGAGAGTCGTACAGTTTGCGCAAAACAGTCGTCTCAAACTCCACCCTTTCTTTCTCACTACGTTTATAAATACACTGATTATCCCGAATCACTCTAAATAAAAAGAGCACTGAAGGGTCGTTAACTGTAATTAGTCTCAGGTCTAAATTATACCCGGTTATTATCCGCAAGAGATGAGAATAAATTTCCCCATAATCAATGTCATGCGCGTCAGAAGTCACCAAAGCCAGATCCAAATCACTTTCGGCATGAACCGCGCCACCGACCTGTGAACCATAAAAGTAAGCCAGCGACACGGCCGGATATTTGGATGGCTGATCTGTTACCATAACGCCTATGGACCTTTCAATAACAATTCAAGGTCCATACTGAGTAGAATCGAAGTATGGACCTTTCAGTAACAATTCAAGGTCCATACTGAGTAGAATCGAAGTATGCAACAAATTCCACTAGCCGCCCAAAAGCGCACAATCTTAGGCCGTTAGTACGTTAAGAACACGGCGCGGAAGGGATAACTATTGTTTCAAGAAGCGGCTTGCATTCAAAATTGTAAAACCAACAATCTTTTTACCTTTTTTTGCGAACTATCACACCCTGATCTGTTGGGACAGAATCACTCGCCTCTTGAGGTTTACCAAAACTAACGCACAGTACATCCGTCTCTCGATCATAATCTGCCCACATCTGTATACTTGATAATCTCATTTTAGATCTATTAGAAATTCTTCTTCTGGCCTCACAAATTTTATACTTTTAACTTTATCAAAAAATCCTTGTTGACCCAAAATGGGAATGTCGCCATAGTCGTAACTAAAATCAACATAAGTGGCTATGGCGCTGCCATCTATAAAAATTTTAATTCCGTAATGTCTAAAAACAATAATTTCTTGCCCACTAATGCCAAAAGTTGAGAACTTTCTACCTTTACTGATATTAATTCCCAGCGCTGAACCAACAACTACAGGGAAAAGATTATTATCAGCACCAGAATCGAGCAGTGCTTTTAGAGGACCGACCATCTCCCCATGTTTATAGTTAATTACAATTTCAATTATCGGTCTTGCTACCTCTGTTATTTTATTACCCTGATGGTCAAGAATTGGGAGTAAAGTGTAATAAAATTTCTTTTGAGACATTAAGGAGTAAAGTAAGCATCAAGTCGCGGGACTTTCATATACACAGGCTTATCAACTTTTTGGACAGCCTTAGCCATAACTGACTTGAGGTTTTTGCCACCCAAGATAACCTTGGTTCCGGTTTTATCCAAGGCTACCCATTGGCCAGAATACCTCTCAATTCCTTTTATTCTAATACCCTTCATAAAGCCATTATATCAGAATGCGCCATAGGCGACCTGCTGATATATCAGGAACCCCTTAAAGCGAAAGTTTGGAGTGAACAGCTGAGATACAGAGATGAGAATAAATTTCCCCATAATCAATGTCATGCGCGTCAGAAGTCACCAAAGCCAGATCCAAATCACTTTCGGCATGAACCGCGCCACCGACCTGTGAACCATAAAAGTAAGCCAGCGACACGGCCGGATATTTGGAGATCTACTTCACCTAAGTCAGCCTGTATCCGTAAGAGGTAAATTGATATCGCTTTAAACATCTTATATAATTTGCAAACCATGGAAAGAATGCCAGGTTCTGAGGCTGATTGGGTAAGAAGAAGAGAGGGGAACAAAACACTTTTAGAAACAACTCAAGTTGATCCAACTACGGGTGTCACTACAACGTGGAGAAAAGATTTACGATATTTCACTGAGTCAAGAACAGACCAACTTCCAAATAATCCTTTATATCGTTACATTTCTCGAAGGTCCAGGCCCGTACAAGGAGAAGTAAGCTATTCCATTGGATTCCATCATGGAGGATTACATAAATCCATAAATTTGAGTGAGGATGATCTTGGATTACCCGAGTTAGAAATGCATGTCGCAGATGAAGCTGAAACAAATCATTTTTTCGCAACATATAATGGTAATAATCTGTCTCGTATAAGAGTTCATCATAATTCTTTAGATTTACATTCCACTTATCAAGAAATACTTCAACATCCTTTAAGGGAAAATATTCAAGAATTAGCTCAACTTTGTCGTACGGAAGGAGTTGTTGCTGCGTTTAATCCGGAAATGGGAATATTTCATGATGTTGTAGATACAACACAAGAAGCTTATCTTCAATTTGCTAAAAATCACCGTCGAGATAAAATTAATGAAGCGATGCGTAATTGGTCAGATGAAGAGAAGGGGAGAGCAATGCACGATGTAACGATTGTAGTGGAAGGGATGACTAGACAGGCTCTGCTGAACTTTTATGATCGGGAGGAAATGACCCCCATAATTTCAGAGTTGACAGAGCTTGTTATAGCAGAACTACCCTTTGATTATTATTCGAAAGAAAGACTTCAAAGGTCACTTCTTATTAACGATGCACTTAAACACAGAGTTGCCTGGATTCTAACTGCAAATAGGGACAAACACGAGCGGCTAAGTGACTTTACAGCTAATTTTCATTTGGACCAGAATCCTGAAGGTGTTATCCAAGTAGAGATTGAAGACTCACAGCAGGAAGTTATTCATCGTGGACAATTTAGATTAGGTGGAAAATTTAGATATGAAGATTATGACTATCAGATTCTTAAAGCTGGAGAAAATAGCATGAGCGCATCTGTTACTGGTATTTTAAAACGAGAGCATGAATTACACATTATTGTTCCCGCGCGCATAGATTTACAAGAATTTTCTACGTTGATAAAGACTGCAGAAAGTTCGGGGTGGGAAAGAGCTTTAGAAGTAGCTGATATTAATTATAGTAAAACGTAATTATAGAGATTGTGTATATTTGCGCGCCCAGAGGGACCCGAACCTCCCATCGTCTGCTTAGAACGCACCTGCTCTGTCCAGTTGATCTATGGGCGCACTTCGGCAAGACTTCGGGGAGCTCAGAACTCACAGAATTCAGTAGTGATGGTATAATTACACCGCTATGGAAAAACTTGTTTTAAATTATCGAGTGATTATCGAACCCGATGTTCGCGTCGGTACAAATGAAAAATGCTTCACAGCATATTGCCCTACATTAGGAATTGCCGATGACGGTTCCAGTATTGATGAAGCTTTAGAAAGCATCAAAGAAGGAATTGAATGCTTCATTGAGGCTTTGATTAAGGAAGGTAAAGAAGTACCTAAGCCGGATAATCTCAGCGAAGGAGTTGTCAGCGGGGTAACCATTGAATTATCCGGGAAACCTCAAATTTCTCCTTTATGAAGTTGCCTTCTGATGTCCGACCGAAAAACCTCCTGAAGGCATTAAAGAAAAAAGGCTACCGCAAAGTTCACCAAGTAGGTAGTCACGTCCACCTTCATCATCAAGATTGCCATAGAACTCAAGTAGCAATTCATCCAAAACCCATTGCCAAAGGGACATTAAAGGCCATTCTACGCCAGACAGAACTCACCATTGATGAACTAAGTAAATTATTGAAATGATATTTCATTTACATATTCACCGAAGTTTGACCACACGATGGCTGATCTGTTACCATTCCCAATATGCAACAAATTCCACTAGCCGCCCAAAAGCGCACCGTTCTTGGCCGCAAGGTCAAAAAATTACGTGCCGAGGGGCTTATCCCAGCGCATGTTTTTGGTCACAAAATACCAACGATCCATGTGCAAGTTAAAGGTAGCGAATTCTCAAAAGTATTCGAGGAAGCTGGAGAAACTGGCATCATTGATCTGGCCGTTGACGGCTTGCCCGGCGAAGCCTCGGCGAAGTCGGGCCAAAAGCGCCCAGTTTTAGTCAGAAACGTCCAAATTCATCCGGTCACCGATCAGCCTCTACATATCGACTTTTATCAAGTCAACTTGACCGAAAAAGTTAAAGTTAATGTTCCCCTTGAGGTTACCGGTGAAGCTCCTGCTGTTGAAAAGAAAATTGGTCTTCTTTTGACTCCTACCGCCGAAATTGAGGTCGAAGCCTTACCAGCCGACCTTCCCGACAAAATCGAGGTCGATGCCACAAAACTTGAAAATATAGGTGACGAGATTAAAGTTCAGAATCTTTCAATCGACAAAACCAAAATTACTATCCTGACTGATCCCGATCTCATCGTTGCCCAAATCGGCGAGCTGGTCACCAAAGAAATGGAAGCCGTTGAAGCCGAAATCGCAGCCGAGAAGGCCGAAGCTGCCGCAGCCGAAGCTCCGGCCGAAGGCGCTGAAGTAGCTCCTGCTGAAGGTGCAGCCGAAGGCGAAGAAGCCAAGCCAGAAGAAAAACCCTCAGAGTCCAAAGAAGAAGTGTCTCCAGAAAAGAAAAAAGAAGAGTAATCAACTCTCTTGGCTAGTTTACATCGAACCAATGTGAGATGCGGGAATTAATGCGGAGATTGTGAGGGAATTGTAGTTAGGTTAAGGTTAGGAAGCCCGTTTAGTTGTTAGGTAAGGTTTTTAGTCCTTTTAAAATTAGACCAAGATTCTGCGAGCCTGTATAGTTGGCGCCCAATCTTGTCGTATCTCGCTACAAGATGATTAATTAAATCCGTGTCAACCTTGTGAATATCACGGCATTGTTCCAAACTGACGATTGTTTCATTACACTCACCCATTGCATCGTCAAGATACTTTTGAAAACCTGCTCGCTGGTGACGTTTTCCATAGCCTTCAGCGATCAATCTCGGAATCGCTTTAGTTGATCTCGACGTTTGATCACGAAGATCATATTTTTCTGATTCCGGTAATTTAGGTAGAACATCTCTATGGACTATAAGCATTGCTTCATAACTTTCTCGATAAACATCAAGATCTCTAAAACTTACAATTCTTTTCTTGTCATTCATATCTAACCACTTTTCCGCTAAACTATACGGGCTTCTTTACCTTTACCTTACCAAAACTCGGCCACTTCTCTACCATTATCGACCTCTCCCTCTCCTCAAATTTCTGATAAATCTCCTCGGTTACAAATGGCATAAATGGGTGCAGTAAAATTAATGATTTTCTAAGGACATACTCCAAAACCGGTTGAGCGTCTGATCTCCTCTCTTTGCTTCTCTCAACATACACGTCAGCAAACTTGTGCCAGATAAAATCGTAGATCTCATCAACAGCCAAATGAAGTTCAATATCATTTAGGTGTGTCGTCACTCTCTCAATAGTTATCTGTAGTTCGTCCTTAATCCACTTATCATCCTTATGCTCGTTTCGATTAACTTTCAATTTTCCATTCTCAACTTTCAACTCTATTACGTATCTCGCTATATTCCTAATTTTTGTCGCAAAATTCCGGAAATTTTTCCCGCGTTCATCTAAAATCTCCCTCGACACTCGTCCGTCTCTTCCCGGAATACTATATGTATAAAGCGTCATTCTGGTTGCATCCACTCCCCATTTCTCAATCAAATAAGTCGGCTCAATGCCATTACCCAATGATTTCGAAAACTTCCTTCCCTGCAAGTCTCGAAGCATTCCATGGAAGAACATTGTTTTAAAAGGAATTTGGCGGACCAAAAATTGACTAATCATAATCATTCTGGCAATCCACAAATACTTGATTTCCGGCGCACTAATCTCAAAATCCCAAGGGAAATACTTAGAAAAAGTATTTTCATCAATTTTCCATTTTCCCTGCGGGCCAGAGGCCCCGGGCCGGTGGCCATTTTCCATTCTCCATTCCTCCGGCCATCCTAACGTTGAAAGCGGCCAAAGTCCCGATGAAAACCAAGTATCCAAAACCTGCTCATCTTGAATCCATCCTTTTCCAGGTGACTCAAGAGAAACCACACGATCGTTAGACCCTGAGCTCGTCGAAGGACCAGAGGTCCTGAGCGAAGTCGAAGGATACCAAACTGGTATTCTATGTCCCCACCAAAGGGATCTAGAAATACACCAGTCATGAATGTTAGAAAGCCAATCCACTAATATCCTAGAGTAGTTTGATGGCAGGAACTTTATCTTCCCTGCTTTTATGACTTTGATAGCATCTTTTGCCATACTCCCGACCTTTACAAACCACTCCTCAGAAATAATTGGCTCGACAACTGACTTACATCTTTCGCAAACAGCGACATTATGAATATATTCAACTTCATCTAAAAGATAACCCTTTTCCTTGAGTTCTTTAACAATTGCAGTTCTCGCTTCTGATACTTTCATTCCAGCGTATTTACCTGCCACTTCTGTCAATCTTCCCTGTTTGTTTACTACATTGATTATGGGCAACTTATGATCCCTACCAACCTCATAATCCAAAAAATCATGACCTGGTGTAATCTTTAATGCACCACTACCAAACTTGGGATCGACCCTCTCATCTCTTATCAGAGGAAGTCCTGAACTCACGGGACTTCTTGAAGGTTCGAGGAATCCCGGCCGATCTAAAGTAGCATGCAAACCCCAAAGATTTTTATAACGATCGTCGTCAGGATGTACAGCAACTGCAACATCAGCAAAAATCGTTTCCGGTCTTGTAGTAGCAACTTTAATAAATTCTTTGCCACTCTTCCCACTAGCAGGATGTTGACCTACTGAATACTTTATGAAATACAATTTATCAATTCTCTCCTCATACTCAACTTCCACATCTTCTATTGCCGTTTGGTCTTTTGGACACCATTGAACAATGTAAGGCCCCTTGTAAATTAACCCTGCATCATAATAAGTTTTGAACTGTTGATAAACGGCTTTTTGCCCACCGGGATCTAATGTAAAAACTTCCCGTGACCAATCAGCCGAAAGTCCCATAAACCGCCAGGTCGAAGAAACCGATTTATAAATTTCTTCCTTAAATTCCCAAGCTTTCGCAAGCCATTTCTCTCTCCCTAATTTTTCTTTTGACAAATTTTCTTTTTGTAGTTTTTTTTCGAGGGTGGCTTCAAACTGAATCCCCGCATGATCAACTCCCGGTAATAACAAGACGTCAAATCCCTGAAGCCTTTTAAATCTTGCAATAGCATCCAAAATTGAATGCTGCATTGCGTGTCCCAAGTGGAGTTCGCCGGTTAAATTTGGCGGAGGAATTAAAAGCGAAAAACTTTTTTTCCCAGAATGTGGACTTGCGGAAAAAAAATTTTCCTTTTCCCAGAAACTATATATTTTTGCTTCCGATAAAAAATCTTTTGTCATAAATGTGTAGCAAAAATATATATCAGAGGTGCGCTCTGAGTGGAGTCGAAGGGCTGCCTGCTGATATAAATATCACCTCCGATTTTAAAAATGTTTTTTTAGCATTTTTATATTTTTAAAAAGTAAATTGTCAGTTGTCAGTTGTTTTCTAAATCCTTTCACGTCATAGATTTTTTTCTAATTTACTGGCACGTGTAAAAATTTTCTTAAAATCTGAGTCCTGTTGATAACAACGGCTCGCGTCGAACATGTTGTCTTAGCTCTTATAATTGTATTTGTTGAAGTTTTAATTTACAAATCGAAGAGAGTGCGAGTTACTAAGTTTTTATTCTCGACCTCGGTTAAAGAAAATTTAATCTAGTGTGTCAAATTTGTCAAGCAAAGTGCAGAGCAGGATCCGCTTGAAGTTTTAATGGACTAATTGTTTTTTCAAACCAGAACGCCGCTGCTGCAATCATCGCCCCATTATCAACAGCCAAATCCTTTGGCGGAAAAAATACCGGAATCGCCAACTTCCAACCGTGATCGGTCAGCTGTGATCTAAGATAATCATTTGCCGCTACACCGCCGCCGACAACTATCGACTTTGCGTTGAATTTTTTAGCCGCCCTCAGTGTTTTTATCACTAACACTTCACATATCGCTTTTTGAAATTCATAGGCGATCGCCGAAATATCTCCACCTCCGAGGTGTGAGCTCTCTTCACCTCGGAGGTGTCTGTTCACTAAATTAACTACCGCCGTCTTCAGACCCGCAAACGAAAAATCAAAATTATCTTCACTAATCATCGGCCTTGGGAGTCTTTTACTGCTTTCCAACTTTGCACTTTGACTTTGACTCGCAACTTTTTCTATCTCCGGTCCGCCAGGATATCCGAGTCCTAAAACTCTTGCCACCTTATCGAAAGCCTCACCAGCAGCATCATCTCTTGTCCCCCCTAGCCAACGAAATTTTCCATGATCAGTCATCAAAATCAAATCTGTATGTCCACCGGAAACAATCAGCGCAACCAACGGGAATTGTGGTACCTTTTTTCCAATCCAATTCGCATACACATGTCCGATCAAATGATTAACGGGCACCAAAGGCTTCTTCCAAACAAGAGCTAAAGTCTTTGCAGCCTCTACCCCAATTAAAAGCGAACCAGAAAGACCAGGACCATAGGCGACAGCAAGAGCATCAATATCATCAATTGAACAATCGGATCGATCAAGAGCAACGCTAATTACAGGTATAATTACTTTTACCTGTTCCCGTGCCGCAATTTCGGGGACAACACCTCTATATTTCCGCTGAAGCAGAGCTGATGAGGAAACGACATTTGACAATACCTTGCGGCCGTCCTCAACAACTGCAGCAGAAGTCTCATCACATGTAGTCTCGGTACCAAGAATTCTCATCAAAAACTTACTTTGTCACCGATTTGCAGCCCGTGAAGCTTGGAAAGCCCGGCATTAATTTCCAGGACGTATCTTGCTTCCGCTCTTGGCTTAAAAACAGTTAACTCTTCATCTCTTCTACCAGGTTCTGGAGCAATACCTTCCGCAATATCCACAATAGCTTTATCTTCTCCGATCCAAATGATGTCGATGGCAAACTTTACATCTTTCATCCAGAAACCATAGGCCCCTTTTTGATCAAATACAAATAGCATGCCTTCATTGATCGGTAGGGAATCCTTCTCAGAAAGCCCTTTTCTGTGATCACTAGCGGAAGATGCAACTTGTGCACTGATCAAAAGTGTCTTTACCTCAACTGGGATAGTCCCCTCAAGAATTGGGCTTTGCTCAGCAGGAGCCACAGGACCTAAAAGACCCACGCTCGTGAAACTACGGCCGAAAATTAGAAGCCCAATAATCAGGAGAAACAGTCCAAAGATAAGTGCTAGGTCCTTCTTTAAAGAATCCATTTATGTGAGATTAACAAAAATTAGCTAAATGCGAAAGACATAAAATTAAAATCATTTGCTCTAAGATCCTGTCCCTACCAAATAGATCGCTTGCCAAGGTCGAAAGTTCGAAGTAAAGGACTCGTCGATTATAAGTTGCTGATCCTTGAAAACTTTGCGCTTAAATACAGAAGTTGCTCCGGGTGCCGCAAAGTCTACCTGTTTCACCGTGCCCTTGGGTAAAGTTGGATCATCCTGGTATTTATCGGGCGGAGGCGGCTGAATGTTAGAAATTACTGGATCAGAAATTTCCGACCTCCTGCCATCAACTGTTCCGTAAAAATCTACTTCAAGCCTTGCAGCAGTCAAATCAACCATAGCCTGTACCAAAATGTAATGTTCTGTATCATTTCTAAACTGAAAGTCAACGGCGGGTGACCAAACCGTTGCATCAAGTCCCGGCTTAAAACCTCTTTGTTCATAATAACCAACACGATAAGCATGAGCCGTTCTTGCGACAATCGGCAATCCGCTGTTTAACGCCGCGCGAAACAGTGTTGTCGATACCTGACAAACACCCCCTCCATCATCCAAAACAGTACGACCTTGCGAAATAACATATGCCTTCTTGTAACCAGTAGCCGCAGAAACGTCACCGATTATTTGATTAAAAGAAAACGTTTCTCCAGGCGCTACCAATGTTCCATTTATTCTACTTGCGGCAAGGCCTATATTACTAACTCTATTGGCAATAGAACCAGCAAAGTAGGAAATGCCTCTGCCAACAAGTGAACGTATTCCAAGTGTATTTATCTTTTCATCTAAGACTCTTGCCGTACTTATAGTTACTGGAAGATTAATGTTAATGTATTGGTCGCCACCTGAACTGTCAGAGGATATTTGCTCAGAGATGATTTTATAAAGAGCGAAAATGTCAAGCTTTTGACCATCGCTGGCCGGTGTAAATTCCACCACTTTCCCGCCTTGGAACCTTAAAGTCGCATCTATCGTCGGTCTATTAATGCTTTCGGAAATGGTATCAGCAAATTGGTCGAATTTTTCCCTGTTTAGGACCACTTCCAAACGTGAATCTGAGAACTCTTTAGGTTTAATAAAATTAATAATCACCGGACTCCTGTCTAAGTCAATTTTTGCCAAATAATCGGCTTCATACCCCTCAGGATAGAAGTTTAACATCGAGACCAAATCTTGCCCGCCCAAACTCCATTTATCTGAATTAAAACTCAAGGCCAACTGCTGCTTTTGAAGTAATGCGGCCTTCTCGTAAGCCTTCTGTGCACCAAGTGAGTTGACCAATGGAACCTCACTAACAATGTCTGCTTTTAGCCAGTCATTTGATAAGCTATCGATAGCCTCAAATAAATTGGCAACAAGCTTTATCCTGTCAACAACCATCCCAGAAACTTCTCTCTCGATTTTCGGCTGGCCAGCGACAAAAACCACAGATGCGTTCCTTGACCTAGTTTCATAAGGAGAAATCAAACGATCCAAATTTTCAGAAAGTTTTTCAAAATTGACGCTATAAACAGGCAAAAAATTTTCGTTAACAAAAAGTGACTTGACAGCAACTAGCATCCTCCGACTAAGATTCACCGATTTCCCGTAATTTAAAATTTTGTTTGCAGTTGCCATCTCGTCAAATTCTATCCCCAAGTCATAAGCACTAGCCTCTATTTTTCGCTCACCAAGGATAAAAGTCAGTTTGGAAGATTCAAAATTACGGATTCTCGCGGCGACTCTATCGTTGACTTCCGATCTTCTCAGTCCCGAAAGGTTGACATCCGTAAAGTAAATGTTCGGATAAATCTTACCTGAATAAACAGTGGCAAAAAGGGAAAACACAAAGGTAAAAAGTAAAAGTGCAGCGATAAAATTTTTCAGGAAGAATCGGGAATAAAGCACAAAATTTTGGAATTTAACCTGTTGAAAAAAATAATTAACCATATGATATCATAGAATTAAGCTTACTATTGTAAGGCACAGTCAAAATGCCCAAAATAAAAAAGATTTTATCTCGTCTCGCCTTAAAAATATTTATCCTTCCCACAGTTTTGTTACTGGTAATCAGTATTATTCTCTCAGGATGTAAATACATACCATCTCTTCCTCAAGGAAGCGGCCAAGCAGTCACGCTTAAATTCTGGGGCCTTTGGGAATCAGCAACTACCATCAACCAAATTGTAGAAGATTATAAAAAAGTTAAACCTAACGTTACCATTACCTATGAGAAGAAAAGCCCTCAGCAATATAGAGAATCCCTTCAAAATCAAATTAAAGCAGATAAAGGTCCAGACATATTTTACTTCCACAACACATGGACTCTTATGCTCAAAACTGAATTAGATACCGTACCAACAAATATCCTCTCAGCCAGTGATTTTAAAAAAGACTACTATCCTACGGTCTTTTTCGACCTGAGAAATACCGATAAAAAATTTGTTGGCGTCCCTATGGAAATTGACGGTCTTGCTCTCTACTGGAACGAAGACATATTTAAATTAGCAGGCATTGCCAAACCTCCAACCACATGGGAAGAACTTGCCAGAATAGCCGCAAAACTGACTGTCAGAGATCCATTGGGGAATATAAAAACTGCCGGTGTTGCCCTTGGAACTGCTTCAAATGTTGACCATTTTTCCGACATTTTAGGCCTAATGATCTTGCAAAATGGCGGCGATCACAAATCTCCAGTCGATAAACAATCTGCCGATGCTCTTGAATACTACGCTAATTTCGCCAAGGGCCAAAATCGTGTTTGGGACGAGACCATGCCGCCATCAACGATTGCCTTCGCAGGAGGAAATCTGGCCATGTACTTTGCCCCAAGCTGGCGCGCCATCGAAATCAAAAACGCCAATCCGCTTATTAAATTCAAAGTTGCTCCAGTTCCTCAGCTAATTGGAGGCAAAGCAGCATGGGCTAGCTACTGGGCTCTTGGTGTATCAACCAAAAGTGTTCATAAGCAAGAAGCCTGGGAATTTATTAAATATCTCGGGCAAGAACAAACTCTCATAAAATTTTATTCTGAAGCCGCCAAATCCCCTGGTCGTTTCTTCGGCGAACCTTATCCTAAAGTTTCCATGGGATCAAAACTAGCCTCAGATCCAATTGTTGGTGCCTACATTGCAGATGCACCATTTATGCGTTCCTTTCCAATGGCTTCCCGTACTTTCGACAATGGCCTCAATGACAAGATAATTAAAGCCTACGAAGACGCCGTAAACTCTGTTGCCCGTGGTTCTCCAGCTAAAAATGCACTCACAACAGCAGCCAATAATATCACCAAAATTCTCATCCAGTTTGGTGCCAACCAATAAAAATTTCAAATTTCAAATTTCAAATTGATAGACGTAACAGGTTAGTTTTCTCCTGTGTCATTCTGGAAGGATCCGCCAGCTGGCGGAGACTGATAGAATCTCATAGATGCTATCGCTTGCGCTCCAGCATGACGATCACTGGAGAAAACTAACCTCTTACTGATAGACATGTTTACAGCCACCTCCTGTTCATATATGATTCACATCGATGACTACAGAACAAGCTATTCTAGCGACCTTAGCCTACCACGATATTTTCGACTATCCGCTTACCATTAGAGAAATCCACAGGTACATCATAAACTACCAGACTCCTCAGAAAGCCGTCGAGAAAAATGTAAATGTCCTTCTCAATCAGCACAAAATAGGGGAGAGGCGAGGATTTTACTTTCTTAAAAACCGTTCTATGATTGTTTCAACAAGGCTCAAGCGCCAAAAATATTCAATTCCCAAACTCAAAAAAGCCCAATTTTTCGCCCAAATCCTCAAATTCATCCCCACAGTTAAACTCGTCGCCATCTCCGGAGCACTGAGCATGGGCAATAGTCACAAAGACGACGATATTGATCTAGTCATTGTCAGCCAAAAAGATCTTCTTTGGACCACCCGTTTTTTAACCAACGTAGTCCTCCTTCCTTTTAAAAGAACCCCTTTAAAGAACACCTCGCAGGTGGTCCTGAGCGAAGTCGAAGGAACTCCTCCGGGGTGGAAACAAACCAATCGAGCTTGCTTAAATGTCTTTCTTGATGAATCAGACCTTAAAATCAATCCACAAAACTTATACACTGCCCATGAAATCTGCCAAATGAAGCCGCTCTGGGACCGCAACGAAACCTATAGTCAATTCATCAAAGCAAATTCTTGGGTCAAAAAATTTCTGCCAAACTGGGCACCAACAAAAATGGAAAGTGGAAAATGGCCACCGGCCCGGGGCCTCTGGCCCGCAGGGAAAATTGAAAATAGGGGACACCTAAACTTCCATTTACCATTAACTATTAACTATTCACCAGTTGAAAATTTTCTCAAAAAATTTCAACTCTGGTATATGCGCCCCAAAATCACCACCGAGAAAGTAGGGGACACCCAACTCTTCTTCCATCCGAAAAGTACTCAAGATTGGGTTTTAAACGAATACCAAAAACTCCTTCAAAAGTTTGGAATCAGCAATGCAAACCTATAATATACTTAGGATTTTAGGGACGGATTTTAGGGACGGTCCTGGAATATCATATTGTAACAATCCAAATTCAGCATAGTTTCATTTGCTCGCCCGAGGCCCTGAGTCCTGAGTGACCGAAGAGAATCGAAGGATCGAAGGGCAAAAATCTGAGGTCGAAGACCCTGAGCGAACTTGTCCTGAGTGCCTGACTGCCGGCAGGCAGGAAGCCGAAGGAGTCGAAGGGCTAAAATACATGCTTTTAGAATTTAGAAGTCAAAATTATTGAGGAACTAAATCCCGGAGAAAAATTCTTAATCCTGAACTGGAGCTTCTTGTTTAGAAGATCTTTGAATGTAGGTTGTACTTTCGGGAACGACATAAACAATCGCTTCTTCTTTATTCCTCGATACTTGAGCCGCGATAATAATATCCTCTCCACCTTTAACTTTGAGTACAATGTTTTCCAACTGAGGAGGATATTTAGCTAAGATCATCTCTAAAGTTGGAAAGGTTGATTTGTTTTCCTGGCTCATGATTTTGGAGTATACATCCACACGGAATAAAAATCAAATATTCTTGATTATCCAATTGTTTGATAAAAGTCGAAAGTTTGAGAATCCATCTTCAAGCAAAACTAATTTCGTACAAAATCTTACACTCCCCTCAAACCTTCGTCAAGTCCGCCAGCTGACGGATGGTGAGCGCAGTCGGGATCGTTCAAAATTTTTCTTTGATATAGTTAGGTTGGATTTCAACTTTGATTGGTGATAAAATTACCAGCGTTCATTAATATTCCCCTGTAGCTCAATGGTAGAGCGTCCGACTGTGAGCTAAGTTTGGTATACTCAAGTGTGTATGCCAGACAAAAGAAAATATGCTGACCGCGCTGAGTATATAAAACAGGCTGTTGCAAAGCGAAGAAGAAAACTTAAGCAACTAATTGTTGAATACAAAGGCGGTAAGTGTGTTCTCTGTGGATACAATAAATCTGCATGGGTATTGGAATTACACCATGTAGATGGTAGCACGAAGGAATTCGGCTTATCTGTTCGAGGTTTAACCAGATCTTGGGAAAAACTGAAACAAGAAGCAGATAAATGCATTCTTGTTTGTGCTAATTGCCATAGGGAAATACACGCAGGTATTACGCAGCTCCCAAAAGAAATTTTGGGATGGAAACTGGGCTAATTCGGGGAAACCCTGAGCATGTCGAAGGGTAATCCCGAGCTAAATCTCCGATTAAATCGGAGTAAATGTGTAGAGACTATATACCCAGATCCTAAGTCTTAGTGATACGGATATGAGATAGTCCACTCCTTGCTGTCAAGTAAGGGTAAAGTGTAATCGGCAGGTTGTAGGTTCGAATCCTACCGGGGGAGCAAAGATAGATTTTTAGAGTAAAAAGAGTCCATTTGGCCTGAATTGTCGGGCTTTTCAGTAGGTTCGAACATTGGCGAAATCTCCATAACTTCGTTTCTGGCAATTTCTATAAACTGTAACGGTTTTTCTAGATCTACACCCACAATTCCGTCTTTTAAAGTTAGGTTCGAACCGATTCCTAATAATATCTGTTTCTTTGTTTCTATATCGCCGTCAGTAAACCAGCGACGAGCATAGCAAGCAAAGTTAAACGTCTTTTCTGTGAGTTCTACCCATTTATCGATTCGTCCGTCCGTATCTTGGAGCTTTTTCATTAACTTAGATTTTTCGACGAGTAATGATTCTTTTTGATTCCTAAATTCGTCGTCGGAAAGCAGTTCATTATTAGAGTTTTGCGATGATATCTTTAACTTAACTAAATTGTCTATTCGTTTTACGCAATCGTCGTATGCTTTTTGTTGCGACTGAATTATCGAGTTTCTATCCTCGGTTTCAATATCGGCAACTTCATTTAAATGTTTAACCGCCCAATTTTTGAAACCCTCGGAAATCTGAATCTTTTCCAATAGGGTATCGAATTGTTGTTCCAATACTTCAACTCTGATTGCTTTCTGACTGCATGTTTTTTTCTTACGTTTCGTACAGTGGTAGTAAATGTAATGAAGTCTGGTCGGGTTATCCATCGCCGTTATCAAAGTTTGACAATGGGGACAGGTGGCTTTATTTAATGAAGAAAACTTGTATTTGCAGTGAGAACATATTATCTGATATTTTTCTTCCGCCGTTATCATTGCGCTACATTCACCACAGCGTAATAAACCTGGGTAAGTAAATGCGTGAGTTTTTGGCCTCGGCCGACCTTTATTACCTAAAAAGATCTGCACTCTATCAAATTCTTCTCTAGTAATCATTGGTTGATGTTTTCCTTTATGCCAAATACCGCTTCCAACAGGATATTCAAATTCGCCATAATAAAAAGGATCGGTAAGCATTTTATAGATATAACTTCTTGTCATGGGTTTACCGCCGATTCTTTTGTGTTTAGGTGTACGGTAACCCCATTCTTCGTTCAACGTTCTAAGTGCTTGCAGAGGGCCATACGTACCCGTTAGAACTAAATCCCACGTTTTGCGAATCAATGGAAACCTTTCTGGGTCAATTGGTGTTGTTTTGTTTCCTTTTTCTGCGAATTTGTCATTTGTATATCCAGGTTTTGCGCCGCTCGGTAACCAACCTTTTTCAGCCTTTGATTTCAACCCTCTTTTTACATTTTTAGATAAATCATTTACGAATTGGTTTGCCATACCAAATTCGATATACATAAGGAAAATGTCTTCTTTGGTGAAAGTTTTCGAAGGGGTAATTATCTCTAGGTCAAGTTCATTAACCGCCCAGATAATGACACCACCGTCTTTTCCGTTACGGGCAAGGCGCGATAGATTCCAACATAAAACACCCTTAATTCCACCAGCTTCTATCAATTCAACCAGGCGATTAAACTCTTTTCTTCCAGGAATCTTAGCTGTTTTTGATTCAGATAGAATCAGATGCGGGGCGATATTTAAGCGTTTTTTAAGTAAATCGACTTCTTTTAGCTGGTCAGGAATTGAAGCAACCTGCCTATCTTCCGTTTCACTCGATTTTCTCGCATAAGTGATGTAATTATTCATGGATTTAGGACTCATCGTCTTCATTTTATCATTTCTCATCATTGTTCTTTATAGTTATTCTTAATTAGTTAATACTTCTTATTTCACATACCGCCGTATACGACTTTCTGGTACTGGTACGCTTGATTCGCCTATACCAATTTTTGTGACTGGTTTTACAAGATAGTTTGGGTCGGTTGAGCCGCGAATTAAATCGTCTTCAAGTAATCGATACTGCATATTTCCGTATTTACCGCCGTATTTTTCTATCTGACCTACTTTTTCAATCCAACCATTTAAAACTAATTTATCTATAACGGCTTGTACTGTATTTCTGTGAAGACCAGATTCACGAGCAATTCCATTAAGAGATGGGTAAGCTATCCTGTTTTTATTCATACGCGTATATAAAATATAAAGAACCATAAAACCGTTACCTCCAAGACGTTTTAAATGTCCGTCCCTTGATAGTGCATGACTAAACCGAATCCATAAGCAGTTTTTGTCATAAGCCTTTTTGTTTTTGAACCGCGCTTTTATTCGCGATTCAATAGCTGGTAAAGAATCACTTAGTTTTTCCATTTACATATCCATATATGCGCCATGTGGCGCATTTTTAACTTGAATAAATCAAGTCTTTTAACGTTCGAATTGCGTCGGTAAACGACTTAACCTTTGAAATTGCTTGGTTTTTCCAATACAGTCCTACGAGTTCTTCGCATTTTTCCTTATTTGTAAAAGAGAACCAGCAAACTTTTCCTTCCCTTTCAACACCACTCAGCTCCAAACCTTCTCCGTAAAGATAAGCGGCTAAATACAAGTCTTTAATGCGATAGCTATTTATTTGCATATTCATTTTTCTTTATTGGTTTATAAATAGCAGAAATCAGTCTAAGTAAGTTCATGCCTAGTCGATCAGCTTCTTGAACGGAAATTTGTATTTTGTACTCTTTAAGGTAGAGTTCTTGAAATTCTTTAATTGCCTGGGACGATAGACGCGGGGGAAGCGTATTTAAACGAAGATTATCCTGGTTAGATTTGTTATCAATATCCATATTGTTAGCAATAAAAAAACCCGCTATTGCGGGTTTGATATCTTTAGTAAATCCCGCTCGATATCTGCACGGTAAGTGCATTTATTCGAGCTTCTGGATTCACTGGTTATTGCTAACCTGTCGCTTGTATCGGGTTACAGTCCGAATTAACGGCCTATTCCGAAAGGACACGTTGAAAGTGAGTCGTTGAATCTCTAACTTACGTCCACTGACTAATCAATGACGGAAGAGATATAACATATATTGTAATGATGACACGGAGGTATCTGTCAAGTGGTTTTTGGTGCGCCTTATGGCGTGAGTTATTGAAGCTTGGAGTTAATGAGTTCTTCTGCCTTTTTGGCGTCATCGAGAGTGACGAACGGAGCTTCGAGTTTTTGGTCGCCCTGACCGAAGATAGTTACAGTTGCTATGCCCTTTGAAAGCAAAGGTATCTTGGCCATAGTTGTATTCACCTCGACCCCTGTAATGCGACTGTAGGGCATTGAATTAGTTTTATGCGTACCAAGTACCTTTAATTCAATCGCCACTTTATCCCTATAGATTACAAGAAATCCTTTAGTGCAACGAGTTTTAAGTAATATATCCATATTTCCAGTCAATTTATAAGACTTATCGTCATCATTATATCATAAATAGGACTCATCGTCTCTGGATACATAGTCTTCCCTTAGAGAACATATAATAATGGAAGATATTAGAGTCCGATTCGGTAAACATCTCCGAAAAATTAGAGAGGATAAAAAGCTCACCCAAGAAGGACTTGCAGACCTAGCGGGGATGCACTTTACCTATATAGGGCAAATAGAGAGAGGCAAGCGCAATCCTTCTCTTATAAATTTAGAACGATTGGCTAAAGCTCTCAAAATTAAGGCTGGAGAGCTTCTCCCTTTTTAGGCGTTTGGTCTATTTGCTCCAGGCGTAACTGGATATGCTTAATGATGCTTTCCTTTATCTTGAATAACAAGGAATCACCAGGTATAGAATCTAGCTCACTTCGCAAAGCTTTCAAATCCTCTACATTCGCCATTTGAACTGCCATGCCCCACATTAAGGCAAATTTATTAACAAATTCCCTTCCCTCGTCTGTTGCTGGAGTTTTTTCATTTTCCCACTTTTCAAATAATATATTTATTTCTTCAGTAATAAATTTTGTCCAAAAAATTTTATCTTCTGAAAGCGCGCCCGACTGCCAAAGTTGTTTTGTGAAGTCGACAAAAACATTTATAAAGCTTAATAAACCTGATCCTGGTAGAAACAGTTGGTGAATCAGATGAAATGAGCGGCGAGTTAATTTGTAGTCATCTTGCCAAATTATTTCATGTAAATCTTCATAGTTGAACGGAATAAAGCTATAAACACAGTCGGCTATTTCACCCAATATTTGAGAATAATCTTTTTTCTCAATCCATTTTTTGTTCTGTGCGTAGATCAAAAAAGTAAAGCTATTAATTACTTTGACGCCCTCGTTCGTTACTGCTCTTGAGAGTCTGAGGTCATCGGTGACTAACAGATATCCTTTATTTTTGGCCACTTGAATCGTTTGTAAGAGCCAAGGTTCAAAAACTTTAGTAAGTTTTTTCAGATTTTCATCCAATTCTTCATTGGGCGCGATAATTTGCACTAGAGATGATTTTCGGAGAAAATCCCATAACTTTCTAAGTGTCTTACTTTCGTACTGAACTAGCTCTTGCTGAATTTTATCGAATGTGAGTTTATGCACGTACATTTTTTTCCCAGTTCTCTCCACGAAGCCGAACAGGTTTGCCTTAATTAAAGTAAGCAGGGACATATAGTCTAAAATCATTTCATCTGAAGATTCCAAGAGTTCTATCAGGTGCTTTTGATAATCATCACTTGGTGTATGAAACTCCCATGGGAAGTTTGCGCCCCTACCTTCCCATATTTCGACAAAAGGTCTTTTAAAAGTTTTTTCTAAGGTATACACAGGCAACGGGTTATTTAAATACGTTTCCAGAACACCCTCAAACCATTGTTGCCGTTGAATCATTGAATCTCTAATGAAGGCTTTATCTTTTTCATTGTTTATATCAAGTTTCGTTAACATTTTTTGGGCAGGGAACTCATTGTCGTATTCGATCGCATTCTGAAGAAGGCGATCACCTTCTTTTTGATATCTCATTAAAAGAGCGCCGTTATGTGACAAAACTTCTTGTAATCCTTCTCCCTTTTCTTTTGCAGCCTTTTTTGCTTGATTACAGCTTTCAATTGCTTGAGCTTTATTCTCTGTTAGTACCTGACAAATGCTCTTAAATAGCCAATATTTATAGGGAAGTTGCAATGCTGGGTCAATTTCATCGAGAATCCTTAATGAAATTTCTGGGTATCCGTACTCGCGAAATATCCAAGCAATGTTAATCTTTTCATTAGTTGGAACGTCATTATCTTTTGAAATCTCCTTGTATGCAGTATAAGCAC
Source organism: Candidatus Curtissbacteria bacterium (assembly GCA_016183325.1). GTDB lineage: Bacteria > Patescibacteriota > Microgenomatia > Curtissbacterales > GWA2-41-24 > JACPEV01. The sequence goes on from JACPEV010000007.1 coordinate 46,143, forward strand.
CTTCGTAATCTTTGCTTAGTAATCTCTCGGGGATTTTGGATATTTTGTGAGTATCTATTTTAGTATTCTCAGCTAAAGGATATTCAAGGTTTTCTAATTTCTCACCACTTGTTTTCCACAACCAAAGCCTACAGACATCCCAGTTATGGTAAATCTCTGGTAAGAGATCGTATCGCTTTTGCTCTCTAGCAAGTTGATAAGCTTTCCGTAGCAATGACTCAACATTTCTTATTTCTTGACTATTTTTGTAATTCTCTAAAAAATCATCGAGGGGCTTAGAGTCCTGTTTAGCGTTACGCATTTTTACCATTGCCTGTAAGTAGACAGCGTCTACGTCAAATTCATTTTGTTCTAGAATCTTAGTTATTATTTCTTGAGATTTATCTAGCTGATCCGTAAAAAAATAGGTTGATGCAAGTAAAGACCAAAAACCAGCATTTTCCGTTAATTCAGGCTTTCCTTTTTTAGCTACTTCACTTCTTATTTTCTCAGCCTCCTCCAGTCCTTTTTGTTTCCCAAATTTAATTGAAAATGTTTGAATATATGTAATTACAACAAACTCATCTTCTGGGCCAATTTCCTTCCATAGTTTATTAACCAAATCCCAAGCTTTGTTATCGTTTTCTTCGTTTTTAGTCAAGAGAAGGGTGTTTATTAAATTACATTGTGCTTTGTGGAGAGTGGGGTCTAGATCAAGAGCCTTATTAAATGCATCAAGGGCTTTTTGGTAATTATCATCGTGATTACCGTCCCATTTATAGCAAAGTCCTAAATTGTTGAAGGTTTTTGCTCTGTCCTTAGCGAATTTTTCTTCATCTGGAATTTTCCCCAGTAAAAGTAATAGATGCTCTTCCGCCTCTGGAAACTGCCTGCTTTGAATTAACTGCTGACTCCTTGCAAGAGTTCTCTTGATATTGTCAGCATATTCCTGTTTTATATCTGGAGTTTTAAAATTTGTGGCCTGATTGGCGTCTACTGATCCCGTTAAAATGAATTGCTTTAGAATGCTTTGCTCGCCCTTAATTTTAGCGTCAAGTTCGACAGGACACCAAAAAACTACTTTAGATCGAGGAACACCTAACAACTGTTCGACATAAAGCCGAATGTTGTCTCTTACTGTAGCGTTAACATTTGTGGATAATGCGAAAATAATTTTTGAGGGCTTTAGGATTGTTTTATTTAAAACATGTTGATACAAGCCGCTTACTTCATTTTTCAAAATTGTTTCTGAAATATCTCTGACATGCTTACATTGAATGTAGACAGGATTTCTTTTGTTATATTTTGCAATCTCATAACCCAAAATGTCCCTTTTTTTGTCATAAGGGCCGTCAACTAACTCGCAGTCGACCAAACTTTCAACTTTTTGGGCAATGGCCAAAACAAGACGGGTGAAATATTTTTCATCGGTGATAGCGGGCGAGTGAAAATCTATAATGCGGTCTGCATATATTGAGACAGGGTGATTAGGAGTATTTTCTCCACTTTTAAATTTCTCAAGTACAGTAGGATCGTACCGCCTGTGATTACTTTTGCCGATACGAATTGAAGTAAGTTTTCCCTCACGATCCCAGCGCCTTAGGGTTTCTATGTGAACTCCTAAAAACTCAGTCGCTTGACGAACCGAAAATAATTTTGTATTCTGCATACAACTCAATAATAAACAAGACTCAACATTTTGTCAATCAGTTTGTTAATAAGGCAGAATAGAAGCAGGGGTTAAACCCGCACTTTCTTAAACTCCGACACGGTGTTTGTAGGAGAAATCCGAGGTTGCGCCGTTCTTCGGCGGGAAAGGAGGTGATAAGACTATGACTACTAAACCAGTCACGGCCTATACAGGCAGACCTGCTCCCAAATCGGGGCAGTACAAGCCTTCCGGCGCGAGTAATGAGATAACCCTATCAAAGGGTGACATTACTCCACCCAATAGGTTTGGCGTAAGGCAAAGGTTTACTTTGGTTGATCCGACCAAAACCAAGCGCTAACGCTAGCAGGGGGCGACCCCTGCTTTTATTCTACCTTACGTCGGTTCACTCTTGCTATCTGTTCGTTTGACCTCTTTTTCTTTACTTACAATATAATCCGTATGCCATTTCAGAAGCTCTTTTAGTAATTGAGCTTCTTCTTCGTTTCTGGGGCAACCTAACCTAGGGTTTTTATAAGGGTCTTCTTTTGATTCTTCAATACCGATTTTATCAACCTTTTCGAGCCACCACATAGCCGCGTTTATATTAGGAGTGACTTCTTTTAGCTCGATATAAGTCGGCTGGTTAGTTACGGGGTGAATCAATTTATAATAGCTTGGTTTCCTTCCCATTATCGACTGCGCCACTGCCATTCTTGACCGTAAGGATACGTTATTCTTCGCCAGGCTAGACACCCCGCGAAATGAATCTGATTCTGTCATGTATTTTTGCCTTCGTTTCTCTGGCAAACCTGCGCTTTCAGCCGAGAATTCATACTCACCAGTCATTGAGAGGACGAACAAATAATGACGTAGTATTTCGCGGGTCAGTTCTCGTTTTCTGCCAATATCTTCTTTTCTTGTGCCATCGGGGTTAGTTCGAAGTTCGCGAATTATCCTTCTGTATAAAGCATCGGTTACATATTTCTCGATAAAGTCATTTTCAGTTTGAATAATCATATTTAGGCTGGTAAATAAAGGTAAGTAGGTTGTGTTTCAGTGAGGAAATATGTTCTCTCGTCTTCTATCAGGCGGAGCAAGTTTGGTCTTAATATAACCTCAAAATTCTGCAAAAAAGAGGAGGTGTCAAGCTATTCCACCTCGAAGGTGGTTTGTTAGATGGTTTGTTAGATCGAAGGTGGTTTGTTAGACAATTGGCATACCAGATTATCAATTAGACTTTTCGCCAGATATTGGATGATAAAACGATATGGTTGAATTAAAAAATGAACAAGTTGTAACTATTACCTCAACTTCCCCCTTTGATTTTGATTCCACAATCTATAAACCAGCACATTTCCCTTCCAATGATATGAGGTGGGAGGGTGGAAAACGATGGCAAACTATGTTTTGGCATGATGAGCGATTAGGATTGATTATTGAAAATAAAGGGACGGTAAAAAAACCTAAAATTTTGCTCCATATATATTCCAGAAAAGAATTGTCAAAGGAATTTATAAGTAGCATTGGTGATGAAATGGGATTGAGATTTAATTTGGAGCTTGACCTTAAAAATTTTTATCAAGCTGTTAAAAATGATCCTTTACTGAAGCCAATAATTAAGAGATTTTACGGGATGAGACCGATGCATCACGGGTCTTTGTATGAGTATCTTATTATTTCAATTTTGCTTCAAAACGCTACTGTAAGAAGGTCTGTAAGTATGATGCAATCTTTATTTGAACATTATGGAACTCTCTTAGAATATGGCAGTCAAAAATTATGGTGCTTTTGGGAACCTGCGGCATTAGCTCAAGTTCTTGAAGCTGAATTAAGGGGATTGAAAGTTGGCTATCGGGCAAAATCACTAATTAGAATATCTCAAACGTTTGCTAATAATGAAATTAATGAATTAGAGCTGAGGAAAAAGAGTAATGAGGATTTAGAAAAAGAACTTCTTAAACTATATGGAGTTGGGCCAGCCTCAACCCATATCATCATGTTTGAGGTATTTAATAGAATGGATTATTTAAAGCATATCTCACCTTGGGAACAAAAGATTTACACCAAACTTTTCTTTAACAAAGACTATGAAAAAGAATTAGTGCCCGTAAATGAAATGATTAGATTTTTTGCCCAAAGATGGGGTAAATGGGAAAATTTAGCGATTAACTATGTTTGGGAAGATTTATGGTGGGAAAGAAGAAATGAGCATATTCCTTGGTTAGAAAGACTAATTAGGTTGTAAGGTTACAGATTGTGTTTTCAAAATGAGAACAATATATAAAAATGAGTATTAATCACTTACTGATTATATTAGCTGAAAAACTTTGGGATTTTACCATAGGATATTTTTTAAAAACCTTAAAAGAATTCTTTAACCCTTATTTAAAACTTCTTGGCAAAGACTCATTAATCGGAGAACCCATGAGGATATTTTATGGGAAACTCCAGCTGGAGTTTAGGATTGGGAATGAACCTCAGCCAACACGTGATGTAAGATATGATTCAGATAACTTTGCTACGGCAATTTTTAGTGGCGTTATTCCCCCGTATGGTGATATAAACAACCCACCTTCTGGTATTCCATTACCCCACGAGACAATGCCTATTCAATTAAGAGTTTTGGCAAGTTATAGAACTGACTCAGGGAACTCCATAGTAGGGCCGCAGAGATTAGTTGGAGAGAATGAAGCTTTGGTTATTGGTTTTACTTTTGCTTTGGCATTAAAAGCAGGGTTAAAAAAACCCATCAGTCTATCTTCAGCAGGTATTCCCTTGCCAGATGGCAGTAATTTCAGCTATTTGACTATTGGCGGGCCTGGTTCAAACGCAGTATCCGCACAACTATTAAGCCGTGACGACTTAACAGTGAATTTCAGTCAAGGAAATGAATCTATTACTACACCAAGAAGGAGCTACACAATTGAAGGCAGAAACGATTTTGCAATTCTGGCAAAGAAAAAAAATATGATAGCAAACGACCCAGATAGAAATTACAAAATATTTATTACTGCTGGTTTAGGAGAAGTGGGAACTCAAGGAGCTGGACGATATTTATACACGCACGCTAAAGAATTGGTAAAAACATATGGTTCTAACGATTTTGAACTTGTTTTAAAGGTAAATGCTGATGATTTTTCTAAGACTAAGGTTGTTTATGAACAAGGAGAGAAAACTTTATATTGGAAACTGAGTAAACTGATTAAAAAATGGTTTAAGAGGTTTAAGCTTGAGCATTAAAGTTGTTGGTATTTGCAAGTTTTATACTGAAGCTAAATTTAGTTGTAATTTCTTAATCTCCCTCCACCCTTCTCTTAATTCGCCTACAAAAAACAACGCAAGGTTTAGAGATGTTTAAAAATTGCGTAAATTGGTTTTCCTGGTAGGCTTCTCCTAAATCCTGCTTTTTTCTCTTCGACTGGAAAATTAATCCATGGATCCATCCATTTATTGTCCGCCCGACATAAATAATGCCCCGATGGATATTTCTTAGATCTCCTTAAAAATACAATTGTGTTTGGCTTGTATATCTTCTTTTTTATCTTCGGCTTAATATACTTATATTCATATCTCAAACCCGCTTTTTCTAAAGCCATAACTATCTCTCTACAGAAAAATCCTGCCTTATTTGCTTTTTTCCTCCCATCCTTAAAGAAGTTTAATGAATTTTGATAATTAATACCTAATATAAACGCCATACAAGCAACGCCACAACCTAAAGAATCTTCCTGTTTAACCGGTTTCATATTTAGGATTGTAGAATTTATATTTTTATTAACAAGAGGTAGAATAAGTTTGGGTCTAGATAAGATTAACGCCTCTTAGGTGTTAGAATAGATTATCTAGACAATGAAAAACAGATATATTAACCATTCCCATATTTCAGAGAAGAAATTTAGAGAAGTTTTAAGGTATTTTTCCAAGGATTTTACAGCAGA